>JAZKIF010000159.1:0-9840 GCA_040385005.1 Pseudomonadota bacterium
TTTCCTTGACGTTTTGCTGGTACAGCGTGTGCAGCATCGCGTGGCCGGTGCGGTCAGCGGCGGCGCAGGCGCGCTGCACGGCTTTTTCACCGTAGTTGGCGGTGTGGCCGCCGAAGGGGCGCTGGTAAATCGTGCCGTCGGGGTTACGGTCAAAAGGCATGCCCATGTGCTCAAGGTCATAGACCGCCTTGGGCGCTTCACGGCACATGAACTCGATCGCGTCCTGGTCGCCGAGCCAGTCGGAGCCCTTGACGGTGTCGTAGAAGTGGTAGTGCCAGTTGTCCTCGGACATGTTGCCCAGCGACGCGCCGATGCCGCCCTGGGCGGCCACCGTGTGCGAGCGTGTCGGAAAGACTTTCGACAAAACCGCGACGTTCAGGCCAGCGCGCGCAAGTTGCAACGACGCGCGCATGCCGGAGCCGCCGGCGCCGACGATCACGACGTCGAATTTGCGCTTGGTGATGTTCTTGTTGGTGTAGGTCATATTCTCAGAGTCTCCACAGCACTTGAATGGCCCAGCCCGCGCAGCCCGTGAGCCAGACGATGGTGAAGACTTGCAGCAGGAGGCGCAGCCAGACCGGCTTGATGTAATCCATCCACACGTCGCGCATGCCCACCCACACGTGCCAGAGCAGGGACACGATCACGGAAAAGGTCAGCACCTTCATCCACTGCGCCGCGAAGATGCCGGCCCACTTGTCGTAGCCCATGGGGCCGCGGGAGAAGATGACCTGCAGCAGAACGATGAGGGTGAAGAGGGCCATGATGCCCGCGGTCACGCGTTGACTGAGCCAGTCGCGCAGACCGTAATGCGCGCCCACGACGATGCGCTTGGAGCCGTAGTTCACGGACATGTTCTTGTTCCTTGTTATTGCTTTGGTGGAGGCTTCAATACAGCCCGAACAGCTTGGCCCCGAGCACCAGCGTGAGCAAGACGCTCAAGCCCAGCGTCACTTGCGCGGAGCGCATGCCGAATTCCTTCGTCACGGCCGCGTGGCTCACGTCCATCCACAGGTGGCGCAGGCCCGCGATCAGGTGATGCAGGTAAGCCCAGATCAGCGCGAGCGCCACGAGCTTCACGAGGAATCCCGGCACGTACCAGAAGCCGTTGTTGAAGACGGCCCGGAATCTGGCGAAGGAAATTTCGGAGGAGACGGACGTGTCGAACATCCAGATGATGAACGGCAGCAGCAGGAACATCAGGACGCCGCTGATGCGATGCAGGATGGAGACGATGCCCGCGGCGGGGAGGCGATAGCCCGGAAGGTCAGTCAGCGCGTGGATATTGCGAAACTCGGGCCGCTTCTTGGCTGGCTCTGTCATGGCTTGACTTTCGTGATGGTGCGCATGCGCGGTTCGGTTCGATAAATGCGGGAACAACCCAAAATTCTATTGCAACGCACAAAACTGACGCGGAGCCTTCACGAATTCCGTGGTGCGCGGTGCGACGCGTGGCGTGGCGTTCAGCATGCGGTCAGCTCAACTCGTTGCGGTAGTGGTGCGTATCGGTAAGGTACAGGCCGCGGCGCAGCTCCATCGGCACGTCGTTGTAGGTGTAGGCCACGCGCTCGACGCTCAGCAAAGGCGTGCGCTGCTCGACTTTCAGGAGCGCGGCCACTTGCGCGTCCGCGGCGACGGCGCGAATGCGCTCTTCGGCGCGCACCATGCGCACGCCGAACTCGACTTCGAACATCGCGTACGTCGGCCCGTGGTAGCCCGCCATCTGCTCGGCGGTGAGGCCCTTGAACGTGATGCCGGGCAACCAGAGGTCTTCGAGGATCGTGGGCACGCCGCCGAAGGAAAGGGTCCGCCTCACCTGCACGACGGCATCGCCAGTGCGAAGGCCCAGGACGCGCGCCACATCCGCGCTGGCGCGCACGCGCTTGCAGTCGATCACGCTGCGTTCGGCCGGGCCTTCGCTGTCGCGGTCGCCGCTGTCGGGCACCAGCTTGAGGAAGCGGTACTTCACGTGCTGCTCGGCGTGGGTCGCAACGAAAGTGCCCTTGCCTTGCCTGCGCACGAGGAGGTTCTCGGCGGCGAGTTCGTCGATCGCCTTGCGCACCGTTCCCTGGCTCACGCGAAAGCGCGCGGCCAGGTCCATCTCGCTCGGGATCGCCTCGCCCGGCTTCCACTCGCCGGCCTGGAGGCTCTGCAGGATCAGCACCTTGATCTGCTGGTACAGCGGGCTGAACGCCGGCGTCGCGCCTTCGGGGGCGAAGGCGTTGTCGGAGGTGGAAAAGGGCGTCTGGGCCATCGCGAAATGAGAGGGTGATGATATCTTATATAAGACATAAGACAAATTGACGCCCTAGGGTTTTCGCGAGTAAACTCCCCGCTTCCCGGCAGGGCCCGCCGCGCGGCTTTTCCCTCCCGAGCCGGCCCGTTTTCATCACTCACGTTCGGAGATTTCCATGAGCAAAAAGCCCGTCCGCGTTGCCGTCACAGGCGCTGCCGGCCAGATCGGTTACGCCCTGCTGTTTCGCATTGCCTCCGGCGAGATGCTGGGCAAGGACCAACCCGTCATCCTGCAACTGCTCGAGATCCCCGACGAGAAGGCCCAGAAGGCGCTCAAGGGCGTGATGATGGAGCTGGAAGATTGCGCATTCCCGTTGCTGGCCGGCATGGAAGCGCACAGCGACCCGATGACCGCGTTCAAGGACACCGACTACGCGCTGCTGGTCGGCTCGCGTCCCCGCGGCCCGGGCATGGAGCGCGCCGAGCTGCTCGCCGTCAACGGCGCGATCTTCACCGCGCAAGGCAAGGCGCTGGACAAGGTCGCGAGCCGCAACGTCAAGGTGCTCGTGGTGGGCAACCCCGCCAATACCAACGCTTACATCGCGATGAAGAGCGCGCCGAGCCTGCCGCGCGAGAACTTCACCGCCATGCTTCGCCTCGACCACAACCGCGCGCTGAGCCAGGTCGCCGCCAAGACCGGCACGGCTGTCGCCGACATCGAGAAGCTCACCGTGTGGGGCAACCACTCGCCCACGATGTACGCCGACTACCGCTTCGCCACCGTGAATGGCAAGGCCGTCAAGGACCTGATCAACGATCAGGTGTGGAACGCCGACACGTTCCTGCCCACCGTCGGCAAGCGCGGCGCGGCGATCATCGAAGCGCGCGGCCTCTCGTCGGCGGCATCGGCTGCCAACGCCGCGATCGACCACATGCGCGACTGGGCGCTGGGCACCAGCGGCAAGTGGGTCACGATGGGTGTCCCTTCCAATGGCGACTACGGCATCCCGAAGGACATCATGTTCGGCTTCCCGGTCACCACCAAGGACGGCAAGTACGAGATCGTCAAGGGACTGGAGATCGACGCGTTCAGCCAGGAGCGCATCGACAAGACGCTGAAGGAACTGCAGGACGAGCAGGCTGGCGTCGCCCACCTGCTCTGAGGCCCGGCACGCAGTGAGCGACGACGGGCCGTCCCTAGGTGCGAAAGCCCCCTCGGGGGGCAGCGCAGTACACGCAGTGACAAGCGTGGGGGCTATCCTTCACCCCCGCGACATCCTCCTCGGCGCGCAGGCGCAGACCGGATTCCTTCCGGTCTGCGACCACTACAGCGGCGTCGAGGCGCGGATGCGCAAGAGCGTGCAGCTGCAGGCGGAGATGACCGAGGAATTCGGCGCGTGCGTCTTCGATGTGACGCTGGATTGCGAGGACGGCGCGCCGGTCGGCGGCGAGGCCGAGCACGCGGCGCTGGTCGTCGCGCTCGCGTCCGTTGCCAGCACCAAAGCGCGCATTGCGGTGCGCGTTCACCCCGTCGACCATCCTGCGTTCGAACAAGACATCGCCACCATCGCGGGCAAGGCCGGCAAGCGGCTGTGCCACGTGATGATTCCCAAGGTGGAGTCGGTGGCGGATGTCGAGCGAGCCGCGCGCGCCCTCGATGAAGCCGGCGCATCGCAACTGCCCGTGCACGTGCTGATCGAATCTCCCGCCGCGGTGCATCGCGCGTTCGACATCGCGGCGCATCCCCGCGTACAGTCGCTCAGCTTCGGCCTGATGGATTTCGTGTCCGCGCATGGCGGCGCGATTCCTTCGGCCGGCATGGGCATCGAGGGCCAGTTCACGCACCCGCTGGTGGTGCGCGCGAAGCTGGAGATCGCCTCCGCGTGCCACGCGCACGGCAAGGTGCCGTCGCATGGCGTCGTCACCGAATTCAAGAACACGAAAGCGATGGGGGCCGCGGCCCGCCGCGCCGCCAACGAATTGGGCTTCACGCGCATGTGGAGCATCCATCCGGACCAGATCCGGCCGATCCTGGAAGCGTTCGCGCCCGGGACCGAGGAAATAGAAACCGCCGCGAGGATCGTGGATGCCGCTGCCCGGGCCGACTGGGCGCCGATCAGCCACGAAGGCAAACTGGAGGACAGGGCAAGCTACCGCTACTACTGGCAGGTGCTCGAGAGGGCGCACCGCACCGGAAGGAAGCTGCCCGAAGCCGTGCGGGGCTGGTTCGCCGCCCCGCCTCAATAAACGACGGAGACAAATGACATGAAATTCCTTCTGGCCACACTGCTCATCGCGGTCACGCCTGCATTGGTGCTCGCACAAGCCGCAGCGCCGGCCAAGCCCGCCGCGAAACCTGCCGCCGCGAAACCGAAATCGAAACTCGCTCCCTCCGCGCAGAAAGCCGTCGAGGAAGTGACGCCCATCGATGACGACACGAGCATCGTCCTGAGCGACGCGGACGTCGAGGTCGCGAAAAAGGTCTACGTGGGCGACATCCCGTGCGAGCTCAATGGCATGGTGAAGATCACCGCGATGAAGCGCGAAGGCATGTTCATGGTCACGACCAAGGGCCATCGCTTCCGCATGCACCCGGTGGAAAGCCGCACCGGCGCGATCCGCCTGGAAGACCCGCAGCGCGGCGCGATGTGGCTGCAGCTGGGCAACAAGTCCATGCTCATGAGCCAGAAGCTGGGCCAGCGCCTGGCGGACGAGTGCCAGAGCCCGGCCCAGCTCACCTACGCGGAAGAGTTGAAGAAGAATCCTTTGCCGAGCATCCTCGAATCGACGCCCGGACCGAAATCCACCGCGACGCAAGCCGGACCAAATTGAACGGGAGCGCTTCTTGCGTGCCCACGGATACCCTGAACTGAACGGAGAAAAGCCATGTTGCAAGCCTATGTCGAACACGTTGCCGAGCGCGCCGCGCAGGGCATCCCGCCGCAGCCGCTGTCGGCCAAGCAGACCGCCGACCTGATCGAGCTGCTGAAAAACCCTTCGACGGGGGAGGCGGATTTCCTGCTGAACCTGATCACCAACCGCGTGCCGGCCGGCGTCGACGACGCTGCCAAGGTCAAGGCCAGCTACCTGGCCGCGGTAGCCCATGGCACCGAGAAGTGCCTGATCATCAGTCGCGAAAAGGCGACCGAACTGCTCGGCACGATGCTCGGCGGCTACAACATCAGCCCGCTGATCGACCTGCTGGATGACGCCGAAGTCGGCGGTGTCGCGGCCGAGGGCCTGAAGAAGACGCTGCTCATGTTCGACCAATTCCACGACGTCAAGGAAAAGGCCGACAAGGGCAACGCCAACGCGAAGGCCGTGCTGCAAAGCTGGGCGGACGGCGAGTGGTTCACCACACGTCCCGAAGTGCCGCAGAGCATCAAGGTCACGGTCTTCAAGGTCTCCGGCGAAATCAACACCGACGACCTCTCGCCCGCGCCCGACGCATGGAGCCGCCCGGACATTCCGCTGCACGCGATCGCGATGCACAAGAACCCGCGCCCGGGCATCACGCCCGAGGAAGAGGGCAAGCGCGGCCCGGTGAAATTCATCGAGGAGCTGAAAGCCAAGGGCAACCTCGTGGCCTACGTCGGCGACGTGGTGGGCACCGGGTCTTCCCGGAAGTCCGCGACCAACAGCGTGTTGTGGTGGACCGGCCAGGACATCCCGTTCGTTCCGAACAAGCGCTTCGGCGGCGTGTGCCTGGGCGGCAAGATCGCCCCGATCTTCTACAACACGATGGAAGACGCCGGCGCGCTGCCGATCGAGCTCGACGTGAACAAGATGGAAATGGGCGACGTCATCGAACTGCGTCCCTACGAAGGCAAGGCGCTCAAGAACGGCGAAGTCATCGCCGAGTTCAAGGTGAAAAGCGACGTGCTCTTCGACGAAGTGCGTGCCGGCGGACGCATCCCGTTGATCGTGGGCCGCGGCCTCACCGCGAAGGCGCGCGAAGCGCTGGGCCTGCCGCCTTCCACGTTGTTCCGCCTGCCCACCCCGCCGGTGGACACGAAGAAGGGCTTCACGCTCGCGCAGAAGATGGTCGGCCGCGCCTGCGGCCTGCCGGAAGGTCAGGGCATTCGCCCCGGCACGTACTGCGAGCCGAGGATGACATCGGTGGGTTCTCAAGACACCACGGGCCCGATGACGCGCGATGAGTTGAAGGACCTCGCCTGCCTCGGCTTCTCCGCCGATCTGGTGATGCAATCGTTCTGCCACACGGCCGCGTACCCGAAGCCGGTGGACGTGAAGATGCACCACGAGTTGCCCGACTTCATGTCCACGCGCGGCGGTGTTTCGCTTCGTCCGGGTGACGGCGTGATCCACAGCTGGCTGAACCGCCTGCTGCTGCCCGACACCGTCGGCACCGGCGGCGATTCGCACACGCGCTTCCCGATCGGCATTTCGTTCCCGGCGGGCTCCGGCCTGGTGGCGTTTGCGGCCGCGACCGGCGTCATGCCGCTCGACATGCCCGAGAGCGTGCTGGTGCGCTTCAAGGGGACGATGCAACCCGGCGTCACGCTGCGTGACCTGGTGAGTGCGATCCCGCTGTACGCCATCAAGCAGGGGCTGCTGACGGTGGAGAAGAAGGGCAAGAAGAATATCTTCTCCGGCCGCATCCTGGAAATCGAAGGCCTGCCGGACTTGAAGGTCGAACAGGCGTTCGAGCTTTCCGACGCGTCCGCCGAGCGTTCCGCCGCCGGCTGCACCGTGCACCTGAACAAGGAGCCGATCATCGAGTATGTCAACAGCAACATCACGCTGATGCGCTGGATGATCTCGCAGGGCTACGCGGATGCTCGCACGCTGGGTCGCCGCATCGCCGCGCAGGAAGCATGGCTGAAGGATCCGCAACTGCTCGCGGGCGATGCCGATGCCGACTATGCCGCCGTGATCGAGATCGACCTTGCCGACATCCATGAGCCGATCGTCGCGTGCCCGAACGATCCGGACGACGTGAAGACCCTCTCCGAAGTCGCCGGCTCGAAGATCGACGAAGTGTTCATCGGCTCGTGCATGACCAACATCGGCCACTTCCGCGCGGCGTCCAAGCTGCTCGAAGGCAAGCGCGACATCCCGGTCAAGCTGTGGGTCGCGCCGCCGACAAAGATGGACGCGGCGCAGCTGACGGAAGAAGGCCATTACGGCGTGCTCGGCTCGGCCGGCGCGCGCATGGAGATGCCGGGCTGCTCGCTGTGCATGGGCAACCAGGCGCAGGTGAAGGAGGGCGCCACGGTTTTCTCCACCAGCACGCGCAATTTCCCGAACCGCCTGGGCAAGAACAGCAACGTGTACCTCGGCTCCGCCGAACTCGCGTCGATCTGCTCGAAGCTCGGCCGCATCCCGACGAAGGAGGAGTACATGGTCGACATGGGCGTGCTCACGGCCGCCAGCGACAAGGTGTACCAGTACCTCAACTTCGACAAGATCGCCGACTACCAGTCGGCGGCGGACAAAGTGCCCGCGTAAACATTGCGCGACTGGAAATTAAAAGCGGCCCTGCGGGGCCGCTTTTTCATTGTTCTTGATGCGCCAGTCCGCGCAGCACCTCGCCTGTCATCGAGTCGGCGGCGAAGAAAGTCTCCAGCGCCAGCTCCTGCAGCGTCACATCGACCGGCGTGCCGAAGATGGTGGTGGTGCTGATGAAACTGAGGATGCCGTGCCGCGTGCGAAAGCGAAAAGGCATCGCGACACCCAGATGCTCGCCTTCCATGTGCAGCGCTTCGGCGCTGTCGGGAATGGGGTAGGCGCGCAGTTCATCGAGAAGAGCCGCGAGTGCCGCATCGCCGGTCGCCTGGATCTGCTGGCGCAGGCGCTCGAAAATATGCGCGCGCCACTGCGCGAGGTTCACGATCTTCGGTGCGAGTCCCTGTGGATGCAGCGACAGCCGCAGCACGTTGACCTGCCCCTGCACCAATGAAGGGTCCGCGCCTTCCAGCAAGTGCGGCAGCATCCGGTTGGCGGCGACGAGGTTCCAGTGGCGGTCCACCGCGAGGGCGGGATAGGGCTCGTGGCTCTTGAGGATCAGCTCCACAGCCTGCTTCGCCGATGCCAGCGCCGGGTCGTCCAGCGGCCGCTCGCGGTACATCGGTGCGTAGCCCGCGGCCACCAGCAGTGCATTGCGCTCGCGCAGCGGCACGTCGAGACGTTCGGCCAGACGCAGCACCATCTCGCGGCTGGGCACGGAGCGTCCCGTTTCCACGAAGCTGAGGTGGCGCGTGGAAATCTCGGCCTCCTGCGCGAGGTCGAGCTGGCTCAGGCGCCGGTGCTGCCGCCAGTGCCGCAGGTGTTCACCGAAAGGGCGGGGCGCCGGGCGGTGGGCGGGATGCGTCGCGGTGTTCATGGCCGCATCGTAGTGCGATGCCGGCCGACGGCCCATGACGTGGCAGGTAATCGACTTCATGCCATGCGGGCGAAATCATGGCGCCATCCTCAACATCCCTGGAGTCCTCCATGTCCCTCTTCGATTCCCCCCGCTTCCTGCGCTACGTGCTCGTTGCCGATGCGCTCTCGTGCGTTGCCACCGGCCTGGCGCAGTTGCTGTTCGCTTCCATGCTGGCGCAGTGGCTCGCGCTTCCCGGCAACCTGCTGGTCGGCACCGGCTGGTTCCTGCTGGCGTATGCGGCCGTCGTGGGCTTCATCGCCACGCGGGACCCCATCCCCTCCGGCTTCGTCTGGCTGTTCGTCGCGGGCAACGTCGCATGGGCCATCCTGTGCGTCGTGGTGCTTGCGAGCGGGTCAATCGCGCCGACGACGCTGGGCGTCGCGTGGATTCTCGGCCAGGCAGCCGTCGTCGTGGTGCTCGCGGAACTGCAGTGGACGGGACTGCGCCGGCAGGCAGTTGCGAGCTGGGCCTGAAGCGACACGCGAGTCGCTCTTCCTTCCATGCGAGGGGGCTTTTCTTTCTTGTATGCTGTGGAAACACTGACGCCACCCAAGGCGCCATGCCGCTTCCACTTCCCCAAGCATCCCGAAAGAGAAAGCCTTCATGACCCGCGTCTTCAACTTCAGCCCCGGACCCGCCACCCTCCCCGAAGCCGTGCTTCGCCAAGCTGCCGGCGAGATGCTCGATTGGCAGGGGTCCGGCATGTCGGTGATGGAGATGAGCCACCGCGGCAAGGAGTTCATGTCCATCCACGCGGAGACCGAAAGCCTCGTACGCGAGTTGCTCGGTGTGCCGGCCAACTACAAGGTCCTCTTCATGCAAGGCGGCGCGATCGGCGAGAACGCGATCGTGCCCATGAACCTGATCGGCAAGAGCGGCAAGGCCGACTACGTGATCACCGGCGACTGGTCGAAGAAGTCCTTCAAGGAAGCGAAGACCTATGGCGAAGCGCGCATTGCCGCCACCGGCGAGGAAGGAAAATTCACTTCCATTCCGAAGCAGTCGCAGTGGAAGCTCGATGCGCAAGCGTCGTACATCCACATCTGCTCGAACGAAACCATCGGCGGTGTCGAGTACCACTGGCAGCCCGACACAGGCAGCACACCGCTCGTGGCGGACATGTCGTCCAACATCATGTCGCGCCCGATCGACGTCAGCAAATACGGCCTGATCTACGCCGGGGCGCAGAAGAACATAGGCCCTGCCGGGCTGGCCCT
>JAZKIF010000160.1:0-5679 GCA_040385005.1 Pseudomonadota bacterium
ATGATCCAGCAGTTGCAGGGTCCGCGAACCCGCAGCCTTCGCAACCTCCAGGTCGAGCCAGTCTCGCCGGCCGCGGCGGCTCCTCTTGCAGCCACGCAGCCCTCGATCTCGCTGTCCATCCAGTTCAAGTTCAACTCCGCGGCTATCCAGGAAGCGAGCCGGCCCGTGCTCGCCAGGCTTGCAACCGCATTGCAGGCGCCCGAACTGGCGGACGGGCGCTTCGCGATCGAGGGCCACACCGATGCCAAGGGAGGCGCGGACTACAACAACCGGCTCAGCCTCCAGCGCGCCCTGGCGGTGCGCGACTTCCTCGTGCAACGGGGTGTCGACACGGCGCGCCTGTCCGCTGCGGGAAAAGGCTCGAGCGAGCTGGCGCGCCCGCAAGACCCCAACTCGCCCGAGAACCGCCGCGTGCGCGTCGCCGCCCTGCCCGATCGATGACAGCCGGCCGCCTCCGGGCTTTCCGTTCCCGCGTGGGCGCCTGGCCCCCGCTGGCCGTGCAGGCCGGCCTGTGCCTGCTGTTCGCGCTGTGGATCGTGCTCGACGTCCATGTGCTTCACCTGAGCAAGGGCCTCGCACGTTCGACCTATGACGCGATGGTGCGCCACCGCGTGAGCGCGGCGCCGCCGGACGGACGCATCGTCATCGTGGACATCGATGAAGCGTCCCTCGCCCGGATGGCGCCGCAATTCGGACGGTGGCCCTGGCCGCGCGACACGCTTGCATCGGTGCTCGACCACATCGAAGCGCAGGCGCCGCTCGCGATCGTGTGGGACGTCGTGTTCTCGGATGCGGACCGGCTGAGCCCCGGTGGCGATGCCGCCTTCGACGCCGCCGCCGCGCGCAGCGCGCACAGTCATTTCGCCGTCATCCGGCTCCCAGCGTCGAACGACGGCGCGAGCCGCATCACGCGCCAGGCATTGCCCGGTCTCTGGCTGCCGGCGGAACAAGGTGCGGCTGCAGTCGTGGAGAAGCATGCGGTCGCGCTGGTCCCGCCCGCCCTGCCCGCGATAGCGACGGGCCGCCTCGGCTACGTCAACGGATCAGCGGACGCCGATGGCGTGCTGCGTCATTACCGGTACGCCGAGCGGACACCCGCGGGCACGATCCAGTCGCTGCCCCTTTCCGTCGCGCGCGCCGTGAATCCCGCGGCGGCTGCCAGGCATCTGTCGGCGGACGAGGAAGCCGACGCAGGCCCGGGCAGGCTGATCGCATGGCGCCGCACGGCACACAGCTATCAGCGGGTCTCGTTCGCCGACGTGCATGCACGGGCCGATGGAACCGCGGGCGACCGCGCCGCTGCAAGCTTCAAGGGCCGGATCGTGATCATCGGCGCCACCGCTCCCGGCTTGAACGACAACCATCCGACGCCGCTTTCCCCCGCGCACGACGGCGTCGACATCCTGGCCACGGTGCTCGACAACTCGGTGAACGGTCACGACATGGCGGAGTTCCCGCGCTGGGCCATGTCGCTCATGACGATCGCGCTGTGCCTGGGCGGCGTCGCGTTCGTTCGCGTCAGCTCCGCGTCGGCGCTGGACCCCGGGCTCGCAATGTTCGTGATTCCAGCAGTGCTCATCGCCATCAGTTATGCGAGCCTGTCCTTCGGCGGCATGTTCCTCGAGCTGCAGTTGCCCGCCGGACTCCTGCTCGTCTTCCTGGCGGTCCTGCGCTGGTGGAATCACCTGCGGCGAGAGCACTGGTGCGAGCTTCCGCCGGGCGGCGGACAGTTGCTGGTCTGGCCATGGCAACGCGGCACGCCGTGGATCGGCGCGGCGCTGGATCGGCTGATCGACGCCGTGCAGCAGCACGCGCCCGAATGCCGCGTCGTGGTGCTCGATGCGAACACGGCGACGCGCCGGCACCTCCGCTGGCCCGAATTCGCGTGCTACGCGGCTATCGCAGGCCCGGTGGATGCGATCGAGCAAGCACAGGATTCGCTCGGCGCGGCGATGCGGCGGCTCGCATCGCGCCATCTCGACCCGATCGCCGTCGCCCCAGGGCCTGTGCGGGCGCAGGTGGCCGCCGCCGCGATCGAGGGATGGGCAGCCCTGCAAAATTCGGATACAACCCGGACATGACATCCCCCGCTGCCTCCATCGATCGCTGTGGAGGCCTGCGATTCGCCGCTGCCGCGGTCCTGGCATTGGCTTGCGCCGTCGCCTTTGCGCAGCAGACCTCCACGGTCCGAACGACAGAGCTGCGCAGCGACAAACTCGGCATCGCGCCGGTCATGAAGCAGTTGCCCGCGGGCGCACCGTTGACGATGCTGAGCCTCGAAGGCGGCTGGGCGCTCGTCCACGCCGCCGGCCAGACCGGCTGGGTGCGCGCCGGCGCCCTCGCCTTGCAAAGTCCCGCTGCTGCCGTGACGCTTCTCGCGAGCGGACGCGAGTCAGCCGGCAATTCAGTGATGACATTGGGCGTTCGCGGTTTGCCCGCGCGCGGCAACCGTCACGCACTGATCATCGGCGTGAGCCGGTACGCGGACCCTTCGATTCCGGAACTGCCCGGCGCGCGCGTCGACCGAGAGTCCGCCACTCAGATGGCGCAGGCGATGCAAGTGCCGCTCGCCAACACGCGCTACCTCCAGGACGGCCAAGCGACCGCCGCGGGAATCCGCGCCGCCATCGCGGAGCTGGACCGCAACGTGCAGGGAGGCGACCGCGTTTTCATCCATTACTCCGGGCACGGCACGCGCTTCAACGATCCTGCTGCCGGCGGGTGCGTGGAGGCGCTGCTCGCGTATGACGGGGGCCAGCAGGGAACGATCACCAATCGCGAGATGACCGAGCTGCTCGCGCCCCTCATCGCGAAGACGGACAAGATCTTCGTGATGTTCGACGCCTGCTTTTCGGGCGGGCTCATCCAGCCCGCGGCGCGATCGCGGGGCCTCGCGAACGCCAACGACGAAGGCCGGTTGCGGCCCAAATTCGCCGACACGTCGGACCAGTGCGGACGGCCGGTCAACGTCAGGACGCGCAACCTGCTGGTCGAGCTCGCCGGGAAGGGCGGCCTGCCGCAGGACGTGGTGCACCTGAGCGCCGCGCGCGACAACGAGATCAGTTTCGACGACGAATTCAAGGGCGGGCTCGCCACGCAGTTCGTGCGCGACTGCATGTTGCGCGACGTGCGGGACCTCGATGGCTCGGGCGCGTACAGCATCGACGAAATCCGCAGTTGCGCGCAGGAAAAGATCGAACGGCGCATGGACAACGACGCCAACTTCAAGCCGCATCACCTGACGCTGAGCGGCAATGCGGCGTTCGTCCCGACGTGGTTCAGCCAGGCGATGCCGCAGCCCGCGGCGCCGGCGGCAGCAGTCGCGGCTTCGAGCGCTGTGGCCGCCGTCATTCCTGCTCCTGTTGCTCCGACACCCCCACCGCCGCTCACCGGCGAACAAGCGCTCGCGCAGATGTTCGCGCAGCGCGACGGCAAGCGGCGCGTGCAGGTCTCGCTCTCCTCGCCCAGGCTCGCCATCGGGCGCGATTCACTCGATTTCTCGGTCCGCTCCGACCGGCCGGGCTATGTCTACGTCGCGCTCGCGGGCTCGGACAACCAATCGGTTTACATGCTGTTCCCGAACGAGCTCGACCGCGACAACCGCATCGACGCCGGCAAGGCGATGAGCCTGCCGCGCGCATCATGGCGCGTGCGCGCGGCCGGTCCCGCCGGCATCGACAACCTGTTGGTGATCGTCTCGGATGCGCCGCGTGATCTGGCATCGCTGGGCCAGTCCCGTGCCGGTCCGTTCCTGTCTTCGCTCAACGATGCCCAGGGGCGCGCTGCGCTCGGCGCGCTGATGACGACTTCCGCATCATCGAGCGGGGCGGCCTGTCGCTCGCGCTCGACGAGCGTGGTGCGCACGCAATGTTCCGATGCCTATGGCGCCGCGATGGTCGCGGTGGAGGAGATCCAGTGAAACGTGTCCTGACCGCAGTCTCCCTGTTCCTCTCAGCCGCTTGCGCCCACGCGCAGGCGGACGCACAGTCGTGGCTGGTGAGCCCGGCGGAAGCCGTGAGCTTCGGCGGCGCCGCCGCATACGCCGAGCCCCCTGCCCTGCGCCCGCGCGGCGTGGTGCCGGTGATCGACATCCTGCGGCCCGAGCCGGCCCCCGATGTGAAAGTAAAGGCGCCGTTCGGCATCACGGTGCAGTTCCGCAGTCCGGCGGACGCTGCCGTGGAGCCCGCGACCTTCAAGGTTTTCTACGGCGCGTTGAAGCTGGACATCACCGGCCGCATCACGAAGTTCGTCACCGTCACCAAAGAAGGCTTCACGCTGGACAACGCCAACATCCCCGTGGGGCGCCACCGCCTGACGCTGCAGGTGCAGGACAACAAGCAGCGCATGGGCGAGCGGGACCTGCGCTTCGAAGTCGAATAGGCAGCGGCGGACTCAACCCGGTCCGCGCCGCCGCGAGACCATCTCGTAGACCTGGCCGCTCAGCGCGCCGCGCGTGTCGCGCACTTCGCGGACCTGCTTCACGGCAACGCCCCAGTCGGGCTGCCCCCAATACGTGATCTTCAGCCGCGAGCCATCCTGCGCGACCTGCTCCATCTCCATGCGGTACGTCTCGAAGCTGCCGGCGGGCACGGTGACCGTCTCGCGCGCGACCACACGGCCGGTGAGTTCGACCCACTGCGCCGCGGCGCCGCGCGCGGTGAGCATCGAGCGCGTGAACCACTTCTTGCCGACCTGGTAGGGCCCGGCCGGAATCCACTGCTGGTAAGGGTCCAGCGTCGCGCCGCCGATGGTGCGCATGATCGCGCCCGCCTGCGTCACGGTGTAGCCCTGGTTGAAGCGCGCGACATCCGCATCGGCGCTCGTGACCTCGAATGAAGGCCGCTCGATCTCGAGTTTCGTGAGCAGGTCGCTCACGACGAAGCGGTAGCTGTCACCGGTGCGAAAACGCCGCGCTTCGAGCGGCTGCACATCGCCCGAGATGTCGGCCACGGCAACGGTCTTGGCGGGATCGATTTTCTCGAGGCGCGCCTGCGCGAGCTCGCTCACCGAGCCGCTCGGGTACTTGATGAGGTACTCGTAGAGTTGTGCCGGCTCCCGCGACGTTTGCACGCGGTCCCACTCCATCTTCTCCATCACGAAGCGCTGCTGGCGCTGCTGCGCGAGATCGGTGGCCGGGACGGGCGCCGCACGCTCGGAGCCGGTATTGAAGACGAAGTCCTCCTCCAGGCTGGTGGACTCCCAGGGGATCTGCCGGCCTCCGGTCTTCTTGCGCACTTGCAGGCGCACGCGCTTGAAGACGTCCTCCACGCGCGCGAAGGGCCGTGCGAGTTCGAGTTGCAGGAACTGCGCATACGGCCCGTTGACACTCCCCGCCTCGCCGTCTTCGGCCACGTTGCCGGGCTGGGTCGAGTACGCGAGCAAGGTGCCGACCGGAGCGTCCATCGGGGCGAGCCCCTTGGGCGCCGAACCACTGGCGAACGGGTTGTCGCGGCATGCGTCGAGCACCAGGATATTCATGCGCGTACCGGCGCGCTTGAAGGCGTCGACGACCTGCGAAACATCGACGGCCCGCGCCGCGACATCGCCGCCTCCCGTCATGCGGAACTCGACCGGGAGCATGTAGTTACGCCAGTCGACCTGGACGCCGTGGCCGGCGTAGTACAGCAGGCCCAGCGACCCGGGTGCGCGCATGCGATCGGTGGCTCGCGAGACGGCTTG
>JAZKIF010000160.1:5689-12455 GCA_040385005.1 Pseudomonadota bacterium
TTATATGTACTACATACATTACAAATGAATCGTTCTCGGGTTATTACTGGATAATATCCACATAATATAAATTTATATAAAATAGGACGGTAATATTCAAAAATAAAATAAATATTACCTAGGGCTAATGTATTTATTTTCTTTATTTCCTCGACGGTGAAACCGAGCCCGCGCAGCGCGGCGGACACGGCGCGCGCGTCGTTGCGCGCGTTGTCCAGGCGCGGTACCTCGGCGTAAGCGGAGTTGCCGATGACCAACGCGACACGAACGTCGAAAGGCGCTTGCGCGGGCGCGGCGGTAGCGACGAACAGACAGGCCGCGGCCAGTCTTTTCAAAGTCACGGTTTGCACGCTACCTCTCTTGCGACGGGTTGAGGGCGTGGCTACTATCTCACACATTGCCACGTCTTGAAACGGATTCCAACATGTCGCCACAGGCAGGTCGCCATTGCGCCGATTCCGTTTCACGCATCCTCATGCGCGTGGCGATGCTGGCATTCGCCGTGCTGCTGTCGGCTTGCGGTGGCGCCGATGGCGGGGAGTCTTCCTCGGCTGCACCGCTCGCGTCGGAAGCGAGGAGCGCGATGGCCGCATTCAGCATCGCCACGCCCGCCCCCGCCGGTTTCGTATTGGCCCCGAGCCGCGCCGCGCCGCTGCGGCAAAGCGCCGCATTCGTGGTCACGGCCACCAACCTGATGGATTGGGCCGAGATCCATTTCCCGCAGTACTTCCCGGGCCACCAGATCAACAAGATCTTGTCGCCCTACACCTATCGCTACTACCCCACGACCGGCAACTACCTCGGCGTGAACGGCCAGGCGGTTCTCGTGATGGGACCGTCGTTCGGCGCCGCGCCCGTCATCGTCGGCGAGCTCGCCCAGTTCACCTGCAACGTGTTTCCGGAAAGCTGCACGCCCTCGGGCGGGAATTGCACGCCTGCCGTGACCCCGGGTTTCGCCGGCAACATCGAGCTGGTGCAGGCGAGTTCCGGTGTCTATGACGGCTCCGGTGGCGGAGATGGAGGCACCGGCGGCGACGGCGGTGGCGCGGGTGCGGGAGGAGGCCTCGGCAAGGTGCTGGGCGCCAGGATCACGGTGACGGACCTGTCCGATGGATCCAGCGTCGGCGCGGCCATCACCGATGGCACGCAGGGCCTCATCACGGTGCGCACCTGCACGAAGACCGGTCCCTTCCTGCTGACGATGGAGGGACGCTCCGGCGCGCAGTACTACGACGAAGGCCTGAACCGGCTGGTCGACTTCCCGGTCGGGACGGTGTTGCACGCGCTGGTGGACACGTGGACGGAACACGTAGGCGTATCGCCGTTCACCGAAGCTGCGTATCGCTACGCGCTGAACAACTACAAGGCGAACCCGGTCGACATCGCCGCCAAACGCTCGCCGCTGCGAGCCACGGGCACTGTTGTCGGACTCACCGCGGCGCAGGTCGTGGCAGCGAACAACATGGTGCTGACGCAGCTCAACAGCCGCGTCACGACCAACTACCAGGTGACTTCCATCAAGTCCCTGCCCACGCCTATCGACGCCCAGAGCGACATCGGCGCCTTGAAGAACTCGCCTTATGGACGCTCCGGCGCATTGAACGGCGGGTTCGTGACGGCGGCATCGAACTACAACGTCTCACTCACCGCGCCCGCGCTCTCGCTCACGGAAGAACTCGCGCGCGACCTGACCGACGGCAACATCAACGGGTTCGCGCTCGACGGCACGCAAGCGGCTGTGGCGGGCAAGAATACCTACGAGAGCGTGCGGCTCCCCGTCGCGGGCATGGTGGGAACCAACGAGGTGACCCAGCGTTTCAGCGCGGCGACGCTCGCGCCCGCGAGCGCGCTGCTCGATGAATTCGTCACGGTGTACGGCATCGGGCAACAAGCGACGCTCTCGACCGACTACAACACCGTGCCGTGCAATTCCTTCATCGATGAGATCGCGCTCATGGGCGATGGCTCCGTGACCTTGAGCCGGATGGAGCCGCTGAACACGAACGGCATCTGCACCATCGACAACCTGGCCACGAAGACCACGACAAAGAATTTCCTCACGGGCGTCAAGCAGGTCCTTGAGTCGTTCGGGATCGCCTACGCGGTCAAGAAAGACGGCAGCGTCTACGGCTGGGGCGAGAACTATTGCGGCGGCCTCGGCCCCAGCCTGCCCAGCGGCGTCTATCGCACCCCGCAGCTGATCCAGGGCCTCAGCAACATCTCCTCGCTGCAAAGCGATTTCGGCACGACCATCGCCCGCACCAACGACGGCCGGGTGCTGGTCTGGGGCGTCGACGGGCCGAGTTCGACCCTAGGCACGCCCACGGTCGTGCCGGGCCGCATCTACTGCTCGTCGTACACGTCGGTCTACGGCACGTTGAATTACTACGGCTGGCCGGCGCCCGTCGAAATCGCGGGCCTGTCGAACGTGGCGAAGGTCTACACGCGCACCGGCAGCAACTTCGCGCTCACGACCCAGGGCTCGGTGTATGTTTGGGGCTCGGGCACCGGCGGACTGCTCGCCAATGGCGTCGTGCGATCGGACGGTTACCTGATGGGCACCGACATCCTCGCGCCGAAACTGATCCCCGGCCTGATCGGGGTGCGCGATCTCGGATTCCAGTTCTACACCGCCTTCGCCACGATGGCCGATGGCAGCGTGAAGGCCTGGGGGATGGACGATTCCTACCTGCTCGGCGCCGGCACCGCCAGGCCGACGCCGTTGCCGACGACGGTGCCCCAGCTCACCAACGTGAAGGAGCTCGCGACCTACTACGGTGTCACGGTGCTCAAGAACGACGGCACGGTGGTCGACTGGAGCGCCTACACGCCCGCGCAGCCGCCGGTGCAGGTCACGCCCAGCGGCGCGCTGCGCCACATCTCGAGCGGCTCGGTGAACATCTATTACTTTGCCGACGGGCGCGTCGGCTACAGCTACGGCTCGACCGGCGACGTCACGCCGCGCTTTCGCTGAATTGAACGGTCAGCGCGCTTTGCGAGGCTTGGCGGCGCCGGTCACGCGCGGCGGCAAGCCGGTGTGCTGCGTGAGCAGGCGGCCCTTCACGGGCGCGGCGGGCTTGCCCACCACCGGGGTCGAATTCTTCCGCCGCGCGCTCTGGTAGCTGCCGTCGGTGACGGGTTGGAACGACGGAATCAGGTGGTGCTTGCCGTTGCCGATCAGGTCGGCGCGGCCCATCGCCTTCAGCGCCTCGCGCAGGAGCGGCCAGTTGTTCGCGTCGTGGTAGCGCAGGAAGGCCTTGTGCAGGCGCCTGCGGCGCTCGCCGCGCACGATGTCCACGGTGTCTTCATCGCTCGCCGCGCGGCGCACCTTGCGCAGCGTATTGCGGCCGGTGTGGTACATCGCGGTGGCGGTGGCCATCGGGCTCGGGTAGAACGTCTGCACCTGGTCGGCGCGGAAGCCGTTCTTCTTCAGCCACAACGCGAGGTTCATCATGTCCTCGTCGCTCGTGCCCGGATGCGCCGCGATGAAGTACGGGATGAGGTATTGCTTCTTGCCCGCCTCGGCGCTGTACTTCTCGAACATCGCCTTGAACTTGTCGTAGCTGCCGATGCCGGGCTTCATCATCTTCGTGAGCGGCCCCTGCTCGGTGTGCTCCGGCGCGATCTTGAGGTAGCCGCCGACGTGGTGCTGCACGAGCTCCTTCACGTACTCGGGGGACTGCACCGCGAGGTCGTAGCGCAGCCCGGAGCCGATGAGGATCTTCTTCACGCCCTTCAACGCCCGCGCGCGGCGATACATGCTGATGAGGGCCGAGTGATCGGTGTTGAGGTTCGAGCAGATGCCCGGGTACACGCAGCTCGGCTTGCGGCACGCGGCCTCGATCTCGGGCGTCTTGCAGCCGATGCGATACATGTTGGCCGTGGGGCCGCCGAGGTCCGAGATGACGCCGGTGAACGCGGGTATCCGGTCGCGGATCTCCTCGATCTCGCGGATGACCGAGTCTTCGCTGCGGCTCTGGATGATGCGGCCCTCGTGCTCGGTGATCGAGCAGAACGTGCAGCCGCCGAAGCAGCCGCGCATGATGTTCACCGAGAAGCGGATCATTTCCCACGCGGGGATCTTCGTTGCGTGCTCGTGGCTGCCGCTCTCGTCGGCGTAGCTCGGGTGCGGGCTGCGCGCATACGGCAGGCCGAAGACGAAATCCATCTCCGCCGTGGTGAGCGGGATCGGCGGCGGTGTCAGCCACACATCGCGGTCGCCATGCGCCTGGACGAGCGCGCGAGCGTTGCCCGGATTGGTCTCCAGGTGCAGCACGCGGTTGGCGTGGGCATAGAGGATCGGGTCGCTCTTGACCTGCTCGTACGACGGCAGGCGGATGACCGTGCGATCGCGGTTGAGTTTGATGCGGGGGTTCGGGACGAACGTCAATGGCTGGACGGCAGCGACCGTCTCGCCCGTGCCCTCTTCCTTCGCACACGTCTCGCCCTGCGCCTTCGCCTGGTCGGCAGTCGTCAGGTAGGGGTTGATGTGGTCTTCCACCCGGCCCGGCTGGTCCACCTGCGTCGAATCGATCTCGATCCAGCCTTCCGGCGACGAGCGCTGGACGAACGCGGTGCCGCGCACATCCGTGATCTGCTGCACCGGCTCTTTCGCGGCGAGGCGGTGCGCGATCTCGACGATCGCGCGCTCGGCGTTGCCGTACAAAAGGATGTCGCACTTCGCGTCCACGAGGACAGAGCGACGCACCTTGTCCGACCAGTAGTCGTAGTGCGCGATGCGGCGCAGGCTGCCTTCGATGCCACCCAGGATGATGGGCACGTCGTTGAACGCCTCGCGGCAGCGCTGCGAGTACACGAGCGACGCGCGGTCCGGCCGTTTGCCGCCGACGTCGCCGGGCGTGTACGCGTCGTCGCTGCGGATCTTGCGGTCCGCCGTGTAGCGGTTGATCATCGAATCCATGTTGCCGGCGGTGACGCCAAAGAACAGGTTCGGCTTGCCGAGCACCTTGAACGGGTCCGCGCTTTGCCAGTCGGGCTGCGCGATGATGCCGACGCGAAAGCCCTGCGCTTCCAGCACGCGGCCGATCACGGCCATGCCGAAGCTGGGATGGTCCACGTAGGCGTCGCCGGTGACGACGATGACGTCGCAGCTGTCCCAGCCGAGCGCATCCATCTCCGCCCTCGTGGTGGGCAGGAATTTTGCCGTGCCGAAGCGGCTCGCCCAGTACTTGCGGTAGCTGGTGATCGGCTTCGCGGCGCGCGCGAACAGGGAAACGTCGACTGGGGCGTTCATGGGCTCTCTGGGGGGAACCCGCGATTGTACTTTCGCCTACCTCGCAACGCGTGAGAATGGGTATTGCGGCTGTGTGCGCCGCGGCGCCTATCTCTGCAGTTGCCCGCGAATCTCGCCGCCCGGGTGCTTGGCGGTGTGGATGTTGACGTACCACTTGCCGCCGGCCAGGTCGCTCATCTGCGCGGCCGTGAGCGTGGCCTTGCCTTCAGCGGACATGGCGTTCTGCACGCCCGGGAACGGCACCACCACGCCGGCATTCGAGCCGGGTGCCGCAGGGCCGTGAATGTGGCCCGCGGTCGCGGGGCCGCTGAGGCCGCTGTACGAGACCTTCCACATCGCTTCGTTCGTCTTCGTGTCCACGCGCAGCTCAGCCGTGCCGGCGCCCTTGCTGTCGTTGGCCGGCACTTCCTGCGTGCCGGAGAGCGTGGCCTTGTACACCTGCATGCTCGAGGAGCCCATGCCCATGTTCGAACACGCTCCGAGCGCCAGCAGCGCGGCGGCGGCGCCCGTCAGGATCAGTTTGCGTTTCAACATCGATAGCTCCTTGAGGTGGCGGAAGTAGGCACATTCTGGCCACGGACGTGCCGACTTCACGTAGGACTTACCCGTCAACCACTACCCTCGCGACCTTCGGACCCCCCGCATCACCAGCGGAAAGAACCACACGAGCAGCGTCACCACCGCCAGCCCCAGCGCGATCGGGCGCGAGAAGAACGCGCCCATGTCGCCGTTCGACTTGATCATCGAGGTGATGAAGTTCTCCTCCAGCATGCCGCCCAGCACGACGCCGAGGATCGCGGGCGCGATCGGGAAGCGGTTGGCCTCCAGCAGATAGGCGATCACGCCGGCCACCAGCATCACGCCGACTTCGAACACCGTGTTGTTGATCGCGAAGGTGCCGACGATGCAGAACAGCAGGATGAGCGGCATCAACACTTCGCGCGGCACGCGCAGGATGCGCCGCGACGCCTTGATGCACAGGATGCCGAGCGGGATCATGATGATGTTGGCGATGATGAACAGCAGGAAGACCGCGTAGATGTTCTGCGGATTGGTCGTGAAGAGCGTGGGCCCGGGATTCATGTTCTTCATGTAGAGCACCCCGATCACGATGGCCGTGATCGAGTCGCCGGGGATGCCGAACACGAGCGCCGGTATCCACGCGCCGGCGAGCGCGCTGTTGTTGGCGGAACCCGATTCGACGATGCCCTCGACGTGGCCCGTCCCGAATTTCCCGGGCTCCTTCGAGAACTTCTTGCTCATCGCATACGACATCCACGCCGCGATGTCCGCGCCCGCGCCGGGCAACGCGCCGACCAGCGTGCCGAGCGTGCTGCCGCGCAGGATCTGCACCGGGTACTTCTTCGCGAGCGCCCACTGCCCCTTCATCACGTTGCCGACTTCGTCGACCACGAGTTCGGCGGGCGGGCTGGTGTCCACGACGAAGCGGATGATCTCGGAGATCGCGAACATGCCGATCATCATCGCGATCATGCCGATGCCGCCCGTCAT
>JAZKIF010000161.1:0-15216 GCA_040385005.1 Pseudomonadota bacterium
GGATGGCCGCCTTCAGCGGGCGTTTGGCCACCACGGCCACCAGTTCCTTGACGTCGAGGCTGAACCCCACGGCGGGCCGGTTGCGGCCGAACACCGCGCCAACCTCGTCGTAGCGCCCGCCGCGCACGAGCGCGTCACTGGCGCCCGGCGTGAAGATGGAAAAGCGGGCGCCGCTGTAATAGGCGTAGCCGCGCAGGTCGGCCAGGTCGAAACTGACGCGGGCACCCTGGAGGTGGCTGGCCAACCACTTCAGATTGGCCAGTGCATCACGCAGCGCGGCGGTGGGCGGCAACACTCTCTCCGCCTCGGCCAGCACATTCTCGTCGCCGTAAAGGCCAACGAGTGCCAGCAACCCCTCGCGGGCGGCGGAAGGGAAATTCTTCGCAAGCGAGGCCAGCCCGCTCGCGTCCTTGGCGGCCAGCGCCGCGTGCACCCGGCCAAGCATTGCCGCGTCGAGGGTGACGCCGGTCAGCAGTGACCGGACGATCCGCGCGTCGGCCATGTCCACGGTGAGGTTGCCCACCTGGGTTGCCTTCAGGCAATCCAGCGCCAGCAGCAGCGCTTCGAGGTCGGCCTCGAGCCCGGCGTGGCCGTAGATCTCGGCCCCGAACTGCAGCGGCTCGCGCGTGGCGTGCGGGCGATCGGGACGCGTGTGCAAAACCGGCCCGCAATAGCAAAGGCGCGTCACGCCGGGTCGATTGAGCAGGTGCGCGTCGATCCGCGCGACCTGGGGCGTGGTGTCGGCGCGCAAGCCCATCATCCGGCCAGACAGCTGGTCGACAAGCTTGAAGGTCTGCAGGTCCAGCGCTTCGCCGGTGCCCGTAAGGAGCGATTCCAGGTGCTCCAGCAGCGGCGGCATGACAAGCTCATAGCCGTAGCCGCGCGCGGTGTCCAGCAATTCGCGTCGGAGTTCTTCGATGTGCCGGGCCTCTGAGGGCAATACATCGGCGATGTGATCCGGCAGGACCCAGGCGGACATGGATTTTGGGAGGCTGTTAAAAACGGTATTTTACAGGCCCAGCCAAACGCCCCAGGAGACCGCCATGCACTGGACCATTCGCCACCGGGTTCGCTTCGCGCTCGCCGTGTTTTGGATGGCGTCTTGCGCGGTGCACGCGCAGGTTTACCCTGCGGCCGCGTGGCAGAAGACACCGACGCCCGAAGCGGCCGGCTGGTCCGGCGCAAAACTGAAGGCGGCAGAGGATTACGCTCGAGCGAACCTCAAGACCGACGCGTGGATGCTGGTCCACAAGGGGGTCGTGGTGTACGAATCCGGGCCGACATCGAAGCCTTCGGACATCGCATCGGTGCGCAAGAGCGTGCTGGACATCCTGGCCGGAATCTACGCGGATCGTGGCGCGTTTCCCATGGACAAGACCCTCGCCCAACTGGGGATCGACGACAAGGAGCCGCTCAGCGAAGCCGAGAAGCAGGCGACGGTTCGCCACCTGATGCAGGCGCGCTCGGGCGTGTACCACCCGGCTGGCAACGAAACCACGGCGATGAAGGCCGCGCGGCCCGCGCGCGGCAGCCGCAAGCCGGGCGAGTTCTTCTACTACAACAACTGGGACTTCAACGCGCTCGGCACGATCTTCCAACAGTCCACTGGCAAGACCGTATTCGAGTCACTTCGCGACGACCTTGCTGGGCCGCTGCAGATGCAGGACTTCAACTTCGACCGCGACGTCCGATTCGCCAGGGAAGACGCTTCGGCGCATCCGGCCTACGTGATGCGCCTGTCAGTGCGCGACATGGCGCGCGTCGGCCTTCTGATGTCGCGCGGCGGGCAGTGGAACGGTCGCCCATTGGTTTCACGCGCCTGGGTCGACGAGAGTACCCAGCTGCATTCCACGACCGGCCCGGGCAGCGGATACGGCTACTTGTGGTGGGTGGGCCTGAGCGAGCGCTATGCGAGCCGGCTGAAGTTCCCGGGCAAGGTGTTCCTCGCGGCCGGCAACCTGGGCCAGTTCATCCTGGTGGACCCGGTGCGCGACATCGTGGTGGCCCACAAGGTGGACTTCGAGATGGACCCGTCGCGCGATGTGACGAGCCCGCAATTCCTGGAACTGCTGGTGCGAATACTCGACGCGGCGCCTTAGGATGCCACCCAGAGCAACACTAGGCCGATCAGGATGCTGCCGAGGCCGAAGAAGCGCAGCTGGCCGTCTTCCAGGGCCAGGAGCTTCTGGAAGGTGCGGCGCCAGCCACCGGGCGAAATGAACGGGAACAGGCCCTCGATCACCAGCACGAGGGCCAGAGCCGCCCAGAAGATGTCGCTGCTCAAGCCGGAAGGGCCTATTTCCTGGCCGGCGCGGGCGCGGCGCCCGAGTTGCCGCGGAAGGCCTTGAAGAACTCGGACCCTGATGGGTCGACCACCATCACGTCGCTCTTCTTGTTGAAGCTGGCCTTGTAGGCTTCGAGGCTGCGGTAGAACTGCGCGAAATTCGCATCGCGACCGAAGGACTCGGCGTAGATCGCGGCGGCCTGGGCATCGCCCTCGCCTTTCACCTTCTGTGCGTCGCGGTAGGCGTTAGCCACCGTCACTTCGCGCTGGCGGTCAGCGTCGGCGCGAATCTTTTCACCCTCGGCGCCGCCTGTGGAGCGCAGCTCGTTGGCCACGCGCTTGCGCTCGGCCTCCATGCGGCGATAGACCGACTCGGTGATGGCGTCAACATAGTCCGCGCGCGTGATGCGCACGTCAACAACATCGACACCCCAAGGCTTCGCGCCCCTCACCACTTCAAGAACTTCCTTCTTGACGTCGGCCATCAGCTGCTCACGTTTGCCGGACAGGAGTTCACGCACCGTGCGGCGGTTGATCTCTTCCTGGAAGGCATTGCGCACGACGCGGTTCAGCTGGTTGGCGCCCGCGGCTTCGTCCAGGCCCACGTTGCGGATGTACTGCAGCGGGTCGGTAATGCGCCAGCGCACGTACCAGTCGATGACGACGCGCTGCTTTTCGGCCGTGAGCATCGGCTCCTGGTCCGGGCTGTCGAGCGTGAGCAGGCGCTTGTCGATGTAGGTGACGTTCTGGAAAGGCGGCGGCAGCTTGAAGTTGAGGCCGGGCTCGGTGATCACTTCCTTGATCTGTCCGAGTGCATAGACAACGCCGAACTGGCGCTGGTCGACGACGAAGAGCGTGGAGCTGAGCAGCGCCAGGGCCACCAAGGCCGTCGTGACGATAAAACCGATTCTGTTCATTTTGTATTGCTCCCGATCAGCGCGTTTCGCGCTCGCGTGTGCGCGAGTTGTCCCGCGTACGGGGGTCGGTCACGCCAGGCGACGCGGGCGCGGGCACCGGCACGCCAGCGGCAGGCGCGGCCTGCTCGGCGGCGCCACCCTGGGCCACCTGCTGCATGATCTTGTCGAGCGGAAGGTACATGAGCGAGCCCTGGCGGGATTCGACCATCACCTTGGTCACGTTGGTGTAGATCTGCTGCATGGCGTCCGTGTACATGCGGTCACGCGTGACCTGCGGAGCGCGCTGGTACTCCGTCAGGACCGACTTGAAGCGCTGCGCATCACCCTGCGCCTGCGCGACAACCCTGGCCTTGTAGGCCTCGGCTTCCTGCTGCAGCCGCGACGCGGCGCCAACCGCGCGCGGAATCACGTCGTTCGCATAAGCCTGGGCTTCGTTCTTGGCTCGCTCGCGTTCCTGGCCCGCCTTGAGCACATCGTCGAAAGCCGCCTGAACCTGCTCGGGGGGCCGGACGCCGCCTTGCTGCAGGTTGATGCCAACCACTTCGACGCCGACCTTGTAGCGGTCCAGGATGGTTTGCATGAGGGTGCGCACGCGGGTCGCGATCTGGTCTCGCTCCTCGGCCAGCGCCGAATCCATCTTCATCTTGCCGACCACCTCTCGCACGGCGGTTTCGGCTGCTTGAACCACGGCTTCTTGCGGGTTCTTGCTCTCGAACAGGTACGCACGCGCGTCCGACAGGCGATATTGCACGGCAAACTTGATCTCGACGATGTTCTCGTCTTCGGTCAGCATTGCGGATTCGCGCAGGCCCGTGGACTTGATGACGTTGTCGCGGCCGACGTCGACCGAGCGAATCTGGGTCACGAACACCAATTCATGCCGCTGGATCGGGTACGGCAGGCGCCAGTTGAAGCCGGCTCCCACGGTCGCCTTGTAGCGGCCGAATTGGGTGATGACCGCCTGCTGGCCTTCCTGGACGATGAAGAAGCCCGTTCCGAGCCAGATCAGGAGCACGACACCGGCTACGAGGCCGGCGCCTATACCGGCGCTCTTCATGTCGGGCTGGAAGTTGCCACCGCCACCACCGAAACCGCCACCGTTGTTGTCCGGCCGCCGGCCCTTGCCGCCGAAGAGACCGCCCAGCTTGCGGTTGAAGTCGCGCCAGAGCTCGTCCAGATCCGGCGGTCCCTGGTTGGGGCCACGGCCGTTTCCCTCGGGCTTGTTCGATTCGGGCTTGTTCGATTCAGGCT
Organism: Pseudomonadota bacterium; assembly: GCA_040385005.1. GTDB lineage: Bacteria > Pseudomonadota > Gammaproteobacteria > Burkholderiales > Burkholderiaceae_C > Ramlibacter. The sequence goes on from JAZKIF010000161.1 coordinate 4,453, forward strand.
TGCTGTTCTCGGGCTGCTTGTCGTCGCCGCCGCGCCCCCAGCGCGGATCGTTCAGGTTGAACATGCCCCTGATCCGGCCTTTCAGCTCCGCCAATGGCAGGCGGGGTATGTGAAGGTTCATTGCGCTTGGGTCTCGTTTATTTGTTGCAGCATTGTGCCCAATCAGATGGGCGTATCGTGAACTTCAGGGTTATGCGGCAGGGCTGTGTCTTCCCTGTTGCGCTGGCTCAATTCTTCCACCAGATGGAGACGCAATGCAGAAATACCATCCCCCGCGCGGCTACTGACGAACAGGCGCGGCACCTGGGTGCCCTCGAGCTCGAACACGTCGGCCAGCTGGCGCGGGCGCTGCGCGGGTTCGAGCGCATCGATCTTGTTGAACACCAGCACCTGCGGAACGTCGCCGGCACCGATTTCATGCAACACGCGCTGCACCTCGGCGATCTGCTCGGGATGGTCAGGATTGGCGGCGTCCACCACGTGCAACAAGAGATCGGCATCGACCGCTTCCTGTAGCGTGGCCTGAAAGGCGTCGATCAGTCCGTGGGGCAGGTCGCGGATGAAGCCGACGGTGTCAGACAGCGAAACCGTGCGGCCGACCGCCTCCTCACTGCCCTCAGCCGGCGCCAGGTAGAGCTGGCGCGTGGTGGTGTCCAGCGTGGCGAACAGCTGGTCGGCGGCGTAGGCTCGCGCCTTGACCAGCGCATTGAACAGCGTTGACTTGCCCGCGTTGGTGTAGCCAACCAGGGATATGTTGAAGCTATCGCGGCGCTCGCGTTGGCGGCGCTGGGTCTTGCGCTGCTTCTTGACCTTCTCCAGCCGCTCGCGGGTACGCTTGATGGCGTCGCCGATCATCCGGCGGTCCAGTTCGATCTGCTTTTCACCGGGGCCGCCGCGCACACCCGCACCGCCGGTCTGGCGCTCCAGGTGGGACCAGCGGCGAACCAGGCGGGTGCTGACGTACTGCAGGCGCGCCAGTTCGACCTGCAATTTGCCCTCGTGGCTGCGGGCGCGCTGGGCGAAGATTTCAAGGATGAGCAGAGTCCGGTCATTGACCGGCAGTTCGAGGTGCCGCTCGAGGTTGCGCTGCTGGGCAGGGCTCAGGGCGTTGTCGAAGAGCACTTCGGTGGCGCCAGTCTCTATAGCGAGCGCCTTGATCTCGTCGGCCTTGCCTTTGCCAATGAAAAGCGCCGCATCAGGCGCCTTGCGCTTGCAGGCCACGCGTGCGACCGGCGTGAGTCCGGCCGTCTCGGCAAGCAGGCCGAGCTCGGCAAGTTCGCCATCGAAATGCGGCAGCCCCAGGTCGACTCCCACCAGGATGGCGGGAGCGGCTGGGCTTGCGGGCGAGGTGGGGAGACTCAAGGGCCAGGCGCCTGGCGCGTGGCTTTCAAGCCGCGCCGGCTTCGGTGCTCTCGGCCGTAGAGAAGTTGACGGCGCGGCCGGGCACGATGGTGGAGATCGCGTGTTTGTAGACCATCTGCGTCACCGTATTGCGCAGCAATACGACGTACTGGTCGAAAGACTCAATCTGGCCTTGCAGCTTGATGCCGTTGACGAGGTAAATCGACACCGGGACATGCTCGCGACGCAAGGTGTTGAGGAATGGGTCTTGTAGAAGCTGCCCTTTGTTGCTCACCAAATTCTCCGTGTTCCGCGATCGGAAATGTTGTTGGAAACTGCACCTTACCACAGCAAGCAAGCTGTGCAAGTAGGTGAAGGACGATTCCAGCTCAGCTGGGTCCGGATTCAGCTTCCACAAGGGCGCCCACCGAAAAAACCGGTGCGGCAGGAAGCACTATTCCTTGTCGGCGTAGGGGTTGCGCGCGGTCTTCATTTCGATGCGCAGCGGTGTGCCCACCAGCTTGAATTCCTGCCGGAAGCGCCCTTCGAGAAAGCGCTTGTACGACTCCGTTACATGCTCCAGCGAATTCCCGTGGACCACGATGACCGGCGGGTTCATCCCACCCTGATGGGCGTAGCGCAGTTTGGGGCGGAACATGCCGGCGCGCTGGGGCGACTGGAACTGCACCGCCTCCAGCAAAAGCCGGGTGAGGATGGGCGTCGGCATCTTGATCGTCGCCGATCGGTGCGCCGCGGCGATCGAAGTCCATACCGGCCCGAGCCCTTGGCGCTTGATGGCCGAAATAAAATGCAGCTGCGCGAACTTGAGGAAGGCCAGCCGTGTCTCGATCTGCCGCTGCAGTTGTTCGCGCTGGTACGAATCCACCGCGTCCCATTTGTTCACCGCCAGCACCACTGCCCGGCCGCTTTCGAGGATGTACCCCGCGATGTGCGCATCCTGGTCGGTGATGCCTTGAGTGGCGTCCAGCAACAGCAGGACCACATTGGCGGATTCGATCGCCTGCAAGGTCTTGACCACCGAGAATTTTTCGATGGCCTCGAAAACCTTCCCCTTTTTTCGCAGGCCGGCGGTGTCGATGAGTTCGAACTTCTGACCGCCGCGCTCGAACGGGATGGTAATTGCGTCGCGCGTGGTCCCGGGCATGTCGAAGGCGACCAGCCGCTCTTCGCCCAGCCACGTATTGATCAGGGTCGACTTGCCGGCGTTGGGGCGCCCCGCTACGGCCAGCTTGATCACGCCGATGTCCTGCTCCACGCCCTCTTCTTCCTCGTCTGGAAGGTTGAGCGGTTCGAACGCGACTTCGACCAGGCTACGGATACCCTGGCCATGCGCCGCGGATACGGGATGCACTTCGCCAAGGCCCAGTTCATAGAACTCGGTGAGTTGCACGCCCTCGGTCATGCCCTCGGCCTTGTTGGCACACAGCACCGTCGGCTTCCCCAGCTTGCGCAGGTACTTCGCGATGTCATGGTCATGCGCCGACAAGCCGCCGCGCGCGTCGACCACGAAGACCACGACGTCGGCCTCGGCGACGGCCTGCCGGGTCTGCTTGGCCATCTCCATGTAGATGCCGCTCTCGGCCGTCGGCTCGAAGCCGCCGGTGTCGATCACGATGAATTCGTGCTTGCCGTGCTTCGCGTTGCCGTAGTGGCGGTCGCGCGTCAGCCCCGCGAAGTCCGCGACGATTGCGTCGCGGGTCTTCGTGAGCCGGTTGAAGAGAGTCGACTTGCCGACGTTGGGGCGGCCCACGAGGGCCATCACGGGTTTCATCGCTTGCCTGACCTGAGCGGCGACGGGCCGCCCCTAGCCGCGAACACCCCCTCGGGGGGCAGCGCAGTACACGCAGTGACAAGCGTGGGGGCCAATTTCATTCCGGCACGAAGCCGAAGATGGCGCCGTTGCGGGTGACGACGACCATGGTGTTGCCTGCAACGACCGGTGCGGCGGCCAGCGCCGAGCCGTCGGTGGCAAGGCGATTGAGCAGCTTGCCGTCTTCGCGCGACAGCATGTGCACGAAGCCGCTCGAATCGCCGACGATGACGGAGCGGCCGAGCGCCAGCGGCGCGGACAGGCCGCGATGCAGCAGCAACTCGCTGGTCCAGGCACGGTCGCCGTTCTCGCGCTTCCACGCGATGACCTTGCCGTCGGCTTCGGCGCCGAAGATGAGGCGGTCGTCGCCGCTCACGCCTTCGGCCCCGTTGGCGGGCTTGGTCCACGCCAGCTGGCCCCGGTCCGCATTCACGCAGCCGACGTTGGCCTGGAAAGCCCGCGCGCAGACGTTGTCGCCGACACGGCTCACGCTGCCCACGAGATCCACCAGGCGCTCGACGTCGTTGATGCCGCGCGGCGTGGCGATGGGCGCCTCCCAGCGGACGCTGCCGTTGATCGGGTTGAGGCCTGCCATGCGCCCGGAAAGACCCACGACCAGCGTGTCGCCAACGGCGAGCATCACGCCCGTGTGGCGCAGCACGAGCGGTTCGCCCGCGCGCTGTTGGGTCCACAGCCTGCGGCCGGTCTGGCCGTCATAGGCGGAGACCGCGCGATCGGCCGTGAGCACGAAGACACGTCCACCCGCCACGAACGGCGCGGTGTAGCCCACGGCGGACAGCTTCTGGCGCCAGGCTTCCTTGCCCGCGACCAGCGCCACGAGCTCATTGGTGCGCGTGACCACGGCCAGCGTCTTGCCGTCGCTGCCGACACCGGCGGCGATCTGGCCGCCTACGCTCGCGCGCCACACGTCGCGGCCGGTTGCGGGGTCGATCACCGCGACGGCGCCATCGCTGCTGGCGACCGCGATGGAGCCACCGGCCGTATTGACCGCAAGCGGGAAGCCCACCTGCCCGACGCGCGACGTCCAGGCCTGGCGCACGGCGATGAGCGAAGGATTGGTCGTGAGTTCCGCCGGCTTGACCTTCTCGCCGCCGCCGAAATTCAGAAAATTGGGCAGGGACGGCAGCATCGAGCAGCCGGCAAGCGTTGCCGCGGCCAGGGCGACGCCCAGGAGACGAAGACGAATCGCGAAAGTCTGGGTCATTGCTTGGCGCCTCCCGAAGCAGCCACGGTGGCCGGAGCGGCCGTGGCCACGAGTTGTTGCGCGTCGACGCCGAGCGCGTTCAGCTTGAATTCGACGAGGCGCCGGTACTCCGAGCGCTCGTCCATCGTCTTGTACGCCTTGCTGTATTCGGCCTTCGCTTCGGCCTTCTTGCCCTGCAGGTTCAGGATGTCGCCACGGCGATCGGCCACGAGCGGCTCGAACTCCTTGGGGAAGTCGCCGGAAATCTGCTTGAGCGCTTCGTCGTAGGACTTCGCGTCCATCAGGATCGCGGCCAGCCGCAAGTGCGCGATGGCTTGATAGCCCTCGTCGGAGGCCTTGTCGGCCACCCACACGAGCGCGGCCTTCGCGCCATCGGTGTTGCCCTTGTCGATCAGGGTCTTGGAAGCCATGAGCCCCGCTTGCTGGGCGTAGGTGGTGCCGCCGAACTTGTCCTTGATGTCCGCGAAAGCGCGCTGCACGCGCTCGGCATCGCCGGCCTGCGCCGCGCGATCCACTTCGTCGTAGAGCGCGGCGGCTTGCGCCGCTTGCGATGCCTGCCAGCGCTGCCAGCCGGTCCAGGCCGCGATCGCGCCGAAAACGACGATCACCGCCCACGTGATGAGGTTGCCGTACTCGTTCCAGAAGTGCTTGAGCTCGTCAAGCTGCTCCTGTTCCTCGAGGTCGAGATTGTTTGCCATGTTTCCTGTTGTGTCCTGCTCGCGAGCCTGCGATTGTAGTTAGGGTGTGGGCGACGCCGTCCCGAGGGCGTCGCGCAGCTTCAATACCGAGGCCGCGCCCGCGTCGTCCAGGGGGAACTCCAGCTGCGCCGCGTCACGGTCGCGCAACTGCTTGACCTTCACGATGCCCGCATCCGCTCCCTCGTCGCCAAAGATCAGCGCCAGTGCCGCGCCGCTCGCGTCGGCCTTCTGCAGCTGGGTTTTCATGCTGCCGCCGCCGGCGTGCATGAACACGCTCATTCCGCCCGCGCGAAGCTTCTCGATGAACGGCAGCGCGCGCGTCACAGCGGCTGGCGAAGGCACAAGGGCGTAAGCCTGCGCGACACCCGTGGGCACCGGCAGATTCAGCTCCTGCACCAGCAGCAGCAGCCGCTCGATGCCCAGGCCGAAACCGATCGCGGGCGCGCTCTTGCCGCCCATCTGCTCGATGAGGCCGTCGTAGCGCCCTCCCCCGCAGATCGTGCCTTGCGAGCCGAGGAGATCGGTCGTCCACTCGAAGACGGTGAGGTTGTAGTAGTCCATGCCGCGAACGAGGCGCGGATTGATCCGGTACGCGAGGCCGGCGGCGTCGAGCAGGCCCTTGAGCCCTTCGAAATGCGCCTGCGATTCCGGGCCGAGAAATTCGAGCAGCTTCGGCGCCGCTTCGAGCACGGCCTGCATCGCGGGGTTCTTGCTGTCCAGGACTCGCAGCGGGTTCGTGTGAACGCGACGCTTCGCTTCCTCATCCAGCACGTCCATGTGCTGCTCGAGGTAGGCCACCAGCGCCGCACGATGCGCGGCCCGTTCGGCGGATTGCCCCAGGCAATTGATCTCCAGGCGGACCTGCTCGCCCTCGATGAGGCCCATCTCCCGCCACAGCGTGCGGCCCATGAGGATCAACTCGGCGTCGACGTCCGGCCCGGAGAGACCCAGCGCCTCGACGTCCAGCTGGTGGAACTGGCGATACCGCCCTTTTTGCGGACGCTCGTGGCGAAACATCGGACCCATCGTCCAGATGCGCAGCGGACCGTTGTACAGCGCGTTGTGCTGCACCACGGCGCGGACGATCCCCGCCGTCGCTTCAGGGCGCAGCGTGAGCTTGTCCTGGTTCATCGAATCGACGAAGGAATACATCTCCTTCTCGACGATGTCCGTCACTTCGCCGAGCCCGCGCACGAACAAGGCCGTGGGCTCGACGACCGGCGTCACGATGTATTGATACCCATAGCGCGCGAGGACGTCCCGCACGACGCCGTCGAACCAGTGCCAGATCGCGGAGGTGGGGAGTTTTTCCTTGCGGGACACGGAGCCCGGCAATATGTCGTTCATGCCTTTGACGGCATTCAGTTTCTCGGCCATTTTTTTTCTTGGGGGAAAGTCAGGCGTGCCCGGCCACTTCGGGGTGGCCGTACCGCTTTTCGACGTAGTCTTCGACGAGCTTGTGGAATTCGTTGGCGATGTTGTCGCCGCGCAAGGTGAGCCGTTTCTCGCCGTCGATGAAGACGGGGGCGGCAGGCGCCTCGCCGGTGCCGGGCAGGCTGATGCCGATGTCCGCGTGCTTGCTCTCGCCCGGACCGTTGACGATGCAGCCCATCACGGCGACCTTCATCTTTTCGACGCCCGGATATTTCGCGCGCCACGTGGGCATGTTCGCCCGCAGGTGATCGTCGATCTGCTTGGCCAGCTCCTGGAACGTGGTGCTGGTCGTGCGGCCGCAGCCGGGGCAGGCGGTGACGCTGGGAACGAACGCGCGCAGGCCGAGCGACTGGATGATTTCGGAGGCAATCACGACTTCCTGCGTGCGCGATTCACCGGGCTGCGGCGTGAGCGAAACGCGGATCGTGTCGCCGATTCCTTCCTGCAGCAGGATGCCCAGCACGACGCTCGACGCCACCGTGCCCTTCGTGCCCATGCCCGCTTCGGTGAGGCCCAGGTGCAAGGCGTAGTCGCAGCGCTTCGCGAGCTCGCGATAGACCGAGATCAGGTCCTGCACGCCGCTCACTTTGCACGACAGGATGATCTGGTTGGCATCCATGCCCATTTCGACGGCGCGTTGCGCGGACTCGACGGCGGAGGTGATGAGCGCCTCGTACATCACGGACTTCGCTTCCCACGGCTCGGCGCGCGCGCTGTTCACGTCCATCAGGTGCGCGAGGAGTTCCTGGTCGAGGCTGCCCCAGTTCACGCCGATGCGTACGGGCTTCTTCCAGCGCATGGCGGCTTCGATCATCTGGCCGAACTGCCGGTCGCGCTTGTCGCCCTTGCCGACGTTGCCGGGGTTGATGCGGTATTTCGACAAGGCTTCGGCGCAGGCCGGATAGTCCGTCAGCAGACGGTGGCCGTTGTAATGGAAATCGCCGATCAGCGGCACATCGATGCCCATGCGATCGAGCTGCTCGCGGATGTAAGGCACTTGCGCGGCGGCTTCCGGCGTGTTCACGGTGATGCGCACCAGCTCGGAGCCGGCAATCGCGAGCTCCTTCACCTGGATGGCGGTGCCGATCGCATCCACCGTGTCGGTGTTGGTCATCGACTGGATGCGCACCGGCGCATCGCCGCCGATGGTGACGGTGCGCGAGCCCCACACTGCCCGGGCCTGGCGCGTGCTGCGGGCCTTGGGCGATGCGGGTTCAATCGGGAGGCACTCGGACATCACTTCACCTCGAACCTTGCAACGTTGTCGCGCGACACCGGGCGCAAGTCGAACGCCTTGCCGCGAACCTGAACATCCGTGTTGTCGACGCGCCCGATGGTGACGCGCAGCGGCAGGACGCCGGACGCGCCGGCGGACTCGCCGCTGTCCATCTGCTTGCGCAGGGTGACGACACCCTTGCCGTCCGTCACCTCGACCCACGAGGGTCCCGTGGTGCGAAAGACGACGACGCCGCTGGCCGGTGTCGCCGGCGTGCTGGCCGCGCTCATCGCCGAGGACGTGGCGGCGACGATCGCGACCGGAGCGGACGCGTTTGGAAGCGCCATCGCCACTGGCGTGGACGTGACAGTGGCAGTCGCCCCGGGCGTCGGCGCAGGTTCGGGCGCGGGAATCACCATCGGGGGCGGCGGCTCGGCGGGCGCAACGGCAGGCGCCAGCGCGACCGGCGCCGGGGCCTCCTGGCGATTCGGCAACAGGATGAGGATGAGCGCGCCCAGCAGGATGGCGAACACCACCAGGAACACCGGTTTGGTCATCTGGTCCAGCCAGCTCGGCGGCGCGCCGTCGCTGGGGCCCCGGAACGGCGTGTTGATGCCATCGCTGGTCTTCACCAGTCTTGGCGCGGCGGTGCGGGGCAGACGGTCGAGGATCGGCTTCGCGTCGATCTTCAACGTGCGGCACACGCTGGAAGCCAGGCCACGCGCGAAGACCAGATCGGGCAGCACATCCCAGCGGTTGTCTTCCAGCGCTTCCAGCTTGCGCACCGGCACTTTCAAGGCGACAGCGAGCGCGGCGACGTGCAGGCCCGCTGCTTCGCGCGCCTGGCGAAGCAGCGCGCCGGCGGTGACCCCATCGTCGGCAGCGGCGGTGGATTGCCCTTCCTGGGCCCAGGCGTCACTCATCGAAGGCCCCCCGTTCGAACGCAAGCGCCTCGCGGGATTTTGGAAAGCGCTTCTTCAGCTGGTCGCCGAGCTGCTGCATCGCGACGCGGTCGCCCAGGCGCCGTTCCACCCGGATACCAAGCCAGAGCGTCTCGGAATTGGCGGCCTCGCTGTTGTTCAGGCGGCGCGTATAGAACTGCGCACGGACATAGTCGGCGCGGCGATAGAGCAGGCCCGCGAGGTTGTAGCCGGTGACGGGGTTGGCGGCGTCCAGCTCGTAGGAGCGGGCCAGCGAACGCTCGGCATCCGCGACGCGTCCGTTGCGGGCTTCGCACACGCCTTGCGCCATCAGCGTCTTGGCGCGGCCGGGGTAGATCGGGCTGGCCATCGCGGCGTCGAAAGCGCGGGCGGCTTCGTCGTAGCGCCCTTGCTGGCACAGCAGCCAGCCGTAGTTGTGCTGCACGTTGGCGTCGCGCGGGTTCAGGGATGCGGCGCGGCGGAAACTGTCTTCCGCCTGCTTCATGTCGTTCAGGCGCATGTAGATCAGGCCGCGCAGGTTGTACGCATCCGGAAACGCCGGGTCGAGCGCGATGACCTGCTTCAACTCGTCGAGCGCCACATTGGTCTGGCCCTGCTCGAAATATCCCACCGCGAGTTCCATGCGGATGCGCGCGCGCCGGCGCGCCTCGGGCTCGTCGGATTCGGTCACGATGTCCGTTGATCCGCCGTCGCTCCGGTGCCCCGCCGCGCAGCCCGCCAGGACGAACAACAGCATGCCTGCCAGCCAGGCCCAGGCCAATATCGTCCTCGGATCGCGGAACGCCGCGCGGGGGTTTGTCATGGTTCAGGTCTCCTTCGCGCCGGCCGTCGTGGCGGGCACCTGTTTGAGCATCACGGTGCGCTGCCGGGCCATACGCTCGTCGACCCGCGTGCGGTCCTTGACATCGCCGGCGAGCTGGCCGCAGGCGGCATCGATGTCGTCTCCCCGTGTCTTGCGCACAGTGGTGACGATACCAGCATCGCTCAGCAATTTCGCGAAAGCCACCACCTGTCTGTGGGGCGAACGCGTCAGGCCCGATTGCGGGAAGGGATTGAAGGGAATGAGATTGATCTTGCAAGAAACGCCGTTGCCACCGTGCGACCGCAGCAGGTCCACGAGCTGCTTCGCGTGTTCGGGCTGGTCGTTGACGCCATCCAGCATGCAGTACTCGAACGTGATGAAGTCGCGCGGGGCGTGAACCAGGTATCGGTTGCACGCGTCCAGCAGTTCGGCGAGCGGGTACTTCTTGTTCAGCGGCACGAGGTTGTCGCGCAATTCGTCGTTGGGCGCGTGCAAAGAGACGGCCAGGGCCACGGGGCAATCGACGCCCAGCCGGTCCATCATCGGGACCACGCCGGAGGTGGACACCGTCACGCGGCGACGCGAGAGGCCGTAGCCGTGGTCATCCAGCATCACGCGCAAGGCGGGAACCAGCGCCGAATAATTCTGCAGCGGCTCGCCCATGCCCATCATCACGACGTTGGAGATGACGCGCTCGCCGCTCTTGCGGCGCTCGCGCAGGAAGTGTTCGGCGAACCAGAGCTGGGCGACGATCTCGCCCGCGGTGAGGTTGCGCGAGAAGCCCTGATGGCCGGTGGAGCAGAAGCGGCATCCGACGGCGCATCCCGCCTGGGATGAAACGCAAAGCGTTCCGCGATCGTCTTCAGGGATGAACACGGCTTCCACGGCGTCGCCATTGCCCACATCGAACAGCCACTTGATCGTGCCGTCGGTGGATTCCTGTTGCGAGATGACCGTGAGGCCCTCGATGCGCGCGGTGGTCTTGAGTTTTTCGCGCAGCGACTTCGCGAGATCGCTCATCGCCTCGAAGTCGCGCGCGCCCCGCTGGTGGATCCAGCGGAAGAGCTGCGTGGCCCGGAAGCGCTTTTCGCCCAGGCTTTCGCAAAACGCGGCCAGACCCTCCAGGTCGAAATCGAGAAGGTTGGCCGTCATCGCATGTTCAGCGGGAGAAAACGCTCATGCCGGGGAAGAAGAACGAGACTTCGCCCTGGGCGGTTTCGGGGGCGTCGGAGCCGTGCACCGCGTTGGCGTCGATGCTGTCGGCGAAGTCGGCGCG
>JAZKIF010000162.1:0-2708 GCA_040385005.1 Pseudomonadota bacterium
CTTGTTCCTCGAAGAAGCCGCGGGCGTGTCCAAGTACAAGGAGCGCCGGCGCGAAACCGAAAACCGCCTTTCGGACACGCGTGAGAACCTCACGCGTGTCGAAGACATCCTCCGTGAACTCAATTCGAATCTCGACAAGCTGGAGAAGCAGGCAGAGGTCGCGCAACGTTACAACGCATTGCAGGCCGAACTGACCCTCAAACAGCATCAGCAGTGGTTCCTGAAGCGCACAGAGAGCGAGGCCGATCAGGCGAAGGTGAAGGCCGATGCCGAGAAATCGGTCAACGACCTGGAATCGCGTGTCGCGGACCTGCGCCGTATCGAGAGCGAACTCGAAACGATTCGTCAGGCGCACTATGCGGCCGGCGACCAGGTCAATCAATCGCAAGGCCAGCTTTACGAAGCCAGCGCGGAAGTGGGCCGGCTCGAAGCGGAGATTCGTTTCGTCGTCGAAGGACGCCAACGCGTCGAGCAGCGCCTGATCCAGCTCAAAGAGCAGACCGCTCAGTGGGCGGCTCGCAAAGACGATGCCACCGTCGAGATCGAGTCGCTCGCGGCCCAGGGCGTCGAGGCCGAAGAAAAGTCCGTGTTGCTGGCAGCGCAGGTCGAAGAGCAGGCGCAGCAGCTTCCGGAACTGGAAGAAGCGCTGCGTCAGGCGCAAGCAAAGTCCACCGAGCAGCGCGGCACCGTCGCCCAGGTTCAACAGCAGATCCAGGTGCTTGCGGCGGACCAGCGGAACATCGAAGAGCAATCGCGCCAGCTGAACCAGCGGCGCGAGAAGCTGGCCGCCGACCGGAATGCCCTGGCGGCACCCGACGAGGCGCGGCTTTCGAACCTGCAATCCCAGTTCGCCACCGCGCAGGAAGCCGCCGAAACCGCCGACGCCCGCCTGCACGAATTGCAGGACCAGGTGCCGCAGCTCGACGACGACCGCCGCGCCAGGCAGCAGGCCGTCAATACCGAAAGCCACAAGCAGGCCGATTTGTCTGCTCGCATGGAAGCTCTCAAGGCACTGCAGGAAAAAGTCAAGACCGACGGGAAGCTGCGGCCCTGGCTCGCCAAGCACGGCCTGGACGGTTTGCAAGGCCTGTGGAGCCGTATCCACATCGAACAAGGCTGGGAGAGCGCGCTTGAAGCGGCGCTGCGCGAGCGGATGAATTCGCTCGAAGTGTCGCGGCTCGACATGGTGCGTGCCTTCGGCAACGACGCGCCTCCCGCCAAGCTTGCGTTCTACAGTCCTCCGCAAGCGTCCGTGCCGGAACCCGCCGGGGCGTTGCCGCGCCTGGCGGATTTGCTCAGACTAAATGACGCGGGGCAAAAAGCTCTATTAGCCGATTGGCTCCACGGTTGCTACACAGCAAGCAATTTCGAAGACGCGCTGGCCATGCGCGAGAAGCTCGCGCCCGGCGAAGTCATCTACGTCAAAAGCGGCCATGCGGTTACCGCGCACAGCGTGAGCTTCTACGCGCAGGATTCCGAGCAAGCTGGCCTGCTGGCGCGCCAACAGGAAATCGAGAATCTCGAAAAGCAGTTGCGCGCCCAGGTGCTCATCGCCGAGGAAGCGCGTTCCGCGCTGATCCGTGCCGAAGCTGCGTATACAGACGCGTCCCAGCGCCTCGTGTCGGCGCGCCGCGAAGCTGCCGAAACCCAAGATCGCGCCCATGAGCTGCAGGTCGAAACACTGCGTCTGACGCAGCTGGCTGAACAGACCCGCGCGCGCAGCGAGCAGATTGCGGGCGATCTGGCCGAAGTCGATGCGCTGCTGGAAGACTTGCAAGAGCGCCGCGTGACCGCGGAAGCGCGCTTCGAAGAGCTGGACATGCAGCTCGCGGACAGCCAGGAGCGACATGCGCAGCTGGATGAGCGGGTCATCGATGCAGAGCGAAAGCTCACCGAATCGCGCGAGCAGCAACGCAGCCTCGAACGCCAGGCGCAGGAGGCCACTTTTTCTCAGCGTTCCGTCGAAGCGCGAAAGGCCGAACTGCAGCGCGCCATCGAAACGGCGGCCCAGCAGGCCCAATCTATTGCCGCCGAGGAAGAGCGCGCAAAGGAAGAGCTCGCCCGGCTCACCGATGCCGCTGCGCAGGCCGGCCTGCAGAACGCCTTGGCCCTGAAGCTGGAGCGCGAACAGGCCCTGGGCGCCAAACGCAGCGAGTACGACGACCTCACCGCCAAGCTGCGCGCAAGCGATGAACGCCGGCTGCAGCTAGAGCGCGAGCTCGACCCTCTGCGACAGCGTATCACCGAATTTCAGCTGAAGGAACAGGCGGCTCGCCTGGGTTTCGAGCAGTATTCGCAGTTGCTCACGGACGCGCAGGCCGATTTGGAAGCGCTGGCCAAATCGGTAGAAGACGGCAAGGTTCGCTTGGCGGGCATGCAGGGCGACATCGACCGCCTCCACCGCGAGATCGCCGCGCTGGGCGCCGTCAATCTGGCGGCGCTGGACGAACTGACAACGGCCCGGGAGCGCAAGCAGTTCCTCGACGCGCAGTCGGCCGACTTGACCGAGGCCATGACAACGCTCGAGGACGCGATCAAGAAGATCGACGCCGAGACGCGCGACCTTTTGGCCGGCACCTTCAACATCGTCAACGAGCACTTCGGGAAGATGTTCCCCGAGCTGTTCGGTGGCGGCAATGCCAAGCTCGTGATGACCGGCGACGAAATTCTGGATTCCGGTGTGCAGGTAATGGCGCAGCCGCCCGGCA
>JAZKIF010000163.1:0-3776 GCA_040385005.1 Pseudomonadota bacterium
GTCTCGCCCGAGACGCTGGAGATGACCAGCCGGCTGATCGAGAAGAAGCTCAAGGATTTCGGCGTGGAGGTGCGTGTCGTGCTCGCGCAGCCCGGTCCGGTAATCACCCGCTACGAGATCGAGCCTGCGACCGGCGTGAAGGGATCGCAGATCGTCGGCCTCGCCAAGGACCTCGCGCGTTCGCTCAGCCTCGTGTCCATCCGCGTGATCGAAACGATCCCGGGCAAGAATTTCATGGCGCTGGAGTTGCCCAACGCCAAGCGGCAATCGATCCGCCTGTCGGAGATCCTCGGGTCGCAGGTGTACAACGACGGCAAGTCGATGCTCACGATGGGCCTGGGCAAGGACATCATCGGCAACCCCATCGTCGCCGACCTCGCGAAGATGCCGCACGTGCTCGTGGCGGGCACCACCGGTTCGGGCAAGTCGGTCGGCATCAACGCGATGATCCTGTCGCTCCTGTACAAGGCCGAGGCGCGCGATGTGCGCCTGCTGATGATCGATCCCAAGATGCTGGAGATGTCGGTCTACGAAGGCATCCCGCACCTGCTCGCGCCCGTGGTCACGGACATGCGCCAGGCCGCGCATGGCCTCAACTGGTGCGTGGGCGAGATGGAGCGGCGCTACAAGCTCATGAGCAAGATGGGCGTTCGCAACCTCGCCGGCTACAACCACAAGATCGACGAAGCGAAGGCGAAAGAGCAGTTCATCTACAACCCTTTCAGTCTGACGCCCGACAGCCCCGAACCACTCGAGCGCTTGCCGCACATCGTGGTGGTCATCGACGAACTCGCCGACCTCATGATGGTGGTGGGCAAGAAGATCGAGGAGCTGATCGCGCGGCTGGCCCAGAAGGCGCGCGCGGCGGGCATCCACCTGATCCTCGCGACGCAGCGCCCGAGCGTCGACGTGATCACCGGCCTCATCAAGGCGAACATCCCGACGCGCATCGCGTTCCAGGTTTCCAGCAAGATCGACAGCCGCACCATCCTCGACCAGATGGGCGCCGAAGCGCTGCTGGGGATGGGCGACATGCTGTACATGCCCAGCGGCACGGGCTTCCCGATTCGCGTCCACGGCGCGTTCGTGAGCGACGAGGAAGTGCACCGTGTCGTCGCCTACTTGAAGGAGCAAGGCGGCGAGCCGAACTACATCGAAGGAGTGCTCGAAGGCGGCACCGTCGATGAGGACGGCGACGTCTCTGGCGGCGTCGGCGGCGGCGGTGAGAAGGACCCGATGTACGACCAGGCCGTCGAAGTGGTGCTGAAGAATCGCAAGGCGAGCATCTCGCTGGTCCAGCGCCATCTCAAGATCGGCTACAACCGCGCCGCCCGCCTCGTCGAGGACATGGAAAAGGCGGGGCTGGTGAGCGCCATGAGCGGCAGCGGCCAGCGCGAAATCCTGGTGCCCAACCGGGCCGAATAACGTTCCGTCACAAGCTCAACCGAACGGGAGCGCGGCCTACACGGCGCGGCAACCTGGGCGGGCGAGAATAGGCGGGATGAAAAAGACACTCTTCACGCCGATACTCGCCGCGGCGCTGTTGCTGGGCTCGCTCACCACCTGGGCAGCCGGCCTCGATGCGCTCGAGAATTTCGTCAAGACCGCCAGAACCGGCAAGGCCGACTTCACGCAGGTGGTGACCAGCCCCGCGAGAGAAGGGCAGGCCGCCCGCACAAAGACATCCTCCGGCACCTTCGAGTTCGCGCGCCCCAACCGCTTCCGCTTCACGTACCGCAAACCGTTCGAGCAGACCATCGTGGCCGACGGCCAGACGCTCTGGATCCACGACGTGGACCTGAACCAGGTGACCTCGCGCAAGCAGGCCCAGGTGCTGAATTCCACGCCCGCTGCGCTCATCGCCGCCGCGCCGGATGTTGCGAGCCTGCGCAAGGACTTCAACCTCGAAGCCGCTCCCGACCGGGACGGCATGCAATGGGTGCAGGCCACGCCGAAGACGAAGGATGGCCAGTTGAACGCCGTGAAGATCGGATTCAGGGGCAACGACCTCGTCGCCTTGGAGATCCTGGACAGCTTCGGTCAGCGCTCGATGCTGACCTTCACGAAAATGGAGTTGAACGCCGCCGCGGCGCCGGATGCGTTCTCGTTCAAGCCGCCTCAGGGTGCGGATGTCGTGAAGCAATAAGCCCGCTTCAGTGGGTGTCGAGTTCGCGCACCGCGGAGGCGATCAGAACCTCCAGGCCCGGCATGTGGGGGAAGGCGTCGTGGGCGATTCGTTGAGCCTGGCCATCCGCAGTGAGGCTGGGTTGGAGCGTGCGCATATTCATGCCGGCTCTCCAGTTGCCCTTCGGTTGATGCACCGTCGACTGGCCGGCGGCGGCCACACCATGGGCGGGCTGCAGGGAAGGTAGAGTGGGACGGGACACCGGGTTCATGGTTGCTGCTCCTGCATGGTCGGGCGGGCGGCGCCGTTTTTCACCAGATTGATCAATTGCTCGGACATCGACTGCAACTCACCGGCATCGCGCGAGTCGCGCGACAAATCGAAGGCGAGTTCCAGCGCGTTCGCCGCGTTTTTCGGATCGTCCAGCGCCAGAAGGCATTCGCCGAGCCGGTACAGCGTCGCGGCATCCTCGCCGCAGTTGACGAGCGTGTAGCAGAACATCTGAGCGGCGTTCGCGTAAATGCCCAGGCGTTGAAGACACGTTCCCGCCAGGAAGCTGAAGCGCGGATCGTTCGGCATGTAGGTCACGAGGTGCAGGGCCAGCGGAGCCGCAAAGCGAAAGTTGTCCGCGTCGCAAAGACGGCAGGCCGTGTCGTAGACATCCTGCATCTGCGCGGGTGTGGGCTGGCCGGAGCCGTCGTCTTCACCGCGCAGGAATGCGCTCTTGACCGCCTTGGGATTCGGCGACCGCATGTGGTCGCTGCAGGCCTGGATCAGCGATCGGATATCCGGGTCGGGATGCGGCGGGACGGTGTCGGACATGGCTCGGCTTCCCTGATGTGATGTGGTGTGCGATGGGTAACTGCCCTTTCGAGCGCGGTTCCCGCACTAAACTCGTTGCGTGAAAACCCCAGCCCACGCACCCCTGGCCGAACGCCTGCGCCCCAGGACACTTGGCGAAGTGATCGGCCAGCAGCACCTGCTGGGTGAGGGCATGCCGCTGCGCATCGCATTTGAATCGGGCCAGCCGCACAGCTGCATCCTGTGGGGGCCGCCGGGCACGGGCAAGACCACCATTGCGCGCCTGATGGCCGATGCGTTCGATGCGCAGTTCATCACCATCAGCGCGGTGCTCGGCGGCGTGAAGGATATTCGCGACGCCGTCGAGAAGGCGCAGATCGCGCAGGGCACCGCGCTCGAGAACGCGTCGGGCGCGGGCGGACGGCGCACCATCGTCTTCGTCGATGAAGTGCACCGCTTCAACAAGAGCCAGCAGGACGCATTCCTGCCGCACGTCGAGTCCGGGCTCTTCACGTTCATTGGCGCGACCACGGAGAACCCGTCGTTCGAAGTCAACTCCGCGCTGCTCTCGCGCGCCGCGGTCTATGTGCTGCAGCCGCTCACTCCCGCGGACCTGGAGAAGATTGTCGCGAAGGCGCAGGCGATCGGCGCCGTGCCCCCGGTGGACAAGGCGGCGCTGGATCGCCTCGTTGCGTACGCGGATGGCGACGCGCGTCGCCTCCTGAACACCTTGGAGACGCTGGCCGTCGCGGCCACGACGGAAAAGCGCGCGTCCATCGACGACGACTGGCTCCTGAAGGTGCTGGGCGAGCGCATGCGCCGCTACGACAAGGGCGGCGAGCAGTTCTAC
>JAZKIF010000164.1:0-24123 GCA_040385005.1 Pseudomonadota bacterium
CCGCAGGCGCCTGTGCTTTATTCGCGCCGCAGCCCGCCCACGCGCAGCTTTGCTTCAACGATGCGGGCGCGCGACGGTGGAATGCAACTGCCTCGCGTTGGCATCGGGTGCGGGCACGCGACTGTGGGTACAACGCACTGACTGCGCAACGTCGCGCATGGCCGGGTCGCGGCGCGAATAAAGCACAGGCGCCCGCGGTGGATGGTCTTGCGGCCCAGCACGGCTACGAGAGCGCGCAGGGCGCGCGTAACGAGCCGCGCGGTACGTCAACTGGCTCGCAAAACGTGTTTGAACGAAGCGGAGCGCAGTGAGTTGTTTTGCGTGGGCCGCAAGACCTTCCAGCGCGGGGACTCCGGCGGGAGGCGCGTCAGCGCCGGAGCCGGACGCCGTAGCCATCGCGCCGCGGCCCGGACGTGCGCGGCGTTGCTGCCCGGACAAGCGAATACGGGAGACAAGCCTTCAAGCAACCCGCTCAAGTATCAACACCGCGAAAAATCCGAACGCCGCGATCAGCGTCCACTTCAACGTGACGAGCCCAAACCGCTTGAACTTCACCTCCCCCGTCCCGGCATAAAACGCAAAGCACACACCCGCGGTGATGAGGAAAAGCAGGATCGCCCAGCGAAACAGCAGCATGGTGAGGCGACGGAGTACTACCAGGCCCGCGCAGGCTGCGCGAAACCGGCCGGCGCAAGCTTCTCGTCGTTGAACGTCACGACTTCGTACGCATCCGGCTGGGAAAGCAGCTCGCGCAGCAGCCGATTGTTCAGCGCATGCCCCGAGCGGAACGCGCTGTAGGCCGCGAGCAAAGGCTTGCCGATGAGGTACAGGTCGCCCATCGCATCGAGCATCTTGTGCTTCACGAACTCGTCGTCGTACCGCAGGCCATCCGTGTTGAGCACGCGGTAGTCGTCCATCACCACCGCGTTGTCCAGACCGCCACCCAGGCTCAGGCCGTTGGCGCGCATCATCTCCACATCCTTGGTGAAGCCGAACGTGCGGGCCCGCGCGATGTCGCGGGCGTAGGACCCGCTGCTCAAATCGAACTCCACGCGCTGGCCGGTGGAGCTCACCACCCGGTGGTCGAAGTCGATCTCGAAACTCAGCTTGTAGCCGTGGTACGGCGCGAGCTGCACCCACTTCAGGTTGTCGCCCTCGCCTTCGCGCACTTCGACCGGCTTCAGCACGCGGATGAAACGCCGCGGCGCATTCTGCAGCACGATGCCGGCGCTTTGCAGCAGGAACACGAACGAGGCCGAGGAGCCATCGAGGATCGGCACTTCGTCCGCCGTGATGTCGATGTACAAGTTGTCCAGGCCCAGGCCCGCGCACGCCGACATCAGGTGTTCCACGGTGTGGACCTTCGCGCCGCCGTTGGAAATCGTCGAGGCCAGCCGCGTATCGGTCACGGCTTCGGCGGACACCGGAATGTCCACGGGAGACGGGAGGTCAACACGCCGAAAGACGATGCCCGTATCCGGCTGGGCGGGGCGCAGCGTCAACTCCACACGCTGCCCGCGGTGCAGGCCGACGCCGACCGCCTTCGTCAGGGTCTTGAGGGTGCGTTGCTGGAGCATGGGGTGATTTTAATTGCCGGGCAGAAAAAAGGGTGGGCCCCTTGCAAAGCCCACCCCGAAGCACTCCCCTTGGAGAACACTCTCTGGTTTTCTAGAGGTACCTCTTCATGAGATCAGTCGGCCTGCTTGCGCAGGAACGCCGGGATCTCGAAATCGTCCATGCCGCCGTTCGACAACGCGTCGACCTTGGCGGCAGCCTGCGTGCGGTTCGTGCGCCACACGCTCGGAACAGCCATGCCGTTGTAGTCCGGCTGGTGCCCGGCGTGCGCGGACTCGCGCGTGACGATGGCGCCGGGGCCGCCCACCGCGTTGTTCACCGTCGGAATGTGCAACGGCACGTTGTCGGTGCCGGTGCGCAGCACCTGCAACGGCGGGGCCGTGCGGCGCTGCTGGCCCTGGCGCGACAAGCCCGTCGCAACCACGGTCACGCGGACTTCGTCGCCGAGGTTGTCGTCGTAGGCCGTGCCGTAGATCACGTGTGCGTCCTGCGACGCGTAGGCGCGGATGGTGTTCATCGCCAGCTTCGACTCCGACAGCTTCAGGCTGCCCTTGGCCGCGGTGATCAGCACCAGCACGCCCTTGGCGCCGGAAAGGTCGATGCCTTCCAGCAGCGGGCAGGCCACGGCCTGTTCCGCGGCGATGCGCGCGCGGTCCGGGCCGGCGGCCACGGCCGTGCCCATCATCGCCTTGCCGGGCTCGCCCATCACGGTACGCACGTCCTCGAAGTCCACGTTCACGTGGCCCGGGACGTTGATGATTTCCGCGATGCCGCCCACGGCGTTCTTCAGCACGTCGTTGGCATGCGCGAAGGCTTCGTCCTGCGTGATGTCGTCGCCCAGCACTTCGAGCAGCTTCTCGTTCAGCACCACGATCAGCGAGTCGACATTGGCTTCCAGTTCGGTCAGGCCCTGGTCCGCATTCGTCATGCGGCGCCCGCCTTCCCAGTCGAAGGGCTTGGTCACCACGCCGACGGTGAGGATGCCCATCTCCTTCGCGATCCGCGCGATGACCGGCGCCGCGCCTGTGCCGGTGCCGCCGCCCATGCCGGCGGTGATGAACAGCATGTGCGCGCCGTCGATGGCGGCGCGGATGTGCTCCACGGCGGCTTCCGCGGCTTCGCGGCCTTTGTCGGGTTTGCTGCCCGCGCCGAGGCCGCTGCCTCCCAGCTGGATGGTCTTGTGCGCGGCCGTACGGGCCAGCGCCTGCGCGTCGGTGTTGGCGCAGATGAACTCCACGCCCTGCACCGAGCAGCCGATCATGTGATCGACCGCGTTACCGCCCCCACCGCCCACGCCGATCACCTTGATCTGCGTGCCGAGGTGGAACTCTTCGACTTCAATCATTTCGATGCTCATTTGATTCTCCTGATTCCGTTTGCAGTTGCCAATGTCTGTTTGGTGTGAGTCATGAACGTTTGAAAGGCGGATCGGTGCACCGCCATCGCTCCTTTCTCGACAGGTGTGGGCTGCCCCTGGCCAGCCAAAGCTTGTTGGTCATGGCTAGAAATTTCCCACGATGAAATCCTTGAAGCGGCCGAAGGCCGTCTTCATCGAACCGTTTTTCTGCGCGACCTTGAAGCCGCGGATGCGCGCGATCCGCGCTTCCTCCAGCAAACCCATCACCGTCGCCGCGCGCGGCTGCGTGACCATGTCGGCGAGCGCGCCGGAGTAGCGCGGCAACCCGCGGCGAACCTGTTTGAGGAAGACGTCCTCGCCGAGCTCCACCATCCCGGGCATCAGCGCGCTGCCGCCCGTGATGACGATGCCGGACGACAGCACCTCTTCGTAGCCCGTGTCGCGGATCACGTTGCGCACGCACAGGTAGATTTCCTCGACGCGCTTCTCGATCACGTAAGACAGCGCCTGCCGCGCCATCTGCCGCGGCTCGCGGTCGCCCAGGCCCGGCACCTCGACCTGCTCATCGGGATTGACCAGCAGCTCCTTCGCATAGCCGTTCTCGACCTTGATGTTCTCGGCGTCCTTGGTCGGCGTGCGCAGCGCCATCGCGATGTCGCTCGTGATCAGGTCGCCCGCGATCGGGATCACCTCGGTGTGGCGGATCGCGCCGTTGGTGAAGATCGCGACGTCGGTCGTGCCCGCGCCGATGTCGACCAGCGCGACGCCCAGCTCCTTCTCGTCGTCGGTCAGCACGGCCTGGCTCGATGCCAGCGCGTTCAGCAGCAGGTGCTCGACTTCCAGGCCGCAGCGCCGCACGCACTTGATGATGTTCTCGGCCGCGCTCTGCGCGCCGGTGACGATGTGAACCTTGGCCTCCAGCCGGATGCCGCTCATGCCGATCGGCTCCTTCACGTCCTGGCCGTCGATGACGAACTCCTGCGGCTCGACCAGCAGCAGGCGCTGGTCGGTGGAGATGTTGATGGCGCGCGCCGTCTCGATCACGCGGCCGACGTCGGCCTGCGTCACTTCCTTGTCCTTCACCGCCACCATGCCGCTCGAATTGATGCCGCGGATGTGGTTGCCGGTGATGCCGGTGTACACGCGCGTGATCTTGCAGTCGGCCATCAGCTCGGCCTCTTTCAGCGCCTGCTGGATGCTCTGCACCGTGGCGTCGATGTTCACCACGACGCCGCGCTTGAGGCCGTTGGACGCGGACACGCCGAGGCCGGCGAGCTTCAGCTCGCCGCCGGGCATGACCTCGGCCACGACCACCATCACCTTGGCGGTCCCGATGTCCAGCCCCACGACCAGGTCCTTGTACTCTTTAGCCATCTTGTTCCCTCTTCTATTTCTTGGGTGCATCCGCACTCGTGGTGTTGACGCCCTTCAATCGCACCGCATACCCATCGCCATGCCGCAGGTCCGCGGAGAGCAGCGCCTCCGGACGACGGCCATAACGCGACGTCACCTGCGTCAATGTCTGGATGAAACGCTGCGTGCGCGCCGTCACTTCGGCGGGCGTGCCGCGTCCCAGTTCGACGACGGCCGCGTTGTCCAGCTGCATCTCCCAGCTGCCGCGCGCCGTCAGCCCGAGTTCCTCGAGGCCCATGTCCAGCGTCTCCACCATCGGCTTGAGCGCGCGGTACATGGCGAGCACTTCGGCGGACTGGGCCTGCGGCCCTGACAGGCGCGGCAAGTCCTCCGCCTCGATGTCGCCGGCGTTCGCCTCGAACACTTCGCCAAATTCATTGACGAGGCGGCTTTCGCCCTCCGGACCCCACAGCGCGACAGCCTTGTGCTCCTGCAGCTGCACGCGCAGGCGGTTCGGAAACTCCCTGCGCACGACGGCGCGCCGCACCCACGGGGCGGCTTCGAACGCTTCGCGCGCGGCCACGAGATCCACAGTGAAGAAATTTCCTGCCAGACGCGGCGCCACGTTCGCGCGCAAGGTCACGGCGCTGTTGTGCGCGACATCGCCTTGCACCGTGATGCCGGCGATCCCGAACACGGGATGCCGCACCGCCCACCACACGGTCGCCGCCAGCAACATGACGACGAAGGCCGAGAACAACACCGAAGCGGTGATGTTCATCAACTTCACGTCGAAGGGTTGCTGCAGCGCTTCGCTCATTTGCGCACCGCGCCTTTCAATTGATCCAGCGAGGCGGAGGCCAGCAACTGGACGCACAGGTCCTCGTAGCTGATACCGGCGGCGCGTGCGGACATCGGCACGAGCGAATGGCCGGTCATGCCGGGCGACGTATTGATCTCCAGCAGATAGGGCTTGCGCGTCTTCGCGTCGATCATCACATCCAGCCGTCCCCAGCCGCGGCAGCCGAGCACGCGGTAAGCCTTGAGCACGATCTCCTGGATCGCCTCTTCCTCGCCGGCAGGCAGGCCGCAAGGCACGAGGTACTTCGTGTCGTCGGTGAAATACTTGTTCTGGTAGTCGTAGTTGCCCTCGGGCGCGACGATGCGGATCACCGGCAGCGCGCGCGCCTCGTCGCCCGTGCCGAGCACCGGGCACGTGACTTCGTCGCCGCTGATGAACTGCTCGCACAGCACGTCGGCATCCAGCGCGGCGGCCTGTTCGACGGCTTCGGCCATCTGCGAATATCCCTCGACCTTGAAGACGCCGATCGAGGAGCCTTCCCGGGCGGGCTTCACGATGAGCGGCAGCTCGAGGTCGTCGGGCACGGCGCGCACCTGCTCGCGTGTGTACGAGCCGCGGCGCAATAAGGTGTACTTCGGCGTCGGCAGGCCTTCCGCCAGCCACACGCGCTTGGTCATCACCTTGTCGATGGAGATGCTGGACGCCATCACGCCCGAGCCGGTGTAAGGGATGCCGAGCAGCTCCAGCGCGCCCTGCACCGTGCCATCCTCGCCGAAGCGGCCGTGCAGCGCGATGAAGCAGCGCTTGAAGCCCTTGCGCTTGAGCTCGACAACGTCGCGTTCCGCGGGATCGAATGCATGCGCATCGACGCCCTTGGACTGCAACGCTTTCAACACGCCGCTGCCGGACATGAGCGAGACCTCGCGCTCGGCGGATTGCCCACCCATGAGGACGGCGACCTTGCCGAATTGGGGAGCAGTCATTCGCTTCCTCCCTGGCGCGTCATTGCGGACTTGATCCGCAATCCATCGTGGAACGCCTCCATGGATGCCGGATCGAGTCCGGCATGACAACCGATATAGGTCATGCCGCACCTCCCATCTCGACCAACTTCGCCGGCACGCCGCCGATCGAGCCGGCGCCCATGCACATCACGACGTCGCCATCACGCGCCATCTCGGCGATGGCCAAAGGCAGTGTTGCGATGTCGTCGACGAACACGGGCTCGACCTTGCCGGCGACGCGCACCGCGCGAGCGAGCGAGCGGCCGTCCGCCGCGACGATCGGCGCTTCGCCGGCCGCGTACACCTCGGTCAGCAGCACCGCATCGGCCCGGCCGATGACCTTCACGAAATCCTCGAAGCAATCGCGCGTTCGCGTGTAGCGGTGCGGCTGGAAAGCGAGAACCAGACGTCGCCCCGGGAATGCGCCTCGCGCGGCAGCGAGCGTCGCGGCCACTTCGACCGGGTGATGTCCATAGTCCTCGATCACCGTGAACGTGCCGCCTCCGTTCGCCGCTTTCACCGGCAATTCGCCATAGCTCTGGAAGCGCCGGCCGACGCCGCGGAATTCGGCCAGCGCCTTCACGACAGCAGCGTCGGGGACGTTCAATTCGACAGCGATCGCGATCGCCGACAACGCGTTCAACACGTTATGCATGCCCGCGAGGTTGAGCACCACGTCCAGGTCGGGCAGGGTCACGCCGTTGCGCCGCTGCACGGTGAAATGCATCTGCGCGCCGACGGCCTTGACGTCGACCGCGCGCACCTGCGCGTCGGGGCTGAGGCCGTAGCTCGTGATCGGGCACTGCACGTCCGGCACGATCTCGCGCACCGCCGGATCGTCGATGCACAGGAGGGCGGTGCCGTAGAACGGCATGCGGTGCAGGAAATCGAGGAACGCGCCCTTCAGCTTGTTGAAGTCGTGCCCGTAGGTCTCCATGTGATCCGCGTCGATGTTCGTCACGACGGCCATCACCGGCAGCAGGTTGAGGAACGACGCATCGGACTCGTCCGCCTCGACCACGATGTAGTCGCCGCCGCCGAGCTTGGCATTCGCGCCCGCGCTGTTCAGCCGCCCGCCGATCACGAAGGTCGGATCGAGCCCGCCCTCGGCGAGCACGCTCGCGACCAGGCTCGTGGTCGTCGTCTTGCCGTGCGTGCCGGCGATCGCGATGCCCTGCTTCAGGCGCATCAGCTCCGCGAGCATCATCGCGCGCGGCACGACCGGAATCTTGAGCTGCCGCGCGGCAATCACTTCCGGGTTCTCGGATTGCACGGCGGTGGACGTCACCACCGCATCGGCGCCTTGCACCTGGCCGGCCGCGTGGCCCACATACGTCGTGATGCCCAGAGCCTGGAGCCGGCGCAGCGTGGCGCTGTCGGACAAGTCCGAACCGGAGATCGTGTAGCCGAGGTTGCTCAGCACTTCGGCGATGCCGGACATGCCGGCGCCGCCGATGCCGACGAAGTGAATGTGTTTGACAGCGTGTTTCATGATGCGAGTTCCTCGCAGGCTTTCACGACTTCGTCGGTCGCTGTTGTCTTTTCCATGCGCTTGGCCGCGACGGCGCGGCGCGTCAGTTCGGCGCGATCCACTGTGCGCAGCAGCTCCGCCAGCCACTCGGGCGTGAGTTCGCGCTGCTGCTTCAACCAGCCGCCGCCCGCATCGACCAGGAACTTCGCGTTGGTCGTCTGGTGGTCGTCCACGGCCGCGGGGAACGGCACGAACACCGCTGCCGCGCCGACGGCCGCGATCTCCGTCACGGTGCTCGCGCCCGCGCGGCAGACGATCAGGTCCGCATCGGCATAGGCGCGCGCCGTGTCGTCGATGAAGGGCGTGAGCTCGGCCAGCACGCCGGCGGCCGCGTAGTTCGCGCGCAGTTCGTCGATCTGCTTCGCGCCGCTTTGATGCACGACGTACGGACGCTCGCTTTCATGGATCAGCGCAAGCGCCTTCGGAACGATCTCGTTCAGCGCCTTCGCGCCGAGGCTGCCGCCCACCACCAGCAGGCGCAGCGGGCCGGAGCGCGAAGCGATCCTCGTCTGCGGCTCCTCCTGACTGAGGAACCCGGCGCGCAGCGGGTTGCCGACCCACGCGCCCTTTTCCAGCACATTGGGGAATGCGGTGAAGACCCGTGCCGCAAACCCGGCCAGCACCTTGTTCGCCATGCCGGCGACGGAGTTCTGCTCGTGCAGCACCAGGGGCTTGCGCAGCAGCACGCTCGTGAGGCCCGCAGGGAACGTGATGTAGCCACCGAGGCCGATCACCACGTCGGGTTTCACGCGACGCACGACGGCGATGCTCTGCCAGAAGGCCTTGCCCAGACGCAACGGCAACAAGGCAAGAGTCTTCAGGCCCTTGCCGCGAACGCCCGAGAAGTTGATCGGCTCGAATGCGAATCCACGCGGCGGTACGAGCTGGCTTTCCATGCTGCCCGGCGCGCCGATCCAGTGCACGCGCCATGAACGTTCGCGCAGGGCTTCAGCCACGGCGAGGCCCGGGAAGATGTGCCCGCCGGTACCGCCGGCCATGACAAGCGCGCAACGGGTCGTGCTCATGCCCGGCCTCCGCGCATCATCACCTTGTTCTCGTAGTCCACCCGCATAACGACGGCGAGCGCCACGAGGTTCATCAAAATCGCTGAACCGCCATAACTCATGAGCGGCAACGTCAGCCCCTTCGTCGGCAGCGCCCCCAGGTTCACCCCCATGTTGATGAACGCCTGGAACCCGATCCAGATACCGACGCCTTGCGCGACAAGGCCCGCGAACACGCGGTCCAGCGCGATGGCCTGGCGGCCGATGTGCATGATGCGGCGCGTCATCCACAGGAACAGGCCGATCACGATGACGACGCCGACGAGGCCGAATTCCTCGCCGATCACGGCCAGCAGGAAGTCGGTGTGCGCTTCCGGCAGCCAATGGAGTTTCTCCACGCTGCCGCCCAACCCCACACCGAAGATTTCCCCACGGCCGATGGCGATGAGCGAATGCGAAAGCTGGTAGCCCTTGCCCAGCGCATGCTTCTCGCTCCACGGATCGAGGTACGCGAAGATGCGCTCGCGCCGCCATTCGGAGAGCGCGATCATCAGCACGAACGCGACCGTCATCACGGACGCGATGAGGAAGAACATGCGCGCGTTGACGCCGCCCAGGAAGAGGATGCCCATCGCGATCACGGCGATCACCATGAACGCGCCCATGTCCGGCTCGGCCAGCAGCAGCAGGCCGACGACGGCAACCGCGGTGGCCATCGGCAGAACAGCGCGAAAGAACCGCTCCTTCACGTCCATCTTGCGCACCATGTAATCGGCCGCATAGAGCAGCACCGCGAATTTGGCGAGCTCCGACGGCTGGAAGCCCATGAAGCCCAGCGAGATCCAGCGACGCGCGCCGTTCACCACGGAGCCGACCTTGGGCACCAGCACCGCGATCAGCAGCAGCAGCGAGACGATGAAGAGCCACGGAGCGACCTTCTCCCAGGTCGACATCGGCACCTGGAACGCGAGCAATGCCGCGACCAGCGACATGGCCAGGAAGATGATGTGGCGCACCAGGAAGTAGGTGTGCGTGTAGCGCGCGAACTTCGGGTTGTCCGGCATCGCGACGGAGGCCGAATACACCATCACCATGCCGAATGCGATCAGCGCGACGGTGACCCAGAGCAAGGCGGAATCGAACGCGACGTTGGGCGCGGGCGTGCGCAGCACCTTGGCGCGCCGACCCATCAACTTGTCACCCCGGGCTTGACCCGGGGTCCATGCATTTCCCAGCCTTCCGAGAACGGACTGAAAGCTCATGCCGTCCCCTCCAGCTGCACACCCGCTTCGTCGGCGATGGCACGCACGGCCGCGCGGAACACTTCCGCGCGATGCGGATAGTTGCGGAACATGTCGAAGCTCGCGCACGCCGGCGACATCAGCACGGCATCGCCGGCATGCGCATGGCGCGTCGCGGCCGCGACGGCTTCTTCCATCGTCGCCGCATCGATCAGCGTGACGCCGTGCGGCTCGAGCATCGCGCGGATCTGCGGCGCATCGCGGCCGATCAACACCGCCGCTCGTGCATAGCGCGACACCGGCTGCGCCAGCGGCGAGAAGTCCTGGCCCTTGCCGTCGCCGCCCAGGATGACGACGACCTTGCGCTCCGCGCCCAACCCCTGCAGCGCGGCCACGGTCGCACCGACATTCGTGCCCTTGCTGTCGTCGAAGTATTCGATGTCGTTGACGATGCCCACCGGCTCCACGCGGTGCGGCTCGCCGCGGTACTCGCGCAAACCGTAGAGCATCGGCCCGAGCGCGCAGCCCGTGGCGGCGGCAAGCGCCAGCGCCGAAAGCGCATTGACCGCGTTGTGACGGCCGCGGATGCGCAGCGCGTCGGCGGGCATGAGGCGCTGGAAGTGGAGTTCTTCTTCCGCGTCCTTCCTGCGCTTCTGTGTTTCATCGGCCTCCAGCGCGCGCACCAGCCAGGCCATGCCGTTCACGACCTCGATGCCGAAGTCACCCGGTCGCTGCGGCATGTCGCCGCCGAACGTCATGAAGCCACGTTGCTCCATCTTGCCGCCTTTGATCCGTACGGGCTCGGGCAGCATCTTCATCACCAACGGGTCTTCGCGATTGAGGACCATGAAGCCATTCGCGCCGAACACGCGCGACTTCGCCTTGGCGTACGCGTTCATGGTGCCGTGCCAGTCGAGGTGGTCCTGCGTCACGTTCAGCACCGTGGCGGCCGTCGGCTCGAACCCGCCGGCGGCTTCGAGCTGGAAGCTGGAGAGCTCCACCACCCACACTTGCGGCAGGTCGTTCGCGTCGATGCGTTGCACGAGCGTGTCGAGCAAGGACGGGCCGATGTTGCCCGCGACCGCGACCCGCTTGCCGGCGCGCTCGATCAACTGGCCGGTGAGCGCGGTGACGGTCGTCTTTCCATTTGTGCCCGTCACGGCGAGCACGGAGGGTGCGTACGCTTGCGATTCGCGCAGTTGCGCGAGAGCGGAGGCGAACAGGCTCAGTTCGCCGCCAACTTCGATGCCACGTTCCATCGCGGGAGCGACCACGGGCGCAACCTGTTCCGGCGTCAAGCCCGGGCTGCGGTATACGGCCTGCATGCCTTCCAGCAACGAAGCATCGAACGCGCCGCTCAAGAACTTCGCATCAGGCACTTGTTCGCGCAGCGCATCCAGTTGCGGGGGCGTCTCGCGCGTGTCGGCGACGGTCACGGCATCGCCCTGGCGGGCGCACCAGCGTGCCATCGCGAGGCCGGACGCGCCGAGGCCGAGCACGAGCACGGTACGCGCCTGCTGAACCGTGATGGAGATGGGGGTGGAGGTTTCGATTTCGTCCACGCTCACCTCAGCTTCAAGGTGGACAGACCCACCAGGCACAGCAGCATCGTGATGATCCAGAAACGCACGACAACCTGCGTCTCCTTCCAGCCGCTCTTCTCGAAATGGTGGTGCAGCGGCGCCATCTTCAGGATGCGCCGGCCCTCGCCGTATTTTTTCTTCGTGTACTTGAAGTACATCACCTGCGCCATCACCGACAGCGCCTCGACCACGAAGATGCCGCCCATGATCGCGAGCACCACTTCCTGGCGCACGATCACCGCGATCGTGCCCAGCGCGCCGCCGAGCGCGAGCGCGCCCACGTCGCCCATGAACACCTGCGCGGGATGCGTGTTGAACCACAGGAACGCGAGGCCCGCGCCCGCCATCGCCGAGCAGAAAATCAGCAACTCACCCGAGCCGGGGATGTAGGGGAAGAACAGGTAGCGCGAATACACCGCGCTGCCCGTGACGTACGCGAAGACGCCGAGCGCCGAGCCCACCATCACCACCGGCATGATCGCGAGGCCGTCGAGGCCGTCCGTGAGGTTCACCGCGTTGCTCGACCCGACGATGACGAGGTAGGTGAGGATCACGAAGCCGAAGACGCCGAGCGGATAGCTGATCTCCTTGAAGAACGGCACGAGGAGACCCGCCTTGGGCGGCAGGTTCACGTCGAAGCCGGACCACACCCATTGGTAGAACAACTGCAGCACGCGCCAGTTCGAGCTTTCCGAGATGCTGAACACGAGGTAGAACGCCGCCAGCAACCCGATCAGCGACTGCCAGAAATACTTCTCGCGCGAGCGCATGCCTTCGGGGTCCTTGTTGACCACCTTGCGCCAGTCGTCGACCCAGCCGATGGCGCCGAAGCCCAGCGTGACGGCCAGTACGATCCAGACGAAACGGTTGGTGATGTCGAACCAGAGCAAAGTCGAGACGGCGATCGCGATCAGGATGAGCACGCCGCCCATCGTCGGCGTGCCGCTCTTGGAAAGGTGCGTCTCCATGCCGTAGCCGCGCACCGGCTGGCCGATTTTCAGGTGCGCCAGCCGCCCGATCACCCACGGCCCGGCGGCCAGGCCGATGAGCAGCGCGGTCATCGCGGCCATCACCGCGCGGAACGTGAGGTACTGGAACACGCGCAGGAATCCGAATTCCGGCGAGAGCGTCTGAAGCCATTGCGCAAGGCTAAGCAGCATGGCCCGGCTCCTGTTCTTGTTGTTCTTTTTGTGCGGATGCGGCGATGGCCTCGACCACCCGCTCCATCTTCATGAAACGCGAGCCCTTCACCAGCACGCTTTCCACGCGCGGCAGTTCCGCGAGCACGGCGGAATTCAGCGATTCGATGTCCGCGAAATGCCGCCCGCCCATTGCGGCGGACTGCTCGCCCAGCGTGAAGAGCAGTTCGATGGCGCGATGCCGTGCATGCTCGCCCACTTCGGTGTGGAACATCGGCCCCTGGTCGCCGACTTCGCCCATGTCGCCCAGCACCAGCAGTCGCGGCGCGGGCAGTTCGGCGAGCACGTCGATCGCGGCGCGCACCGAGTCCGGATTGGCGTTGTAGGTGTCGTCGACGAGCGTGATCACACGCCCGGCGGATTTGACCGAAGCCGCACGGGAGCGACCCTTGACCGGCTCGAACGCTTCCAGCCCGCGCGCGATCGCATCGAGCGGCGCGCCGGCGGCGAGTGCGCAAGCCACCGCGGCCAGCGAGTTGCGCACGTTATGGCGGCCGGCGATATGGAGTCGGTACACCACCGGCCCGATAGGCGTTTTCACGCTCACGCTCCAGTGTCCCTGTTGCCATTCAGTCCCGGCCAGAACGATGTCGGCGCCGCCCGGATCGGAGACTCGCTCCAGCCCTGCGTCGCCGAAGGTCATGCAAGGCCTGCTCTCGGCGAGGCCCTTCCAGAGTTCGGTGAATTCCTCGCCCGCGGGAAACACCGCGACACCGCTCGCGCCGAGCGCTTCGATGACGCTGCCGTTCTCTCGCGCCACGGCTTCCACGGTCGCCATGAATTCCTGGTGCTCGCGCTGCGCGTTGTTCACGAGCGCCACCGTGGGTTTCGCGAGCGATGCAAGATAGCCGATCTCGCCGGGATGGTTCATTCCGAGTTCGAGCACGGCGACGCGATGGTCGGCGCGCAGGCGCAGCAGTTGCAGCGGCAAGCCGATGTCGTTGTTGAAGTTGCCCTGCGTGGCCAGCATGTGATCCGGCTGCCAGGCGCGCAGGATGGACGCGATCATCTGCGTCACCGTCGTCTTGCCGTTGCTGCCGGTCACGGCGATGAGCGGCAGCGCGAACTGCTCGCGCCAGCCGGCGGCGAGCGAGCCCAGCGCCTGCGTCGTGTGGTCGGCTTCGATGCCGGGCAGGCCGGCCGACAGCTTGCCCGGATGTGCAATCGCGGCGACCGCGCCCTTGGCCTTCGCCTCGGCGAGGAAATCGTTCGCATCGAAGCGCTCGCCCTTGATCGCGACGAAGAGGTCGCCGGGCTGCAGCGTGCGCGTGTCGGTGTGGACACGCTTCACGATGACGTTGGCATCGCCCACCAGCTTGCCGCCAGGGATCCAGGCAAGGGCTTCGGCGAGGGTGAACATGTCACTCATGCTTCGCTCCCGCTGCGCTGCGCGTACTTCGCGAGAGCAGCACTGGCATGCGCAGTGTCGGAGAACGCGTGCTTCTCGCCCGCGATTTCCTGGTAATCCTCGTGGCCCTTGCCGGCGAGCAACACGACGTCTTGCGGCGCGGCGGCGGCGACCGTCTCCGCGATCGCGAGCGCCCGGTCCGCCTGCACCTGCACGCACTCGCGGCGCGACAGGCCCAGCAGGATCTGGCTGATGATGTTCTCGGGCTTCTCGCCACGCGGGTTGTCGCTGGTGACCACGACGCGGTCGGCGTTCTTCTCGACCACGGCCGCCATCAGCGGACGCTTCGTGGGATCGCGGTCGCCGCCGCAGCCGAACACGCACCACAGCTTGCCGCCGCGTTGCGCGGCCAACGGCCTGAGCGCTTGCAGCGCCTTGTCCAGCGCGTCGGGCGTGTGCGCGTAGTCGACGGCGATGATGGGCTTGCCGGCTTCCTGCAGGCGCTCCATGCGCCCCGGCACGGGAAGCAACCCCTCGCATGCCTTCACGGCCTGCGAAAGCGGCACGCCGAGCGCGCGCATCGCGCCGAGCACGCCCAGCAGGTTCGATACGTTGTATTGCCCGATCAGTTGCGTGCGCAGAGCGTGCGACTCGCCGCCCTCGTTCACGGTGAAATGCAGGCCTTGCGCGTCGTACCCGATGTCGCGCGCCGTGATTCGGGCATCTTCGACGCACGACAAGGTCCACACGTCGAGCGCTCCGCCTTGCAGCGATTGCGCGAGCGAACGGCCCTTCTCGTCATCGATGTTGATCACCGCGGCTTGCAGCCCGGGCCAGCGGAACAACTCCGCCTTCGCGTCCCAGTACGCCGCCATGTCGCCGTGGTAGTCCAGGTGATCCTGCGTGAAGTTCGTGAACACCGCCACGCGGATGCTCGTGCCGTCCAGCCGGCGCTCGACGATGCCGACCGACGACGCCTCGATCGCACAGGCCTTCACGCCTTCGTCGGCGAAGCGGCGGAACTGGCGCTGCAGCAGCACCGGGTCGGGCGTCGTGAGCCCGTTGAATTCGACTTCCGGCGGCCGGCCGATGCCGAGCGTGCCGATCACGGCGCAAGGCATCGCATGCGCACCTTCAAGATTGGACAGCGCCTGGGCCAGCCACCACGCGGTCGACGTTTTGCCGTTGGTGCCGGTCACTGCCAGCACCGCCAGCCGGTCACTCGGCTGCTCGAAGTACGCGGCGGCCACCGGTCCCGTCGCTGCTTTCAAACGCTCGAACGACGCGATCTCGTCACGCTCGAAACCGAATGCCTCGACACCCTCGCGTTCCACGAGGCAAGCCGCGGCGCCTTGCGCCAGCGCCGCGTGCACGTGCATGCGGCCATCCGTCGCGGCGCCCGGCCAGGCGATGAAGCCATCGCCCCGGCCGATCTTGCGGCTGTCGGTGTGCAGCGTGCCGGTCACCCGGCCACGCAGCCAGAGCGCGGCTTTCTGCGGTGTGTGGAGCGCGTGCATCAGAACGACTCCTCCACCGCGTTCACCACGACCTGCGGCTTCACGCTCATGTCGGGCTGCACGCCCATCATGCGCAGCGTCTGCTGCACGGTGGTGCTGAAAATCGGCGCGGCGACATCGCCGCCGAAATACTTACCCGCCGAAGGCTCGTCCACCATCACCGCGACGATGATGCGCGGCTTGTCGATGGGCGCGATGCCCACGAACCACGAGCGGTATCGCTTCGTGTCGTAGCTTTTTCCGATCTGCTTGTAGGCCGTGCCGGACTTGCCGCCCACGGAGTAACCCAGCGTCTGCGCCTTCGGGCCGGTGCCGCCGGGGCCGGCCGCCATCTGGAGCATCGTGCGGATCTCCGCGGCGGTCTTCGGCGAGAAGACCTGCACGCCGGTCGCGGGCTCGTCGGTCTTGAGCAGCGTCGCCGGAATGATCTGGCCGTCGTGCGAGAACACGGTGTACGAGCGCGCCATCTGGAAGAGGGACGCTGACAGGCCATAGCCGTATGACATCGTCGCCTGCTCCACCGGCTTCCACGTCTTGTACGGACGCAGCCGGCCGCTCACCGCGCCCGGGAAGGTGATCTGCGGCTTCTGCCCGAAGCCCGCCTGCGTGAACAACTCCCACATCTGGCGCGGCTGCATCTGCAGCGCGATCTTCAGCGTGCCGACGTTGCTGGATTTCTGGATCACTTCCTGCACGGTGAGCATGCCGTGCGCGTGCGAATCCGAGATCTTCATCCCGCTCATCACGACGTAGCCCGGCGCGGTCTGGATCTGTGTCTGCGGGGTGACCAGGCCGGTCTCGAGCGCGAGCCCGATGGTGAAAGGCTTCATCGTCGAGCCCGGCTCGAACACGTCGGTGAGCGCGCGGTTGCGCAACTGCTCGCCCGAGAGGTTCTGCCGCTTGTTCGGCGAGTAGCTCGGGTAGTTCGCGAGCGCGAGCACTTCGCCGGTGGCGGCGTCCATCACCACGACGCTGCCCGCCTTCGCCCTGTTCTCGATGACGGCGTCGCGCAGCTTCTGGTACGCGAAGAACTGCACCTTGCTGTCGATCGCGAGCTGCAGGTCCTTGCCCGGCACGGGCGGCACCTGCTCGCCGACGTCTTCCACGACGCGGCCCAGCCGGTCCTTGATCACGCGGCGCATGCCGGCGCGGCCGGCGAGCTGCTTCTCGAACGCGAGCTCCATGCCTTCCTGGCCGATGTCCTCGACGTTGGTGAAGCCCACCACGTGCGCAGCCGATTCGCCTTCCGGGTACTGCCGCTTGTATTCCTTGCGCTGGTAGATGCCCTTGATGTCGAGCGCCGTCACCTGTTTGGCCACGTCCTCGTCGACCTGGCGTTTGAGCCAAACGAAGGTCTTGTCTTCGTCTGCCAGTTTCTTCTCGAGATCCGCCATGGGCATCTCGAGCAGCTTCGCGAGCCGGACCAGCTTGGCGTGGTCGCGCTCGACATCCTCGGGGATCGCCCAGATGCTCGGCACGGGAACGCTCGATGCGAGCAGCAATCCGTTGCGGTCCAGGATGCGGCCGCGCGTCGCCGGCAATTCGAGCGTGCGGGCGAAGCGGACTTCGCCCTGCTTCTGGAAGAAATCGTTTGCGAAGACCTGCACCCACGCGGCGCGTCCCGCGAGCCCGAGGAAGCCCGTCGCGATCGCCGCGACGATGAACTTGCTGCGCCACACGGGCGTCTTGCTCGCGAGCAGCGGGCTGGACGTGTACGCGACGCTCCGGCTCATTGCTGCGCCCCTTGCAGCTTCACGTACTGCGTGATCGCGGGCGAAGCGGTGCGCATCTGCAGCTGTTCCTTCGCGAGCTTCTCCACGCGCAACGGCGTCGCTTGCGCGCGCTTTTCGACCTGCAGGCGCTCGTGCTCGACTTCCAGCTTTCGCGCATCGCTGTTGGCCCTGTCCAGCTCGGCGAAGAGGCGGCGCGACTCGTACTGCGTCTTGACGAGGAACAGCGCGCTCGCCATCACGGCGAGCAGCAGGACGATGTTGAGGCGCGTGGCGTTGGCGCTCATGCGTCGGTCCTCTCCGCCACCCGCATGATCGCGCTGCGCGAACGCGGGTTCGCCGCGATCTCGTCGGAGGTTGGCTTGATCCGCTCCAGCGCGCGCAATTTCATCGGCTTCGGCTCGGCGAACGGCGCGCGGCGGTCGAAGACATCCTTCGAATGCTTCGCGATGAATTGCTTGACGATGCGGTCTTCCAGCGAATGGAAGCTGATCACCACCAAACGTCCGGAGGGTTGCAGGATGTCCAAGCTCGCCTCTAGCGCCTGTTGCAGCTCTTCAAGCTCGGCGTTGATGAAAATCCGAAGAGCCTGAAATGTGCGCGTTGCAGGGTCCTGGCCCGGCTCGCGGGTTTTGACCGTGCCAGCCACGAGCTGGGCCAGTTCGGCGGTGGTTGAAATTGGGCCCCGTTCCTGTCGGCGAGCAACAACCGCCTTTGCAATCTGAACAGCAAACCGTTCTTCGCCATAGTCACGTATCACCTCCGCGATCTGCCCGGCTTCCGCCGTGGCGAGCCATTGCGCCACGCTCTCGCCGCGCGTCGTGTCCATGCGCATGTCGAGCGGCCCGTCGCCCCGGAACGAAAAGCCCCGCGCCGGGTTGTCGATCTGCGGCGAGCTCACGCCGAGGTCCATCAAGAGGCCCGCGACGCTTCCGCCCTGCAACTCGCCGATGGCCGCGAAGCCCTGGTGCCGGATGGAGAAGCGCGTGTCCTCGATGGCATTCGCGACCGCGACGGCTTCCGGGTCCTTGTCGAAGGCGATCAGCCGGCTCGAGGGATCGAGTTGCGACAGGATCAGGCGCGAGTGCCCGCCGCGCCCGAAGGTGGCGTCGACGAAGGTCTGGTCCGGCTTGGTGAAGGCATCCGCCGAGAGGGCTGAGATTGCTTCGTTCAACAAGACGGTGGTGTGTTTCCATGGGGTGTCCACCGCCTGCTTTCAAAAAGAGAAGTCCTTGAAGACGTCGGGCATTTCGCCGCGTAGCGCCTCCGCTTCCTTGGCTTCGTACGTCGCCTTGTCCCAGAGCTCGAAGTGATTGCCCATCCCGAGCAGCATGGTTTCCTTCTCGATCCCGGCTGCCGCACGCAGCTCGGGGGAGATGAGCACGCGGCCCGTGCCGTCGAGCTCCACGTCCATCGCGTTGCCCAGAAATATTCTCTTCCACCACTGCGCTTCCATGGGTAACGCGCCGATACGGGCGCTGAACTTGTCCCACTCGGGGCGCGGAAAAATCATCAGGCAGCCATGGGGATGGCGCGTGATCGTCAACTGGTTGGCCGCGGTGGCGCCCAGGACGTCACGATGCCGGGTCGGCACCGAGAGCCGACCCTTGCCATCGAGACTGAGCGACGAAGCGCCTTGGAACACCTGTGTGAGCCCTTGCTACAGTTGAAGCACAGCGGTGGAGTGCGCGCGCACGAATCACCACTTAATTGCACTTTTTTGCACTGTAGCAGGAAAACTCAGCGGTGCAAGAGGCAGAGTGTGAGGAATTCGCAATGAAATCAACAACTTAGAGCCGACTTCGAATTCCGGATGGCATGAAAAGCGTTCTAAATTAAGCACTTAGAAGAGGCTCTTCATTTGAAACCTCAACCGTCGGAAACATGTGACCGATGGTGCGCGGTGCCCACGGCCGAGCTGCCGTCTTTCCAGTGCCTTGCACACTCTATTTTATTCTATTCATCTTTCTATTCTCTCCAATAGAATGTGTATAGATTTATCCATTCACCATGTCAACACCGGACGGCGACCTCACCGAGCGCGTCCGCCAGGCGCTGCGCGCCGGCGGCGCGGCGCGCAGTAGCGAGCTCCAGCAAATCTGCGCCGCCAGCCAGCCCTCGATCTCGCGCGCCCTGGCGCCCCTGCTCTCATCCGGCGAAGTCCTGAAGGTGGGCCGCTCGCGCTCCCAGGCGTACGTGATGCCACGCTCGGTCGGTGCCGTGGACACCGCGGCTGCCGTGCCGCTGACCAAGGTCGATCGGGATGGGGAAGTCACGGCGTTCGGCATGCTCATCCCGGTCGTCGGTTCGCGCTACTGGGTCGACGAGGAAGACGGCCCCTCCGCACTGCACGCCGGCCTGCCGTGGTTCATCTCGGACATGCGTCCGACGGGCTTCCTCGGGCGCGCCTTCGCCCACGCGCATCCGGAGCTGCGGCTCGCCGCGAATCCCGAGCACTGGAACGACGACGACGTGCTGAAGGCACTGTGCCTCTGCGGTGACGACCTGCCCGGCAATCTCGTCATCGGCGCATCTTCGTTCGATCGCTACCTGCAGCTTCCCGCACCCGCGCCCGTCGCGGATGCTGACTACCCCCGCCTGGCCGAGGCGGCCATGCACGGCGCCCTCCCCGGCTCGTCCGCGGGTGGCGAGCAACCGAAGTTCTGCATCGTTCGCGCGGATGGCCGGCACGTGATCGTGAAGTTTTCGCCCGCGGGAAATGCCCCTGCACAGGAGCGCTGGCGCGACTTGCTGCGTTGCGAGCACCATGCATTGAGCACGTTGTCGCGCGGCGGCATCCCGGCCGCCAGCACGCGCGTGCTCGAAGACGGCGGCCGTGTCTTTCTCGAGGTGGAACGGTTCGATCGCACGCACGCGGGCCGCATCGGAATGGTGTCGCTGCTCGCCTACGACTCGGAATACGTGGGCCAGATGGACAACTGGGCCGCCACCGCCACGCGCATGGCCTCGCGCAACCTCATGACCGAGGACGACGCCCAGCGGCTGCGCCTGCTCGAGGCGTTCGGCCGGCTCATCGCCAACACGGATCGCCACTACGGCAACATCTCGCTGCTGATCGAAGGCGGCGATTGGCGCATCGCACCGGCCTACGACCAGTTGCCCATGCTGTATGCGCCGGTGGGCGGTGAATTGGTCGAGCGCGAATTCGACCCGGGCGAGATCGCGCCGACGGCCGACACCTTGCGCGAATGGAAGCGCGCCCGTTCGCTGGCACACGACTTCTGGCGCTCGGTCGCCGAGGATGCCGCGATATCGAAGGGCTTTCGCGCGATGGCGCAGGTGCATGCCGGAACGCTCGCGGGCGCCGCGAAAGTCTCGCGGCCGGCGGCGGCGGACAGGTATGCCTAGAGGATGTAGCGCGACAAATCCTCGTCGCGACTCAGATCCTTCAGCCGCGCATCGACATAAGCCCCGTCGATGCTCACCGTCTGGCCGCCAAGATGCGCGGCCTTGAAACTCACCTCGTCGAGCAGCCGCTCCATCACCGTGGCCAGGCGGCGCGCGCCGATGTTCTCGGTGCGCTCATTCACGTCGAACGCGATATGCGCGAGCCGCGTGATCGCGTCGGGGCTGAACTCCAGCGTCACGCCCTCGGTGGACAGCAGCGCCTGGTACTGCTTGACCAGCGACGCATGCGTCTGCGTGAGGATCGCCTCGAAGTCCTGCACCGACAGCGATTGAAGCTCCACGCGGATCGGCAGGCGCCCTTGCAGCTCGGGGATCAGGTCGCTGGGCTTGGCCAGGTGGAACGCGCCGCTCGCGATGAAGAGGATGTGGTCGGTCTTCACCGGCCCGTATTTGGTCGACACGGTGGTGCCTTCCACCAACGGCAGCAGGTCCCGCTGCACGCCTTGGCGCGAGACTTCCGCGCCGCCGGTTTCGCTGCGCGACGCGACCTTGTCGATCTCGTCGATGAAGACGATGCCGTTCTGCTCCGCATTGTGGATGGCGGCGGCGCGGATCTCTTCCTCGTTGACGAGCTTCGCGGCCTCTTCGTCGGCGAGCAGCCTCATCGCCTCGGCGATCTTGAGCTTGCGCACCTTGCGCTTCGCGCCGCCGAACTGGCCGAACATCCCGCGCAACTGCTCGGTCATTTCCTCCATGCCGGCAGGGCCCATGATCTCCAGCTGCTGCTTCGACTCCGCAAGGTCGATCTCGATCTCCGCGTCGGCTAGCAGGCCCTCGCGCAGCTTCTTGCGAAACGCCTGGCGCGCCGTGCTGTCGGGCGCGGGCTCGACGCCGCGCGCATGTGGGACGAGCACGTCCAGCACGCGATCTTCGGCGGCGTCTTCCGCGCGCGTGCGCACCTTGCGCATCTCGGACTCGCGCGTCTGCTTCACGGCCATCTCGGCCAGGTCGCGGATGATCGAATCCACGTCCTTGCCGACGTAGCCGACCTCGGTGAACTTGGTCGCTTCCACCTTGATGAACGGCGCATCGGCGAGACGCGCGAGCCGGCGCGCGATCTCGGTCTTTCCGACCCCGGTGGGGCCGATCATGAGGATGTTCTTGGGCGTGATCTCGCCGCGCAGCTTTTCATCCACCTGCTGGCGGCGCCAGCGGTTGCGCAACGCTATCGCCACGGCGCGCTTGGCATCTGCCTGACCGACGATGTGCCTGTCGAGTTCCGAGACGATTTCCTGCGGAGTCATGGAAGACATGTCAGAGCACTTCAATCGTGTGATTCATGTTGGTGTAGATACACAACTCCCCGGCGATCTCCAGGGACTTCTTCACGATCTCCTGGGCGCCCAGTTCGGTGTTGTCCAGCATTGCCTTGGCAGCCGCCTGCGCATACGCGCCGCCCGACCCGATCGCGACGATGCCGTGCTCGGGCTCCAGCACGTCGCCGTTGCCGGTGATGATGAGCGACGCTTCCGCATCGGCTACCGCCAGCATCGCCTCCAGGCGGCGAAGCACGCGGTCGGTGCGCCAGTCCTTGGTGAGCTCGATGGCGGAACGCACCAGGTTGCCCTGATGCTTCTCGAGCTTGGCCTCGAAGCGCTCGAAGAGCGTGAAAGCGTCCGCCGTCGCGCCGGCAAAGCCCGCGAGCACCTTGTCGTGGTAGATCTTGCGCACCTTGCGGGCCGTGCCCTTGATGACGACGTTGCCCAGGGTGACCTGGCCGTCGCCGCCGATCGCCACCTGCCAGCGGCCGGAGGCGTCCTTGCGGCGCACGCTGACGATGGTCGTGCCATGAAATTGTTCCATCGCGGGCAGTTGGGGTTGCGCCCCACTGTTTGCAAGGCGCTTTGCAAGGCGCGGGAAGCGATGCCGGCGTTCAGTCCGTGCGCGCCATCACCCGGGCGTGCTCGGAAATTCCGATCACGTTGAAGAAGGCGGCCACCAGCCGGTTCACTTCCACGAACTGCACCTGACGGCCCTCCGCTTGCCGGGCCGTGACCCAGTTGAGCAGCGTGCCCGCGGCCGAGAAGTCGATGCGGATCAGGCGCGCGCACGAGATGACCATCACGTCGGCGCCCATCAGCTTGTTCTCCAGCAAGTCCAGCGCTTCGGTCGCGTCCCCGATGATCTGGCCGGCCAGCTCGACGGTGGAGATATTGGCCATCTGCGAGTTCAGCCCCGCGGCGTGCGTGTCGCTGTAGCCCGTGCTCATGCCCGAGGAGAGCGAATCGCGGAAAGCCTCGCCGATGATCGTGTGCCCGGAGACGTAGCTGCCGTCGTCCTGCAGAGGCTTGTATTCGCAGCGGGCGCTGTCCCACGAGGGCGGCGACACCTCGTAGGTGACGCAGTAATCCAGCGCGACCAGCTCGAACTCATCGGGCCGGTGCATGACG
The DNA here is from genome assembly GCA_040385005.1 of Pseudomonadota bacterium. Classification (GTDB taxonomy): domain Bacteria; phylum Pseudomonadota; class Gammaproteobacteria; order Burkholderiales; family Burkholderiaceae_C; genus Ramlibacter. The sequence continues at coordinate 23,064 of JAZKIF010000164.1, forward strand.
CGCAGCACTTCCATGCGCAGCCGCCACCAGGCCGGGTTCACACCCTTGTCGCCCGACGGGGTGGAATTCTTCAAAACCTTCTCGAGGTTGTCCGCACCGATAAACCTCAGCTGCACGGGCTGCCCCGCCCATTGTGTGAAAAGCTTCGTCAGCCCGTCCACGGCCGATTCGTCGATGGTGTTGAGCTTGACCCAGGACAGGCGCCACGGCGGCTGAGTCCGGCCCATCGCGGCAGTCATGGCGGCGAGCGTCTGCGTGCCGAAGGTTGCCGGGCAGGTCCAGTTGGCGGCCTGCTGCGTCCCCGAAGGCGCGGCCGCCGGCGTCGCCTGCATGCGGCCCACCGCTTCGGGGAAGGAAATCCATTGCGGCGCCGACCGGCCGAAGCGGCCCGCGAAATCGATCGCCGCGGTTTCGAAGCGATCCTGCTGGCCACTTGCACGGTACAGGTCGAACAGGGTCAGCCAGGTTTCGTCGTGGTCGATCCGTGCGCCCTGCGGCCCGAGCACCTCCATGAGGCCCGCCTCGGCGCCTGCATCGTCGCCGTTGGCGAAGCGGATCGAGGCTTCTTCGAGTTCGGGGTCGTGGGCGAACTCGTCAACGTCGATCGCGAAGAGTTTGGAGGCCGAAAAGCCCGTGTTGCCGCTGGGCTCGGAAATCGGCCCGGCGGGTGTCACGGCGGTGATGGCCGGCGCGACGGGTGGCCGGGCCATCGGCGTCGCCGCACGGCCGGTAAAAGCGGGAGCCGGCGCAGCGTGCGGCAGTGCCGGCGCGCTGGGCGGCGCCGGCGGCATCATCGCGGATTCCGAGCTGGGAAATTCCAGCATCGGCGACAAATCCGCGGGCGCCGTCTTCTCGTCGTCGTGCTCGCTCTTGAGCGGCGCGGGCTCCGTCTTGGTGTAGGCCGTCGAGCGTTGCGGCGGGGCGCTGCCGCTGTTCATGGCCTCCGGCGGCACATGCGAGGACACCGGAAAATTCGTGTTGTTGCCCGGGGCGCGCGAGTTCTCGCCATGCTTGGTCTTCCACCACTGCATGGACATCTGCGCCTCGATCTCGTCGATCT
>JAZKIF010000165.1:0-490 GCA_040385005.1 Pseudomonadota bacterium
TTGTTTTTCGGGGGCCGCAAGACCGTCCGGCGCGGGGACTCCGGCGGGAGGCGCGAAAGCGCCGAAGCCGGACGCCGTAGCCGCGCCGCGGCCCGGCCGTGCACGGCGTTGCTGTCCGGGTCAACCGAATGCATAAAGACATTGGCACGCCACGATGGATTGCGGATCAAGTCCGCAATGACAGGCAAGGGTGGATTGCGGATCAAGTCCGCAATGACAGCCTGGCCGCTACGAACCCGCCCGCATCCGCTGCCACGGCGCGGGATGGCCGGGCACCTTCACGCGAAGCGCATACACCGACGAGTGCGCGCACACGAGGAGCGTGCGCATGTCGTCGCCGCCGAACGCGAAGTTCACCGGCGGCTCGGGGCACTGGATGGTGCCGATGTGTTCGCCCGAGGGCGTGAACACCCAGATGCCGCCGGGGCCGGTTGCAAATACATTGCCTTTGCTGTCTTTTGTTAGATAAGGGCAGGAGCCGGGTATTGTA
>JAZKIF010000165.1:500-4822 GCA_040385005.1 Pseudomonadota bacterium
GGGGCCGGTGCAGTACACGCGGCCATGCACATCGACCTTGATGCCGTCGGGCGAACCCGGCGCGTGGTCGTGGCTCATGTCCGCGAACACGCGGCGCGCCACCACCTCGCCTTTGCCGTCCAGCGTCAGCTCGTGGATGTATTTGAGGAAGCGCGTGTTGGCGACATACAGCTTGCGCTCGTCGGGCGAGAACGCCAGGCCGTTCGGGTATTCGCAGTGCGCGACGAGATGCACGCTGGCGTCCGGCGCCACGCGCCAGACGGACGCCTCGAGCTCGCGCTCGTTCACCGGGATGCGCTTGTCCGGGTCCGTGAAGAGGATGCTGCCGTCGGCACGGCAGATCACGTCGTTCGGGCGGTTGAAGCGCTTGCCGTCGACGCGGTCCGCGAACACGCTCACCTCGCCCGTCGCCGGGTCCCAGGCGGTGAGCCGCTTGCCCGCACCTTCGCACTGGATGACGCGGCCGCGCAGGTCGAGGCACGTGCCGTTGCCGTTTTGAGTCTTGCGCGCGAGCACGGGCCGGCTGCCCGGCACCAGCTTGTACAGGGCGTCGCTGCGCACGTCGGCAAAGTAGAAGTGGCCCCGCGGATCCCACAAGGGGCCTTCGGCGAACTCGTAGCCGGTGCCCCATTGCTCGGGGACTGGCGTTGCCAGCAGATCGGAAGAATCGTTCAAGCTTTCGACTTCCAGCAGTCTTCCATGCGCGAGCTGTTGTCTTCCTGCGGATGCTTCGCCCAGCCGTGCACGTTCTTCTGGTAGAAGCGGTACTGGTTGCGCCAGAGCACCATGTACGAGCCATAAGCCTGCATCGCACGCGTCTCGATTTCCTTGCTCAGCACCAGGCGCTTCTTCGGGTCCGTCTCCTGCGAAACGCGGGTGAAAAGTTCATCCGTTTTCGGATCGCACACCGAGGCGTAGTTGGTGGCGCCCTTGCAGGTGACCGAGTCGCCGAAGATCGCGTCGGGGTCGTTGGTCAGGTAGGTGCGCGCGCCGGCGTCCAGCTTGAATTGCCGGTTGGCGCGGGTGGTGTTGTACGCGGCGGTTTCCTGCGGGTCGATCGCCAGGTCGATGCCGATCTTGGACAACTGGTCCTTCACGAAGATCGCGAGCGGCGTGTAGAGGTCGAGGCGGCGCACGAGCATCGCGTCCTTGAACCCGTTCGGAAACCCCGCCTCGGCCAGCAGCGCCTTGGCCTGCTTGATGTTCGCGTCGCTGTACTTGGCATAGCCGGGAATCTTCGAAAGCTCGGCGGGCGTCATCGCCCAGGGGCCGGGACAGGCCCAGCCGCCGACCACGCCCTCGCCCTTCATGAGCGTCTGCAGGGCCTGCTCACGGTTGATCGCCAGGCACGCCGCTTTGCGCACCCGGATGTCGTCCCAGGGTTTCTGTTGCGTGTTGAAGTGCACCGCCAGCGCGGACTGCGAGGGGCCGCCCACCATGTACGCGCCACGCGCACCGATTTCCTTCTCCCATTGCAGCGCGAGGTGCGGCGACGAGCTGTCGATCACGTCGATCTGGCCGGTGCGGAAGTACGCGAACTCCGTGTTGGCGTCGGGGATGATGAAGATCTTCACGCCATCCAGGTAGGGCTTGCCGGGGACGTGGTAATCGGGGTTGCGCACGAGCTCGACACTGGTGCCGCGCTTGTACTCCTTCAGCTTGAACGGGCCGGTGCCGATCAACTGGTCCTTCATTGGACCCTTCTCGAGGATGTGCTTGGGCAGCACCACCATCCAGCCGCCGGCCAGGTTGGCCAGCAGGCCGGGGGACTTGCGCGAGAGGTTGAAGCGCACGATGGTCGGGTTCGATGCCTCGATGCTCGTCACGGCTTCGAGCAATTGCGCGCGAACCGAAACAACGCCGGGTGGCGGGGCGCGCAGCACGTCGAACGTGTGCTTGACGTCGGCCGACGTCATGGGCCGGCCGTCGTGGAATTTCACGCCGCTGCGCAGGCGAAAGGTGTAGGTCTTCTCGTCGTCCGAGACCTGCCAGGACTCCGCGAGATCCGGCACGATCTTGTTGGCCTCGAACTCGTCGAAACGCACCAGGCCGTTGCAGCACGCGCCCACGACCGAGATCACGCGGCCGGTCGTGTTGGACATCGGGTCGAAATTCGGCGGGTCGCCGGACATGGAGCGCACCAGCACCCCGCCGCGCTGGGGTGTTCCCTTGCCGCGCGAACCCGTGACGGGGTCGAGCGCGGCCAGGCTCTCGCCCGAGAATCCCGCCAGCGCCAGGCCGAGCGCGGCAGGCGTCTGCAGGACCAGGCGACGCGTCTGCGAAGGTTGCGCGGGGCCGCGAATTTCTATCGTCATCGGGTGTCTCCGGAAGTCGTTGGGGAAAGTGCCGGAATTATATCTTAGTCAACCTGATTGTTAACAAGTCGGATTACACTCTTGCGTTTTCCACGGGACCGACCCCCATGAGCCAGAAAGCCATCGTCCTCGCGCCGCCCAGCCCCTCCGTCCTGCGCACCACCGACCGCTACAACGCCATGGCGCGCGAACTTGGTGGGCAGGTGGAATTCCACCTCGTCGACAGCGACGCCGGCTTCGAGGACATCGTGCGCGCTTGCGAAGGCGCGATCGCGGTGACGACGCCGGCCTACCGCAAGCTGCGCCGGGACATCGTCAACGACATCGCGCGCCGCGTGCCGACGCTCAAGCTGCTCCAGGCCTCCAGCGCCGGCACCGACACCTTCGACAAGCCGGGCCTGGCCGCGCTCGGCGTCGCGGTGGCGAACCATGGCGGAAGCAACGCCGTCGCGGTCGCCGAGCATGCGATTGCGTTGATGGTGGCCGTGTGGCGCAAGCTCGACCAGCAGATCGCCGCCGTGCGGGCCGGCGAGTGGAGCGCCCCGATCACGTCCCAGCCCGTGGCCGAATTCCGCACCCTGGTCGGCAAGCGCGTGGGCATCGTCGGCCTCGGGCGCATCGGCTCGCGCATCGCGAAGCGCCTGCGCGGGTGGGAGTGCGAAGTGGTGTTCACCGATCCGGAACCGTTCGACGACGCGTACGTGCGCGCCTGCGACGCGACGCGGGTGGACCTGGACACGCTGCTCGCCACCTCGGACGTGGTGTCGCTCAGCGTACCGCTCGAGCCGTCGACACGGCACATGCTCTCGGACCGCGAGTTCGGCCTGATGAAGGCGGGCGCGATCGTCATCAACACGTCGCGCGGACCCGTCATCGACGAGCCCGCGCTGGTGCGGGCGCTCTTGTCCGGGAAGGTCTTCGGCGCCGGGCTCGACGTGGTGGAGAAGGAGCCCATCGCGATGGACAACCCGCTGCTCGGCCTGCGCAACGTCATCGTCACGCCGCACCAGGGCACGCGCTCGCTGGAAACCGAGGAGAACATCGTCAAGTTCGTCGTGGGGAACATCGCGCGCCTGGCGCGGGGCGAGGCGCCGCAATCCGTCGTGCGTCCCGTCCCGGCGAACGCGTCCAACGGTCTTCACTCTGGTTGATGATCCTGTAATCAAATTGCTATAGTCTCGGGCTGAGGCCACGTGGGCCCGGCATTCCAACGAAGAGAACCATGGCAACCAAGAAAACCCCGGACGAATACGGCCTCCTGCGGGCGATGATCCTCAAGGGCGACGTCATGCCCAACGAGCGCCTGGTCGAAGCGGAATACGCGGAACGGCTGGGAACCAACCGGGCCAACATCCGCCGCGCGTTCGCCCGGCTGGAGCAGGACGGGCTGGTCGTGAGCGAACCCTTCAAGGGCACGCACGTGCGCAAGCTCACGGAGACGGAAGCCATCCAGATCTTCGAGGTGCGCGGCGCGCTCGAGACGCTCCTCATCGGCCACACCGCGGCGCGCGCCACCGATGCGGACAAGGCGTTGCTGACGAGCCTGGTCAAGAAGATGAATGCCACCCTCGCGAAGGGCGACCCGCTCGCCGTGGGGCGCGCGTCCCGCGCGGTGCGCGTGGAGATGTGGCGCATTTCCGGCCACACGACTGGCGAACGCCTGCTGGAAAACCTCAATTCGCAGCTGGTGCGCGTGTGGTTCCAGGCCATCATGATGCCGGGCCGCCCGGAAGCCATCGCCACCGAAATCGAGAACGTCGTCGCAGCCGTGTGCTCGGGCTCCGTCGACAAATCCGTGAAGGCCATGCGCCGCTATCACGACATGGCGATCACGAATCTGAAGAAGGCGATCGCGCAGCGCAGCGTGTGAGCTGACCTGATCCGCGATCCATCCCTTGTCTGTCATTGCGGACTTGATCCGCAATCCATAGCGACCGTTCGCATTCCTCTGCCCGGACAGCAACGCCGTGCATGGCCGGGTCGCGGCGCGGCTACGGCGTCCGGCTC
>JAZKIF010000166.1:0-2169 GCA_040385005.1 Pseudomonadota bacterium
CCCGTTGTCGATGACATGCAATTCCAGTGCCAGTCGATAGCGCTGCTTGCCGAAAGTGATCTGCCGCGCGATGCGCGTGCGAAAAACCAGTTGCGCGTCGCCCGCCGAAATGCGCTCCGCAAGCGCCTGGCAGGCGTTGTGGGCGATGTTCAGCACCGCCTGGATCAATTGCTCGCGGTCGCCGCGAAACTCCGGGATCGACGTGTCGTACTCGCGCACGACCTTCAACCCTTTCGGAAACTCCGCGAGGATCAGCGAGCGGACGCGCTCGCAAACCTCGTGGATGTTCACGTCGCCCACCACGTGCGGCCGGCGGTGCGGCGCGAGCAGGCGGTCCACGAGCGTCTGGAGGCGGTCGGCCTCGTGGATGATGACGCGCGTGTATTCCTTGAGGTCCTTGGAGTCGATCTCCATCTCGAGCAGCTGGGCCGCGCCGCGGATGCCGCCAAGCGGGTTCTTGATCTCGTGCGCGAGGTTGCGGATCAACTCCTTATTCGCCTGCGCCTGGTCGATCAGGCGCTCCTCGCGGTCCTGCCTCGCCTGCTGCTCGAGCGGCAGCAACTCGACCACGAACTCGCCGGGCTTGTCGGTTTGCGCGACGACGACGTGGACCGGAAGCGGTTCGAACTGGCCCTGGCGCAAGAGCCGCGCGTCGTAGCGCAGCGCCGCGAATTCGTTGGAGCGCGCGCCTTCCAGGGCGTTCTGCAAGATCACCGGTTCGGTGAAGCACTGGGGGAAGTTGGAGCCTTCGATCGTGCGCCGGGAGATGCCCAGGGCATCTTCGAGCGCCGAGTTGGCGAAGAGGACGGAGCCGTCGCCCGCGACCACCGCCACGAGCGTGGCGAGCAGGTCGAGCGACTGGAAGCGGTCGGGGCCTTCGTTCCTACCTGGCGCGGCCGAGCTCGCGCTTGATGCCGGCGATGTCGTTTTCGTTGCGCGCAATGTTGGCCTTCAGTTCCGCCACGCGGTCCAGGTACTTCTGGTTGTTGCGGTGCTCGGGGCCGAGTTTCTCCGGATCCCCGTTGTTGTATTCCTTGACCAGCTCGGCCTGCCGCGCCTCGGCCTTCTTGAGTTCGGCCTCGAGGATGCCGCGCGCGTCCGAATCGCGGGCGCGCTGCTCGTCGGCATCGACGCGCTGCGGGGCCGTTGCGATGCGAACGGGGGGAGCGACAGCGTTGCCGCCGCTCTGCACGCGCGTGCCTTCGACGACGGTGATGTGGCCGCCTTCCATGGGCTTGCACCCATTGGCGCGTGCCTCGGCGGCGTTGTTCGTGTAGACGTTGCCTGCGCAACGGAAGACCTGTGCGTGGCCGTTGGCCATCACGGCGATGGCCGCCAGCGGGACCAGGAAGGTGAATCTCATCAAGCAATCTCCTCGCATCCGTAAATGCTCAGGACGGCCTGCCAGTATCGCGCAACTCTTCATAAAAGCCAATTAAGCTCTTGATTCAAAAAGGAAAAGGGCGACATATGTCGCCCCTTTTGCGCAACAGCCTGTGATTAATTACAGGCTCGCCGACCTCGCCTTACAGCGAGTAGTACATGTCGTATTCCACCGGGTGCGTCGCCATGCGGAAGCGCGTGACTTCCTGCATCTTGAGTTCGATGTACGCATCGATCATGGTGTCGGTGAAGACGCCACCCTTGGTCAGGAAGCCGCGGCCCTTGTCGAGGTAGTCCAGCGCCTGGTCCAGGCTGTGGCACACGGTCGGGATCTTCGCGTCTTCTTCCGGCGGCAGGTGGTACAGGTCCTTCGTGGCGGCTTCGCCCGGGTGGATCTTGTTCTCCACGCCGTCCAGCCCGGCCATCAGCAGGGCCGCAAAGCCCAGGTACGGGTTGCACAACGGATCCGGGAAGCGCGCCTCGATGCGGCGGCCCTTGGGGCTCGCGACGTACGGGATGCGGATGGAAGCCGAGCGGTTCTTGGCCGAGTAGGCGAGCTTCACCGGCGCTTCGAAGCCGGGCACCAGGCGCTTGTAGCTATTGGTGCCGGGGTTCGTGATGGCATTCAGGGCACGGGCGTGCTTGATGATGCCGCCGATGTAGTACAGCGCGTAGTCCGACAGGCCCGCATAGCCGTCGCCGGCGAACAGGTTCTTGCCGTCCTTCCACACGGACTGGTGCACGTGCATGCCCGAGCCGTTGTCGCCGACGATGGGCTTGGGCATG
>JAZKIF010000167.1:0-11861 GCA_040385005.1 Pseudomonadota bacterium
TTCGACAAGATCTTCCCGGGCTGCCGCATCATCGACATCCACGAGTACCTGCTGGAAAAGGGCATCACGCTCGATCCTTCCAATTCGGCGACGGCGTACATGTACCACGACCCCTGCCACACGCCCATGAAGCTGCAGGACCCGATGAAGACCGTCAAGGCCCTGGTCGGCGACACGGTGCGCAAGTCCGAGCGCTGCTGCGGCGAGTCCGGCACGTTCGCCGTCACGCGGCCCGACATCTCCACGCAGGTGCGCTTTCGCAAGGAAGAGGAATTGCGCAAGGACGAAGCGGCGCTGCGCGATGCGGGCAAGGTCGGCGCGAAGGAGAACATCAAGATCCTCACCAGCTGCCCGAGCTGCCTGCAGGGGCTGACCCGCTTCAGCCACGACCTGGAGAACGGCTTGCTGGAGGCCGACTACATCGTGGTGGAGATGGCCAACCGCATCCTCGGCGACAACTGGATGCCCGAGTACGTGGCGGCCGCCAACAACGGCGGCATCGAGCGGGTGCTGGTCTGATGCGCGAGCCCGGCTGCCCTTTGTGCGAAGGGCCGGGCGGCGCGGTCGTTTTTTCCGGTGCGAAGTTTCGCGTTATTCGTGCTCAGGAGGAAGGATTCCCCGCGTTCTATCGCGTCGTGTGGACGGCGCACGTGCCGGAATTTTCCGATCTGTCCGCGCCCGATCGCGAGGTTTGCATGGCTGCTGTGGTCTGCGTGGAGCAGGTGCTGCGCGAGCACTTGCAACCCACCAAGATCAATCTCGCGGCGCTGGGCAACGCGGTGCCGCACCTGCATTGGCACGTCATCGCACGCTTCGATTGGGACAGCCACTTTCCCGCACCCGTTTGGGCGTCCGCGCAGCGCGAGGCGTCGCGGCAGCGCATCGCCGATATCGAAAAGCTCCGCCCAGTGCTCGAAATAGACCTCGCCGAACGTCTCGCATAGCCTGCATGCGTGTATAACTCTGTTACAGCAGAGGTATTCAGAGGAAGAGCAAAGCAGCACATACAAAGGCTGCGGAGGGGTTGCCCATGGTTGCGCGTTTCGTTCGACATTCGCCCAGCGCGCACGCCGTGCTGGGTGCGCTCCTCCTGGCCTGGGCCACGGCGGCGGCGGCGCAGTCGGCGGGCGAGGTGGAGTTCTCTCGCGGCGTGGGCTTCGCGCAAACGCCGGGGCAGGCGCCGCGCACGCTGGGCAAGGGCTTGCCGCTGCGCGAGGGTGATCGGCTCACCACCTCGGAGGGCGGCTCCGCGATCATCCGGCTGGAGGACGGCACGCGCATGACGGTGCGCCCCAACTCCGAGCTCGTGCTGCAGCAATACAAGTTCAAGGAAAACGCGCCCGACAACTCGATGCTCATGCAGCTCGTGCGCGGGGGCTTTCGCGCCGTGACGGGCCTCATCGCCAAGGGGTCGCCGAACGCGGCGCGGGTGCAGACCAGCACCGCGACCATCGGCATCCGCGGCACCGACTTCGACGCTCGCGTCTGCACGCGCGACTGCGGCGCCGAATCCGCGCGGCTCACCGCGACGCCGCGTCCCAACTCGATCCAGGCCAGCGCCAAGGTCGTGTCCTCGCAGGGCGAGGTCAATGCCGTCGACATCAATGGCCTGCGCCGCCGTCTCGTGGACGGCGGCAGCGTCTACCCCGGGGACCTCGTCGAGACAAACACCGCGACGCGCGCCGTGCTGGCCTTCCGCGACGACACGCGCATCACGCTGGGTTCCGCCACGAAATTCCGCGTCGACAACTACGTCTACGACGACCAGAACGCGGGCGAGGGCCGCTTCCTGGTGTCGGTGCTCCGGGGCTCCGTGCGCGCCTTGACTGGTCTGATCGCGAAGGCCAACAACCGCAACGTCACGTTCTCGACCGCCACAGCCACCATCGGCGTGCGCGGCACCGGGCTGGACATCAATTGCACCGGCGCGTGCGCGGGCGAATCGGGTGCGGCGGATGCCGGCCTCACGCTTTTCACCTGGCTGGGCTCGATCGCGGTGACGCCCACCGGCCAGACCGCGCTGCAGATTCTCCAGACTGGGCAGGGCCTGTTCATCACGCCGACGGGCATGACGTTGATCAACAGCCAGCCGAACATGGATGGCCCGCGCCCGGATGGCGTCACCGTGCCGCCCAAGCTGTTCTCGAGCGACGCGGTGTCGGACGCCGAGGAGGGGCTCTTCGTGTTCGTGCGCGATGGCCACATCGAGATCGCCACCGCCACCGAGGTGCTGCACCTGGGCAAGGGCGAGGCGGGCTTCGCGGGCAACCAGGGCGAAACGAGGCGGCCCGTCAACATCCCGAAGTTCATCGATTTCGACCGGCTGCCGCTGCCGACCTCGCGCAACCCGCTGCTGGTGAGCGTGCTTTCCGATGCCGGTATCCGGCCGAGCAACACGTGCAACTAGCCCGACTTCTCTTCACGCTGTTCGCCGCCGGCGCGGCGGTGTCGGCTCATGGGCAAGCCCGTCCGGTGCCGGCCATGCCCGCCGCAGCCGCGACGCCGGTCTTCCCGATCCGCGGCTTCCAGATCACCGGCGACAACCCGCTGGGTGGGTCGGAGACAACGCAGGTGCTCGCGCCATTCCTGCGCGCGGACGCCACCATCGAAACGCTGCAACGCGCCACCGCCGCGCTCGAAGGCGCGCTGCGGGACAAGGGTTTCGGCCTGCACCGCGTCGCGCTCCCGCCGCAGGAAGTGGGCGAGCAGGTGACGCTCAACATCGTCAAGTTCACCATTGCCAAGGTCCACATCGAAGGCCGCAGCCTGTACGACGAAGGCAACGTGCGCCGCACGCTGCCGGAGCTGCGCGAGAACGAGAGCCCGAACTTCAAGACGCTTGCGATCCAGACGGCCATCGCCAACGAAAACCCGAACAAGCAGGTGCAGGTCGGGCTGCGCGAAGCGGAGGAGGGCGACAGGATCGACGCGACCATCACGGTGAAGGAGCAGCGGCCGTGGACTTTCGGAGTCGGCCTCTCGAACGGGGGCACGGATTCGTCCGGCCGCGACCGCCTCACCGTCTCCGGCGGCCATACCAACCTCTTCAACCGCGACCACCAGTTCACCGGCGCGTACACCACCTCGATCGAGCGCACCGGTGACGTGAAGCAGGTCGGGCTTTCCTACAGGATTCCGCTTTACCGCCAGGGCGGCGTGATCGGCATGGCGTACACGCGCTCGGACGTGGTCGGTAATTTCGGCACGTTCACGAGTACCGGCGCGGGCCACACGGTGGCCGCGAACTACACGCTGTATCTCGCGCCGGAAGGCGGGCGCCGCAGCTATGTCACGCTGGGGATCGAGGACAAGGTCTTCGACGCCACCGTGCTCAGCGGAACCGTCGTGGGCTTCGATCGCAGGAGCCGCCCGCTCACCATCGGCTACACGTCGCGCATCGAGTCGGACACCTCGGTGTGGGGCTACAACCTCGACGTCGCGGCCAACACCGGGAGCGGCCGCAACAACGATCTCGTGTCGTACACGAACGAGGACACGCGCGTTGACACGGTTCATTGGAAGGCCGTGCGCGGCGGCGTGAGCTACAGCGCACCGCTGGCCTTGACCTGGCTCTGGTCGGCGCGCGCGCAGTTCCAGTACAGCCCGGACCCGCTCATCTCCGGCGAGCAGTTCGGGCTCGGCGGACTTGGCTCGGTGCGAGGGACCAGCATCGACCGGCCCGTGACGGGGGATCAAGGCGTCGTCGCCACGGTGGAGCTCACCACGCCCGAAATTGCACGCGGCCTGCGCCTGCTGGGCTTCGTCGATGCCGGCTGGGTGGGCAACAACACCGGCGCGGGCCTGGGCACGAAGATCGCCTCCGATCGCATTGCAAGCGCTGGCGCCGGCCTGCGCTATGCCAACGATCCATTCGCAGTAACGGTCGATTACGGGCGCCTCCTCAACAGCAGCCGCCTGCCCTTGACCACCAACTCGGCCGCGCCGCAGCGCGGCGACGACCGCTTCTACGTGAACCTGTCCGTACGCTTCTGAGGACAAGGGCGGCGCGCGTAAACTCGCCGGCATGGCCGGCCTGAATTCCCAAACCCCGACGCCGCGCGACATGACCGTCCACGGCCAGTCGCGCGTGCTCGAAGTGAGCTTTTCCGATGGCGCGCACTTCCGCATCCCCTTCGAACTGATGAGGATCTACTCGCCGTCGGCCGAAGTGCAGGGACACGGCCCCGGCCAGGAAGTGCTGCAGACCGGCAAGCGCGACGTGAGCCTCGTCGCGCTCGAGCCCATCGGCAATTACGCGGTGCAGCCGACTTTTTCCGATGGCCACGACACCGGCATCTTTTCGTGGGAGTACCTCTACTTCCTCGGCTCGGAGCAGGAGAAGCTCTGGGCCGATTACACGAAGCGCCTGACCGCTGCCGGCGTCGATCGCGACGCGGCCATGCCCGAAAAGCCGGGCCACGGTTGCGCGCATTGACCGCGCAATCCACTGCTCGGCCGACGCGCTCGCGCGACAAAATCCCGCCGGCCGCGCAGGGTTGTCCACACGCCTTGCGCGATTGCCCTAGCATGGAGCCATGAGCGCTACGCATTTCGGTTTCGAGACGGTCGACGAGAAGGAAAAGGCAAGCCGCGTGCGTGGCGTGTTCGACTCCGTCGCGCCGCGCTACGACCTCATGAACGACCTCATGTCCGGTGGCCTGCACCGCGCATGGAAGGCCTTCACCGTCCTCACCGCCAACGTGAAACCCGGCGACCAGGTGCTGGACATTGCCGGCGGCACCGGCGACCTCGCTCTCGCCTTCGCGAAGAAGGTGGGCGCCACCGGCCGTGTCGTGCACACCGACATCAACGAAGCGATGTTGCGCGGCGGCCGCGACCGGCTGCTCGATGCGGGCGTATCCCTCCCCACGTTGGTGTGCGATGCCGAGAAGCTGCCGTTCGCGAGCGATTCGTTCGATCTCGTCAGCGTGGCGTTCGGTCTGCGGAACATGACGCACAAGGACGGAGCGCTCGCCGAGATGAACCGAGTGCTCAAGCCCGGCGGCAAGCTGCTGGTGCTGGAATTCTCCAAGGTGGCCAAGCCGCTGGAAAAAGCCTACGACTGGTATTCGTTCAACGTCCTGCCGCGTCTCGGCCGCCTGGTCGCCGGCGACGACTCGAGCTATCGCTACCTCGCCGAATCGATCCGCATGCACCCGGGCCAGGAAGAACTCAGGGCGTTGATGAAGAAGAGCGGGTTCGGCCATGTGGACTATCACAACCTCACTGGCGGCGTCGTGGCGCTGCACGTGGGGATCAAGTGTTGAGGCAAACGGCAAGGCGCGACAGCGCGATGGAGACGACATGAAATTCTGGTCCTCGAACATCTGGTCATGGATGCTGGTCCTCGTCCTCTCGTTCGCGAGCTTCGAATCCGAAGCCGCGCGCCGCCTCGGCGGCGGCGGGTCGGTGGGCCGGCAGTCCAGCAACGTGACGCAGCGCGAAGCTGCCCGCCCGACGGCGCCCACCAATGCGCAGCAGAACCAGGCAGCCCCGGCGAAACCCGCGCCGGCCGGCGCAGCCGCCGCGGCCGCGCCGAAGCGCCCTTGGGGCGCGATGCTCGGCGGCCTCGCGGCGGGCCTCGGCCTGGCATGGCTCGCACACAGCCTGGGTTTCGGCGAAGCGTTCGGGCAGATCCTTATGTTCGGCCTGCTGGCGCTGGTCGTCATGGGGGTCATCGGCTGGCTGATGCGGCCGAAGAACAAGCCTGCGAACGGCTACGCCTTCCAGAGCGCCGGCGCCGCGGCGGATTCCGCCATCCCGCCGCCGCAATACAGCCCCGACAAGGTCGGCAACGACGCATCGGCCAGGCCATGGGAGCGCAGCAGCATGGCTTTCGACGCTGCCAAATACGCGCCGCAGGGCAGTGGCGTCCAGATCGGCTCGGCGCTGGCCGGCTCGCAGTCGTGGGGCGTTCCCGCCGGGTTCGATGCCGAGAGCTTCATCGCCGCGGCCAAGCGCAACTTCATTACCTTGCAGGACGCCTGGGACCGCTCGGACACCACCACGCTGCGCTCGATGATGACGGACGAGATGCTGGGTGAGATCAAGTCGCAGCTCTCGGAGCGCGAAGGCCACCTGGCCGGCCAGCCGAACCACACCGAGGTCGTGATGCTGGAAGCGCAATTGCTGGGCATCGAGGACCTGGGCAACGATTACATGGCGAGCGTCGAGTTCTCCGGGATGATCCGCGAGGAGCCTTCGGCCGGCCCGAGCCCGTTCCGCGAGGTCTGGAACATGACCAAGCCCAAGAGCGGCACGAGCGGCTGGCTGGTCGCCGGCGTGCAGGCCCTGCAATAAGCGGCTGGTCGAGGCCCGGCAGCCGGGCCATCATGAATAATGGGGGACTATGGCGACACAGTCCCCCTTTCCTTTTCTGGACACCTTCTTCGCGCGCGTCGGGCAGGGGCTGCAGCCGCCCGCCTGGATGGTGCAGGAGATCCAGCGGCGCATCGTCCTGCTGCTGAACCATGTGCTGATGCAGGAGCCCGAGGCGCAGGCGCGCCTGAAGCGCCAGACCGGGCGCGTCGTCGAAGCGCATTGGCGCATCTTCAACATGCGGCTTGCGGCCACGCCCGCGGGCCTGCTCGAACTCTCCGAAACGTCCATACCCGCGGACCTGACGCTGACCCTGGCCGAAGAATCGCCGTGGGAGCTGTTCCAGGCAGCGCTGCGCGGTGACAAGCCGCCGGTGCGCATCGTCGGCGACGTGCAGTTCGCCGCCGAGATCAACTGGCTGGTCGACCATGTGCGCTGGGACCTCGAGGAGGACCTCTCGCGCATCGTCGGCGATGCGCCCGCGCATGCGCTGGGCGAGGCCGGGCGCCGCATGGTGGAGGCGCTGCGCGGCTTCGTGCGGCCCGCCGGCGGCTCCGCCTCTCAGCCTGCCCCGACGCCCGCGCCGGGCGCGGGCACATGACGCGGTACATGCGCGGCTTCTTCATCGTCTGGGTGATCCTGCGGTTCGGGCTGGATGAGCTGGCGCTCACCAGTTTCCGGCGGCCGTGGCTGAGCGCGATCGCGCGCGTTGTCTCCTTCGGCCGCGACCTGCGCGCCCCGCGCGGACAGCGCCTGCGCCAGGCGCTCGAACACCTCGGTCCGATCTTCGTGAAATTCGGGCAGGTGCTTTCCACTCGCCGCGACTTGCTGCCGGTGGACGTCGCGGACGAACTCGCGCAATTGCAGGACAACGTTCCACCGTTCGATCCCGCGATCGCCATGGCGACCATCGAGCGCGCCTTCCGCCGCCCGGTGGACACCATCTTCGCGAGCTTCGACCGCGCACCGATCGCCAGCGCATCGATCGCGCAAGTGCACTTCGCGACGCTCAAGGACAAGAACGGAACGCTGCGGGATGTCGCTGTGAAGGTGCTGCGGCCGGGCATGCTGCCGGTGATCGAGAAGGACCTGGCGCTCATGCGCATGATGGCCGGCTGGGTGGAGCGCCTGTCCGAGGACGGCAAGCGCCTGAAGCCGCGCGAGGTGGTTGCCGAGTTCGACAAGTACCTGCACGACGAGCTGGACCTGGTGCGCGAGGCCGCCGCCGCGACGCAGCTGCGCCGCAACATGGCGGGCCTGAACCTCGTGATGATTCCCGAAATGATGTGGGACTACTGCCACCCCGAAGTGATCGTGATGGAGCGCATGAAAGGCGTTCCGATCAGCCAGATCGACCGGCTGCGCGATGCGGGCGTGGACCTGCGCCAGCTCGCGCGCGACGGCGTGACGATCTTTTTCACGCAGGTGTTTCGCGACGGGTTCTTCCACGCGGACATGCATCCCGGCAACATCCAGGTGAGCCTCGACCCGGCGACCTTCGGGCGCTACATCTCGCTGGATTTCGGGATCATCGGCACGCTCACCGAGTACGACAAGGAATACCTGTCGCAGAACTTCACGGCGTTCTTCCGCCGCGACTACAAGCGCGTCGCGCAGCTGCACATCGAGTCGGGCTGGGTGCCGCCCGAGACCCGCGTGGACGAGCTCGAGGCCGCGGTGCGCACGGTGTGCGAGCCGTACTTCGACCGGCCGCTGAAGGAGATCTCGCTCGGCCTGCTGCTGATGCGGCTGTTCCAGACTTCGCGCCGCTTCCACGTCGAGATCCAGCCGCAGCTCGTACTGCTGCAAAAGACATTGCTGAACATCGAGGGGCTTGGGCGCCAGCTCGACCCGGACCTGGACCTCTGGAGCACCGCCAAACCGTTCCTGGAGAAATGGATGCTGGACCAGGTCGGGCCGAAGAAGCTGCTGGACGAATTGCGCGACCAGGCGCCGCGCTACGCGAAGATGCTTCCCGAATTGCCGCGCCTGCTGCACGACTTCCTGCAGCAGCGCCCCGCCGACCACCGGCGCGACATGCAGGAATTGCTTGCGGAGCAAAAGCGCACCAACCGGCTGTTGCAAAGCCTGATCTATGGCGGCGTCGGCTTCGCGTTCGGCCTGCTCGTGATGCAGCTGATCGTGCGCATTCGCCTCTTTTGAGCGAGAAGTTGGTGGGGCATAATTTCCCGGCCATAAAAACGGGCGGGGAACATCGATGAACTACACGCTGATCACCTTCGTGGTGCTGTATCTCGTGGGGACGCTGGGCATCGGCGTCTGGGCGGGCACACGCATCAAGAACACGGCAGACTTCGCGATCGCCGGCCGCAGCCTGCCGCTCGTCATGGTGGTCACGACCACGTTCGCGACCTGGTTTGGCGCCGAGACCGTGATGGGCATCCCCGCGAAGTTCGTGCAGGGCGGCCTCAACGCCATCGTCGAAGACCCGTTCGGCGCCGGCACGTGCCTGATCCTGGTGGGCCTGTTCTTCGCGACGAAACTCTATCGGCAGAACCTGCTGACCATCGGCGACTTCTACCGCCAGCGCTTCGGGCGCGGCATCGAAGTGTTCTGCTCGGTGGCGATCATCCTCAGCTACCTGGGCTGGGTCGCGGCGCAGATCACCGCCCTGGGCCTCGTGTTCTCGGTGCTCACGAATGGCGCGATGTCCGAGACCACCGGCATGATCGTCGGAACGATGGCGGTGCTGGTCTACGTCGTGATCGGCGGCTTCCTGGCCGTGGCCTGGACGGACTTCATCCAGATGATCGTGCTGGTGATCGGCCTGTCGATCATCGCGTTCTTCTCCGCCGACCTCGCGGGCGGCTCCGACAAGGTGTTCGCGATGGTGCAGTCCAAAGACCTGTACAACTTCCTGCCGCCGCCGACCTTCTCCGAGATCGCGTTCTTCATCGGCGCGGGCCTCACGATGATGCTCGGCAGCATCCCGCAGCAGGACGTCTTCCAGCGCGTGATGTCCGCCAGGGATGAGAAAACCGCCCGCCGTGGCGCCGTCATCGGTGGCGTGAGCTACATCCTGTTCGCGTTCGTGCCGATGTTCATCGTGGCGAGCGCCGTGGTGGTGATGGGCGACAGCGCCCTGGCCATGGCCAAGGACGACTACCAGCGCCTGCTGCCGACTTTCGTTCTCACGAAGATGCCGCTGGTGATGCAGATTCTCTTCTTCGGCGCGCTGCTCTCGGCGATCAAGAGCACGTCGTCGGCCACGCTGCTTGCGCCTTCGACCAGCTTCGTGGAGAACATCCTGAAGAACATGCGTCCCGGCATGACGGACAAGGAACAGCTCTTCGCCATGCGCGTCACGATCGTGGTGTTCACCGCCGCGGTGCTGGCTTACGCCATCGCGATGAAAGGCACGTCGATCTACGACCTCGTCTCCAGCGCGTACCAGGTCACGCTGGTCGGGGCGTTCGTGCCGCTCGTGCTCGGCCTGTACTGGAAGCGCGCGACGACCCAGGGTGCGATCGTGTCGCTGGCGGCGGGCATCTGCACCTGGTTGCTGTTCTTCCCGCAATTGGGCGGCGAGGCGTTGGCCAAATTCTTCCCGGGGCAACTGGCCGGCCTTGCGGCTGCTTTCGTGGGGATGGTCGTCGGTTCGCTCGCGCCGCAGGTGCTGCGTAACCGGCACGAACCCGCCAAGCACTTGGGCGGACTCGCGGCGCGCTGATCGCCGGCTCCAGGCCCCTGGCCGGCCGGGCATTGGAAAAGCGTGCCTCCGCCTATAATTGAGGGCTTTGCACCTTCGCCCGGAGGTGCCCGCTTCATCCCCTATCACCCCTCCCCGAGAGCCATGCCCATCTACGCCTACAAATGCGGGTCCTGCGGTCATGCCAAGGACGTGTTGCAGAAGATTTCCGATGCACCGCTCAGCGTCTGCCCGGCCTGCGGCGCGCCCGCGTTCACCAAGCAGGTGACGGCAGCTGGCTTCCAGCTCAAGGGATCGGGCTGGTACGCCACCGACTTCAAGGGCGGCGCCACTTCCGCGCCCGCGACGTCTTCCACGACCGACGCAAAGCCCGCCGAGGCCACCAAGTCCGCCGACGCTGGCGCGAAGCCCTCCGACGGCGCTTCTTCCGCACCCAAGTCCACCAAGTCCGACACCCCGCCGTCGGCATCGGCCGGAGGCCGCGGCGCCTCCCGCGCCTGCCACTAGGAACACCATGTCGGCCCTGCGCAAATGGTTCGTGGCCGGCTTGCTGGTCATCGTCCCGGTGGCGATCACCATTGGCGTGCTCCAGTGGATCATCGGCACGCTCGACCAGACGCTGCTGATCCTGCCCGAGGCCTGGCGCCCGGATCGCCTGATCGGCGTGCACATCCCGGGCTTCGGCGTGCTGCTGACGCTCACGATCCTGCTGGTCACCGGCGCCGTGGTCAGCAATTTCCTGGGCAAGAAACTCGTTCGCTGGGGCGACCAGCTGGTGAGCCGCATCCCGGTGGTGCGCTCGATCTATTCGAGCGTGAAGCAGGTCTCGGACACCTTGTTCTCGCCGGGCGGCAACGCGTTTCGCACCGCCGTCCTGGTGCAATGGCCGCGCCAGGACGTGTGGACCATCGCATTCGTCACCGGCCAGCCGGGCGGTGAAGTCGCCAATCACCTCATGGGCGAGTACGTCAGCGTCTATGTTCCCACCACGCCCAACCCCACGGGCGGATACTTCGTCATGCTGCCCAAGCGCGACTGCATCGAGCTCAGGATGAGCGTCGACGATGCCTTGAAATACGTCATCTCCATGGGCGTCGTCGTGCCCGGTGGCGCGATCAACACCAATCCCCGGTAACGCGCGGCATCCGCCCGCGCGTCATCCTTCAACCGAAGAGCACCTGCCATGTCCCAACAAAAAATGCGAACGACCTATTGCGGCCTCGTGACCGAAGCCCTCCTGGGCCAGACCGTCACCCTGTGCGGGTGGGTCAATCGCCGTCGCGACCACGGCGGCGTGATCTTCGTGGACCTGCGTGATCGCGAAGGCTATGTCCAGGTCGTCTGCGACCCGGACCGCGCCGAGATGTTCAAGACGGCCGAGGGCCTGCGCAACGAGTTCTGCGTCCAGGTCAAGGGCCTCGTGCGCGCGCGCCCCGAAGGCACGACCAACGACAACCTGAAGAGCGGCAAGATCGAACTGCTGTGCCATGAGCTCACGGTGCTGAACCCGTCGGTCACGCCGCCGTTCCAGCTCGATGACGAGAACCTCTCCGAGACCACGCGCCTCATGCACCGCGTGCTGGATCTGCGCCGCCCGTACATGCAGAACAACCTGATGCTGCGCTACAAGGTGACGATGGAAGTGCGCAAATTCCTCGACGCCAACGGCTTCATCGACATCGAGACGCCGATGCTCACCAAGAGCACGCCCGAAGGCGCGCGCGACTACCTCGTGCCCAGCCGCGTGCACGACGGCATGTTCTTCGCGCTGCCGCAGTCGCCGCAGCTGTTCAAGCAGCTCCTGATGGTGGCCGGCTACGACCGCTACTACCAGATCACCAAGTGCTTCCGCGACGAGGACCTGCGCGCCGAC
>JAZKIF010000168.1:0-5804 GCA_040385005.1 Pseudomonadota bacterium
TACCGAGTGGCATCGCTGTTCCTGCTTTCAGGTGGAGGCCGCTTGGGCCTTATTCACTCGTGAAGATGGACCCGAGGCGCTCCATGCGCTCCAGGGCAATGCCACAGCCGCGCACGACGCAGGTCAGCGGGTCTTCGGCCACCAGCACCGGCAGGCCGGTCTCCTCGGCGAGCAGGCGGTCCAGGTCGCGCAGCAGCGCGCCGCCGCCGGTGAGCATCATCCCGCGCTCGGCGATGTCGGCGCCCAGTTCAGGTGGCGTGTGTTCCAGCGCGTTCTTCACGGCGGAGACGATGTTGTTCAGCGGATCGGTCAGCGCTTCCAGGATTTCGTTGGAAGAGATCGTGAACGAGCGCGGCACGCCTTCGGAGAGGTTGCGGCCCTTGACTTCGATCTCTTTGACTTCGCTGCCGGGGAAGGCCGAGCCGATGTTCTTCTTGATCATTTCGGCGGTGGGCTCGCCGATCAGCATGCCGTAGTTGCGGCGGATGTAGCTGATGATCGCTTCGTCGAACTTGTCGCCGCCGACGCGCACGCTGCCCTTGTAGACCATGCCGCCCAGCGAGATGACGCCGACTTCCGTCGTGCCGCCGCCGATGTCGACGACCATGGAGCCCGACGCTTCGGAGACCGGAAGGCCCGCGCCGATCGCGGCGGCCATCGGCTCTTCGATCAGGTACACCTCGCTCGCGCCGGCGCCCAGGGCCGACTCGCGGATCGCGCGGCGCTCGACCTGGGTGGAGCCGCAGGGCACGCAAATGATGATTCTGGGGGAGGGACGCAGGACGGACCGGGGATGGACCATCTTGATGAACTGCTTGAGCATCTGCTCGGTGACCGTGAAGTCGGCGATCACGCCGTCTTTCATCGGGCGGATGGCTTCGATGTTGCCCGGGACCTTGCCCAGCATCGCCTTGGCTTCGTGGCCGACGGCCTGGATGGTTTTCTTGCCCTGGGGGCCGCCTTCGTGGCGGATCGCGACAACCGATGGTTCGTCGAGGACGATGCCCTTGTCGCGCACAAAGATCAGGGTGTTCGCGGTGCCCAGGTCAATGGCGAGGTCGGTCGAAAAATACCGACGGAAAGCTCCGAACATGGGGGGAATCCTCGTTTCTTCTGCAAAAAGGGCCCCTCTCGGGGCCGCTGCACTAAAGGCGGGATAATACCCGATCCCCTGTGAATAACTGGCCCCAACGGGGCCGAAATTTGCGTTTACATCTGCTTTCGCGAGCCGTATTTTCCCATGGCCCTGACACCCCAAGATATCGCCCGGATCGCCAACCTCGCCCGGTTGGAGCTCAAGCCCGCCGAGAGCGAGCGCATGCTGACCCAGCTCAATGGATTCTTCGACATCGTGGAGAAGATGCGGGCTGTGGATACCTCCGGGGTCGAGCCCCTCGCGCACCCCGTCGCGGCGGTGCAGGAAGTGGCCCTTCGACTGCGTGACGACGTGGCCAGCGAGCGGATCGACCGCGAGGCCAACCAGCGCAGCGCGCCCGCTGTCGAACGCGGCCTGTTTCTCGTGCCGAAGGTGATCGAATGAGCCAGTTGCACGATCTCACGGTCACCGAGCTGGCGGGCAAACTGGCGAAGAAGGAAGTCTCCGCCAACGAGGCTGCGAAGCACTTCCTGGCCCGCGGCAAAGGCCACGAATCGCTGGGCGTCTATCTCGCGACCGACGAAGAAGTCACGCTCGCGCAAGCGCGCGCCGCCGATGAACGTATCGCGCGCGGCGATACGGCGCCGCTGCTCGGCGTGCCGATGGCGCACAAGGACATCTTCGTCACGAAGGAATTCGCAAGCACCGCGGGCTCGAAGATGCTCGAAGGCTATCGGTCGCCCTTCGATGCGACCGTGGTGGCGCGCCTGGCCGATGCGGGCGTCGTCACGACCGGTAAATTGAACTGCGACGAATTCGCGATGGGCTCGGCCAACGAGAACTCCGCGTACCAGCCCGTGAAGAATCCGTGGGACGTCACACGCATTCCCGGCGGCTCGTCGGGCGGCAGCGCGGCGGCCGTGGCGGCGCGCCTCGTGCCCGCGTCCACTGGCACCGACACCGGCGGGTCGATCCGCCAGCCCGCGTCGTTTTGCGGCATCACCGGCATCAAGCCCACCTATGGCCGCGCATCGCGCTACGGGATGATCGCTTTCGCATCGAGCCTTGACCAGGCCGGCGTGATGGCGCGTACCGCGCAAGATTGCGCGCTGCTGATGTCCACCGTGTGCGGCCCCGACCTGGACCGCGATTCCACATCGCTCGATGTGCCGGCCGAGGACTTCACGCGAGCGCTGGATGGATCGATCGACGGCTTGCGCATCGGCATCCCGAAAGAGTTCTTCGGTGAAGGGCTTGCCACGGATGTACGCGCCGCGATCGACGCCGCCTTGAAGCAATACGAGAAGCTCGGCGCAAAACTCGTGGAAGTGACACTTCCGCGCACCGAACTGGCGATCCCCGTCTACTACATCATCGCGCCGGCTGAAGCGTCGTCGAACCTTTCGCGTTTCGACGGTGTCAAGTTCGGCCATCGCGCGAAGCAGCACGGCGACTTGCTGGACATGTACAAGAAGACGCGCGCCGAAGGTTTCGGCGACGAGGTGAAGCGCCGCATCATGATCGGCGCCTACGTGCTCTCGCATGGCTACTACGACGCGTATTACCTGCAGGCGCAAAAGATCCGCCGCATGATCGCCGACGATTTCCAGCAGGCGTTCAAACAATGCGACGTGATCGCCGGACCGGTCGCGCCGACGGTGGCGTGGAAGCTCGGCGAACATGGCAGCGACCCGCTGGCGGACTACCTCGCGGACATCTTCACGCTACCGGGTTCGCTCGCGGGCCTGCCCGGCATGAGCATCCCGTGCGGCTTCGGCGCTGGCAACATGCCGGTGGGCATGCAGTTGCTCGGTAATTACTTCAAGGAAGGTCAGTTGCTGAACGCGGCGCACAAATTCCAGCAGGCCACCGATTTCCACCTTCGCAAGCCGGAAGGTTTCTGATCCATGACCGCCAAACTGATCCAGGGCTACGAGGTCGTCATCGGCTTCGAGACGCACGCCCAGCTTTCCACCGAATCGAAGATCTTCAGCCGCGCGCCCACCGCGTTCGGCGCCGAGCCGAACACGCAGGCGAGCCCCGTCGACCTTGCCCTGCCCGGCACGCTGCCCGTGATGAACAAGGGCGCGGTGCAGCGCGCGATCGAGTTCGGCCTGGCCGTCAACGCGCACATCGCCGAGAAGAGCATCTTCGCGCGGAAGAACTATTTCTATCCGGACCTTCCCAAGGGCTACCAGATCAGCCAGTTCGAGATTCCCGTCGTGCAAGGCGGTGTCGTCGAGTTCTACCTCGGGGAAGAAAAACGATCGGTTCGCCTGGTGCGCGCCCACCTCGAGGAAGACGCGGGCAAGTCCTTGCACGAGGACTTCGTCGGCCAATCGGGCATTGACTTGAACCGCGCCGGCACGCCGCTGCTGGAGATCGTCACCGAGCCCGACATGCGTTCGTCCGATGAGGCCGTCGCGTACGCGAAGGAGCTGCACAAGATCGTCACATGGATCGGCATCTGCGACGGCAACATGCAGGAGGGCTCGTTCCGCTGCGATGCCAATGTGTCGGTGCGCAAACCCGGCGCGGAGCTGGGCACGCGCCGGGAGATCAAGAACCTGAACAGCTTCAAGTTCATGCAGCAGGCGATCGATTACGAGATCCGCTGGCAGATCGAGGAGATCGAGGACGGCCGCGCGATCCAGCAGGCCACCGTGCTGTTCGATCCCGACACGGGCGAGACGCGCGCGATGCGGACCAAGGAAGACGCCGCGGACTACCGCTACTTCCCCGATCCCGACCTGCCGCCGCTGGTGGTGGGTCGCGACTGGGTCGAGCGCGTGAGGTCCGAGATGGCGGAGCTGCCGCGCGTGATGGCGGCGCGCTTCGTCAAGGACTTCGGCTTGCCGGAGTACGACGCGACGACGTTGACGCAAAGCAAGGCGATGGCGGCTTACTTCGAAGCTGCCGCCAAGGCGAGCGGGCAGGCCAAGCTCGCAAGCAACTGGATCATGGGCGAGGTCTCGCGGCGCCTGAACGCGAGCGAGGGGCGGATCGAAGAGGCGCCCGTCACGGCCGCGGCGCTCGCGGCGCTTATCGGCCGCATCGCCGACAACACGATCTCCAACAATGCCGCGAGGCAGGTGTTCGACGCGTTGTGGACGGGCGAGAGCCAGGACGTCGACGCGATCATCGAGGCCAAGGGCCTGAAGCAGATGAACGACACCGGCGCGTTGGAAAAGATCATCGACGAGGTGATCGCCGCGAA
The DNA here is from genome assembly GCA_040385005.1 of Pseudomonadota bacterium. Classification (GTDB taxonomy): domain Bacteria; phylum Pseudomonadota; class Gammaproteobacteria; order Burkholderiales; family Burkholderiaceae_C; genus Ramlibacter. The sequence continues at coordinate 4,314 of JAZKIF010000168.1, forward strand.
CCCCGACAATGTCGCGCAGTTCAAGGCCGGCAAGGACAAGGCGTTCAACGCGCTGGTCGGCCAGGCGATGAAGGCGAGCAAGGGCAAGGCGAACCCGGCGCAGGTGAACGAAGTCTTGCGGCGCAAGCTCGCGGAGTAGACCGCCGATTTGTCATGGCGGGCTTGACTCGTCGCCAGCGTCTGTCATTGCGGGCTTGACCCGCAATCCATCGTGGCGCGCCTGGATGCCGGGTCGGAGCCCGGCATGACAGCCATCTATTTCTTCGCAGTCGCCGACGATGATGCGGTCGCCGTCGCCGGCGCCGCCCGTTGCGCCCACAGCTGCTTCAGCTTGACCTGCTCCTCGTCGAAACGCGCGTTGATGCGCTTCTTCTCGGCTTCCTGGTCGGCCACGAAGCGCTTCTGCGCTTCCAGCTGCTGGGTGTTCTCCGCGATCTGGCGCTTGAGGTTCGGCGGCATCTTGGCCGGGTTGTTCTTGAAGAACTCCAGGTCCAGGTCCATCTTCTTGCGCTGGTTCACCAGATGGTCGGTGTTCACGTTGGCGACCTTGATGGATTCGTCCGCCACGGCCAGCGCCAGGCCCCGTTCCTTGTCGTGCGCCGCCTTGTCGGGGTAGCGAACGAGCAACGCGCGCTCACGCTTCTTCTCCTCGGCGAGCCGGTTCTTTTCCTCGATCGCCTTGCGGGTCTTCTCTTCCTCCACCGCGCGCTCTTCGGCAGTGAGGGTGGGGCCGACCTTGCGCTTGAGCATGCCGTCCTTGGTCAGCTCGCGTTGCTCCCGGTCGGTGCAATCGGCGATCGGCCGGTCGGCCGTGAGGCGGCGTCCCTTGGCGTCGACGCACGTGAAGATGCTTTGCGCGCCCGCGTGGGTGCACAAAGCCGCCAACAGCAACCCCGCCAGAAAATATCGCCCCGCCGAGCCCCGCACGAATGGATCCTTATTCGACGCCGTAGCGCTGCCTGTATGCAAGCACCTGCTCATGGTGTTCGCCAAGGCCTGTACCCGTTTGTTGTTCCAGATACTGAAGCAAATCCGCAAGCCGTGCAATCGCGCAAACCTGCAATCCGAGCTGGTCGCGCACGAACTGCACCGCGCTGTGGTCCACATCCTTGCCGTTTTCCGTGGCCTTCTCCTGGCGGTCCAGGGCGATGGCCACCGCATGCGGCGTCGCGCCCGCCGCCTCGATGATGGCGATGGATTCGCGCGCCGCGGTCCCAGCCGACATCACGTCGTCCACGATCAGCACCTTTCCTTTGACCGGCGCGCCCACCAGAGTTCCCCCCTCGCCATGGTCTTTCGCCTCCTTGCGGTTGTACGCATAGGGCACGTTGCGGCCCAGGCGCGCCAGCTCGATGGCGACGGCGGCGGCCAGCGGGATGCCTTTGTAGGCGGGGCCGAAGATCATGTCGAATTCGATGCCGGACGCCTGGATGCGCTGTGCATAGAATTGCGCCAGCCGGCCCAGCTTGGCCCCGTCGTCGAACAGGCCGG
>JAZKIF010000169.1:0-2812 GCA_040385005.1 Pseudomonadota bacterium
CCTTGTAGCGGCCCGGCAGGATGGTGCCGCCGTACACGTAGATGGCCGGGACGTTCGCGCGCAGCATGCCCATCAGGCCGCCTGGCATGTTCTTGTCGCAGCCGCCGACGACGAGCACGCCGTCCATCCACTGGCCTTGCACGCAGGTCTCGATGCAGTCCGAGATCACTTCGCGGCTCACGAGCGAATACTTCATGCCCTCGGTGCCCATCGCCATGCCGTCGGAAATGGTGGGCGTGCCGAACACCTGCGCGTTGCCGCCGGCTTCCTCGATGCCCGCGATCGCTGCGTCAGCGAGTTTCTGCAGGCCGCTGTTGCATGGCGTGATCGTGCTGTGGCCGTTGGCGACGCCGACCATCGGCTTCTTGAAGTCGCCTTCCTCGTAGCCCATGGCGTAGTACATGGAGCGGTTGGGGGCGCGCGACTTGCCCTCGGTGATGTTCTTGCTGCGGGGATTGATGTGGATGACCTTGGTGTCCATTTGCGTGTGCTCCATTGGCGAATGGGTGCGAGTATGCGCCGGGCCACTGATTCTTTCCAATCCCTTTGTACGGGTGGATTAATATGTGCGGCGTATGGCCGAACCCGTCATCGAACTGCGCCTGTGGCGCCAATTCATCGCCGTCGCCGAAGAGCTGCACTTCGGCCGCGCGGCCCAGCGCCTGCACATGACGCAGCCGCCGCTGACCCAGGCCGTCGCGAACCTGGAGCAACTGCTGGGCGTGCGCCTGTTCGACCGCACGAAGCGCAGCGTGAAGCTCACGACGGCGGGCGTTGCGCTGCTGCCTGGTGCTCGCGAATTGCTGGCGCGTGCAGCCGCGTTGCCCGCGCATGCGCGCGCGGCTGCGCACGGCGAAGTGGGGCGGCTGCGTCTTGCGTTCGTCTCCACCGTCGGATTCGGACTCCTGCCGCAATGGGTTCGTGGCTTTCGCGCGGAGTATCCGCAAGTCGAGTTCGAACTCATCGAGGCCACCGGCGACGTGCAGCTGCAGCTGCTCGAGCGCGGCGACATCGACGCCGGCTTCATGCTGCACTCGCCCGGCTTCGTGCCCGCGGAGCTGCACCACCTGCGCATCGCGCGCGAGCCGCTCGTGGTGGCGCTGCCGGAGCAGCATCCGCTCGCGCTCGCCCGAGCGATGTCCTTCGACGCGCTGCTGCGCGAGCCCCTCGTGATCTTCCCGCGCCGCATCGTGCCGTCGCTGCACGACGCGGTCTTCGGCATGTACCACGCCGCGGGCCGCGCGCCGCGCGTGACGCAGGAGGCGATCCAGATGCAAACCATCGTCAACCTCGTGTCCGCGGGCCTCGGCATCGCGTGGGTGCCGGACAGCGTGCGCCAATTCCAGCGGCAGGGCGTGACCTATCGCCAGGTATCGGGCCGCAATGCACAGCAAGTGCCGGGATGCGAGACCAGCCTCGTGTGGCCGAAAGGCGCCAACCCCGCGCTGGACCGCTTCATCGAATTCGCGAAGGCGCAGGCACCCGGCAAGCATTGATGAGCTGCGAGCCCGTGTGCGTTGCAGCACAATACGCCGCATGCTCAAGTACCCTCAAATCGATCCCGTCGCGCTGCAGCTCGGCCCGGTCGCGATCCACTGGTATGGCCTGACCTATCTCGCCGCGTTCGGCCTCTTCCTGCTGCTCGCCAACAGGCGTCTGCACCATGAACCTTATGCCTCCATCACGGGGCCGGGCGCGTGGTCGCGCAAGGACATCGAGGACATCCTGTTCCTTGGCGTGCTCGGCGTCGTGCTCGGCGGAAGGCTGGGTTACTGCCTCTTCTACAAGCCCGGCTATTACCTCTCGCACCCGCTGGAAATCTTTTTCGTGTGGCAAGGCGGCATGAGTTTCCACGGCGGCATGCTCGGCGTGATCGTCTCGCAGATTTGGTTCGCGCATTCGCGCGGCCGGCCGTTCTGGCAGGTGATGGATTTCGTCGCGCCCTGCGTGCCGCTCGGCTTGGCCGCCGGGCGCGTGGGCAACTTCATCAACGGCGAGTTGTGGGGCAGGGAAGCGCCGGCTTCATTGCCGTGGGCGATGGTCTTTCCGCAAAGCGGCGCGATGATCCCGCGCCATCCGTCGCAGGTGTATCAGTTCCTGATGGAGGGTGTGCTGCTCTTCATCCTGCTGTGGCTCTATGCGCGCAAGGAGCGGCGGCAAGGGCAGGTGGCGGCGGCGTTCCTGTTCGGCTACGGCGTGTTCCGCTTCATCGCGGAGTTCTTCCGCGAGCCGGATTCGTATCTCGCCTGGCTGCAGCAATCCACGGGGCTGTCGATGGGCCAGTGGCTGTGCGTGCCGATGATCGTGATCGGGGTGGCGTTGTGGCTGTGGTTTGGGCGTGACGCGGCTCGCGTTCCGGCGCGCGGATAGGGGTGGCGGCGGCCGGCGGACGGGGTGGCCGTTCTCCGGGTCTTCCGGTCGCTAGCATCGCCGTTCAGAAGGCACGTTGTGAGAACGAGGGCTTCGCGGCTCAATGACTCGTAGCGTCCGGAAGCCCCTGCGCCCGACCACCCCATCCACCGACCTTGTCCCGACGTGCGAATGTGCGAACAAGACCCGCGCTCGCGTGGATGCCGGATCAAGTCCGGCATGACAACAGATACGGTGTCATTGCGGGCTCGACCCGCAATCCATGCAGGCACACCACAGCGCGACGAATCGGCAGGGGACCGGGGTGGGTCGGGCGCAGGGGCTCCTGGACGCCAACAGCCATTGAGCCGCGAAGCTTTCGTTCTCACCGCGTGCCTTCTGAACGGCGATGCTAGCGACCAGGAGACCCGGAGAACGATCCACCCCGGTCGCCGGCCGTGCC
>JAZKIF010000170.1:0-11137 GCA_040385005.1 Pseudomonadota bacterium
GACGACACGCGCGCTCGCCTGTCCCTGTCTGCGCAGGGCCACCAGGCGATGGAGTTGTGCCGCGACAGCTTGAAAGCGCACCCGGACAACATCACCGCAAAGCGCGGCGCGGAATGGATCCTGACCAAGCTCGTGCCGCTCTGGCATGTGCCGATGATGAACGAGCCCGCGCGCAACCAGGCCTTCCACGACGCGCTCGCGAAGGTCGTCACGCCGGAACAAGTGGTGTTCGAAATCGGCACGGGCTCGAGCCTGCTCGCGATGATGGCCGCGCGGCTGGGCGCCAAGAAGGTATTCACCTGCGAAGCCGAGAACCTCATCGCGGAAACCGCAACGAGGATCGTCCGGCGCAACAACCTCCAGGACCGGGTGACGGTGCTCGCCAAACCTTCGCACGCCGTGCAACTCGGCACGGACTTGCCCGCGAAGGCGGACATCCTCGTGCATGAAATCTTCTCCAGCGAGCTGCTGGGCGAGCACGTTCTGCCCGCGATCGAGGACGCGAAGGCGCGCCTGCTCGAGGAAGGCGGCACCGTGCTGCCGCGCGCGGCCAGCATCATGGTCGCACTCGTGACGGGCGACGAGCTCGGGAAGTATCTGCACGTCGGCGAGAGCTTCGGCTTCGACCTGCGCGACTTCAACGCGATCCATCCGAAGAAGCGGCCGCTGTACCGCGAGGACCTCTCACCCGTTCTGATGAGCGATGACATCGAAGCGTTCCGGTTCGATTTCGCCGCGAAGTCGAGCTTCCCCGCCGAGAAGAAGACGCTTGCCATCACGGCGAAGAAGGCCGGGCTCTGCTACGGCCTCATCCAGTGGATCCGCATCGACCTGGCCGAGGGCGTCGAGTTCGAGAACCATCCCTCGCATCCGAGCGCCATCTCCAACTGGCAGCACACGATCTATGGGTTCGACGCGCCGCTCGCGTTGAAGGAAGGCACGGTCGTGAAGATCGGCGCCATGCACGACCGCTCGCGGCCGTGGTTCGAACTTGCTTAGCGCGCAGCAGCCTTCACGGATTCAATCCATCTTCGCGCCGGACTTGCGCACGGCATCCGCCCAGCGCGGCATTTCCGCGCGCAGGTAGGCAGTGAACTCCTCGCTGCCGAGGAACGCCGGGTCCGCGCCCTGCGTGACCATGCGGTTGCGGATCTCCGGCGTCGCGAGCACCTGCTTGAACGCATCGCTCAGTTTCGCCGTCACATCCTTCGGCAGATTGGCGGGCGCGAGAAATCCGTAGAAGCCCACCACCTCGAAGTTCGGGATGCCGCTCTCGATCACCGTGGGCGTGTCCGGCAGCGCGGGGTTGCGCTCGCGGCTCGTCACGGCGAGCGCCTTCACCTTGCCCTGCTTGTGGTACGCCGCGGCCTGCGGGATCGACTCCGCCATGAACTGCACCTGGCCCGCCATCAAATCGGTGAACGCGGGCGCGCTGCCGCGGTACGGGATGTGCACCATGAACAGGCCTGTCGCGCCCTTGAACATTTCGGGCGCGAGGTGGCTGATGCCGCCGTTGCCGGCCGAGCCGTAGTTCACCTGGCCTGGCCGCGACTTGGCATACGCGACGAATTCGCGCAGCGAATTCACGGGCAACTTCGGGTTCACGAGCAGCGCGAGCGGCTGCATCGCGGTGCGCGCGATCGGCGTGAAGTCGCGCAGTGTCTCGTACGGCAGCTTCCCATACAGCGCCGGATTGATCACCATCACGCCCGTGTTCGCGAGCATCAGCGTGTAGCCATCCGCCGGGGCGCGCATCACTTCCTGCGCGCCCACGGTGCCGCCGGCGCCCGACTTGTAGTCGATGATGAGGGGCTGGCCGAGCACGGCTTGCAGCCGCTCGGCCAGCAGTCGCGCATGCTGGTCGAGTGGGCCGCCCGCAGGGAAACCGATGACGATGCGGATGGGTTTGTCGGGGAAGGCGGCGAAAGATTGGGAGGTGGCGAGAAGCGCTAGCGCGGCGAAGGCGTGTTTCCAGAACTGCATGGTTTTGTCTCCGAGGGCCGTCGAGCGCGGCGATGCGGAGGAGCATACGCGAACACGGCAAATGAAAAGACCGCCATGTGGCGGTCTTTTCGTCCCAGGTAACAGCCAACTGAATGACGCGACTAGGGAGGAGTGGTCGGGAAATTATGCCCAATTGCGCGGCAGGCCGTGTTGCTATCGATCTTCCGTTGCACCCGCCGTCCCCATCACCCCCAGCACATGCTTCGTCATGGCTTTCGCCAGCTCCAGCTCGCCCACGAACACCGTGCCCGCACCGTCCTTCTCCAGCAGCTCGGCCTCCTGCGCGTTGTGGCTGCGCACGACGACCTGGATGGTGGGGTTCAACTGCCGCGCCGTCTCCACCATCTTGCGCACGAGGATGGTCTCCGGCGTCGCGATCACCAGCGCGCGTGCCCGCGCGATGTGTGCCTGGATCAGCACCTCCGGCTCGGTGGCGTCGCCCCACACGGCCGGGATGCCCTGGCCGCGAAGCGCCTGCACGAACTCGCGGTTCTCCTCGGCCACGACGAAGGGCACGCCCTCGCGCGTGAGCACCGCGCCGATGCTCTTGCCCACGCGGCCCCAGCCCACCAGCACGACCTGGTTGGAGAGGTACTTCACGTCGGTGCTGAGAGGCAGCTCCGCCAATTCGTTGGGCGCGGGTTCGGCGCGGCCCGCCAACATCGCGCGCCGCTCCATCCATTTGTGGATGCCGGCGAACACGCTGAACACGAACGGGTTCAGCGCGATGGAGAACAGCGCCCCCGCGACGATGAGGCTCTGCCCTTCCTTGTCGAGCAGCCCGAGCGACATGCCCAGGGCCGCGAGGATGAAAGAGAACTCGCCGATCTGCGCGAGACTCGCGGCGACCATCAACGCAGTGCGCGCCGGATAACGCAGCACCAGGACCAGGGCGACGGCGGCCAGCGACTTGCCTGCCAGGATGATCGCGACGGTGGCCAGCACAGCGAGCGGCTGCTCGATGAGGATCGCCGGGTCGAACAGCATGCCCACCGAGACGAAGAAGAGCACCGCGAAGGCGTCCTGCAGCGGCAACGTCTGCTCGGCGGCGCGATGGCTGAACTCCGATTCGCGCAGCACCATGCCGGCGAGGAACGCGCCGAGCGCGAACGACACGCCGAAGAGCGCTGCCGATCCGTAGGCGATGCTCACCGCGGCCGCGACAACGCACAACGTGAAGAGCTCGCGCGATCCGGTCCTGGCGACGTGCCAGAGGATCCACGGGAACAGCTTGCGCCCGACGATGAGCATGAAGGCGATGAAGCCGCCGACCTGGGCGAGCGTGATGAGCATGGTCACGCCCAGGCTGTGACCGGTTGCGGCATGCGCGGTGCCGCCGAGGGCCGGCGCGACCGCCGGCAGCAGCACGAGAACCAGCACCATCGCGACGTCCTCGACCACGAGCCATCCGACCGCGATACGTCCATTCGACGTGTCGACGATACCCCGGCTCTCCAGCGCCTTGAGCAGCACCACGGTGCTCGCCACGGACAGCGACAGGCCGAACACGAGCGCGCTGCCCGGCGTCCAGCCCCACCATATGGCCACGCCCGCGCCCATCGCGGTGGCCACGACCATCTGCACCACGGCGCCTGGCAATGCGATCTTGCGGACGTTCAGCAGGTCCTGCACGGAGAAGTGCAGCCCCACGCCGAACATGAGCAGCATCACGCCGATCTCGGAGAGCTGCGAAGCGATTTCGCCGTCGGCGACGAATCCCGGCGTGGCGGGGCCGATCGCGACGCCGGCAAGCAGGTAGCCGACCAGTGCGGGGAGGCCCAGGCGCGCGGCGATGAAGCCAAGGATGAGCGCCAGCCCGAAGCCGGCGGCCAATGTGGTGATCAGGCTGATGGAATGCGACATCTGTCCTCTCGGGATTGAATGGACATTGTCGCGGACGGAAACTTCAATCCAGCGTTTCGTGGTGGCTGGAAGCGCCTCGCTTCCAGTACGCGGCGACACGCACGCACTCGCGAGGCAGTTGCTTGTCGATGAGCAGAACGTCGCGAAGGCGCTTCATCGTCGCCGCTTCGCCGGCGCACCACGTGTACCCGTCGCCGGCAGGCGGCTGGAATGCGGCGACGGCCGACACGAGTTCCGTTTCCGTGCGGAACCAGCGGGCGTCGAGATCGGCGGCGCAGCGGAACTGCCGCTCGTCATTCGCATCGCCCGCCTGCGCCAGGACGACGACTCGCGAGCCCGCAGGCAGCTCTTCCAGGCGCCGGTCGATCGCGGGCAGCGCCGCGGAGTCGCCCACCAGGAGATGCCAGTCCCAGTCGGCGGGGATGACGAACGACGAGCGCGGCCCGCCGATGGTGGCGCGAGCGCCGGGCGCTGCCTTGCGAGCCCAGTCGCAAGCCGGCCCGTCGCCGTGCAATGCGAACTCGATGGTGAGCTCGCGCGATTGCGGGTCGTGCAGGCGCGGCGTGTAGTCGCGCGCGACCGTCTCGCCCCCGGGTCCCTCGAAGAAGAACTTGATGTGGTCGTCGAAGGAGTCCGACCTGAAATCGGCCAACGCGTCGCCGGCAAAGGTGATCGAGGCAAAGTTCGCGCCGAGCTGGCGGGTGCGGGCGACGACGACGTCGCGGCGGCGGGTTTCGTGGCGCACACGCTGCACGCGCCGGGCGGTGGGAGTTGTATCGATGGTCATGAAAGCGGCAATTGGTGGATAATGTCCACCATCATGCCGAAACCATTGGACAGTGTCAACCAATCGAGCCGCTCGACCGCGGAAGAGGTGTTCGAGTCCATCCACGAGGTGATGCACCTCTACCGTTCGCAACGGCACCGCGCGCCCGATGACGGCGAGGAAGGGCTCTCCCACATGGAGTCGAAGGCGCTCGGCTTCTTCGCCCGGAACCCGGGCGCGACGCAGAGCGAGCTGGCCCTTCACTCCGGCCGCGACAAGAGCCAGCTCGCGCGGCTGGTCGGCGGCCTGCGCGAACGCGGCCTGCTGGAGGCACGCGCCGACGAGGCGGACCGGCGCAACATCCGCATGGAGTTGACGGCGGCGGCGAAGGAGCTTCACCGCGCGATGCAGCTGAGGGCCCGCAAGCGTGCGCGGGCGGCCATCGCGGGCCTCGGGGACGACGACTGCCGCCAGCTCGTCGAGCTGCTGGGCCGCATCCGCGCGAACCTGGAAACGAGCGAAACCTGAGTCGTGCCCGGACCTTTCGACGCTCTCGTCAATCCACCTGCGCGCCCGAGCGCTTCACCAGCACCGCCCACTTCTCGACTTCCGCGCGATTGAACGCGGCGAGCTCGTCGGCGCGCAGCGCGCGCTGCTCGACACCTTGCTCGCGCAACTTGGCCGTCACGTCGGGCGAGGCCAGCGCGGCGGTCGCGGCGCGGCGCAGGTTCGCGAGCTGCGCGGGCGGCGTCGCGGCCGGCGCGTACAGCATGAACCACGCGACAAGATCGAAATCGGGCAGGCCCTGTTCCATCAGCGTCGCCACCTCCGGTGCCGCAGCGCTGCGCTGCGCGCTGCTTGCGCCCAGCGCACGCAGCTTGCCCGCCTTCACCTGCGGCATCGTCGCGGCGGGGTGATAGAACATCAGGTCGACCTGCCGGCCCATCACGGCGGTGAGCGCCATCGCGCCTTCCTTGTAGGGCACGTGCGTCATCTTCACGCCAAGACGCTGCGCGAGCATCTCGCCCGCGAGATGCCCCGACGTGCCGTTGCCCGCCGAGGCGAACGTCACGCCTTCGGGCCGTGCCGCCATCGCCTTCAGGTCGGCGATGGACTTCGCGGGCGAGTCCGCGCCGACGACGAGCAGCGTGGGCGTGAAACCGACGAGCGCCACCGGCGCGAAGTCGCGCAGCGGGTCGTAAGGCAGCTTGCGGAACAGCGACGCGTTGATCGCATGCGTGCCCACGGTGCCCATGACGATCATGCGGCCGTCCGGCGCGGCCTTGGCGACCTGGTCCGATCCGGTGGAACCGCCGGCGCCCGCGCGGTTTTCGACGATGACGGTTTGCTGCATCGACTTGCCGAGACCTTCGCCGACCACGCGGCTCACGATGTCGGTGGTGGTGCCCGCGCCGAACGGGACGACGAGGCGCAGCGTGCCGTCCTGCGACTGCGCGAGGGAGGACGTGCCGGCGGCGCAGAGGCTGGCTGCAACAAGTGCGGTGATCGCAGCGCGGCGGGAAATGTTGTGGGACATCGTGGGCTCTTTCATTGTTCGCCGTGCTCGCGCCGCAGGATCCGCGCGGCCTCGACCATGCTCGCGAGCTTCCCCCGCGCCACGTCGCGTGGCAAATACTTCATGCCGCAATCGGGCGCGAGCACGACCTGTTCCGGCTTCACGTGCTTCAGCGCACGGCGCACGCGTTCGGCGATCACCTCCGGTGTTTCCACGTTGAGATCGGACAGGTCGATGCATCCGACGAGGATCTGCTTGCCATCCAGCTGCGTGAGCACGCTGGTGTCCAGGTGCGACTGCGCCGTCTCGATGGAGACCTGCTTGCAGCGGCAGCCCGCGAGCTCGGGCAGCAACGAGTAGCCGCTCGGCCGTTCGTGGATGATGGCCGCGTAGCCGAAGCAGATATGCACGCACGTCGTGCCCTGCACGCCCTCGAGCGCGCGGTTGAGCGCGGCGAGGCCGTACTGCCGCGCCTTCTCGGGCCGCGCCTGCATGTAGGGCTCGTCGATCTGCACGACGTCCGCGCCGGCCGCGAAGAGATCCTTGATCTCCGCGTTGACCGCCACGGCGTAATCCATCGCCGCTTCTTCCTCGCTCTTGTAGTGGTCGTTCTGCGCTTGCTGCAGCATGGTGAACGGGCCGGGCACGGTGATCTTGGTCATGCGCGCCGTGTTGCGCTTGAGAAATTTGAGGTCCTCCACTTCCACGGCGTGCTTGCGGCGGATCTTGCCCACGATGCGCGGAACGGGGTTCGGGTGGCCCGAGCGATCGAGCGCGCTGCCGGGGTTGTCCAGATCGACGCCTTCGAGCGCGGTGGCGAAGCGGTTCGAATAACTTTCCCGGCGGATCTCGCCGTCGCTCACGATGTCCAGCCCGGCTTCCTCCTGGAAGCGGATGGCGAGCAGCGTCGCATCGTCCTGCGCTGGCGCGAGGTAGGGCTCCTGCAGGCGCCAGAGTTCGAGCGCCCTGACGCGCGGCGGGAAACGTCCCGCGAGCTTGGCGCGGTCGATCAGCCATTCGGGCTGCGGGAAACTGCCGACGATGGTGGTGGGGAACAGCATGTTTGTCTCCTTTTTTGACGACGGGCCGCCCCTAGGCAAAAAGCGCCCCCTCGGGGGGCAGCGAAGCGTGGGGGCGACATAACTTAGATACCGAGGTAGGCCTGCCGGATCTCCGGCCGCTTCATCAATTCATCCGGCGCGCCTTCGGCGACGATGCGCCCGAGCTCCAGCACGCACGCGCGGTGCGAGATGCGCATCGCCATCGAGACGTTCTGTTCCACCAGCACGATGGTGATGCCGTTCGCGCTGATTTTGCGGATCGCGTCGAACATGTCGGCCACCACCAGCGGTGAGAGGCCGAGCGAGGGCTCGTCCAGCAGCAACAGGCGAGGCCGCGCCATCAAAGCGCGCGCGATCGCCACCATCTGCTGCTGGCCGCCCGAAAGTTCGCCGGCCGGCGCGGGTAACTTTGCTTTCAGCGCGGGGAAGAGCGCCAGCACTTCTTCGAGCGTCTCGCGCCGCCGCGCCTTCGCGGCGGGCAGGAAGCTGCCGATGTCCAGGTTCTCCGCAACCGTCATGCCGGTGAAGAGACGCCGGCCTTCGGGCACGAGCGCAATGCCGGCCTCGCAGAACTTGTGCGGCGCGAGCGCCGTGATGTCGCGGCCTTCAATCGCGATGCGGCCGGCGATGGGTTTGAGGATGCCCGCGATGGTGTTGACGAGCGTCGTCTTGCCCGCGCCGTTCGGCCCCACGATGCAGAGCAGTTCGCCGGGCGCGACGTGCAGCGAGATGTCCCACACCGCGCGCGCTTCGCCATAAGCGACGGTGAGTTGCTGGAGGTCAAGCATGCGCGACCCCCAGGTAGGCGGTCATCACCGCGGGCCGCTGCATCACTTCGCGCGGCGCGCCTTCGGCCAGCACCACGCCCTGGTCGAACACGACGATGCGATCGGTGAGCGCCATCACGGCGTCCATCACGTGCTCGACGAAGACGATGGTCGTGCCCTGGTCGCGGATGCGGCGGATCTGCGTCACGGCCGCCTGGATCTCCGTCGGCGTGAGCCCGCACAGGACTTCGTCGAGCAGTACGAGCTGCGGCCGCGCGGCGAGGGCGCGCGCGAGTTCGAGGAACTTGCGCTGGTGCAGGTTCAACTCGCCGGGCAGGCTCTGTGCCTTGTCGGTGAGGTGCGTGAACTCCAGCCACTGCCTTGCTTCCTGCTGGCCGGCTTCGAGCGTGGCGACGCCGCGGCCCGCGTACATGGCGGCGATGGCGACGTTGTCGAGCACGGTGAGTTGCGAGAACGGGCGCGGGATCTGGTAAGTACGCGCGATGCCGGCGCGCGCGATGTCGTGCGCCGCGATGCCCGCGATGTTCCGGCCGTCCAGCCACACCTCGCCGGCATCAGGCAGGAAATGGCCGCTGACAACGTTGATGAAGGTCGACTTGCCCGAGCCGTTCGGGCCGAGGAGACCGAGGATTTCTCCTTTGCGGACTTCGAGGCTGACGTTGGAGAGGGCTTTGACGCCGCGGAAGGATTTGCTCAATCCCTCGACGCGAAGCAACACCTGACTTGCTCCCTCTCCCGCTTGCGGGAGAGGGTTGGGGTGAGGGTGAATTTCTCCCCCTGTGGGGGCGAGTGAGCCAGCACGCCGCCTGCGCAGCCTCCCCATGACACCGTCCGGCATGAACAACACCCCCACCACCAATATCAACCCGATCACGCCCTTCCCCATCACCGCGTACTGCCCGCCGGTGAACGCGAACAGCAAACAGGTGATGGCGACCGCACCGATCGCCGGCCCCGCCCAATGGCGCGTCCCCCCGAGAATGCTCATGAGCACCACCGTCAACGGCACGGTGAGGTTGAACGTCTCCGCCGTCGTCACATACGAAATGAAGAGCGCATGAATGCCGCCGACCCATCCCGCCAGCGCGCACGAGACCGCGAGCGCAGCGAGCTTCCATCGATACGTCGGCACGCCCATCACCTCGGCCGCGTCTTCGTCGTCATGGATCGCGAACAACCCGGCGCCGAAGCGCGAATGGCGGATCGCCCATGAGACCAGCAACGTGGCCACGGCCGCAATCAGCATCATCAGATAGAGACTCGATGTCGGCGTCGGCCCGAGCTTGGGCACCGGCACCGCGTTGAGGTACACGCCCGGCCCGCCGTCGATCGCGGTGTTGCCGATGATCGTGGCCAGCACGAAGGTGACCGCGAGGCTCAGCAACGCGAACACCTCGCCGCGAATGCCGCGCACGCGGAACACCACGGCGCCCACACCGACACCGATCAGCGCCGCGACCAGCGCGGCCACCGGCAACGTCCACAGAAACGGCCAGTCGAATTTGCCCGCCAGCGTTGCCGACGTGTACACGCCCGCGCCGAAGAAAGCGCCGTGACCGAAAGAAAAATAGCCCGCGTAACCCGACAGGATGTTCCACGACGTTGCCAGCACGATCCAGAACAGCGCGAGGTACAGGAACGATTCGTAGAACGCCGGCAGTTTCAGGAACGGCAGCGCGGCCATCAGCAAACCGGCGGCGAGGATGCCGGCAGGCGTCTTGCGGATCTTCATCGCACGCGCCCCGGCCGCAGCAGCAGGATCGCGATCAGCAGCGTGAACGACACCAGCGGCGCCCAGGATGGTGACGTCACGGCCATCGTCACCGCCTCGCTCACGCCGATGATGATGCCCGCGATGAGCGGCCCCAGCGCGCTGCCCAGGCCGCCGAGCATGACGGCCGCAAAGACCACGCCCACCCAGGTGTACATCTGGGACGGGCTGATGCTGCTGGAGAGCGCGATGCACACGCCCGCGATGCCCGCGATGGCGGAGCAGGTGCCCGCCAGCACGAAGCCGTTGCGCCGCTGGTCGATGCCGAAGGCGGCAGCCACCGGTGCGTCTTCGGCGGACGCGCGCAAGGCCTTGCCCAGATCGGTGAAGCGCAGCACCGCCCAGACGCCGAAGGAGATCGCGACCGCGAGCACGAGCGTCAACACCTCAGGCACCGGGAGATACAGCGGACCGAGCCGGAACTTCATGTCCGCGTAATGCGATTCGAGCTTGCGCGGATCCGCCGTCCAGATCGTCTGCATCACCGACTCCACGATGCCCATGCACCCGAACGTGAGCAGCAGCGAGCTGAACGGCGTGAGGTGAAAACGCTCCGTGAGCCAGTGCAGCCCGGCGCCGAGCACGAACATGAGCGGGACGACGCAACCCAGCGTCAGCAATGGATCGACTTTACCTATCGCCGCCAGCTGCCAGCAGATGTAGGCGGAGAGGAACGCGAACGCGAAGTGCGTGAGGTTGATGGTGCGCAGCAGGCCCCAGCTGAGCCCGAGGCTCAGGCCCAGAAGGCCGTACAGCGCACCGGCGAACACGCCCGAGAGAATGGATTGCGCGAGCAGTGTCCAGCTAGGCCAGGACATCTCGCTACTTGGCGATCATCTTCGCGCCCGGCGCTGCCGCATCCTTCGGCCACACCACCAGCCATTTGCCGTTCTGGATCTGCTTGACGCGCATCAAGTCGTCGCCGTAGTTCGAAGGTCCGTCGAAGCGCAGCGATCCCTGGATCGTGTTCACGCGGTTCTTCTTCAGCCAGTCGGCGATCACCTTGTCGTCCAGGCTTTTCGTCGCCGTCACGGCGCCTTCGAGGATCTGCCACGCGGTGAACGACGCGGCGGCCTGTACTTCCACCGCCGTGTCCGCGAAGCCCGCCTTCGCGGCGCGCTCGTGGTAGGTCTTGATGAAGTCGGCGGCCTGCGGCCGCGTGCTGAAAGGCGGGTGCTCCTCGAAGATCGTCACCGACAGCGCGCCGTTCGCTTCCGGCGCGGTCACGAGCGGGCCGGGTGCGGGGTAGAGATAGAAGTGCTGCGGCGGCGCATAGTCGATCTTCTTCATCGCGTCGAGCAGCAGGTTGCCGTCCAGGCCGATCGCGCCGACCCACACGAAGTCGGGCTTCGCATCCTTGATGCGGCT
>JAZKIF010000171.1:0-7358 GCA_040385005.1 Pseudomonadota bacterium
GGGCGAGTTCGTCGGCGGCTCGGACATCATGATGGAGATGTACCAGAGCGGCGAGTTGCAGCAGGTGCTGGGCGCCACGCAGAGCTGACCAGCAGGTCGTCATCCCGGACAGCGATCCGGGATCCAGGATCCGCTGTCGGTAATTGCTGACGCAGGATGTCGCCTGCGGCCTCCGGCCATTGAACTGTGGCACGGCTTATGCTGGAATCATCAGCAAGCCGCAAGGAGTGTCGATGGACTCAGGATTCCAGCTTCCCGTCGCGAACCTTCGCAACGTGTTCCGGCCGCACGACGTCGAGCGAAAGCTCGCCAAGCTGCCGCAGCGGGATCACGAGGGCCTGCGCACTACCTACGAACGCATGCTGGAGCGCGGCCCGGAACGCTTCCAGGTCAAGCCCAGCGGCCTGCCGGACATGGCGGCCCTCTACGAACAACTCCCGAATTTCACCGACGCGCTCGACGACGTGAAGCGGCATGTGGCGCTGTCGCAGGATTGCCGCGATGGCCTCGAAGTCACGCCGATGCTGCTGCTCGGCCCGCCGGGCATCGGCAAGACCCACTTCGCTCGCAAGCTCGCGGACCTGCTCGGTACCGGCATGAGCCTCGTGCCCATGAGCTCGATGACGGCGGGCTGGCTCCTTTCCGGTGCATCGTCGCAATGGAAAGGCGCGAAGCCGGGCAAGGTCTTCGAAGCGTTGGTCGACGGCCAGTACGCCAACCCCGTGATCGTCGTCGACGAGATCGACAAGGCCGCAGCCGAGGCGCAGTACGATCCGCTCGGCTCGCTTTACAGCCTGCTCGAACATGACACGGCAGGATCGTTCATGGACGAATTCGCCGAAATCGCGATCGACGCGAGTCAGGTGATCTGGATCATGACGGCCAACGACGAGCGCTGCATTCCCGAGCCGATCCTCAATCGCATGAACGTGTTCGAGATCGAGGCGCCCACGCACGAGGCCGCGCGGCGGATCGCGCGCAACCTGTACGCGTCGATTCGCGCGGACCACGGATGGGGCGCCCATTTCGAGCAGGAGCCGCGCGATGACGTGCTCGATCTGCTCGCGGAACTGCCCCCGCGCGACATGCGCCGTGCGTTGATGACCGGCTTTGGCAATGCACGACTGGATGCGCGGGGCGAGATCGCTGTCGCGGACTTGCCGAAGGCGGGCGCGATGAAAGGGAAGCTGGGCTTCTTGCAGTGAGCGGGATCCTGACCCGCAATCCAGACGCCTAGTTCGGCCCGGCCGGCGGCCTGTCGGGACGTGAAGGGTCCGCGGGCTTTTCCTGCGCGGGCAGATCGTGCCAATCCCAGTTCTTGCCCGCGCCGAACACGGCGTTGGGATATTGCGGCTTGCCGCGGCTGCCGTTGTAGCGGCCGAGCGCCAGGAACAGGTCGCCGCGCTCGCGATCGATGTAGTGCCGCAGGATCACGCATCCGAATCGCAGGTTCGTCTGCATGTGGAACAGCTTGCCCGAATCGCCATCGCCGATCACGCGCGTCCAGAACGGCATGACCTGCATGTAGCCCCGCGCGCCGACCGGGCTCACGGCGAACTTGCGAAAGTTGCTTTCGACCTGAATCAGACCGAGCACGAGCCCTGTGTCCAGGCCCGCGCGACGGCTCTCGTACCAGACGGTCTGCAGGAATTCCTTGCGCTCCAGCCAGTCGGCCTTGCGCTTGCGCAGACGCCCGCTCATCGCGCCCAGCCAGCGCAGGTAGGCAAGGCGCGGCTCGATCTCGCGGAATTCCGGGACTGGCGGCGCGGAGTTGGCAATGGCGGAACTGAGAACGTTGCGGACGGAGACGGCGAGGGGTTCTTCGAGTTGGCCGCCGGCGCGGACGACTCCCGGAATCGACGATGCGAGTGACAGCCCTGCGAGAGTGAAGAGTGCGCGGCGCCTGCCCCCTTCCCAACCTTCCCCCGGAGGGGGAAGGAGCAACTGTCCGGTCACGCGGCCAGCCTGGCCTTGACGAAGCTCGACACTTCGCCGGCCGGCACCTTGGTGGCCTGCGTGTCGCGGCGGTGCTGGTATTCCAGTTGGCCTTCCTTCAAGCCGCGGTCGGAGATGACCACGCGATGCGGCACACCGATCAGCTCCCAGTCGGCGAACATCGCGCCGGGACGCTCTCCGCGGTCGTCGAGCATCACGTCGATGCCGGCAGCCTGCAGCTCGTCGTGCAATTTTTCGGCAGCCGCTTTCACGTCGGCGCTCCGGTCCATGCCGATCGGGCAGATCACGACGGCGAAGGGCGCGATCGCATCGGGCCAGATGATGCCGCGCTCGTCGTTGTTCTGCTCGATCGCCGCGGCGGGCAGGCGCGTGATGCCGATGCCGTAGCAGCCCATCTGCATCAGCTGCGGCTTGCCGTTTTCATCGAGGAAGCTGGCCTTCATCGGCTCGCTGTACTTCGTGCCGAGGAAGAAGATGTGGCCGATCTCGATGCCGCGCTCGATTGCAAGCACGCCTTGCCCGTCGGGCGACGCATCGCCCGCAACGACGTTGCGGATGTCGGCAACCGCGTCGGGCTCCGGGAGGTCGCGGCCCCAGTTCACGCCGGTGATGTGAAAGTCTTCCTCGTTCGCGCCGCAGATCCAGTCGGCCATGACGGCGACTTCGCGGTCGGCGACGATCTTGATCGGCTTCCTGAGCGCGATCGGGCCGAGGTAGCCGGGCTTCGTGCCGAAGTGTTCGACGATCTCTGCAACGGTAGCGAAGCGGAAGCCCTGGTCGAGGCCGGGCACCTTGCCGACCTTGATCTCGTTCATGTCGTGGTCGCCGCGCACGAGCAGCAGCCACACCTGCGATTTCACGATCTCGCCCTTGTCGTTCAACTGGTCGGTGGCGAGCACCAGCGACTTCACGGTGGTCGCGAGCGGGACCCCGAGCAACTCGGCGACGTCGCCGCAGGTGCTCTTGCCGGGCGTCGGCGTCTTCGTCATGGGCTGGGCAGCCGCGGGACGTGCACCGTGCGGCGCGAGCGCTTCCGCTTTCTCCATATTCGCCGCGTAGCTGCTGCCCTCGGAATAGACGACCGCGTCTTCGCCGGTCGCGGCGATCACCTGGAACTCTTCCGACAGGTCGCCGCCGATCGCGCCGCTGTCGGCGGCCACGGCCCGGTAGCGCAACCCGAACCGGTCGAAGATCGCGCGGTACGCCTGGGCCATCGACTGGTAGCTCACCTTGGCCGCCCTCTCGTCGCGGTCGAAGCTGTACGCGTCCTTCATGATGAATTCGCGGCTGCGCATGACGCCGAAGCGCGGGCGGCGCTCGTCCCGGAATTTCGTCTGGATGTGGTACAGGTTTTTCGGCAACTGCTTGTAGCTGCGCAACTCCTGGCGGGCGATGTCGGTGACCACTTCCTCGCTGGTCGGCTGGATGATGAAGTCGCGGTCATGCCGGTCCTTCACGCGCATCAGCTCGGGGCCCATCTTGTCCCAGCGCCCGGACTCCTGCCAGAGTTCGGCGGGCTGCACGACGGGCATCAAAAGCTCCACGGCGCCGGCGCGCGTCATCTCGTCGCGCACGATTGCCTCGACCTTTCGGATCACGCGCAGGCCCATCGGCATCCAGCTGTAGATGCCGGCGCCGAGCTTCTTGATCATGCCCGCGCGCATCATCAACTGATGGCTCACGACTTCAGCGTCGGATGGGGCTTCCTTGAGGGTGGAAATGAGGAACTGGGAGGCTTTCATCGAGTCTGCGCGGCGGGGCGCGGCCGGTTCCTTTGCCGACGCGCATGGCGCCGTGCATAATGAACTCAGTTTAAAAATTTGGGGTTTGATTATGCTTGACCGGGACGGCTTTCGGCCGAACGTCGGCATCATCCTGCTCAACCAGAAAAACCAGGTGTTCTGGGGCAAGCGCATACGCACCCACAGCTGGCAGTTTCCGCAAGGCGGCATCGACAGGGGCGAGACGCCGGAGCAGGCAATGTTCCGGGAACTGCACGAGGAAGTGGGCCTGCAGCCCGAGCATGTGCGCATCGTTGCCCGCACCCGGGACTGGTTGCGTTATGAGGTGCCCGACCGGTACATCCGCCGGGATGCGCGAGGCCACTACAAAGGCCAGAAACAGATCTGGTACCTGCTGCAGCTGACAGGCCAGGACTGGAACCTGAACCTGCGCGCGACCAACCATCCGGAGTTCGACGCCTGGCGCTGGAACGACTACTGGGTGCCGCTCGATGTCGTCGTGGAATTCAAGCGCGGCGTGTACGAAATGGCGCTCACGGAACTCGCCCGATTCCTGCCGCGGCACGACCACCGCAATCGCTATCTTCGCAGCGGCATGCGCGCGCGCGACCATGAGGGCGGCATGGCGGAGCCGATGATGCCCGGCGCAGGCATGGAGCTTCCGCCGGGCGCGACCTTCGAGCCGGATCCGCAAGCGTCGCATCATTCCCAACAGGAAGGCAAGCATGCGCCGTAACCTCGTGCTTGCGGCGCTGCTCTGTGCAGCCGCCGCAACTTCGTTCGCCCAGCTCAACCCGGTCGACCCCGACTGGCGCGAGGTCGAAGCGCCGCCGCCGGGTGCGCTGGATACGCGCAAGCTGATCCCGCTCGAGATGCCGCGCTCCTCGCTGCGCTTCGGCGTGGCGCCCGCCTCTATTTCCATCGGCGCAGACGGCGTCGTTCGCTATGTCGTTGTCGCCTCCAGCGCCAGCGGCGCGGTGAACGGCCTCTACGAAGGCATCCGCTGCAGCACCGGCGAGTTCAAGGTGTATGCCCGCCACAACCCGGGCAGCGGCTGGGTGCCGGTGAAGGATGCGCAGTGGCGCTCGCTGCACGAGAACAATGTGTCGGCGCACAGCCTGACGATCGCAAGAACGGGTGTGTGTATCGGCCACGGCACCAACCAGTCGACGTCCGCCATCGTGCGCGACCTGGGCGGGCCGGTGGATTCGCGCTTCACCCAGCCCTGAAGGGGCCGCGAGCTACCGGGTCACCACCAGGTTGGTGCGGTGGATCATCTCGGGCTCGGCCACGTAGCCCAACAAACGCTCGATCTCGCCCGAAGGCTTCCTGCATAAAAGCCTCGCCTCGGCGCTGGCGTAATTCGCGAGGCCGCGTGCAACTTCGATGCCGGCTGTATCGCGCACCGCGATCACGTCGCCGCGAGAGAAGTCGCCTTCCACCGCCGTCATTCCGATCGGCAGCAGGCTCTTGCCTTCTGCGCGCACTTTGGCGGCCGCGCCGTCATCCACCGTCACGGCGCCGCGAAGCTGCAGGTGGTCGGCGATCCAGCGCTTGCGCGCCTGGTTCTTCTGTGTCGGCGCAACCAGCAGCGTGCCGATCGCTTCGCCGCGCGAGAGCCGCAACAAACAATCCGGCTCACGGCCCCAGGCGATCACCGTTGATGCGCCAGAACCCGCGGCGCGCTTGGCCGCGAGGATCTTCGTGATCATCCCCCCTCGCCCCAGGCTCGATCCCGCGCCGCCGGCCATGGCTTCGAGCGCGGCCTCGCCCGCCTTTGCCTCGTGGATGAAAGTCGCGGACGGGTCCTTGCGCGGGTCCGCGCTGTAAAGGCCCTTCTGGTCCGTGAGGATCACCAGCGCATCGGCTTCCACCAGATTCGCGACGAGGGCGCCCAGCGTGTCGTTGTCGCCGAATTTGATCTCGTCGTTGACGACCGTATCGTTCTCGTTGATCACCGGCACGACGCCCAGTCGCAGCAAGGTGAGAAGCGTCGATCGCGCGTTGAGGTAACGCTCGCGGTCCGCCAGGTCGGCATGCGTGAGCAGGACCTGCGCCGAGCCCATGCCGTTCTCGCGCAGCTTGGTCTCGTACATTTGCGCGAGACCCATTTGACCCACGGCCGCCGCCGCTTGCAATTCGTTGATCTCATGGGGGCGAGTCGCCCAGCCCAGGCGCTTCATGCCTTCGGCGATCGCGCCGCTGGACACCATGATGACTTCGCGCCCTTCGCGCGAGAGCGCTGCAAGCTGCCGGCACCATTCCCCGATGGCGGCTTCGTCCAGGCCCCGGCCCTCGTTGGTCACGAGGCTGGACCCGACCTTGACGACGATGCGCCGGGCCGCGGCCAGCACCGCCTGGCTCATGGCGCGGCGTCTCCCGCGAAGCGCGGATCGATGTACTCCGGAGGCTGCTCCGCCACTTGCTGCGACTTGATGTGCTGGTAGACGGACTTGATGAGTTCCTGCGTGCCCTCGCGCGTCAGCGCGGAGATCTGAAACACCGGTCCCTTGTACTTGAAGCGCTTGATGAAGTCCTTCACGCGCGTCTCGCGTTCTTCGGCGGACAGCATGTCCAGCTTGTTGAGGACCAGCCAGCGCGGCTTGTCGTAGAGCGCGGGATCGTACTTCTTCAGCTCGCCCGCGATCGCCTTTGCCTGAACGACGGGGTCAACGCCGTCGAACGGCGCGAGGTCGACCACGTGCAATAGCAAACGTGTGCGTTGCAGATGGCGCAGGAACTGGTGACCCAGGCCCGCGCCTTCCGACGCTCCTTCGATCAGGCCGGGCAGGTCGGCGATGACGAAGCTCTGCTCAGGGCCGACGCGGACGACGCCGAGGTTGGGATGCAGCGTGGTGAACGGATAGTCGGCAATGCGTGGACGCGCATTTGAGACGGCCGAGATCAGCGTCGACTTGCCGGCGTTGGGCAGGCCGAGCAGGCCGACATCGGCAAGCACCTTGAGCTCGAGCTTCAGCTGCTTTTTCTCGCCGGGCCAGCCCGGCGTCTTCTGCCGCGGCGCACGGTTGATCGAGCTCTTGAACCGCATGTTGCCGAAACCGCCGTCGCCACCCTTGGCGATGGTGAGCATCTCGCCCGGCGTGAGCAACTCGTACAGCACCTCACCGGTTTCGGCGTCGGTGATGATCGTGCCTACCGGCATCTTGAGAATGATGTCGTTGCCGGCAGCGCCGAACATGTCCGAACCCATGCCGTGCTCGCCACGCCTGGCCTCATGGCGGCGCGAAAAGCGGAAGTCCACCAGCGTGTTGAGGTTGGGGTCGGCAATGGCGAACACATGCCCGCCGCGCCCGCCGTCCCCGCCGTTCGGGCCGCCGAATTCCTTGTACTTCTCATGGCGGAACGAGACGCAGCCGTTCCCGCCGTCGCCTGCGGCGATGTCGATAAACGCTTCGTCAACGAACTTCATGGGCGCTCAGTATAAATTTGTGCCGAAAAAACAAAGCCCCGACGAGTCGGGGCTTCGATCCGCGAAATCGAAGTGATCGATTACGCCGGGAGCACGCTCACGGTCTGCTTGTTGAGCGAGCCCTTGATCCGGAACGCTACATGGCCATCGACCAGGGCGAACAGGGTGTGGTCCTTGCCCAGGCCGACGTTGGTGCCGGGATGGAACTTGGTGCCGCGCTGGCGCACGAT
>JAZKIF010000172.1:0-3690 GCA_040385005.1 Pseudomonadota bacterium
CGCCCTTGAGCACCAGGATCACGTGGTTGTAGATGACCTCGATGCCGTTGACGTTCAAGACGATGTTGGGTTTGTCCATTGCTTTCCAATCCTTCGCAAGCGCTGCGCGCAACGCTTGCGAAGAAGCTGTCATCCCGGGCTTGACCCGGGATCCATGCCACGCGTGAAGTGAGGACACGTCATGCGCGACATGGATTGCGGGTCGAGCCTGCAATGACAGCCAGCTTTCAGCTCTGACAATCCGCCGGCGTACGCGCCGTGAGTTTCTTGTCCGCCGCGTACTTCGCGGCCGTGCTCTTCACCAGCGGCTTGATCACCTGCTCGTCGGCCTGCAGCCAGTCCGAGGTGAACTTCCACTGCTTGCCGTCCCAGGTGTGGATGCGGGCCCAGGCGGCGCCCATGTGGTCCGAGCAAGAGGTGCTGATCGGGCGCATCACGCCGGCGAAACCCAGCGCATCCAGCTTGGCTTGCGTGAGGTTCAGGTTCTCCAGGCCCCAGCGCGTCTGCTCGCCCGTCATGACCTTGCCCTTGCCGTAGCGCTCCTGCGCCGCGCGCAGGCCTTCGACGCCGAGCATCGCGCTCATCGCGCCGCGCATGTACAGCACCTGGCCGACTTCTTCCTTCGGGCCTGTGCCCTGGCCTTTGGAATGCACCAGCGCCATAACGTCCTTCACCAGCTTGGATTGCGGCTCGGCACCATGCTGCATCGTCACCGCGTTGTAGCCCTTGGCGCCATCGGCGACGTCCTTCACGTCAGGCTCCGCGCCGGCCCACCACACGCCGTACATCTTCTCGCGCGGATAGCCCGTGGCCTGCGCTTCCTTGATGGCGGTGGTGTTCATCACGCCCCAGCCCCACAGCACGACGTAGTCGGGACGCGACTGGCGGATCTGCAGCCAGGTGGATTTCTGCTCCACGCCCGGTGCCGCGACGGGCAGCAGTTGCAGGTCGTAGCCGTGCATCTGCGCGCGCTCCTGCATCAGCGGAATCGGCTCCTTGCCGAACGGGCTGTCGTGATAGACCAGCGCGATCTTCTTGCCCTTCAGCTTGTCCATGCCGCCGCCTTCCTTCTTGGCGATGGCCTGCAGGATGGTGTCGCTCGCGACCCAGTACGTGCCCGCGATCGGGAAGTTCCACTTGAAGATGGTGCCGTCCGCGCTCTCGCTGCGGCCGTAGCCGACGGTGACGACGGAGATCTTGTCCTGAGGCGCCTTCTCTGTGATCGCGAAAGTCGCGCCGGTGGAGAGCGGCTGCACGAACGATTGCGTCTTCCCTTTCAGGCGCTCATAGCACTCGACGCTGCGCGCCGTGTCGTAGCCCGTCTCGCACTCTTCCCATGAGAGTTTCACGCCGTTGATGCCGCCGCGCGCGTTCACGAGCTTGAGGTAGTCCACGTAGCCGTTCGCCCACGGCACGCCGTTCGGCGCGTAGGGGCCGGTGCGGTACGAGAGCACCGGAATGAATTGGTCCTTGGCCTGCGCCACCGCCGCGAGCGGGGCCGCCGCGGCGACGGCCGCCACGGCCAGGATGAGATGCGAGAACTTCATGGTTTTGTCTCCTGGTTGAAGTTAGTGGGGGAAAGGCCAAAGGCGCAATTTCTGTTTACCGGTCGACCACAGCTTGGCCAGGCCGTGGGGTTCGACGATCAGGAACCACACGATCAGCGCGCCGAAGATCATCAGTTCGGCGTGCGAGATGCCGGCGGTGGAAATCGAAATGCCGAACAGGCCGGCGAGCACCGGCAGGAACTGGTTCAGGAAGATCGGCAGCACGACGATGAAGCCCGCGCCGAAGAAGCTGCCCATGATCGAGCCCATGCCGCCGATGATCACCATGAAGAGCAGCCGGAACGACATGTCCACCGAGAACGCGGCCGGCTCCCAGGCGCCCAGGTAGATGAAGGCCCACAGGCCGCCCGCGATGCCGATGATGAAGGAGCTGATCGCGAACGCGGTGAGCTTTGCGTACATCGGGCGGATGCCGATGACCGCGGCCGCAACGTCCATGTCGCGGATCGCCATCCATTCGCGACCGATCGCGCTACGAACGAGGTTCTTCGCGAGCAGGGCGACCACCGCGAGCATCGCGAGGCAGAACAGGTACTTGCTCACCGCGCTGTCGATGGGCATACCGAACACCTGCAGGTTCGACACCGAGACGGATCCGGACGGCGTGTTCAGCGTGAACCACTTGATGCGCAGGAACATCCAGTCGGAGAAGAACTGCGCGGCGAGCGTCGTCACCGCGAGGTACAGGCCCTTCACGCGCAGGCTCGGCAATCCGAAGAGGATGCCGAAGAAGGTCGCGCACACGCCGCCGAGGATCAGCGCGAAGACGAGCGGCATTCCCGGGATGCGCACGAAGAAGTTGTACGCGCCGTACGCGCCGACTGCCATGAAGGCGCCCGAGCCCAGCGAAATCTGGCCGCAGTAGCCGACGAGGATGTTCACGCCCAGCGCCGCGAGCGCCATGATGAGGAACGGGATCAGGATCGCGCGAAAGAAGTAGTCGCTCGCCAATGCGGGTACGACGATGAAGGCGACGGCCAGCAGCAACAGCACCGCGAGCCGGTCCTGCAGGATCGGGAAGATCTGCTGGTCGGCGCGGTAGCTGGTCTTGAACTGGCCGTTTTCTCTATAGAGCATGATTTCTATTCAGTTGGGGTCAGAGCACATTTGCTTTGCAAATCGTGATCTGGCCCACGAGGTCTCAGACACGATCGATAATTTTTTCGCCGAACAGGCCTTGCGGCCTGATCAGCAGGAAGGCGAGGGCGAGCACATAGGCGAACCAGATCTCGATGCCGCCGCCCATGTAAGGGCCAAGAAAAACCTCCGCCAGCTTTTCGCCGACACCCAAAATCAATCCACCGACGATCGCGCCCGGCACGGACGTAAGCCCGCCAAGGATCACCAGCGGCAGCGCCTTGAGGGCGAGCACCGAGAGCGAGAACTGCACGCCCAGCTTGCTGCCCCAGATCACGCCCGCGACCAGCGCCACGAAGCCCGCGACGCTCCATACGATCACCCAGATGCGGTTGAGCGGAATGCCGATCGATTGCGCGGCCTGGTGGTCGTCGGCGACGGCGCGCAACGCGCGCCCCGTGCTCGTGTACTGGAAAAACGCGGCGAGCGAAGCCACGAGCGCCGCGGCGATGACGGCCGCCGCGAGGTCTTCCTGGTTCACGAGCAACCCGCCCTGGAAAGTGCTTTCCATCAGGAACATCGGGTCCTTGGGCATGCCGATGTCGATCTTGTAGATCGACGAGCCGAAGATCGTCTGGCCGAAGCCGTCGAGGAAGTAGGAGACGCCGAGCGTTGCCATCAACAGCGCGACGCCTTCCTGGTTCACGAGTTTGCCGAGCACCAGTTTCTCGATGAGCCAGGCGAGCACGACCATGATCGCCATCGCGCAGACGAATGCCAGCGAATTCGCGATCCACTTGTTCTCGATGCCGGTCCACTCGGGAATCCACGCGGAGAAGCGCGCCATCGCGAGCGCGGCGAACAGCACCATCGCGCCCTGCGCGAAATTGAAGACGCCGGACGCCTTGAAGATCAGCACGAAGCCGAGCGCGACGAGCGAATACAGCATGCCCGACATGAGGCCGCCGATGATGGTTTCGAGGACTGGTCCCATTTTTGAAGATTCCTGGTTCAGTCGCCGCCGGGCCGCCCCAAGGCGACGACG
>JAZKIF010000172.1:3700-13861 GCA_040385005.1 Pseudomonadota bacterium
GATCTTCTTGCCGTAGTCCAGCACCACCACGCGGTCGCTGATGTCCATCACCACACCCATGTCGTGTTCGATCAACACGACGGTGGTGCCGAACTCGTCGTTCACGTCGAGGACGAAACGGCACATGTCCTGCTTCTCCTCGACGTTCATGCCGGCCATCGGCTCATCGAGCAGCAACACCTGCGGCTCCATCGCGAGCGCGCGCCCGAGGTCCACGCGCTTTTGCAGCCCATACGGAAGCTGCCCCACCGGCGTCTTGCGGTGCGCCTGGATTTCGAGGAAGTCGATGATGTGCTCGACGAACTCGCGGTGTTTCATCTCCTCGCGCTCGGCCGGGCCGATGCGCAGCGCTTGCAGGAAGAGGTTGCTCCTGATGCGCAGGTTGCGGCCCGTCATGATGTTGTCGAGCACGCTCATGCCCTTGAAGAGCGCGAGGTTCTGGAAGGTGCGCGCGACGCCCATGGTCGCCACCTGGTGGCTGTTCATGTGCTTGAAGGTCTGGCCGCGAAACGCGATGGAGCCTTGCTGCGGCTGGTAGACGCCGTTGATGCAATTGAGCATCGAGCTCTTGCCCGCGCCGTTCGGGCCGATGATCGCGCGGATCTCGTGTTCCCTCACGTTGAACGAAATGTCGGATAGCGCCTTGACGCCGCCGAACCCCAGCGAGATGTTCTGCACGTCGAGGATGACCTCTCCAATCTTGCGCTTCGCGCCGGGGACCAGGTGTTCGGCTTCGGTCATCATGTTCATGCCGCCTCCTTCACCGCAGTGAAGAGCTTCGTGTCGACAATGCGCAACGTCGCGTTCACGCTGCCCGTGCGGCCGTCCTCGAACTTCACCTGCGTTTCGATGTACTGCTCCGGCTTGCCGCTGTAGAGCGCGTCGACCAGCACCTGGTACTTGTCGGCGATGAAGCCGCGGCGGACCTTGTTGGTGCGAGTGAGTTCGCCGTCGTCGGCATCCAGCTCCTTGTGCAGCACGAGGAAGCGGCTGATCTGCGAGCCCGCGAGGCGCTCGTCGGCGGCGAGGTCGGCGTTGACCTTTTCCACGCAGTCCTTGATGAGGTCGTACACCTGCGGCTTCTGCGCGAGATCGGTGTAGCCCGCATACGGGAGGTTGCGGCGTTCCGCCCAGTTGCCAACGGCGTCGAAGTCGATATTGATCATGGTGCAGACGCGGTCCCGGCCGTCGCCGTACGCCACGGCCTCCTTGATGTAGGGGAAGAATTTCAGCTTGTTCTCCACGTACTTCGGCGCGAACATCGCCCCGTCGTTCGCGCCGCCCACGATGCGCCCGACATCCTTCACGCGGTCGATGATCTTCAGGTGCCCTTGCGCATCGAGAAAGCCCGCGTCGCTCGTGTGGTACCAGCCGTCGGCCGTGAGCACTTCAGCCGTGGCCGCGGGGTTCTTGTAGTACTCCTTGAGCAGCCCGCCCGAGCGCACGAGGATTTCGCCGTTCTCGGCGACCTTGATCTCGACGCCGTCGATCGGCACGCCCACGGTGTCGGACTTTGCCTGGTCATCGGGCTGAAGGCAGACGAACACCGCGGTCTCGGTCGAGCCGTAGAGCTGCTTGAGGTTGATGCCGATGGAGCGGTAGAAGGTGAAGAGGTCCGGCCCGATCGCCTCTCCGGCCGTGTAGCCGACGCGCACGCGCGAGAAGCCCAAGTTGTTGCGCAGCGGGCCGTAGACGCAGAAGTTGCCCAATGCGTAGAGCAACCGGTCGAGCGCGCCGACCGGCTTGTTGTCCATCAGCGCCGGGCCGACACGCTTGGCCACATCCATGAAGCCGTGGAACATCTTGCGCTTGATCCAGCCGGCGTCCTCCATGCGGATCATCACCGTGGTGAGCAATCCCTCGAAGATGCGCGGCGGCGCGAAGTAGTAGCTCGGGCCGATCTCCTTCAGGTCGATCATCACCGTCGCCGCGGACTCGGGGCAGTTCACGACATAGCCGCAGCACAGCCACTGCGCATAGCTGAAGATGTTCTGGCCGATCCATGCGGGAGGCAGGTACGCGAGGACTTCCTCGCGGTGCGTGAGCTTGTCGAAATCCGCGCCGGCCCGCGCGCGGTCCAGCAAGGTGCGATGCGTGTGCACGACACCCTTCGCACTGCCCGTGGTGCCGGAGGTGTAGAACATCGCGGCGACATCGTCGGGTTGCGCCTTCTCCACCTGCGTCTTGAAGAAAGACGGCTCGCGCTGCGCGAACGCCGCGCCCGCCTCGATCAGGGCGTCCAGCGATTGCAGTCCGGGCTCGCCGTAGTTGCGCAGGCCGCGCGGGTCGTCGTAGTAGATCGCCTGCAGGCGCGGGCACTCGGCACGGACTTCCAGCAGCTTGTCGACCTGTTCCTGGTCCTCGGCAAACGCGAATCGCACTTCGGCGTTGTTCAATGGAAAGACGCACTCGGTGGCGACCGCGTCCTGGTACAGCGGCACGGGGATCGCGCCAAGCGACTGGGCGGCGAGCATGGTTGCGTACAGGCGCGGACGATTCGCGCCGATCATCACCATGTGTTCGCCGCTTTGCAGGCCCGCCAGGTGCAGGCCGCAGGCGATGTGCTCCACCATCCGCGCCATGGCGGCCCAGTCGCGCGCCTGCCAGATGCCGTATTCCTTCTCGCGCATCGCGGGGTCGCGGGGCCGCTCTTGCGCATGGCGCAGCAGCAGTCGCGGAAAGGTTGTCTCCATTCGCGTTGTCCTTCTTCGTGGAGCCGTTGATTGCTGCGAATGCTAGGACTGACTTTGACGCCACGGTGTCTTTGCGACGACATTCCTAGGGTATGTCCTAATCAGATGTTCCCCCCCCGAAGCGCCTGCGGCGCCTCCCCCCAGGGGGCGCAACCAGCGGCCCGGCAAAGCCGGTTCCGCGGTTGCTCCCGCTTTAACCCCCGTGCGGCGACAATTTCATTTGCATGGCCTCCGACCTCACCCTCCACCAGCGCCGCCGCGACCCCACGCGAGCCGAACTCGCCGGCGTGCCGTGGTTGCGCGTGCTCAAGCCCGCCGAGTACGAACGGGCCGTGACGCACATCAAGGTGGCCGACGCCATGCCGGGCGACTACCTCTGCCGTGTCGGGCGCCCGGTGACCTACTGGTTCGGCGTCGTCGAAGGATTGCTCAAGATGAGCAGCGACAACGAGCAGGGCCAGACCGTGACGTTCAGCGGCCTGCCGCCCGGCGGCTGGTTCGGCGAGGGCACGGCGCTCAAGCGCGAGGCGTATCGCTACAACATCCAGGCGCTGCGCCGCAGCGTGGTGGCGGGCCTGCCCGTGGATGAGTTCCACTGGCTGCTCGACAACTCGATCGGCTTCAACCGGTTCGTGATGAACCAGTTGAACGAGCGGCTCGCGCAGTTCATCGCGGCGCGCGAGATCGACCGCATGAACAATCCCGACGTGCGTGTCGCGCGCAGCCTCGCGGCGCTGTTCAATCCTGTCCTGTTCCCCGGTGTGGGCGACGTGCTGCGCATCACGCAGCAGGAACTCGCATACCTCGTGGGCCTGTCGCGCCAGCGCGTGAACGAGGCGCTGGCCGCGCTCGAGGCCGAGGGGACGATCCGCGTCGAATACGGCGGCCTGCGGGTGCTTGACCTGGAGGCGCTGCGCTCCAATGCGTTCGCGCGTGCGGCTGCGGGCACAATCCCGCAAGCCACTCCAGAGACCCTGCACCTTGTCCGACACTTCGCCCACCACCCGCCTGAACAAACGCATGGCCGAGCTCGGCCTGTGCTCCCGGCGCGAGGCCGATGACTGGATTTCGCGCGGCTGGGTGCGCGTCGATGGCGCCGTGGCGCCGATGGGGCTGCAAGTCGGACCCGATGCCCGCATCGACGTCGACCCGAAGGCGCGCGGCCAGCAAGAGCAGCAAGTCACGATCCTGTTGAACAAGCCGATCGGCTACGTGAGCGGGCAGGCCGAGGACGGGCACCAGCCCGCGGTCGTGCTTCTTGAGGAGCGCAACCATTGGAAGGGCGACGCGTCGAAGTTGCGGTTCGCGCCGCAGCAACTGCGCGGCCTCGCGCCGGCCGGCCGGCTGGACATCGATTCGATCGGCTTGCTGGTCCTGACGCAGGACGGCCGCATCGCCCGCCAGCTGATCGGCGAGGACAGCGGCATGGAGAAGGAGTATCTCGTGCGCGTCACGTTCGACGACGTGACCACCGATGTGCAGGCCGCATTTCCGCGCGCGCAACTCGCGCGCCTGCGGCACGGCTTGTCGCTGGACGGCCAGGCGCTGAAACCCGCGCAGGTGGAATGGCAGAACCCCGAGCAGTTGCGCTTCGTGCTGACCGAAGGCAAGAAGCGGCAGATCCGCCGCATGTGCGAGCAGGTCGGATTGAAAGTCGTCGGGCTCAAGCGCATCCGCATCGGGCGGGTGGTGCTGGGGAATCTCCCGGTCGGGCAATGGCGCTATCTCGCGCCGCAAGAGCGTTTCCAGGATTGATCAACATGAACAAGACATTGGCGGCGGTTGCCCTGGCGGCGTTTACTTTCTGCGGCGCGGTGCACGCGCAAACTGGCACGGTGAACGCGATCTGCAGCACCGACCAGTCCTGGTGCGAACTCGCGGCGCAGGAGTTCACGCGCGCGACCGGCGTGAAGGTGCTGCAGACCCGCAAGGCGACCGGCGAGGCGCTCGCGCAATTGCGGGCGGAAGCATCCAATCCCAAGACCGACCTGTGGTGGGGCGGCACGGGCGATCCGTACTACCAGGCGGCGGAACTGGGCCTGCTCGATGCGTACCGTCCCGAGTATCTCGGCGACCTGCACGGCTGGGCCGTGCGCCAGTACGCGATGAGCCAGAACTACGTCGGCGGTTTCTACACGAGTGCGATCGGTTTCGGCTGGAACGAGGACGTGCTGAAAAAGAAAAAATTGCCGGCGCCGAAGTGCTGGAAGGATTTGCTCGATCCGCGCTACAAGGGCGACATCGAGACGTCTCATCCCGGCTCCAGCGGCACGGGCTACACCATCCTCGCCGGCCTCGTGCAGATGATGGGCGAGGACCAGGCGTTCGACTACCTGAAGAAGCTGCACAAAAACGTCACGCAGTACACGCGCAGCGGCACTGCACAGGCGCGCAGTGTCGCCAAGGGTGAGGTCGCGATCGGCGTGAGCTTCATCTTCGGCTTCGACAACGAGCGGCTGACGAACAAGTTTCCGGTGTATGCCGCGGCGCCCTGCGAAGGGACGAGCTACGAGATCGGCGGCATCGCGCTGGTGAAGGGCGCGCGCAACCATGAGATGGCGAAGCGCTACTACGACTGGCTGATGAGCAAGACGGGCCAGGAAATCGGGGCTCGCGCGAACAGCCTGCAGTTTCCGGCGAACAAGACCGTGAAGCTGGACCCGCGGATACCGCCGCTGGATAACGTGCGGTTGATCAAGTACGACTTCGAGAAATACGGGAAGGCCAGCGAGCGGCGGCGTCTTGTCGAGAAGTGGGTGAAGGAAGTCGAGTCGCTGCCTCGATGAGTCGACATCATATGCGCGTTAACACTTTGGCACTCAAGGATTTCCGCTGCGGCAACTAACTCCCGCCTAAATCTCCCACAATAGACTTCGTGCACTCCCCCCGAGAGGAAGCACCATGTCCACCCATCCCGTCCACCGCATCGCCTTCTCCGCATTGTTCTTCGCAGCCCTCGCCGCGCTCGTCGTGGGCGTGGTCGCCGCGTGGGGTATGCAGATCAGCCCCGCTATCGGCCTGGCCGCGCTGGTGGTGTCGGCCCTGCTCTTCGCGGGAGTGGCCTTCCTCCATGAAGCGCTGCGCGAGGCCCGCTGGAATGCGGGCCACAGCCTGCGCTAGAAAAGGTCCTATGCGTGTCCTCCTGGTCGAAGACGACGAGATGATCGGACAGAGCCTCAAGCAGGCCCTGGGCGCGAATGGCTGGTCGGTCGACTGGGTGAAGGACGGATTGCTGGCCCAGAGCGCGCTGGACGACGGCGGCTATGCATGCGTGCTGCTCGATTTGGGCCTGCCCAAACGCGACGGCATCGAGGTGCTGCGCAAGGCCCGCAGCCAGGGCGATCACACGCCGGTGCTCGTGCTGACTGCGCGCGATGGTGTGGACGAACGCATCACGGGCCTGGATGTCGGCGCCGACGATTACCTCGTCAAGCCGTATGAATTCCGCGAGTTGCTCGCGCGCATGCGCGCCGTGATCCGCCGGCGCGACGGCAGCGCGCACTCGATCATCGGCGGCAACGACGTGCAACTCGACCTCACGACGCGCGAAGTGCTGGTGCAGGGCGAGCGCTCGCAATTGTCGGCGCGCGAGTTCGCGCTGCTGCACGCATTGCTCGAGCGGCCCGGCGCGATCCTCTCGCGCGATCAGCTCGAAAGCCGCATCTACGGCTGGGGCGAAGAAGTGAGCAGCAACGCGGTGGATGTTCTCATCCACGGCATGCGCCGGAAGCTGGGTGCGGAAACGATACGCAACGTGCGCGGGCTCGGCTGGCGCATTTCCGCCACGGCACCGCAGGCCGCAGCTTCACCACAGGGGGCCGCATCATGATGCGCTTCCATGCGGAGCCGATCGCGCGGCGGCCGGTCAAGTTCAACGTCTTTCCCGAAGGGCGCCTGTGCTCGCTGCGGCGCGCGATGCTGCTGTGGCTCGTGCCGATGTTCCTCATCGTCGGCGCCGCGTCCGCCGCGTTCTCGTACCTGAGTTATTGCCGCATGGTCGGCGAATTCATGGACGACCAGATGCAGCAGCTCGGCCAGTCCATCGCGGCGCAGGGCGATCACATGATCCCGCCCGCGCAATCCACCGACCGCATCCGGTACTGGGGCGCGTACGTGATCCAGGTGTGGGCGCCCGATGGCCGCTTGGTGGGCACGTCCTGGTCGCAGCTCGATGCGCCGCTGCAGGCCGCAACCGGCTTCCACGACGTGAGCGCGAGCGACGCCCGCTGGCGCCTGTACACCTCCACGCCGGCAGGCCCGGGAAAACGACAAGTGCAGATTTTCCAGAGCGAGGAGTTCCGCAATACGCTGGCCGCCGAGCGCGCCGCCGCTGCGCTGGCTCCCGTGCTGATCCTGTTGCCGCTGTCGATCCTCGTGCTGTGGCTGCTTGCCGGCGCGATGTCGCGCGCGGTGCAGGATATCGGCCGGGAGGCGGCCGAGCAGGACCTCAACTCGCTCAAAGGCCTCTCCACCGACCGCGTGCCGCAGGAGTTGCGGCCGATGGTGGAATCGTTCAACAGCCTGCTTGCGCGCTTGCGCGAATCGTTCGCGATGAAACGCCGTTTCGTGCAGGATGCCGCGCACGAATTGCGCACGCCGCTCACGGCCGTCGCGCTGCAACTGGAGAACGTGCGCCGCGATATGCCCGATGGCGCGTGCCAGCAAAGCTTCTCGCAGCTGGAGGCAGGCGTCGGCAGGGCGCAGCGCCTGGTGGACCAGTTGCTCAAGCTCTCGCGCCAGGAGGCGCCCGTGCGCGACGAAGCGACCACGCTCGACCTGCAGGCGCAACTGCACGAGAGCATCGGCGCGCTGATCGCCCTGGCCGACCAGCGCCGCATCGACCTCGGCCTCGTCGCGGACGACGAGAAGGCGCGGCCGGTTTTGCTCAAATGCTCGGCGAGCGACCTGCGAAGCGTGGTCGACAACCTGATCGAGAACGCGCTGCGCTACACGCCCGAAGGCGGTGTGGTGGATGTGCGCCTCGTGAGCAACGAGACCTTGCCTGCAATCGAGATCGTGGACACGGGGCCCGGCATTCCGCCGGACATGTTGCCCCGCGTGTTCGACCGTTTCTTCCGCGTGCCGGGCAGCACCGCCAATGGCAGCGGGCTGGGCCTCGCGATCGCGCAAGCGGCCGCCGAGCGCTGCGGGCTGCGCATCGTGCTGCGCAACCGCGAAGACCGCAGCGGGCTCATCGCGCGAATCGAAGCGGCCCGCTAATTTCCAGCTAAGCAAACGCTAAGGCTCGCCTAAATCCCCCCGCCTACAGTGACATCACGGTTGGTGCTTGAAGAAAAGAAACAAGCAACGACCGCTGCAAACGGTTTGTTTTCTCACTCACTGAAAGGTCCTCATCATGAACTCCAAAGCCATCCTCGCCATCGCCGCATTCGCCGCCGTCGCATCCACCGGCGTGCGCGCCGACGAAGCCGACGCATCGCAATACGCCGTGCAATTCCAGGGCAGCCGCACCCGCGCCGAAGTGCAAGCGGAAGCGCGCCTCGTCGCAGCCACGCACGGCATCGAGCCGGCCGGTTCGCGGGTCGCCGCGCAACTCAAGTCCGGCCTGGACGCGCAAGCCGTTCGCGCCGAAGCCGCGCAAGCCGTACGCCTGGGCCAGATCTCGTCCGGCGAATTCGGCGGCTGATCAACGGGGGTCGACGACGGCCCTTCCGGGTTCTCCTCCAGATGCAAAAAGCGCCCCTCGGGGCGCTTTTTGTTGCGTGGGCGGATACGGGACGGTTCAGAACGTCAGCGTCATCGCGCCGCCGCTCACCGGAACCACCGAGGCGCACAGCGAGCCGGCCGGTGCCTCTTCGTCGACCACGAGGGCCACGCTTCCGCGCATGGCGGTGTCCAGCAGGGGGTGCTCCAGGGCCGCCAGGTCCAACGTCAATGTGGAACCTTCGGCGTAGCCGGGCGCGGGGCCGGCGGAGGATTCGAGCGCGAAGGAAGAGAACGGCAGGTGTTCGATGCTCATAGGCCGCTAATGTACCAACTACCCGTATGGAAGAGGTGTGGATAATTCCCGCTCCAGCGGCGCAGTCTTGAAAGAGCCGGCGCCAGCCCTCATTTCGGCGGCATCCGGTGACAAACCACACAACTCCCATGAGCCAGAAACAAACCCTTTCCTTCCAGGCCGAAGTCGCGCAGCTGCTGCACCTGGTCACCCATTCCCTCTACTCCAACAAGGAAATCTTCCTTCGCGAGTTGATCTCCAACGCGTCCGACGCCTGCGACAAGCTGCGTTTCGAGGCGCTCAACGACAACGCGCTGTACGAGGATGCGCCCAACCTGGAGGTGCGCGTGGCTTTCGACAAGGAAGCGCGCACGCTCACCATCATGGACAACGGCATCGGCCTGTCGCAGCAGGAAGCCATCGACAACCTCGGCACGATCGCCAAGAGCGGCACGCGCGAATTCATGGGCAAGCTCTCGGGCGACCAGAAGCAGCAGGCGGGCGAAACAGGGCAACTGATCGGCCAGTTCGGCGTGGGCTTTTATTCCGGTTTCATCGTCGCCGACAGGATTACGGTGGAATCGCGCCGCGCGGGCCTGAAGCCCGAAGAGGGCGTGCGCTGGACCAGCACCGGCGCCGGGGATTTCGAGGTGGAGGCCATCCCGCGCGCGCAACGCGGCACGAGCGTTACGCTGCACCTGCGCGAGGACGCTGCCGATTACCTCTCCACCTGGAAGCTCAAGTCGATCGTCGGCAAATACTCCGACCACATCTCGCTGCCCATCCTGATGCGCAAGGAAGAGTGGAAAGAAGGCGAAGACGACAAAGGCGGGGAGATGGTGCTCACCGACGAGTGGGAAACCGTCAACCAGGCCAGCGCGTTGTGGAGCCGCCCGAAAAAGGACGTCACCCCCGAGCAATACCAGGAGTTCTACAAGCAGATCAGCCACGACCACGAAGCGCCACTGGCCTGGGCGCACAACCGCGTCGAGGGCTCGACCGAATACACGCAGCTGCTCTACATCCCGGCGCATGCGCCCATGGACCTGTGGAATCGCGACAAGGCCGCGGGCGTGAAGCTCTACGTGAAGCGCGTCTTCATCATGGACGAGGCCGAGGCGCTGCTGCCTTCGTACCTGCGCTTCGTGAAGGGCGTGATCGATTCGGCCGACCTGCCCCTCAACGTCAGCCGCGAGCTGCTGCAGGAAAGCCGCGACGTGAAGGCGATCCGCGAAGGCTCGACCAAGCGCGTGCTCGGCATGCTGGAGGACCTGGCGAAGGCCGAGAAGGAAGAGGGCGCCACTGAAGAAGAAAAGGCGAAGTACGGCAAGTTCTACGCCGAGTTCGGCTCGGTGCTGAAAGAAGGCCTGGGCGAAGACTTCGGCAATCGCGATCGCATTGCGAAGCTGCTGCGCTTCGCATCCACGACCTCGGACACCGCGAGCGTGTCCCTCGCCGACTACAAGGCGCGCATGAAGGAAGGCCAGGAGGCGATCTACTACATCACCG
>JAZKIF010000173.1:0-10403 GCA_040385005.1 Pseudomonadota bacterium
GGCCGAAGCTGCGCTCGATGGTGGCGAACAGCGCCTCGACGCTTTTCGGATCGGTCACGTCGGTGGGCACCGCGAGCGCGGTCTGCTGATGCGATTCGGCCTGCGCGGCCAAGGCCGCCAGCGGTTCGGCGCGGCGACCCGCCAGCACGACGGTCCATCCGTCATCCAGCAGGCCCAAGGCCACGGCGCGGCCGATGCCGCTGCCGGCGCCGGTGACCAGCGCGACCTTGCGCGTGTCCGTGGCGTTGTCTTTCATGTTGCTTGTCGTGTTCATCGGTGAATTCCTTGCGAGGCAATCAGGTGGTGAGGCTCATCGCCGGGCGCTCGCCGGCCAGGGCCTGCGCCAGGCTGTCGAGCACCATGCGACCCATGGCGGCCCGGGTCTCCCAGGTGGCGCTGGCGCGATGCGCCTGCAGCGTCACGCGATCTGACTGGCGCAGTGCGACCGGCACGCGCGGCTCGTCCACGAACACGTCCAGCCCCGCGCCGGCGATCTGGCCGTTCGTGATGGCGTGCGCGAGGTCGGCTTCGTTCACCAGGCGGCCACGAGCCACGTTGACGAGGAACCCGCGCGGGCCGAGCGCGTCGAGCACGGCGGCATCGACGATGCCTTCGGCCTGGTCCGCCGCGGCGCACAGCACCAGCGCGTCGGCGCCGCGCGCGAGCTCGCGCAGGTCGGGCACGAAGCGATGCGCGACATCGTCCATGGCCCGCAGGTCGGTATAGGTGATGGCGCAGCCGAAAGCCGCCGCGCGCGCCGCGACGGCACGGCCGACGCGGCCCATGCCCACGATGCCCACGCGCATGCCGCTGAACCGGCGCGCGAGCGGGATCGCGCTGGGCTGCGGGTGAAGTTCCCATTGCCCATCGCGAACGAAGCGGTCACCCGCGCACAGGTTGCGGCAGGCCGCGATGAGCAGGCCGATGGCGAGGTCAGCCACGTCCTCGGTCAGCGCGCCCAGCGTCGCGGTCACGGGCAGGGCGCGGGCGCGGCAGTAGGGCAGGTCCACCGCGTCGGTGCCCACGCCATTCACGGCCACCACCTTGAGCGCGGGCAGCTGCTCGAGCATGGCGCGCGCGATGCCGGTGTGCCCGCCGGTGATCACGCCGGCGATCGAGGCACCGTGTTCGCGCAGCAAGGCCTCGCCGTCGGCGGCCTCGAAGTATTTGTGGACGGTGTAGAGGGCGGCGAGCTCCTCGTTGATCTCGGGGACGAGGATCGGGCTCAGTTGCAGGATCGGCGGTTTCATGGGGCCCTATCCTGAAATTGATTGATCGTGTCGTCAATCTTGATCTACAGTATCAATATAAAAACGAACGACCCGACCATGGCCTCCTGGATTCCGATGGACGAAGCGTGCCGGCGCCTGGGCGTGCGGCCGCAGACCGTGTACGCGTACGTGAGCCGCGGCAAGCTGGAAGTCGCCGCGGATACAGCCGACACACGTCGCAGCCTCTACCGCGCCGAGGACGTCGCGGCCCTGGTCAAGCGCAAGCAGGCCGGGCGCAAGCATGAGACGCTCGCCGCCAACGCGCTGTTCGGGGCTGAGCCGAGCATCCCCACGGCGCTCTGTGCATTTCATCGCGGCCGCCTCTACTACCGCGGGCAGGATGCGGTGACGCTGGCGAGCTCAGCCACGGTCGAGGAGGTGGCACGGCTGTTGTGGGACGCCGGGCATGCCGTGGATTTCTCGACACCCGCTTCGCCGCGGACTGGCGCGCCCGGACGCGTCACGGCCTTCACCACTCTGGCGGGCCTCGCGGCCGGCGGGCATTCCACCGTGGGCCGCCTCACGCGCGTGCTGCATGCCGAAGGGCAGGCGCTCGTGGGTCAGCTGGCCAATGCCTTCGGCGCGCAGCCGGGGCGCCAGCCGCTGCACCTGCGCTTCGCCAAGGGCTGGAAGCAGCCGGCCGCCGTGGCCGACGTGTTGCGTTCGGCGATGGTGTTGCTGGCCGACCATGAGTTGACGAGCTCGGCCTTCGCGGCGCGCATCGCCGCTTCGACCGGCGCCTCGCTGCCCGCCTGCCTGGTGGCGGGGTTGACGACCTTGTCCGGCCCCTTGCATGGCGACGCGTCGGGCCGGGTACAGGCCATGTTCAGCGACGTGCAGCGCCTGGGAGAAGACCACGTGGTGGCGCACTACCTTTCCACCGGGCAGCCGCTGCCCGGCTTCGGTCACCATCTCTACCCGGATGGCGACCCGCGGGCCCAGGCCCTCCTGTCCCTGTTCACGCCGCCGGTGGCCATCAGGCGTTTCATCGGGAAGGTCACCGACCTCACCGGACTTCAGCCCAACATCGACGTGGCGCTGGCCGCGCTGGTCGTTCACCTGCGCCTGCCGCACGATGCGGCTTTCGGTTTGTTCGCGACGGCACGCAGCGTCGGCTTGCTGGCGCACAGCCTCGAACAGCTGGGCGTGGCGCAGGTAATCCGGCCGCGCGGGCGCTATGTGGGGCCGGCCCTGGGGGATTAGGCGTGTTGACACCAGCCCGAATCGGCACGTGATCGCGGTGGGCGGATGGGGTCTGCGTTCGCTCTGCCTTTGCACGAGAAGTGGGGTGGCGGTCGGCCGATGGCCGGGGATGGGTCGTTCTCCGGAGACCGCGCGGGCGGAGACCGGGGCTTGCATCGTTCGCGTCGTCAACATTGCTGCTGGCAGGCCATGGCGTACCAACAGCGGTGTTTGCGGCGCAGCATCACGCTAGTCCGGCTGCTGGACCGCGCGGTTTCCGGAGAACGACCCACCCCAGTCGCCGGCCGGCCGCCACCCAGGTGGAGTGCGACAGGTCTTCGAGGCCTGCGAGCCTAGTCCTTCAGGTGGTCCAGTTCGTCCGCGGTGAATCCCGCGCGCTTTCTTGCCGCCATGTTGAATGGCGGATACAGCCGGGGGGCGTCGTAGCGCTGAGCGAGTACAGGGTAGTGCGCCACCGGGTCCAGTCCCTCGCGCTCGCAAAGCCAGCGGTACCAATGGTTGCCGATGGCGACATGGCCAATCTCATCGCGCAGGATGATGTCGAGGATGTCCACCGCGCGATCCGCCGCCGGGGTGCCCACGCGGCGCAGCTTGTCCTGGATCTGCGGCGTCGCGTCCAGTCCGCGTGCTTCCAGCGTGCGCGGCACCAGCGCCATGCGGGCGACGACATCGTCCTTCGTCTTCTCGCACATCGACCAGAGGTTGTCATGGCCAGCGAAGTCGCCGTAAGCATGGCCCAGCGTCGCGAGATGCTCGCGCAGCAGCGTGAAGTGATACGCCTCTTCGGCGGCCACGCGCGTCCAGTCCAGGTAGAACTCGTCGGGCATTCCATCGAAGCGCCACACCGCATCGAGCGCGAGGTTGATGGCGTTGAACTCGATGTGCGCGATGGCGTGGAGCAGCGCGGCAAGGCCCTCTGGCTTGAAAGGCGAGCGGCGCGCGACCTTGGTGGGATGGATGAGTTCGGGGCGGGCGGGGCGGCCCGGAATGCTCATCTGCCACGGATCGGGGGCTTCGCGTGCTATTGAAATCGAAGCGGCAGCCTGTTGCAGCTCGCGGGCCCGCAGGGATTTTTGTATTGGGTCGGCGAGGCAGAGAACCTGCAGCGCCCGTTCGCGAAGCTCCATCCCTACAATTCTAGGTTGCAAGGCATCAGGAAACAGGAAAGCAGTCGATGGCAATCTACGAACTCGAAGGGAAGGCCCCGCAACTGGGGCAGGGCGCCTGGATCGCCGACAGCGCGGAGGTGATCGGCGACGTGATCCTCGGCGACAACGCCAGCGTGTGGTTCGGCACCGTGATCCGCGGCGACACCGACACCATCCGCATCGGGCGCAACACGAACGTCCAGGACCAGTCGGTGCTGCATGCCGACGAAGGCGTGCCGCTCACGCTCGGCGACAACGTCACCGTCGGCCACCAGGTGATGCTGCACGGCTGCACGATCGGGGACGGCACGCTGATCGGCATCCAGGCGGTCGTGCTCAACAAGGCGAAGATCGGGCGCAACTGCATCGTTGGCGCGGGCAGCGTGGTGACGGAGAACAAGGAGTTTCCGGACAACTCGCTCATCGTCGGCAGCCCCGCCAAGGCCATCCGCACGCTGACCGAGGAGCAGGTGAAATTGCTCTCGCACCTGTCCGAGCACTATGTGGACAACGCGAAGCGCTACCAGCGCTCGTTCAAGAAGATCGGCTGATGTCGGAACTGCACAAATTCCTC
The DNA here is from genome assembly GCA_040385005.1 of Pseudomonadota bacterium. Taxonomy (GTDB): domain Bacteria; phylum Pseudomonadota; class Gammaproteobacteria; order Burkholderiales; family Burkholderiaceae_C; genus Ramlibacter. The sequence goes on from JAZKIF010000173.1 coordinate 4,197, forward strand.
TTCGACGGCCTGCCGGTGCGCGGCAGCATCGTGCGCCTCACCGACGCGTGGCAGGAGATCCTGGCGCGTCGCCAGTCCAACACCAACACAGGCGAGTGGCCGCTCCCCGTGGCCGAACTGCTCGGCGAGATGGCCGCGGCCGGCGCGCTCATGCAATCGAACATCAAGTTCAACGGGGCGCTGGTGCTGCAGATCTTCGGCGACGGGCCGGTGAAGGTCGCGGTGGCCGAGGTGCAGCACGACCTCGGCCTGCGCGTCACCGCCAAGGTCGTGGGCGACGTGACGGCCAACGCGCGTCTTCCCGAGATGGTGAACGTCCACAACAAGGGCCGCTGCGCGATCACGCTCGATCCGAAGGACAAGTTCCCCGGCACGCAGCCCTACCAGGGCGTGGTGCCGCTGCACGGCGACCACGGCGAGAAGCTCGAGAAGTTGAGCGACGTGCTGCAGCACTACATGCTGCAGTCGGAGCAACTCGACACGACGCTCGTGCTGGCTGCCGACAACAAGGTCGCCGCGGGCCTCCTGATCCAGCGCCTGCCGCTGGAAGGCGAGGGCAACCTCGCGGGCAGCTTCGTGTCACGGGCGAACGAGGACGAGATCGGCCTCAACGAGCACTACAACCGCATCTCCATCCTGGCGTCCAGCCTCAAGCGCGACGAGCTGCTCGAGCTGGACGTAGACACGATCCTGCAGCGCCTCTTCTGGGAAGAGAAGCTGCTGCGCTTCGAGCCGGAAACGCCGCGTTTCGCGTGCACCTGCAGCCGTGAACGCGTCTCGAACATGATCCGCGGGCTCGGCAAGCCGGAGGCGGACAGCATCGTCAAGGAGCGCGGCGAGATCGACGTCGCTTGTGACTTTTGCGGACGGCAGTACCGGTTCGATGCGGTGGACGCTGAGCAGTTGTTCGCCGCGCCGGGGGCCCAGCCGCCGGTGAACCCGACGGTGCAATAGGGGTGTGCGTGGATGCCGGGTCGTGCCCGGCATGACAACTATTTGAGCCCGGTGAAGAGCCGGTGCTCGCACTCCGGGTCGCTGCACTTGTCGCAGGCCCAGACCCAGGGGCGCTTCGATGTTTCGGTGGCGCGTTCGGCGGGGGATAGCGCATCGATCGCGGCGAGCGCGTTCTGCAATCGCTGGGGTCCCGTGCCGTACACCATGCGATAGGGGACGTTGGCTTTGGCCAGCGCATCGCGGATCAGCGCATCGACAGGCTCGCGCACATGCGGGCCGTCGCGTTGCAATCCGTCCGCCACCCAGGGGAGATCCAGGCCGGTGAGGAGCGTGACGTCGTAGCCGTGAAGCCGCTGCAGCGCGAAGCGGTAGAGCGTGCCGTCCTCGAACAGCATCGCGCTGTAGATTGCAACCATCACCGACGTGGTGTCGCTGATGACCACATCGGCGCGCGCCCCGGCCTCATCGACGCGGCGCTCCTGCTCCTGTGCGATCGGCAATTGCTCCTCCGGGCGCGGCGTGCGGCCCTCGCGGGCGCACCATTCGCGCAGCACCTCCGCGACGACCTCCACGCGCTTGCCGCGCGCGCGCAGCGTATGCGCGAGTTCACCGGAGAGCTGCGTCTTGCCGGTGCTCTCGGCGCCAAGTAGCGCGATCTTCACAGCTTGCGGCTCCATTCGCGCCAGCCCACCACGCACAGCGCGACGAAGACGCCGTACAGGCCGACGGTGAGCCAGAGGCCCTTGTACGCGAAGAGCCCAACGCTCACCATGTCCACGGCGATCCACACGGCCCAGTTCTCGATGTACTTGCGGCCCAGCAGATATTGGCCGACGAGGCTCGCGGCGGTCGGAAAGGCGTCCCACCACGGCACGTCCGTGTCCGTGTAGTGCGCGAGGAACAGGCCGGTGATGGGCCACAGCACGAGGCAGGCGATGACCGTCCACGCGAGGCCGCGTTTGCCGAGCCGCGCGACGTGCAGCGTGCTGCCATCCGCGCGGCGCCCGCGCAGCCACTGGAGCCAGCCCCAACCGGCGACGACGACGAAGAAGAGCTGCAGCGACGCGTCGCCATACAGCCTGCTGCGCCAGAAGATCGCGAAGTACATGAGCGAGGCGACGATGGCCAGCGGCCAGCCCCAATGGATTTCGCGGATGTTGCACCAGACCATCACGAGCGACAGCGCGACAGCGAAGAGTTCCAGCCAGCTGATGGGCGAGCCCCACAAGGCGAATGCGGGCGCGAAGAAGAGATCGATCATCCGTGCAGGGCGCGGCGTGGCGCCCGCTCCTTATTTACCGGCGCTCATTTGCCCACATTCACGAAGATCTCGTTGGGCTTGACCATGCCCAGCTCCATCCGCGCCTTCTCCTCGACGATCTCCAGGCCTTCCTTGAGGTCGTTCACCTCGGAGGCGAGGCGCTCGTTGGCCTGCTGGGCCTGCGTGTTGGCAACTTTCTGCGCATCGAGCTTGTGCTGCAACTCCGCCACGCTGCCGACACTGCCCCGGCCGGACCACAGCTGCGCATGCACGATGAGCAGCAACGCGATCAGGACGGCGGGGATGAGCCGGTTGCCCAAGATGAATGGATTTATCGGAGGTTGTAGAACGCCGAGCGGCCGGGGTACGAAGCGACGTCGCCGAGGTCTTCCTCGATGCGCAGCAGCTGGTTGTACTTGGACATGCGGTCCGAGCGCGAGAGCGAGCCGGTCTTGATCTGGCCGGCGTTGGTGCCCACGGCGATGTCGGCGATGGTGCTGTCTTCCGTTTCGCCCGAGCGGTGGCTGATGATCGAGGTGTAGCCCGCGCGCTTGGCCATCTCGATGGCGGCGAAGGTCTCGGTCAGCGTGCCGATCTGGTTGATCTTGATGAGGATCGAGTTGGCGATGCGCTTCTCGATGCCTTCGCGCAGGATCTTCGTGTTGGTCACGAAGAGGTCGTCGCCGACCAGCTGCACCGATTTGCCGAGGCGATCGGTGAGCGTCTTCCAGCCGTCCCAGTCGGCTTCGCCCATGCCGTCCTCGATGCTGATGATCGGGTACTTGACGGTCCAGTCGGCGAGGATGTTCGTCCACTCGCCCGCGTCGAGCGTGAGGCCTTCGGCGCCCAGGTGGTACTTGCCGTCCTTGAAGAATTCGCTGGCGGCGCAGTCCAGGCCGAGCGCGATCTGCTCGCCGGGGCGAAAGCCCGCCGCTTCGATCGCCTGCAGGATGAGGCCGATCGCGGCTTCGTGGTTCTCGACGTTCGGCGCGAAACCGCCTTCGTCGCCCACCGCCACGCTCATGCCCTTGCCGTCGATGATTTTCTTGAGCGCGTGGAACACCTCCGCGCCGTAGCGCAACGCCTCGCGGAAAGTCGGCGCGCCCACGGGAATGATCATCAATTCCTGCAGGTCGAGGTTGTTGTTCGCGTGCGCGCCGCCGTTGACGACGTTCATCATCGGCACCGGCATCTGCATGCCGCCCATGCCGCCGAAGTAGCGGTAAAGGGGCAGGCCCGACTCTTCGGCCGCCGCGCGCGCGACCGCCATGGAAACGGCGAGCGTCGCATTAGCGCCCAGGCGGCTTTTCGTGTCCGTGCCGTCGAGGTCGATGAGCGTCTTGTCCAGGAAGGCCTGTTCGGAGGCGTCGAGGCCGAGCACCGATTCCGAGATTTCGGTGTTGATGTTCTCGATGGCCTTGAGCACGCCCTTGCCGCCGTAGCGAGACTTGTCGCCGTCGCGCAGCTCGATGGCTTCCCGCGCGCCGGTGGAGGCGCCCGACGGGACCGCAGCGCGGCCCATGGTGCCCGACTCCAGCAGCACGTCGCATTCGACGGTGGGGTTGCCGCGCGAGTCCAGGATCTCGCGGCCGACGATGTCAACGATTGCGCTCATTGCGGTTTCTTCTCTCTAAGGTTGCGGATTGTTTTTCGCGGATTGCTTTTTTTGGATTGCCCTCAGGCGCCGAAGTCGTTTTCCAGGAAGCCGTTCTTCTTGGTGACGCGGTCCAGCGCAAGCAGGGTCTCGAGCAGTGCTTTCATGTGCTTCAGCGGCACGGCATTGGGGCCGTCGCTCAAGGCCTTGGCGGGATCGGGGTGCGTCTCCATGAACAGGCCCGCGATGCCGACGGCAACAGCCGCACGCGCAAGCACCGGCACCATCTCGCGCTGGCCGCCGGAGCTCGTGCCCTGGCCGCCGGGCAATTGCACGGAGTGGGTCGCGTCGAACACGACCGGCGCGCCCGTCTCGCGCATGATCGCGAGCGAGCGCATGTCCGAGACGAGGTTGTTGTAGCCGAAGCTGGCGCCGCGTTCGCAGGCCATGAAGCTGTCTTCGGGCAGGCCTTTTTCCTTCGCGGCGGCGCGGGCCTTGTCGATCACGTTCTTCATCTCGTGGGGCGCGAGGAACTGGCCCTTCTTGATGTTGACGGGGCGGCCCGATTGCGCGACGGCGCGGATGAAGTCGGTCTGCCGGCACAGGAACGCGGGCGTCTGCAGCACGTCGACAACCTTCGACACTTCGGCGATCTCGGCCTCGGAGTGAACGTCGGTGAGGATCGGCAGGCCCAAGTCCTTTTTCACTTTCGCGAGAATCTCCAGGCCCTTTTGCATGCCCGGGCCGCGAAAGCTCGAACCCGAGGTGCGGTTGGCCTTGTCGTAGCTGCTCTTGAAGATGAACGGGATGCCCAGCGAGGAGGTGATCTCCTTCAACGTGCCGGCGGTGTCCATCTGCAATTGCTCGGACTCCACCACGCAGGGGCCGGCGATCAGGAAGAAGGGCTGGTCCAGCCCGATGTCGAAGTTGCAGAGTTTCATGGGCACGACACCGTCATGCGACGGCCTTCAAGGATTTGTTGCCGACCGCCTGGTGATCCACCGCCGCCTTGATGAACGAGTTGAACAGCGGGTGCCCGTCCCACGGCGTGGACTTGAACTCGGGGTGGAACTGCACGCCCATGAACCAGGGGTGCACGTCCTGCGGCAACTCGACGATCTCGGTGAGCTGCTCGCGCTGCGTCAGCGCGGAAATCACCAGACCTGCCTGGCGCAGCTTGTTCAGGTAGTTGACGTTGGCCTCGTACCGGTGGCGATGGCGCTCGGTCACCACGTCGCCGTAGATCTTGTGCGCGAGCGTGCCGCGCGCGACGTCGGAGCTCTGCGCGCCCAGGCGCATCGTGCCGCCGAGGTCGGAGTTGGCATCGCGCGTCTTGATCGTGCCGTCCGCGTCCTTCCACTCGGTGATGAGGGCGATGACGGGATGCGGCGTGTCCGGCTCGAATTCGGTGCTGTTCGCATCCTGCAGGCCGGCGATGTCACGCGCGTACTCGATCGTCGCAACCTGCATGCCCAGGCAGATGCCGAGGTAGGGCACGCGGTTCTCGCGGGCGAAGCGCGCGGCCGCGATCTTGCCTTCGATGCCGCGCTTGCCGAAGCCGCCGGGCACCAGGACCGCGTCGTACTTCGTCAACTGGCGCACGCTCTCGCCGGTGATCGTCTCGGAGTCGACATAGTCGATCTTCACGCGCACGTGGTTCTTCATGCCCGCGTGGCGCAGCGCCTCGTTCAGGGACTTGTAGCTGTCGGACAGGTCCACATACTTGCCGACCATCGCGATGTTGACTTCGCCGCGCGGATGCTCGGTCTCGTAGACCAGGTCGTCCCAGCGCTTCAGGTTGGCGGGCGGCGTGTTCAGGCGCAGCTTGTCGCAGATGAGGCCGTCGAGGCCCTGCTCGTGCAGCATGCGCGGCACCTTGTAGATCGTGTCCACGTCCCACATGGAGATCACGCCCCATTCGGGCACGTTGGTGAACAGCGAAATCTTGGCGCGTTCGTCCTCCGGGATCGCGCGGTCGGCGCGGCAAAGGAGCGCGTCGGCGGAGATGCCGATGGCGCGCAGTTCCTTGGCGGTGTGCTGGGTCGGCTTGGTTTTCAGCTCGCCGGCGGCGGCGATCCAGGGGACATACGTCAGGTGGACGAACGCCGTGGAATTGGGGCCCAGGCGCAGGCTCATCTGCCGCACGGCCTCGAGGAAGGGCAGGGACTCGATGTCGCCGACCGTGCCGCCGATTTCCACGATCGCGACGTCCGCCGCGCCGGGCTCGCCGAAGCGCGCGCCGCGCTTGATGAACTCCTGGATCTCGTTGGTGATGTGCGGGATCACCTGCACCGTCTTGCCGAGGTAGTCGCCGCGCCGTTCTTTCTCGAGCACGGACTGGTAGATCTTGCCGGTGGTGAAGTTGTTCGCCTTGCCCATGCGGGTGGTGACGAAGCGC
>JAZKIF010000174.1:0-2650 GCA_040385005.1 Pseudomonadota bacterium
ACTTGCATGTGTAAAGCATTCCGCCAGCGTTCAATCTGAGCCAGGATCAAACTCTACAGTTCGATCTTGATTTTTTTGCCCCTTTCGGGGCCACTCATTTGGAATCGACAGAAACTTGATTTCTCAAACTTCCATCTTTTACTTATGAGCGTTTAAAGGTCAGTAATGACCTAGTTCCGAAGAACTTGGCAATCGCCTTCAAACGCCCACGCTTATCGGCTGTATGTTGTTAACGAACCTTGTCGACTTTGCTTGACTTATCGTCTTGCTTTGTCTGCTTTGCTGCGATCAGCGAAGCCTTGAATTCTAGCAGGTTTTGTTAAGTCCTGTCAAACTTGAGGGTTTCTACTGTTTTCGATTCGCTTGCTGTCTGCTTGAGCTTTCGCTTTTCGCATCCGGCTGCTTGTCGTTTTCAGCAGAGCCTTCGATTATGGCAGAGTTTTTAAAAACCTGTCAACTTCGAGGGCCTCTACCTATTTCGCTTCGCATTCGCCTTCATGTCCCGCTTATCGCGTCGCATTGAGCTGCTTGTCGTTTTCAGCAGAGCCTTGAATTCTATGCCAGAAATTGCTTCCCAGTCAAATCATTCGCCCTTCTTTTTTTCTGCTGTGCTCAGTGCTGTTTTGCAGCGCTGTGTTCAGCAGAGCCATCGACTATAGCATGTGTTTTCAGGCGTCGTGAAGCGCGACAAACTTTTTCGAATCGCCACTTCACATCACCAATGGGAGCGACCGAAGGCGTCGTCCCGTAAGCGTGAAGATCGCATTCGCCACCGCAGGAGCCAAAGGGGGAACTCCTGGCTCGCCAACACCCGCGGGCGGCCGCTCGCTCGAAACCATCCATGTCTGCACCCTCGGCGCCTCAGCGAGCTTCACCATCGGGTAACTCGCGAAGTTCTGCTGCTTCACCGCCCCACCAACGATATCCACTTGACCGAATAGAGCTGCGGTCAGCCCGAACACCACCGCGCCTTCCATCTGCTGGGCCACGATCGCAGGGTTGATCACGATGCCGCAGTCCACGGCGCAGACCACCGTATGCACTCTTGGCTTGCCGCCCTCCAGGGAGACCTCCACCACTTGAGCCACCACGCTTCCAAACGATTCATGCAGGGCTACGCCTCGCGCCCGTCCAGCCGCCGGCGCGCGGCCCCAACCCGACTTCTCCGCTGCGAGGTTCAGCACAGCCAGGTGGCGCGGCGCGCTTTTCAACAGCTTCCGACGGAATGCCACCGGGTCCTGATTCGCCTTCGCGGCCAGCTCGTCAATGAAGCTCTCGGAAAAAAAAGCGTTGTGGGAATGACCCACCGATCGCCAGAACCCAACCGGCACACCCATGCGGGTTGCTACATGCTCCATGTGCTGGTGCGCGAAGCCGTATGGCAAGTCGAACAGGCCCTCGGCGGTTGTCTTGTCCGGCGTGTCCACTGGCCCGGCAAGTGCGGGCATGCCTCGCTCCATCCATCGCGGGGTGATGGCATCCCCCGCAGACTTGATCCGCAGGCTCGCAACTACACCATCCGACCCGAAGCTCGCACGAAACCTCGCGACGTGCATAGGCCGATAGAAGTCATGCGTCGTGTCTTCTTCGCGAGACCACAGCAATTGCACCGGCGCGCCGGCGCAATCCATGGCGACTCGCACCGCCTGTGCGACATGGTCCACCTCCAGACGCCGGCCGAATCCACCTCCCAGCAGAGTCACATGCATGGTGACCGCGTCAATTGAAACACCGGCAACGCGAGCCGCGATGGCCCTCGCCATTTGTGGCACCTGTATGGGCGCCCAGACTTCAACCTGCCCGTCCGCGACGCGCGCGGTGCAGTTCATCGGCTCCAGCGTCGCATGCGCGAGATAGGGCGCCCGATAGATGGCTTCAAGGTGTGCCGCCGCCTGCTTCTCTGCAGCGGCCACATCGCCTCGCACATGAAACACGTGACCGTCGACATCGTTCACCGCGGCTTCAAGTTCCGCTTCGATCCGCTTCGAATCCAGCGCGCCCAGTGGGCGCTGTCGCCACTCCACTTCCACCGCCTGGGCCGCGCGTTGCGCATGCCAACTGGTCTTGCCCACCACCGCAAATCCAGCGGTCGAGCCGGCATAGGCCGGCAGCAGCACGAGCCTTTCGGCACCTGACAACGCCAATGCCTTGTCAGCGCGAATGGCGCCCGGAGAGCCGCCGAGCATCGGACACTGCCTTACCGCGGCGAACTTCAAACCGGGAATGCGCACGTCAATGCCGAATCGCGCCGTTCCGTCCACCTTGCCAGCTAAATCCAGACGGCCCGCAGGCCGCCCGATCAGCTTCCAGTCCTTGCGATCCTTCAACTTCACTTCGCCGGGTGGCGTGGCGGCCGCGAACTTGGCCATCGCGCCATACGACGCGCTTCTGCCGGAGGGATGCGAGATCACGCCATCGCGAACGGTGAGTTCCTCCGCCGGAAGTCTCCATTGCAGCGACGCCGCCCCCACCAGCGACGCGCGAGCCGTGGCAGCCGCCAGCCGGACCACATCCCACGCATCGGCAACGCTCGATGAGCCGCCGGTCGCGTTGATGCCCAATTCACGCGCCACCTTGCCGACCATCCATCGCCCGCCTTTGACGCGCCCGAAGCCATCTTCGCTTTCAGCCTCGGAGGGGTGGAACGGAA
>JAZKIF010000174.1:2660-16061 GCA_040385005.1 Pseudomonadota bacterium
GGAAGGCTCGCGACAAGCATCGCAACGTTGCCGTAGATGTTGTCCGCGCCGGCTTGCTCGATCCGCATGGCGGAAAGCGGGACGTCCAGCTCTTCGGCCGCCAGCATCGGCAGGGCGGTGTGAACGCCCTGCCCCATCTCGCTGCGCGGCATCGCCAGGACGATCGAGCCATCCAGCGCCAACTTGATCCATCCGTTCAAGGCAATATCGCCTTCTCCCGGCAGCATCAGGCCGGCAGACCCCAGGCGCGAACGCTGCGGCAATACCGCCCAACCGATCACCAGTGCGCCGGCGGCACCCGTGGCGCTCAACAGCCACGCTCGCCGCCTCACGCCTTCACTCCAGCCGCACGTTTGATTGCGGCTCTCACACGCTGATACGTGCCGCAGCGACAGATGTTGGTCATCGCCGCATCGATATCCGCGTCCGTCGGCTTGGGGTTCTTCTCGAGCAACGCCGCCGCGGCCATCAGCATCCCGCTCTGACAGTACCCGCATTGCGGCACCTGCTCCGCGATCCACGCCGTTTGCAATGGATGCGGCTTGCCCGGCGAGCCCAGCGATTCGATCGTCTGGATCCGTTTGCCCGAGACGCTTCCGGCCGCGGTGACACAGGAGCGAACAGCGGCGCCATCGACGCGCACCGTACATGCCCCGCATGACGCGACACCGCAGCCGTACTTGGTGCCGGTCATGCCGAGCGAATCGCGCAGCACCCAGAGAAGGGGCATGTCCGGCTCGACGTCCGCCTGCACGGACTTGCCATTGATTTGCAGTTCCACTCCGCCTCCTTTGGCTCGTGCGCCGACTATATAGACCGGGCCTCGAGCGCGATAGATCGGCCGGGGCCGGATAATCGCGGCCTTCATGGCACTTATCACCCTCCTTGACGCGCAATTGGCTTTTGGCCACGTGGCCCTGCTGGACCACGCCGACTTCGCACTCGAATCCGCAGAACGCATCGGCCTCATCGGCCGCAACGGCGCGGGTAAATCTTCTCTGCTGAAAATACTCGCCGGCCTTGAAAAGGCGGACGATGCGACCCTGCAACTGCAGCAGGGCCTGCGCATCGCCTACGTCGCGCAGGAGCCGATCCTCGATGCCGAAGGCACGGTTTTCCAGGCCGTGCGCGCGGGCGTCGCGGACGTCGTCGCCCTCATCGACGAGTATTCGCACGGCCATGGCGAGCTGGACAAACTGCAAAGCCAGATCGAGGCCCGCGACGGCTGGAACTGGGAGCAGCGCGTCGAAGAGACCCTCCAGCGCCTTCATCTCGACCCCGAAGCCGTCATCGGCACGCTCTCCGGCGGCACCCGCAAGCGCGTCGCTCTCGGCCAGGCCCTCGTGCGGCGACCCGACGTGCTGCTGCTCGACGAGCCCACCAACCACCTCGACCTCGATTCGATCGAATGGCTGGAAAACCTGCTGATCGAGTTCAAAGGCAGCGTCGTCATCATCACGCACGACCGCACCTTCCTGGACCGCGTGGCGACGCGCATCCTCGAGCTGGATCGCGGCAAGCTGCGCAGCTATCCCGGCAACTTCACGCAGTACCAGGTGCAAAAGGAATCGCAGCTCGTGCAGGAGTCCGTCGTCAACGCCAAGGCCGACAAGCTCCTGGCGCAAGAGGAGGTGTGGATCCGCAAGGGCGTCGAGGCGCGGCGCACGCGAGCGCAAGGACGCATCACGCGGCTCGATCGTTTGCGCGCGAGCCGGTCGGCACGCCGTGACGCGCTCGGCAGCGTTCGCCTGGACGTGGCCTCCGGCTTGCCGAGCGGCAAGATCGTGGCGGAACTGACCGAAGTTTCGAAATCATTCGGCGAGAAGAACATCGTGCGCGATTTCACCTCGACCATCTTGCGCGGCGACAAGGTCGGACTGCTTGGCCCCAACGGTGCGGGCAAGACAACCCTCCTCAAGCTGATCCTTGGCGAGCTCGCGGCCGACAACGGCAAGGTCCGGCAAGGCGCAAACCTGCAGGTCGCCTATTTCGATCAGATGCGCGAAGCGCTCGATCTCGACGCCACCCTGGAAGACTTCATCAGCCCCGGCAGCGAATGGATCGAAATCGGCAACCAGCGCAAGCACGTCAAAAGCTACCTTGGCGATTTCCTCTTCTCGCCGGCCCGTTCGCAGTCGCCCGTCCGTTCGCTGTCGGGTGGCGAGCGCAACCGCCTGCTGCTGGCCCGGCTGTTCGCGCGACCGGCGAACGTGCTGGTGCTGGATGAGCCGACCAACGACCTGGACATCGACACGCTCGAACTGCTCGAAGATCTGCTGCAGAACTATGCCGGGACCGTGTTCCTCGTCAGCCACGACCGCACGTTCCTGGACAACGTCGTGACCAGCACCATCGTTTTCGAGGGCGAAGGCAGGTGGCGCGAGTACGAAGGCGGGGTCCAGGATTGGCTCACGCAGTCACGCCGCGCGCAGGCGCTGGCCGCCACGGCCGCACCAGCGACCAAGCCTGCACCCGAGGGAAAGGCAGCGGCGGCCGCGACTCCTGCCAGCACCGCGCCTCGCAAGAAGTTGAGCTACAAGGAGCAGCGCGAGCTGGAAACGCTGCCACCTCTCATCGAGTCCCTGGAGCAGGAGCAGAAGACCATCCACCAGGAACTTGCCGACGGCAGCCTCTACGCGAGCGACCCCGCCCGCGCGGCGCAATTGTCGGAGCGCCATGCCCGCATCGACGAGGAATTGCTGGCCGCGATGGAGCGCTGGGAGACGTTGGGCGGCGCTTGAGCATTTGTCCGTCAGGGTCTGGCGGTTGCGGCTGACCTTGAGCCCGCCTTCGGAGTCAGCCGCGAAGGTAGAGTGACTGCACCATCATGCATAGCTCATCCTTTTCCCGGTTCGTCGGCCGAAGCGGTCATTTGTCGGCGTGGGCCTTTGCCTTCCGATGGGTCATCGCACTCGTTCTCTTCACTGCCGCCGCAGGCTGTGCGAGCTTGCCCGCGAACACCGGACGCCAGCCTTCGAAGGCTTTTTCCGACCCTGACTCGACTGCGTTCGGGCAGCTCGTCGCGGAGCGCAGGAAACAGGCCGGCGCAAGAGCAGACACCGGATTCAACCTGCTCGACAGCGTCGATGCCGCCTACTCCAGCCGCCTGGCGTTGATCGACGGAGCGCAGCGCAGCCTGGACCTGCAGTACTACGCCATCCACGCCGACAGCAGCACCGAAATCCTCCTGCAAAAGCTGCGCGAGGCCGCGCGCCGGGGAGTGCGCGTCCGCATTTTGCTCGACGACTTCAATACCGTGGGGAAGGATGCTCAAGTGCTCCGGCTGGCCTTCGAGCCCAATGTGGAGATTCGCCTGTTCAATCCCGTGCCGGGCTCGCGAGGTTCGCTGGCCGGACGCATCGTCACTTCGCTGCACGACTTCGACCGCATGCAAAAGCGCATGCACAACAAGCTGTTCCTCGCCGACAGCGCGATCGGCATCACCGGAGGCCGCAATCTTGGCGACGCCTATTTCGGCGGCGACGGCAAGAGCAAGTTCGTCGACCTGGAAGTGCTTGCGATGGGCCGCGCAGTAAGGGACATGGCAGCCAGCTTCGACCGCTACTGGAACAACGAGCTGGCTTATCCGGTTCAGACGCTCATGACGGCGCAGGACCTGGAAGCATTGCGCAAGGAACCCGCCGCCAACTCCCCCGATGCCTCCAGCGCCGCAGCAGTGCCTGCGAACACTGCGTCTTCCGCGGCATCTTCCACCGCCCCAGCCGGAACCGCCGCCGCGAGCGCATCGCCGACGGTCTTGCCCGCCGCCACACCCACATTGGCCATCACCGCCGCAGAGCCCGCATCCTTCGACCTGCGCAAGTTGCCAATCACTTGGGCGCCTTCGGCCATCCTGGTCGACCAGCCCGGCAAGATCGGCCCCGGCGACGATGAAGCCGATGCAGGCGAAACCGTGGTCGACGGCTTGCTGGCGCTGATGCGGCAGGCCAGGCAGGACGTTCTGATCGTGTCGCCTTACTTCGTGCCGGGCGCGCAGATGATGCAGCTCTTCAGCGACATGCGAAGCAAAGGTGTCCGCATCCGCGTGCTGACGAATTCACTGGCCTCCAACGATGCGATCGCGGCCCACGCGGGGTATGCGCGCTACCGTGAGCGATTGATCGCACTCGGGATCGAGCTCTACGAAATGCGTGCCGACCAGGGCAGCGCGAGCGGCGGCATGGGGTCGGGCGCGCACAGCGGTTCAGGCCTGGGCCTCGGCTCCAGCGCGGGCGGCGGCGGCTCCAAGAGCGGCGCTTCGCGCGCGAGTCTGCATTCGAAAGCCGTGGTCATCGACGGCCGGCTTGCAGTGATCGGTTCCATGAACCTGGACCTTCGCTCCCAGCGGCAGAACAGTGAAGTCGCGGTCGTCATCCGCAGCCCGTCGTTCTCGAAATTCGCCGCGACGCAGATCGAGGCGACGTTCAACGATGCCTATCGCCTGGAGATGGAGCGCGGCGCCATCGTGTGGCGCGCCCCGCCGGGCGCCGCGTTCAAGGATGCGCACCAGGAGCCGGACGCGGACACCAAACTCCGCCTGCTGGCTCGCCTCATCGCCCCCTTCGCGCCGGACGAGATGCTGTAGCCGCTCACATCGCGCGCACGGTCTCCGAGTACTTCTTCCAGAACGCGGCGTCCTGCGTCGTCGCGAAATTGATCCGCATCAGGGTGCTCGGCTTGCGCTCCGCATGGAAAAGCGCGCCGGGCGCGAGCAGATAGCCCTGATCCAGCATTCGCTGCGCCAGCGCGTCGGTGTCCACGCCCGTATCCACCCAGCCGAACAATCCGGCGGGTTCGGCCGCGAAGGTGCAGCCCGCGCCGAGCGCCAGCTTGACGCTGCGGCTGCGCGCCGCATCCAGCCGCGTGCGGATGCGCTCCGCATGCCTGCGCAATTGCCCTTGCTCCATGCACAAGGCCAATGCCTTTTCCAGCAGCGCGGGCGTGGTCAGCGTGCCGAGCAGCTTGGTGTCGAGCAACCGTTCGATCAACGCCGGATTCGCGGCCAGGAAGCCGACCCGCCAATTGGGCGCGAGAATCTTCGCGAAGCCGCTCACGTGGATCGTTCTTTGCAGCCCGTCGAGTGCGCACAGACGGGTCGCATGCTCCGGCGCGATGTGGCTGTAGGTATCGTCCTCGACGATGTGGAAATCGTGCCGGTTCGCGAGCTGCAGCACGCGGTGTGCGCTGCCCGGCGACAGGCAGTATCCCGTGGGGTTGTGGAGCACGCTGACGCTCACGTACAGCTTGGGCTGATGCACTTCGCAATAGCGCGCCATCACCTCGAGGTCCGGCCCGTCCGCCCCGCGTGGCACGGGCAGGAGCCGCATGCCCAGCGCGTTCAGCCGAGCGAATTCCACCGCCCAGCCCGGCTCCTCGACCATCACGTGGTCACCGTGACGCAGCAGGGTACGGCTCACGATGTCCAGCGCATGCGTCGCCCCGACCGACGTGATGATGTTCTCCGGCGCGGCATGCACCGAGAGCGTCGCCAGCTTCTTGGACAGCGCGCGGCGCAGGCCCGTGTCGCCCTTGGGCTCGCCATATTGCAGCGAGAAATCCTGCAGCGCCTTCGTGCTCGTCACCTTGCGCACCGCGGCCGGCATGAAGGTCGACTCCATCCACTCCGGCGGCAGCACGCCCATGCCCGGCTGCGGTTTGTTGCTCACCTTGTGGAACATGCCGCGGATCAGCGCCGTGGCGTCGATCGGCCCGGGATTTCGCGCATTCTCGAGTCCCGTGGCGGTGCTCCATGCCGTCGTGCGCCGCTCGGCTGCCGGCTCCGCCTGGCGGGCGGACGAAGCCTGCCGGATCTCGCGCACGAAGAACCCGCGGTTCTTGCGCGCCTCCACGAGGCCTTGCGCGAGCAGCTGGTCATATGCCGCCACCACCGTGGACGGGCTCACCGACTGCTGCTGCGCACACTGGCGCACCGAGGGCAGGCGCGCGCCGGGCGCCAGCAGGCGATCGCGGATGCGCTGCGCAAAGCGCCCCGACAGCTGCTCCGTCAACGACTGGGATGAAGCTTTCATCAACATGCGAGGGTTTCCCTGTGTATTGCCGCCTCGGCCAGTACAGACAGCAAACTGAGCTGGCAAACTGTATTGGCTGTGTACTGCCCCCAAGGCTACAGTGAACGCCATGACGAAGCAAGTATTTCCATGAAGCAGGAAGCCAAGGGACTCTGGCTGGGCGCGTTGGGCGTCACCATCTTCGCGCTCACGCTGCCGATGACGCGTCTGGCCACCGGCACGCCGGACGCGCCGCAGATGTCGGGCGTGTTCATCGCCCTCGGGCGCGCGGTCGTCGCTGCGATCCTCTCCGCGGCCTTCCTCGTCGCGACCCGCGCGCCGCTTCCGCGGCGCGAAGACTGGTTGCCGCTCGCGATCACCTCCGCCGGCGTCGTGTTCGGCTTCCCCCTGCTCACCTCCATTGCGATGCGCCATGTCGAAGCGGTGCATGCCAGCGTTATCGTCGGCCTGCTGCCCCTGGCCACCGCGGCCATGGGCGCGTGGCTGCACCAGCAGCGCCCATCGCGGGGGTTCTGGTTGTGCGCCGCGGCGGGCAGCGCATTGGTCGCCGCGTTTGCCCTGCTGCGGGGCTCGGGTTCCGGCGGCCTGGCGCTGCAGCCGGCGGATGCGTTGCTGGTCGGCGCGATGGCCTGCGCCGCCGTCGGCTACGGCTGGGGCGCGCGTTTGTCCCAGCGCATGCGAGCGGAACACGTGATCTGCTGGGCCTTGGTGATCTCACTCCCGCTCACAGCGCCCGCCGCGCTGCTTGCGCGCCCCCAGACCGCCCTCGCACCGGCGGCATGGTGGGGCTTCGCGTACGTCGCCGTCTTCTCGATGTGGCTGGGGTTTTTCGCCTGGTACCGCGGCCTGGCCATGGGCGGCACCGTGCGCGTGAGCCAGGTCCAGTTGATCCAGCCGTTCCTGGGCATGCTGTTCGCGGTGCCTTTGCTTGGAGAATCGCTGGATGCGGTGACACTGGGCTTCGGCCTCGCCGTCATCGCCACCGTCTTCATCGGCAAGAAAATGCCGGTCCGCCCCGCCACCTGATCGACCTTGGAGAACCCATGAAACTCAACGACCTGCCCCACGCGAAATGGGTCCTGGCCGCGCGCGCCGAGAAGATGAACCCCTCGGTCATCCGCGAAATCCTCAAGGTGACGGAGAAGCCCGGCATCATCAGCTTCGCCGGCGGGCTGCCTTCCGCCAAGACTTTTCCGGTCAGCGAATTCCGGGAGGCCTGCGACAAGGTGCTGCGCGACGACGGCCCCGGCGCGCTGCAGTACGCGGCTAGCGAAGGATACGCGCCGTTGCGCGAGCAGGTCGCGGCCATGCTTCCCTGGGCAGTCGATCCGGCGCAGGTGCTGATCACCACCGGCTCGCAGCAGGGGCTGGACCTGATCGCGAAGATCCTGATCGACGCGGGCTCGCGCATCCTCGTGGAAACGCCGACCTACCTGGGCGCGCTGCAGGCATTCACGCCGATGGAGCCCGCAGTGGTGGCCGTTGCGAGCGACGACGAAGGCGTGGACATGGATGACCTGGCCGCCAAGGCCCCGGGTGCCCGTTTCTTCTACGTGCTGCCGAATTTCCAGAATCCCACCGGACGCACGATGACCGAGGCGCGGCGTACCTCGCTCTCACGACGCGCCGCCGAACTCGGCCTGCCCATCGCTGAAGACAACCCGTATGGCGACTTGTGGTTCGATGCGCCGCCGCCGCTGCCGCTGACCGCGCGCAATCCCGAAGGCTGCGTCTACCTCGGCTCCTTCTCGAAGGTGCTCGCCCCGGGCCTGCGCCTGGGCTTCATCGTCGCGCCGCGCGATTTGTACCCGAAGTTGCTGCAAGCCAAGCAAGCGGCCGACCTGCATAGCCCGGGCTTCAACCAGCGCATGATTTCAGAGGTGATGAAGGACGGCTTTCTCGATCGCCACGTGCCCACCATTCGCGCCCTTTACAAGTCGCAACGCGACGCCATGCTCGCCGCGCTACAACGCGAGATGAAGGGCCTGGACGTGCAGTGGAATACGCCCCACGGCGGAATGTTTCTTTGGGCGCGACTGCCGCAAGGCCTCCATGCGATCGACCTGCTGCCGCATGCGGTGGACAAGGGCGTGGCGTTCGTTCCCGGCGCGGCCTTCTACGCCGGCGATGCGGACCCGCGCTGCCTGCGCCTGTCGTTCGTGACGGCAAGCGTCGACCAGATCGACACGGGCATCGCCGCGCTGGCCGCCGCAATCCGCGAACAACTGACCGCAACGAAGGGGTGACGACATGCTGAAGATCTGGGGCCGGATTTCTTCGATCAACGTTCGCAAGGCGGTGCTGACCGCGCAATGGCTGGGCATCCCGTTCGAGCGGGCGGAGGCCGGCGGGCAGTTCGGCGTCGTCGGCACGCCCGAATACAGGGAGCGGAATCCGAACGCCCTGGTGCCGACGATGGAGGACGACGGACTCGTGCTCTGGGAATCGAACGTGATCGTGCGCTATCTCTGCGCGAAACATTCCCCTGGTGTCTTGTACCCCGAGCCACTCGCGCGGCGTTTCGACGCCGAGCGCTGGATGGATTGGCAGCAAACGACGGCCAACCCCGCCAGCCGCAACGGATTTATCCAGCTGATCCGCACGCCTGCCGACCAGCGCGACGCGAAACTGCTCGAGCAGTCCGTCGCGGCCATGGAGCCATTGATGGCGATCCTCGACGCGCATCTTGCGCGGCAACGCTTCATGGCGGGCGACGTGTTCACGATGGCCGACATCCCTATCGCTTGCGAAGTCCATCGCTGGCGCGGGCTGCCGCTCGAGCATCCCGCACATCCCCACCTCATGCGTTGGTACGAGGGCATCCTCTCGAAGCCGGCCGCGCATGGCGTGCTCGACCTTCCGTTGTCCTAGGAGCGTCCGATGGCGCAAAGAAACTTCACGCAGGTCGACGTCTTCACCGCGGTGCCCTACCGCGGCAACCCGCTGGCCGTGGTGCTCGATGGCAACGGCCTGTCCGAGGCCGAGATGAAACATTTCGCGCGCTGGACCAATCTTTCGGAAACAACTTTCCTGCTGCCTCCCGAAGACGATGGCGCGGACTACCGCGTGCGCATCTTCACGCCGGGCGGCGAACTTCCCTTCGCCGGTCACCCGACCCTGGGCAGTTGCCATGCATGGCTCGAATCGGGCGGCAAGCCGCGCAACCGCGAGTTCATCGTGCAGCAGTGCCAGGTCGGCCTCGTCAAATTGAGGCGCGACGGCACGCGGCTCGCCTTCGCGGCGCCCGCGCTCAAGCGGAGTTCCCCGAGCCCGGCCGTGCTGGCGCAGATTGCCGGCGCGCTGGGCGTGAAGGCGCAGCAGGTGATCGCCGCGCAGATGCTGGACAACGGCCCCGCCTGGTTCAGCCTGCTGCTCGATTCGCCGCGCACGGTGCTCGGGCTGTCGCCGAATCATTTCGAATTGAAAAACCTCGGCGTCAAAGTTGGAGTGGCGGCGGCCTACGCACAAGCGGCCGCGGGTGAGCCCGATCTCGAAGTGCGAGCTTTCGCCGCGGCCATCGGCATTCAGGAAGATCCGGTCACCGGCAGCCTGAACGCGGGCCTCGCGGAGTGGCTGATCGCGGAGAAATACATGCCCGAGCGCTACCTCGCCGCGCAAGGCGCCTGCCTCGACCGCGCGGGCCGCGTGCACGTCGAGCGCGATGCGGAAGGCCAGGTCTGGATCGGGGGCGACTCGGTCACCTGCATCGGCGGGAGCGTGTCCCTGTGACGGCGGCGTCGTGGATCGATCACCTGGTCATCGCCGCCGAGTCGCTGGACCAGGGCGTGCAATGGTGCGAAGCCACGCTCGGTCTCACGCCGCTCGCGGGTGGGGAGCATCCGCTCATGGGCACGCACAACCGGCTGCTTTCCCTTGCCAGCGATGCGCACCCGCGCGCTTACCTTGAGATCATCGCCATCAACCCGAAAGCGCAGCCGCCGAAGCGCAAGCGCTGGTTCGACCTGGACGAGCCGGAGATGCGCGCGGCCATCCATGCCCAGCCCCGCCTGATCCATTTCGTCGCCGCGACGCGCGACGCCGCGAGCGGCGTGAAAGCCCTGCAGCGCCTGGGCATCGATCGCGGCCCGCTGGTCCACGCCGAGCGCCCGACCGCCGCCGGCATGCTGCGCTGGCAGATCAGCGTGCGCGACGACGGCCAGCGCCTCTTCTACGGCGGCCTGCCGACCCTGATCGAATGGGGCGACACGCATCCGGCCGACGCAATGCCGCCCTCCGGCCTGGTCCTGCAGTCGTTGCAAATCAGACATCCACGAGCCACCGATTTGCAAGCGGCGCACGAGGCCGTCGGCCTGCGAGGCGTGGGCGTCCAGCAAGGACCCCCGGACCTGCGCGCCACGTTCACGACACCTTCCGGCACCGTCGTGATCGACTCTGCCGCCGCCTGAACCCCACCGGAGCTTCCATGCATTTCACCGCTGAAGAAGTCGCGGGCGCGCGCCACGCCGTGTATGCCGCCATGCCGCCCACGCCGCAATACGCGTGGCCACTCCTGCGCGAGCGCCTGGGCATGCAGGTCTGGGTGAAGCATGAGAACCACACGCCCGCCGGCGCGTTCAAGGTGCGCGGCGGCCTGACGTATTTCGCGGGACTGGCCGAATCGAAGGCCGCATCCGCCGGGGTCATCTCCGCCACGCGCGGCAACCACGGCCAGTCCGTGGGCCTCGCCGCGCGCAGGCATGGCCTCGCCGCCACCATCGTCGTGCCCCATGGCAACTCACTGGAGAAGAACGCCGCGATGCGCGCGCTCGGCGTTCGGCTCATCGAGCACGGTGAGGACTTCCAGGCCGCACGCGAACACGCCATCGCACTGGCCGAAGAGTCGGGTCTGCACATGGTGCCCTCATTCCACCGCGGGCTGATCCAGGGCGTGATGACGTACTGGCTGGAATTCTTCGAAAGCTTCGCGAAAGGCGAGGAGCCGGAAGTGGTGTTCGTTCCCATCGGGCAAGGGTCGGGGTTTTGCGCGGCGGCTGCCGCGCGGGCCCACACCGGCGCGCGCTCGGCGCTCGTCGGCGTGGTCTCCTCGCACGCCACCACCTACCTCGATTCCTTCCGCGAGCGCCGCGTGGTCGAGGCGCCCGTCACGACGCAACTGGCCGACGGCATGGCCTGCCGCATTGCCGACGCGGAAGCGCTGGAGATCGTGCTGCGCGAAGCGGAGGATGTCGTCGCAGTGAGCGATGAAGAAGTCGCGAATGCGATGCGCGTGCTTTTCGCCGACACGCACAACGTCGCCGAGGGCGCGGGCGCTGCGGGACTCGCCGCCGTGATGCAGCAGCGCTCGCGCCGGCAAGGCCGCTCGGTCGGCATCGCGCTCACCGGCGGCAACGTCGACAGCGACGTGTTCGCGCGCGTGCTGTCGCCCGCGTAACGGCCCGTCGCGGGCGCGACTTCGCGCTGGTCCACGCAAGTCCAGAATCCGCGCATGGGAACACTATTTCTGGTGCGTCACGGCCAGGCGTCTTTCGGCGCCGACGACTATGACCAGCTCAGCGACCTCGGCCACAAGCAAAGTGTTCGCCTGGGCGAATACTTCGCGCAAAAGGGCATCCATTTCGATGGCCTCATCGCCGGCACCTTGCGCAGGCACAAGCAGACGCTGGCGGGCATCCTGCAAGGCATGAACCATGAGGGCGAGCACCTCTCGTGGGAGGGTTTGAACGAGTACGACAGCGAGGCGGTCATCGCCACCGTGCATCCGCACAAGCTGGAGAAGCCCACATCGCCCGAGATGTACCGGCATCACTTCCGATTGCTGCGCGATGGCCTTGCGCAGTGGATGGCCGGCGTCGTGAGCCCCGCGGGCATGCCCAGCTACAGCCAGTTCCGGCTCGGCGTGTCCAGCGCCCTGGACCACGTGCGCGCGAACCACTACGGCAAGAACGTGTTGATCGTCACGAGCGGCGGCCCGATCTCCACCGCCGTCGGCCATGTGCTGGGCACGAGCCCCGAGACGACCATCGAGTTGAACCTGCGAATCCGCAACAGCTCGGTCACCGAATTCGCGTTCACGCCCAAGCGTCACATGCTGGTCGCCTTCAACGCGATCCCGCACCTCGAGCATCCCGACCACGCGAGCTGGATCACCTACTCCTGAACGAGCGCCTGCAGGGAAATTGCACGCTTGCTAGACTGCGGCGATGCCTCAACCCGACGACGCCGACGATGCCTTGCAGGTGATCTGCCTGTGCGCCGAATGGTGCGGCGTGTGCCGCGAGTGGCGTGCGGTATTCGATGAAGCGGCGCGCGCGAACTCGGGAGTTCATTTCTCGTGGATCGATGTGGAGGACGAGGCCGATGCGATGGGCGATGTCGATGTGGAAACCTTTCCCACGCTGCTCATCGCACGCGGTGCGACGCCGCTTTTTCTGGGCCCCGTTCAGCCTTCGGGCGCCCAACTCTCGCGGCTCATCGAGAGCCTCTCGGAAGCCTCAGGCGTGCGAGTCTCAGCCGAATCGGGCGCGCTGCTGAGTCGCCTCGCGCCACTCACGCTATCGAAACGATAGCTTCGAATCGTAACTGGGCAGGACTTCGTCCTACATAGCCCTGCATTTATCCCTGACGAGATTGAAAGCGCGGAACACGCTCAATCGGGGTATGGATAGCGATGTGCATCCATGCAATACCCACCGAGTCACTCAGGAGCACCGACATGGAATCCAACAATCAGGGAAATCAAGGCAGCAACCCCAGCAACAGCACGCGCCAAGGCAAGTCCAACCGCGGCTTCGCGTCGATGGACCCGCAGCGCCAGCGCGAGATCGCCAGCGAAGGCGGCCGCGCCGCGCACGAAAAGGGCACCGCCCATGAGTTCACGTCCGAGGAAGCCCGCGCCGCCGGCCGCAAGGGCGGTCAGGCGCGCAGCGAAGCGAATCGCATGCGGAACATGAACCGCAGCAACAGCGGCAGCAGCGGCGAAAAGCAATAAGCGGGAGTTGTTGCCCGGGTTGAAAGGCCAAGGCTGAAGGGCGCAGCGCGCCCTTTTTTACGTCACCACTCGCCCAGCAGGCGAACGCGTTGGTCGAGATCGGCAGGCAGCTCGTCCGTGCGCAACACGGGGGGCTGCTCGGGCTTCGTCGCGGGCTCGCTGGCAAGCAGGCGACGAAGAAAATCGGCGGCCGCGGGCGTGCGCAACAGCAGCGGATGAGGTTGGATGGCAGCTGAGAATCGCATGGCGGCTCCTTTCTTGCCTCAAGTGTAGGAACGCCTTGGAAACCGGTGTGTGACGTGGCTCACAAATCGCAGCTATTTGTGATGACGCGTCGGCGTTTATGCAACACGCGCGCGCAGTGTGTGTCACGCGCAGCTCGACGGCTGCGGCGCGTGGCTCAGGAAGCCGGACGATCGACCA
>JAZKIF010000174.1:16071-41589 GCA_040385005.1 Pseudomonadota bacterium
GAGATTTCCTGCAGCAGCAGCGCGAGTTGCTCGCCCGCAGCGTTCAGTACAACGCGCCCCTTCTCGGCCGTAGCTGCTGCGGCGTTGCCCGCCGCGCCGTGGGCGTTGTAGTCCTGCATTTGCCAGCCGAGTTTGGCGCTCACGCCATTGCCCAGGATCGGATTGGCGGCCGCACGCGCCTGCGATGCAGACTTGAAATCCGCCGCCCTTGCCATATCGACGAACTGCGCACGCGCGGCCAGCATGATCGAAGTCTCGATCTCTCCCGCGTGCACGCCGAATCGGTGTTCCTGCGGCGTGAACAAGCCGTTGACGGCGTCTCCAAGCGGCAGATTCCACCAGCTCGCGCCATAGACGATCAGGTCGTGCCGGGTGCGCAGCTCGCGCGCCGCGATGTCCAGCAAGCTGACCTGGCCGCCGTGCGTGTTGAACAACACCAGCTTCCTGACACCGGCCGCGGCAACGCAGCCCCCGATCTCGATCCACGTCGCCAGCACCGTCTCGAACGACAAGGTCAGCGTCCCGCGGAACTTCAAATGCTCCGGGCTGTAGCCGATCGCCTGCGTGGGCAGGAAAAGCGCCGGCAATGCATCCGGAATCGAAGGGAGGGCCGCCGCCACGATGGCATCGGCAATCGTCTGGTCGACCGACAGCGGCAGGTGCGGGCCGTGCTGTTCCGTGGCCGCGACCGGGAGCACCGCCACCGTCGATGCGGGATCGAGCCCGGCGAAGTCGAGGGTGGTGAGGTCGGCCCAGAAGCGGGATTTGGTCATCCCCGGATGTTAAGGCTCCGGCGCGCCGCCGCCGCGATGCTGGCGGCGTCCACGTGGAAGAACGCCCGCAACGCCGCGCGGGTGTCGCTGCGGCCGAAACCGTCGGTGCCGAGCGTCACGTAGCGGCGACCGGCAGGCAGGTAGGCCCGCACGCTCTCGGGCACCGAGCGCACGTAGTCGGTGGCCGCAATGATCGGGAAGGTGCCGCCGCCGAGCTGCCGCGCCACGAATGCCGGCTCCGGAGAACCCGAACCCTCGATCGCCTGCTGCTCGCAGGCCATGCCGTCGCGCGCCAGCTCGCTCCAGCTCGTGACGCTGAACACCTCGCTCGCGACGCCTTCGCCGGCGAGCAACTGCGCCGCGCGGATCACCTCGGTCAGGATCGCGCCCGACCCCATGAGCGTCACCTGAGGCGCGCCCTCGCCAAAATGTCCGAAGCGGTAGCAGCCGCGAACCACGTCCTCTTCCACGCCGGCAGGCAGGTCCGGCTGCGCGTAGTTCTCGTTCATGAGGGTCACGTAATAGAAGCAGTCCTGCTGCTCCTGGACCATCTCGCGCATGCCGCGGTCGACGATCACGGCCATCTCGCCCGCGAAGGCGGGGTCGTAGGCCTTGCAGTTGGGGATCGTGGCCGCGACGAGGTGGCTGGTGCCGTCCTGGTGCTGCAGGCCCTCGCCGCCGAGTGTCGTGCGGCCGGAGGTCGCGCCCAGCAGGAAGCCACGAGCGCGCTGGTCGGCCGCTGCCCAGATCGCATCGCCGACGCGCTGGAAGCCGAACATCGAGTAATAAATGTAGAACGGCAGCATCGGGAAACCATGCACGCTGTAGCTGGTGGCGGCAGCCGTCCAGCTCGCGATGGCGCCGGCCTCGCTGATCCCTTCTTCCAGGATCTGCCCATCCAGCGCCTCGCGGTACGACAGCACCGAGCCGATGTCCTCGGGTTCATAGCGCTGTCCCACGCTCGAATAGATACCGACCTGCTTGAACAGGTTCGCCATGCCGAACGTGCGCGCTTCATCGGCGACGATCGGCACGATGCGCGGGCCCAACGTCTTGTCCTTGAGCAGGTTGCCGAGCATTCGCACGAACGCCATCGTGGTCGACATCTCCTTGCCCGCCGCGCCCGTCGCGAACGCCGCATAGGACGCGAGCGGCGGCACCGGCAAGGTCTGCGCGGTGCCCTGCCGTGAAGGCATGTAGCCGCCCAGCGCCTCGCGGCGGGCGCGCAGGTAGCGCATCTCCGCGCTGCCTTCGGCAGGCTTGAAAAATTCGAGGTCCCGCGCCTGCGCATCGGAGATCGGCAGGTTGAAGCGGTTGCGGAATTCGATGAGCGCCGTCTCGTCCAGCTTCTTCTGGCTGTGCGTCGTCATCTTCCCCTGCCCCGCCGCGCCCATGCCGTAGCCTTTCTTGGTGTGAGCCAGGATCACCGTCGGCCCACCGGTCGCGGCCGCAGCGGCAGCGTACGCGGCGTGGATCTTCACCAGGTCGTGGCCGCCGCGCTTCAGGCGATCGATCTGCTCGTCGGTCATGCCTTGCGCGAGCCGCGCGAGCTCCTCGTTCTGCCCGAAGAAGTTGTCGCGGTTGAAGCGGCCGTCCTTGGCCGCGAAAGTCTGCATCTGCCCGTCGACCGTGTTGGCGAACGCGCGGACCAGCGCGCCGGTGGTGTCGCGCGCGAAGAGCCCGTCCCAGTCGCTGCCCCACACGAGCTTGATCACGTTCCAGCCCGCCCCGCGGAACAACTGCTCGAGCTCGTCGATGATCCGCCCGTTGCCGCGCACTGGGCCGTCGAGCCGCTGCAAGTTGCAGTTGACCACCCACACGAGGTTGTCCAGCTTCTCGCGGGAAGCCAGCGTGAGCGCGCTCATGCTCTCCGGCTCGTCCATCTCGCCGTCGCCGAACACGCCCCACACTTTGCGGCCAGAGCACTCGAGCAGCTTGCGATGCGAGAGGTAACGCATGAAGCGCGCGTGGTAGATCGAGCTGATCGGGCCGATCCCCATCGAGCCGGTGGGGAACTGCCAGAAGTCCGGCATCAGGTAGGGATGCGGATAGCTGGAGAGGCCGCGCGCGCCGGCTGCGGGCGCCGTGAGCTCCTGCCGGTAGTGCGCAAGATCGGCTTCGGTCAACCGCCCTTCCAGGTAGGCGCGCGCATAAACGCCCGGCGCGCTGTGCGGCTGATAGAACACCAGGTCGCCCCCCTGCTTCTCGTTGCGCGCGTGGAAGAAATGGTTGAAGCCGACTTCGAACAGGTCCGCCGCGCTGGCGTAGCTGGCGATGTGCCCGCCCAGCTCGCCGTACGCGCCATTGGCTCGCGCCACCATCGCGAGCGCATTCCAGCGCATCAGCGAAGCCAGGCGCTCTTCGACCGCTAGGTCACCGGGAAAAGGCGGTTGCCGGTCCACGGGGATCGAATTGACATACGGGCTGACCAGTTCGGGCGACCAGCCCACGAGCGGGCCGCTGCCGAGTGACGCGAGCTGGTCGAGGATGAAACGCGCGCGTTGCGGGCCGTGCGCCGCGACCAGCGCGAGGAAGGCGTCTCGCCATTCGGCGGTCTCGGCAGGGTCGATGTCACCGTTTTCGACGCTTTCAACGGTGAGGAAACGGGTCAGGCTGTGATCGGTCATGTACGGGGTGCTCCAATCTCGCCACTGTACGGAATTCACGGCGCAATTGGATTTGGAAAATTCTCGACTGACTCATCCACACGAAATAAAATGCCGCCCAAGACTACTTCCAAGGCATTTTGTGGAACTCGATACGCTCGATCTGAGAATCCTCGCCGAGCTTCAACGCGATGGCGCACTGACCAATGTCGAACTTGCGCGGCGGGTTCACCTCTCGCCTTCGCCTTGCCTGATGCGGGTCAAGGCATTGGAGACTTCCGGCGTCATCGACCGCTACGTCGCGCTCGCGAACCCGAAAGCGCTGGGCCTCGGCGTGAACGTCTTCATCTCCATCAGCCTGAAGGACCAGTCCAGGGAATCGCTCGCCGCCTTCGAGAGCCGCATCGTGGAACACGACGAGGTGATGGAGTGCTACCTGATGACCGGCGACAGCGACTACCTGATTCGCGTCGCGGTGGCGGACATCGGAGCACTGGAGCGATTCATCCTGAACCAGCTGACGCCGATTCGGGGGATCGAGAAGATCCGGTCGAGTTTTGCGTTGAAGCAGGTTCGGTACAAGACGGCGCTGCCGCTGCCTTCGGCTTCACGCACTTAGCCCGATACCGCAGTCCACCAGAAACACCGGTTCCCTACGGCGCTCGCTCAGATCACCCGCCGCGGCGCCGCCGTATCGACATCGCCGCTATTCGGCGTCCCCGTCGGCTCGATCAGCAGCACATGCGCCTCCTTCACCGCACGCGGCCGATGCCGCACCCCGCGCGGCACGACGAACATCTGCCCCGCCGCGAGGTGCACCACACGCCCGCCCTCCAGGTCGATCTCGATTTCGCCATCGAGCACCAGGAAGAAATCGTCCGTGTCCGCATGCGAGTGCCAGTGGTACTCGCCCTGGATCTTGACCACCATCACGTCGTGGCCGTTGTATTCGCTCACCGTGCGCGGCTGCCAGTGCCCCTCGAAAGTGGCCAGCTTCGCGCGTAGATCGATCGCCTGTTCCATCACGGCACCTCCGCATTGAACGATAGCGCAACGTATCCGCCCGGTTCACGCGGCGGCGGCATTGGCCCGGCTACAGTCGCTGCTATTCATCACCGGAGCAATCGAATGGTCCTGCTCGAATTCGCCATGGCCCCGCACGGCCAGGGCGAGAGCCTTAGCGCCCACGTCGCGCGCATCCTCGACGTCATCGACAAGAGCGGCGTGCCCTACCAGCTCACGCCCATGGGCACCATTCTCGAAGGTGAGTGGGAAGACGTGATGGGTGTCGTCACCGCCTGCTTCAAGTCCCTGCAAGCGGATTGCCCACGCATCGGCATGAACCTGAAGGTGGACTATCGCGCGGGGCCGGAATCGCGCTTGCGCAGCAAGATCGACAAGGTCGAAGCGCAGTTGGGCCGCAAGTTGCGCACGTGAACCCGCGCGCCCCTGACGCATGACGCTTCCCGCCGACCTACGCCCTCTTCCGCCAGGCCTCGTCGCCATCACCGGCGATGAAGGATCGGGCAAGACCCACTTGTTGCGCCGCATCGGCGAACAGCCTTCCGCCCTCTGGCTGGACTTGTCCCTGCCCGGGCAGGACGATCAAACCCCTCAGCAAGTCTGGGAAGCCTTGCAACAACAGCACCCGCTCTGGAACACGCAACTCCAACAGGACCTCATCGAAGCCCTGGACATGCTTCCCCATCTCGGCAAGCAGCTGTTCATGCTTTCCACCGGCAGCCGGCGCAAGGTCGCGCTGGTGGGATTGCTCTCCAGTGGCGCCATGGTCACGTGCCTGGATCAGCCGTTCGCCGCGCTGGATGCATCGTCTGCCCGGGTCATCCGTGAGTTTCTCGCCGACATGGCCGATCACGCCAGCCGCACCTGGGTGGTCGCGGACTACGAAGCTGATGCGCACCTGCATTGGCGGCGCCACATCATCCTGGAGCCTTCGAGTCGCGGATTGCGCTGAATGTCGATTTCCGCCGTCCTCGTTCGTCGTGGTTGCAGAGGGACTTCCTCTGCCACTTTCAGGAACTCGACATGTCCACGACCACCAGCACCGTCCGCTTTCACCGCGTCCTGCGTTCTCCGGCCGAACGCGTCTTCACCGCCTTCACCAATCCCGATGCGATGGCCAAATGGCTGCCCCCGCACGGCTTCACGGGTAAGGTCCACCAAATGGAAGCCAAGGTCGGCGGCGCCTGGCGGATGTCGTTCACCAGCCTGGCCACGGGCCACGCCCACAGCTTCGGCGGCAAATACCTGGACCTGGTCCCTGCCCAGCTTCTGCGCTACACGAGCGTGTTCGACGATCCGAACCTGCCGGGCGAAATGGTGACCACTGTGTCCCTCAAGAGCGTGTCATGCGGCACCGAGATGACCGCCGTGCAGGAAGGCATCCCCGAGATGATTCCCGTGGAGCAGTGCTATCTGGGGTGGCAGCAATCCCTCACGCTCCTCATCCAGTTGGTGGAAGGGGAAACAGGCGAATGAGCCGACGCAGCTGAGCGTGCGGCGAACCGTCTGTCTGCACATCTGTAACGATGGGTGCGCAGCCCTTGCCACACGTCCCGTCGCCACCATGTTCCTGAGCATCGGCGCCGTGGCGCGCCCACCAATCGGAGCCTGCCATGTTCAAACGCCTTGCCCTGCTCTGGACCCTCGTGCGCGGTGACGCACGCCGGCTGTGGTTCGCCTTGCGGCACCCCGCGGCGCCAGGATGGTTGAAAGTAGGTACGGGCCTGATCGCGCTCTACCTGTTCTCGCCAATCGACCTCATTCCTGACTTCATACCTGTGATTGGCGTCGTGGATGACCTCGTGCTCATCCCTCTGGCCATTCGCTGGCTGCTGAATCGCCTGCCGCCCGAGATCGCACAGGCAACGCAGGCGCGCCCTACCAGCCCTTCCCGTTGATGAAGTCGCGCACGCGTTGCGCGACCAGCACCGAGCCGTCGTTGTTCAGGTGGTCCGCGTCATGCCGCAACGATGTGGGGATGACGTCGTTGTTGTGGTCGATCACATCCTGCGCAAGCGCGGGGTTGTAGTGGCTCAGCAGCCAGGCACGGATGTCGATGTAGTTGTTCGGGTAAGTCGCGGCCAGGTCGTTGTTCAATTGAAGGACGGTCTGGTACAGCGGCGTGCCCTTCTGTTCCGCGGGCTCGTCCTTCGTGATCAGCCCCAGAACGACGAAGCGGGTATTACCCGGTGACAGCGAGGCGACGGCGCTGGCCATGTCGCGCTTCACCTGCTCCGGATCGAAGTCATTGTTGTGGCCGAACCAGAAAACGCTGATCCAGCCACGTTTGGCCGTATCGGCCTGTATGCGCGCCAGCACGTCGAATGAACTCTGGCTGGAGATGCCGCCGTTGAACACCGTGCGATCCGGATAGAACAAGCCCAGGTTCGCCGAGAAGGGAGGCGTCAGCGAATCGCCCCAGGTTGCGATGTTGCGCGAGAACGCAGCGCAGTTGGCCGGCAGGATGGAACACGTGTAGTCGGCCAGCGCGGCAAGGCGCACCGGCGCCGCTGCGTTGCCCGACACCGGGCCGAAAAGGTAGACGGCCACGTCGCTCGAGCCGGCGGAGATGCCCAGGTAGTTGCCGGTATTCGGATAGAAGCGATACGTGTACGGACCGAAGCTGCCCGGCGTTTTTCCCGCGGCGGGAAAGAGTCCGGGGAAGTGGCTCTCGGCCCAGTCCATGGCCTGGTCGGCCGTGGGCAACGCCGGATCGGCCAACGGCTGCTGCGCCGCGCGAGCAGGCGCCGGAACCGCCGCCACTTCCATCGGCGAGCCGCCACCACCGCATGCGGCAAGCACGGCAACCGCGCCGCACACGGCAACGCGCGCGGCCCACTCCCGGGCCGCGTTGAACAAGTACTTCATTGGAAAAACCCCTTGATTTCGAATTGGAACGACGAGTGAATCAACGACGAGGCGGCGCGACGCGCCAGACGACGTTGCCCACGTCGTCCGCCACGAGCAACCCGCCTTTGCCATCCATGGCAACACCCACCGGCCGGCCGTAGGCATCGCCCTTGGCACTGACGAATCCGGTGAGGAAATCGATGGGCTCGCTGACGGGCTTGCCACCCGCGAACGGCACGAAGACGACCTTGTAGCCGCTGCGCGGCTTCCTGTTCCATGAGCCGTGCTCGCCGATGAACGCGCCGCTCGCGTAGTTCTGCGGCATGGTTCGCGCGTCGGAAAAGCACAGGCCCAGCGGCGCGACGTGCGAGCCGAGGCCGTAATCGGGTGCGATCGACTTCGCGACCATCTCGGGGTGCTGCGGCTCGACGCGCGAATCCACGTACTGGCCCCAGTAGCTCCATGGCCAGCCGTAGAACGCGCCGTCCTTCACCGAGGTGAGGTAGTCCGGCACGAGGTCGTTGCCCAATTCGTCTCGCTCATTCACCACGGTCCATAGCGCCTTGCTCTCCGGCTCCCAGGCGAGGCCGTTGGGGTTGCGCAGGCCCGAGGCGAAGAGCCGCTTCGCCCCGGTGGCGCGATCGATCTCCCAGATCGCGGCACGGCCCTCTTCTGCGGCCAGCCCGTTCTCGGCGACGTTGCTGTTGGAGCCCACGGTCGCGTACAGCTTGGTGCCGTCCGCGCTCGCGATGATGTTCTTGGTCCAGTGGTGATTGATCGGGCCACCCGGCAAGTCGGTCACTTTCACCGGCACCGTGGTGATCTGCGTCTGCCCACTCTGGTAAGGCACCTTCACCACCGCGTCCGCGTTCGCGATGAACAACTCGTTGCCGACCAGCGCCATGCCGATCGGCGAATTGAGTTGCTGCAGGAACACACTGCGCGTCTCGGCGACACCATCGCCATCGGCGTCGCGCAACAGCGTGATGCGGTTCGCGCTGGGCACGCCCGCGCCGGCTTTCTTCATCACCTGCTTCATCACCGCGCCCTTGATGCCCTTGCCGTCCTCGGGCTTGGGCGGCGCATTACTCTCGGCGACGAGCACGTCGCCGTTGGGCAGCACGTACAGCCACCGCGGATGGCTGAGGCCCGAGGCCATGGCCGTCACGACAAAGCCCTGCGGCGCTGTCGG
The DNA here is from genome assembly GCA_040385005.1 of Pseudomonadota bacterium. GTDB lineage: Bacteria > Pseudomonadota > Gammaproteobacteria > Burkholderiales > Burkholderiaceae_C > Ramlibacter. The sequence goes on from JAZKIF010000174.1 coordinate 24,516, forward strand.
CTTGGCGCCCTGGGGCCACCCGACAGCGGGCGCGATGTTCACCGTCGGGATCAGCGATTTGGCGGGGGCGGGCAGCTGGGGATTGGGTCCGATGCCCGCATTCGGCGCCGATTGCGCCACGGCGCCGCAGCCCACGAGCGCGATCACGAGGGCCAGCGCGGGCCATGCTGCGGATGAGGCATTCTTCATGCATCGAAGTCTCATGCGGCCCCGGAACGACGCCTGTAGGCGGAAACCGCGAAAATAGGCGGATGACCGAAGAGCTGTTCCGCGCCGACGCGTATTTGAAGGAATGCACCGCCACCATCGCCGACATCGGCGAACAGGGCATCGTGCTCGACCGCACCGTGTTCTATCCACTGGGCGGAGGACAAGCCGGTGACAGCGGCGCCCTGCTGCTGGCGGACGGCACGGCGCTGGCCATCGCGGACACGCGCAAGGGCAAGGATGCGGAGGGCCGACCGGCGCCTTTCATCCTTCACGTCCCCGCGCCGGGACAGGAATCCATCCTCGCCGCGTTGAAACCTGGGGACCTCGTCACCGCCCGCGTCGACTGGGACCGGCGCCACCGGCTGATGCGCTTCCACACGACGACGCATTTGCTTTGCCACCTCGTGCCGCAGCTGGTGAACGGCTGCTCGATCACACCAGACTACGCGCGGCTGGACTTCAACATGACCGACCCGCTCGACAAGGAAGCCTTGACCGCCGGTATCGCTCGACTTGTGTCCGCCGGCCATCCGGTGCTTGTCGACTCGATCACGGACGAGGAGCTCGATGCCAATCCCGCGCTGGTGAAAAGCATGTCCGTGCAGCCGCCGCGCGGCACGGGCCGCATCCGCACCATCCGCATCGGCGCGGACGCGCAGATCGACTTCCAGCCCTGCGGCGGCACGCACGTCGCGAACACGGGCGAGATCGGCTCGGTCGTCGTCACGAAGATCGAAAAGAAGAGCGCGACCACCCGCCGCGTCGTCCTGGGATTCCTTTGAAGGAACTTCCGGCCTACCGCAGAGCTCCGACACCACACATGATTTTTCTTCGTCATATCAAAGTTGCGCTGGTGGCCGCATGCCTCGCGCTCCCGCTGGTCGCATCCGCCGCCGACACCGCCAAGGCCGTCGTCGCCACCGAGCGCGTGCGCGCCGAGTTGATGGCGCACGCGCCGGACGGCGTTTCTCCGGGCAGCAAGGTGTGGGTCGGGCTGCAGATCGCGCACCAGCCCGAGTGGCACACGTACTGGAAGAACTCCGGCGACTCGGGCCTGCCCACCCAGCTCGAATGGAAATTGCCGCCCGGCGTCGTTGCCGGCGACATCGCGTGGCCCGTCCCGAAGAAGATTCCGGTCGGCAACCTCGCCAACTACGGCTACGAAGGCACGGTGCTGCTACCCGTCCCGCTCACGATCACATCCGATTTCAAGCCGTCGCTGCTCGGCTCCGACCTGGAAGTGAAGCTCAAGGCCGCATGGCTCGTCTGCCGCAAGGAATGCATTCCCGAGGAGGGCGAATTCGCACTGAAGATTCCCGTGAAGAGCACCACGGCGCTCAACGCGCAGGCTTTCCAGGCGAGCTTCGATGCGCAACCCAAACCGGTCATCGGCGCAACGGGCATCATCACGGAGAGCAATGCGCGCGTCACCGACGGCGCGCTCCAGTTGAGCGTGCAAGGCCTGCCGGTTGCGCTGCGCGGCAAGTCGCTGGAGTTCTTCCCGGAGACCGGCGAAGTGATCGAAACCGCCGCGCCGTGGACCCAGGCGTGGAACGGCGCCGAATGGACCGCCCGCATCCCGTTATCCCCGCAGCGAAGCGCCAGCCCTTCGGTCATGCCGGTGGTGCTGGCCTCCGGCGGGCAGGGATGGCGCGCTGAGTTGAAAGTGATCGGCCAGTGGCCGCAGGTCGCGGCTGCAGCCGGCATGTCGCCCGCGCTGGAAGCGGCTTTGCGCGCCGGCGCATCGAGCGCGCCGGTGTCCACGCCATCGCTCACGCTCGCCGCCGCGCTTCTCGGCGCATTGCTGGGGGGGCTGATCCTCAACCTCATGCCCTGCGTGTTCCCGATCCTCGCGATCAAGGTCGTCGGCTTCACGAAACACGCCGGAGATCAGCGCGCACACCGCGTGAGCGGATTGGCGTACACCGCCGGCGTGATCGTGTCGTTCGCCGCGCTCGGCGCCGTGATGCTGGCCTTGCGCGCCGCGGGCGAGCAGCTCGGCTGGGGCTTCCAGCTGCAGTCGCCCGCCGTCGTCGCTGCGTTGGCTGCGCTCTTCACATTGATCGCGCTGAACCTCGCGGGCCTCTTCGAATTCGGCTCGTTCGTTCCGTCCAGCGTCGCGTCGCTCGAGGCGCGACATCCCGCCGCGAACGCGTTCCTGTCCGGCGTGCTCGCCGTCGCGATCGCATCGCCCTGCACCGCGCCGTTCATGGGCGCGTCGCTGGGGTTCGCCGTCGGGCTTCCCGCGATGGAAGCTCTGCTCGTCTTCGCCGCGATCGGCCTGGGCATGGCGATTCCCTATCTCGCGGCCAGCTGGGTCCCGGCGATCGCGCGTCTGCTGCCGCGCCCCGGCGCGTGGATGGACACGTTCCGCAAGCTAATGGCATTCCCGATGTTCGCGACCGTCGCGTGGCTGGTGTGGGTACTCGGCCAGCAAAGCGGCATCGACGGCGCCGGTGCGTTGCTCGTGATGCTCGTTGCGATGAGCATGGTCGTGTGGGCGCTCACGCTGCGCGGACGTGCTCGCTCGGTCATCGCCGCGATCTCCATCGCGTGCCTTGGCCTGCTGGCCTGGGCCGCGGGGCCGAACATCACGAAGATCCCGCCGCAGCAAACCGCGCAGGCCGAAGGCGGTGGCTGGCAACCGTGGGAGCCGGGCCGCGTGGACCAGATCCTCGCGAGCGGCCGGCCGGTGTTCGTCGATTTCACGGCCGCCTGGTGCGTCACCTGCCAGTACAACAAGAAGACGACGCTCTCGCGCGACGACGTGCTCGGCGACCTTGCGGCCAAGAACGTTGCATTGCTGCGCGCGGACTGGACGCGCCGCGATCCCGCGATCACGGCCGCGCTTGGCCAGCTCGGCCGCAATGGCGTGCCGGTGTACGTGTTCTATTCGGCGGGCAAGGCGCCCGTCGTCCTGTCTGAAGTGCTGGGCGTGGCGGAAGTCCGTTCGGCTATCTCGAATCTCTAGGAGAGTCCCCATGAAGCGTCGCAGCCTGCTCGTGTTGTCCGCCCTGTCGATGGCGGTCGCGGCGCATGCCGCGCCATCGGTGGGCCAGCCCGCACCCGATTTCACTTTGCGCGACACCACCGGCAAGACCGTGAAACTCAGCGACTTCCGCGGCAAGCACGTGGTGCTGGAATGGACCAATCCCGGCTGCCCGTACGTGCGTAAGCACTACAACAGCGGCAATATGCCCGCGACGCAGCAGGACGCGGTGGGCAAGGGCGTGGTCTGGCTCTCGATCAACTCCACCGAGAAATCATCCTTCGATTACATGGAGCCGGCGAAGCTGGTCGCTTGGGTAAAGGAGCGCAAGGCGCAGCCCACCGCGATGCTGATGGATGAAGAGGGCGTCACCGGCAAGGCGTATGGCGCGCGCACCACGCCGCACCTGTACATCGTCAACCCGCAAGGGCAACTGGTGTATGCGGGCGGCATCGACAGCATTGCGTCGAGCAATCCCGAAGACATCAAGACCGCGGTGAACTACGTGAAGCAGGGCTTGGGTGAAGCCCTGGCGGGCAAGCCGATCTCGGCGGCGACGACGCGGCCGTACGGGTGCTCGATCAAGTACAAGAGCTGAGCTGTCAGAGCTGTCATTGCGGACTTGAACCGCCATCCATCGGGGCGCGCCGATGCGTACACTTCGCGGCATGAGCAGCACCATCAGCGAACTGCGGCGCATCCTGGGCACGTGCAAGACCATCGCGGTCGTCGGGCTCTCCCCGCAGTGGCACCGGCCCAGCTTCTTCGCGGCGAAGTACATGCAAGGGCATGGCTATCGCATCGTGCCCGTGAATCCGACGGCCACTGAAATCCTCGGCGAGCGTTGCTACCCCTCGGTCACGGAGGCCGCCCGCGCGCTCGCGGCCGCAGGTTCGCGCATCGACATGGTGGATTGCTTTCGCAAGAGCGAGGACATCCCGCCGATCGCGCAGGAAGCGATCGACATCGGCGCGAAGTGCCTGTGGATGCAGATCGGCGTCATTCACGACGCATCCGCCGAAAAGGCGCGCGCGGCGGGCCTGGACGTCGTCATGGACCGCTGCGTGAAGATCGAACACGCGCGCCTCTTCGGTGGCCTCAACTGGGCCGGCGTCAACACGAAAGTGATTTCGTCGCGCCGCCCGCAGCAACTTCCCTACTGAAGGCCGCCGACCATGAGCAAGGACCACGACTACGGATTCGGCACGCGCGCCATCCACGCGGGCGCGGTGCCCGACCCGGTGACCGGCGCGCGCGCCACGCCGATCCACCAGACCACGAGCTTCGTGTTCGATTCGGCGGAACACGCGGCGAGCCTGTTCAACCTGCAGACGTTCGGCAACGTCTACAGCCGCATCAGCAATCCCACCGTCGCGGTGCTGGAGGAGCGCGTCGCGTCGCTGGAGGGCGGCCGCGCGGCGCTGGCTTGCGCCACCGGCATGGCGGCGCAGATGACGGCGCTGCTCGCGATCCTGAAGGCCGGCGATCACATCGTCGCCGCGTCGACCTTGTATGGCGGCAGCGTGGGCCAGCTCGGCGTGGGTTTCTCGCGCCTCGGCATCGAAACGACCTTCGTCGATCCCGAAGATCCGGAAAATTTCCGCAAGGCGATGAAGTCCAACACGCGCGCGGTGTACGGCGAAACGCTCGGCAATCCGCTGGTGAACGTGCTCGACATCGAAGCCATCGCGCGGATCGCCCACGAGCACGGCCTGCCGCTGATCATCGACAACACCGTCCCCAGTCCCTACCTGTGCAACCCGTTCGAGTTCGGCGCCGACATCGTGGTCCACAGCGCGACCAAGTACCTGGGCGGACACGGCACGACGATGGCCGGCGTCGTGGTCGAATCGGGCAAGTTCGACTGGGGCTCGCCGCTGTCGCGGGAGAAGTTTCCCGAGATGCTGGAGCCCAGCCGCGCGTACCACGGCGTCAAGTTCTACGAGACCTTCGGCGACTTCGGCTACACGATGAAGGCCCGCATGGAAGTCAACCGCACCTTCGGTGCATCGCTCTCGCCGATGAACGCCTGGCTGATCCTGCAAGGCATCGAAACGCTGCACCTGCGCATGCAGGCGCATTGCCGCAACGCGCTGCAAGTCGCGCGGTTCCTGAAGGAGCATCCGCTGGTGAACTGGGTCAACTACCCCGGCCTCGAAGACTCGCCGCACCACGCGCTCGCGAAAAAGCAGTTCCGTGCGATCGACGGCACGCCGGGTTCTTCGGGCATCCTGACGTTCGGCATCAAGTCGGATGACGCTGCGGGCGCGGGCGAACGCTTCATCGACGCCTGCGAATTCCTGAGCCATCTCGCGAACATCGGCGACGCGAAGACGCTGGTGATCCATCCCGCCTCCACGACGCACCGTCAGTTGAGCGAAGACGAATTGGCGCGTGCGGGCGTGCGGCCGGACATGGTCCGGCTGTCGGTGGGGATCGAGGATGCCGACGACATCATCTGGGACATCGACCAGGCGCTGCGCAAGGCCGTGCGCTGACGGCGCTTCAACGTTTCACGAGCCAGTAGAAGAGCCCCGCGATGGGCGCGCCCTGGTCTTCGCGGATCGGGTGCTCCGCGCGTGACTCGACCTCGAAACCATGCACCGCCGCGAGCCGCTCCAGATAACGCGCCGAGTGCGCATACCGGAGGCTGGACCGCAACGCGAATTCCTGCGCTTCCTCCTTCTCCACTGAAAAGCAGGTCACGCCGCCGGGCTCCATCGCACCGGCGGCCGCTTCGAACACCGCATCGAGCGCGCCGACATAGATGAACACATCCGCCGCGACGATCAGGTCATATCGCCCGTCCACCGAACGCAGGAATTGCGCCGCGTCGCCATGCCGCACCTCGTCGTAGACACCGCGCGCTCGCGCCTGCCGCACCATGTTCGCCGACAGGTCCAGGCCCTCCAGCCTGCGCGACATCGGCCGCAACAGCGGGCCGCAAAGGCCCGTGCCGCAGCCGAGGTCGAGCGCGTAGTCGAACGTGCGGCCGTGTCGCCGCAGTTCCCCGACGAGAACCTCAGGCGCCCGGTAGTTCAGCACCTTGACGAGGTGCTGCTCGAACCCGTCGGCATACCCGTCGAACAATGACTCCACGTAACCCGCGGGAGGCGTGGCAGGAGCCGCGCCCTCTTCCAGCGAGGCGAGGTAGTAGCTGTTCAATTCCCGGTCCGCGCCATGCGCCAACGCTTGACGAAAGGCTGTCGCGGCATCCGCTTTGCGCCCCAATTCGCGCAGCAACGTCCCCCGCACGCTCCACCCGACACCCATCGCGGGCTCGAGCGCCAGGGCCTGGTCGATAGAAGCCAGCGCTTCCACGTGCTTGCCCAATTCCGCTAGCGCCGTCGCCCGGTGTCCCCAGGCCTCGACGTTGCCCGGCTCCTGCTGCACGGCTTCGGCCAGCAGATCGGCGGCGTCCTGGAATTTTGCGAGCTTCAACCGCGTCGCGCCGAGGTTGGTGAGGATCGAAGCGCGACCCGGCGCAAGCGACAGCGCGGCCGAGAACTGCCGGTCCGCCGCGTCGAAGCGGCCCGCCTCGTAGTGCGCCAGTCCCGCCATGAAGAATTCTTTCGCCTGCGCCAGTGTGTCCATGGCGATGAATCATAAAGACCGCCCCGCCTCGCCTGCGACAATCGGCGCATGAGTTTCGCGCCATTGCAGAACGACACCTTCCTGCGCGCCTGCCGGCGCCTTTCCACGCCCTACACGCCCGTGTGGCTCATGCGCCAGGCGGGCCGCTACCTGCCCGAGTACCGCGAGACGCGCGCCCGCGCGGGCAGCTTCATGGGCTTGGCCACCAACCGCGACTACGCAACCGAAGTCACGCTGCAGCCGCTGGAGCGCTATCCGCTGGACGCCGCGATCCTGTTCTCCGACATCCTCACGGTGCCCGATGCGATGGGCCTGGGCTTGAGCTTCGCGTTGGGCGAAGGCCCGCGCTTCGCCCGCCCGGTGCGCGACGAAGCCGCCGTCGCGGCGCTGGCCGTGCCCGATATGGAAAAGCTGCGCTACGTCTTCGACGCCGTGACGTCGATCCGCCATGCGCTGCACGGCCGCGTCCCCCTGATCGGTTTTTCCGGCAGCCCGTGGACGTTGGCCTGTTACATGGTGGAAGGCGCGGGCTCGGACGATTACCGCATGGTCAAAAGCATGCTGTACAGCCGCCCCGACCTCATGCACCGGATGCTGCGGATCAACGCCGACTCGGTGGCGGCCTACCTCAACGCACAGATCGACGCCGGCGCGCAGGCTGTGATGATCTTCGACAGTTGGGGCGGCGTGCTCGCAGACGGCGCCTTCCAGGAGTTCAGCCTGGCGTATACGGCGCGGGTGCTGTCCCAGTTGAAGCGCGATGAAGCCGGCGAGACGATCCCCCGCATCGTCTTCACCAAGGGTGGCGGACTGTGGCTCTCCGAGATGGCCGAACTCGATTGCGATGTGCTGGGTGTCGACTGGACCGTGAACCTCGGCCGCGCGCGCGCGTTACTGGATGGGCGCAAGGCCCTGCAGGGCAACCTCGACCCCAACGTCCTCTTCGCCGGTCCCGAGCAGATCGAAGCGGAGACGGCGCGCGTACTGAACAGTTTTGGCGCACCGCACGTGGGCGAGGGCACGGGCCCGACGCACATCTTCAACCTGGGCCACGGCATCAGTCAGCACACGCCGCCCGAACACGTCACCGCGCTCGTCCAGACCGTGCATTCGCATTCGCGGCGCATGCGCGAAGACCTCAAGCGCTAGAACGAAAAGCTCGTCATCAGGGTGTTCCCTAGGAGACAGGCTCAGCAAAATCTTTGCCAGAGGCTTGACTTATGCACAAAAACGGCGATGCGGAGCAGGCCGCACGCACCGGGGTGCTACAAAACCCATAGCGTTCGTAAGTCGTTGATTTTGAACGGGTTCTGTTCCCGCACTTTTTGTGGGCGAAGTGCCCAAGCCCTTGATTTTTCAGGGCTGGAAGGCCGTGGAGGACGATCTATCAACAAAGTTATCCACAAGTTTTGTGTCAATCGAGTAAATGGCTTTCAAATCAAAGACTTACCGCGATCATCTGAACAACACCTGAAGAGTCCCGCTTAAAGTCACCCCGGAAATGCCGCATACGCTCGCCGTTGTCGTCCCCACGCCCGCGCACAGCAATCTCAGTGGACCCCTCAGCTACCTAAGTGAGCTGCCACTTGCCGCAGGCACGCTGGTGCGCGTGCCTTTGGGCCGTCGCGAGGTGCTCGGCGTCGTCTGGGATCCCGTGCCTGACGCAACCCCCGACGATCCCGCGATGACCTTGCGGAACATCTCGGGCCCCCTGGACGCCATTGCCCCCTTGGCGCCGGAATGGCGACAACTGGTTACCTTTGCGTCGCGGTACTACCAGCGCGGCATGGGCGAAGTCGCGCTCGCGGCACTCCCGCCGCAGCTGCGCGACCTCGATTCCACGCAGCTCGCCCGGCGGCTGAAGCGCGCGAGCCCAGCTCCCGCCGTCTCCATTGGGGACGGACTTGTGGCGAGCGAGCAGCAGCTGGCCGCGTTGGAGGCCATCGACAGTGCCGAAGGCCCGTTCCTGTTGTTCGGCGCCACCGGCAGCGGAAAGACGGAGGTCTATTTGCAGGCCGTTCAGCGCATGTGCGAGCGGGATGCGCAAGCGCAGGCGCTCGTCATGGTGCCGGAGATCAACCTCACGCCGCAATTGCAGGAGCGCTTCGTCGCGCGTTTCGGCGAATCGTCCGTGGTCGCGATGAACAGCGCGATGACACCCGCGCAGCGCCTGAAAAGCTGGCTGGCGGCGCACAGCGGCGCGGCGCGCATCGTGCTGGGCACGCGCATGGCGGTGTTCGCCTCGATGCCGAAACTCTCGCTGATCGTCGTCGACGAGGAGCACGACCCGAGCTACAAGCAGCAGGAGGGCGCGCGCTATTCCGCCCGCGATCTCGCCGTGTACCGCGGCAAGCTCGAAGGCGCGCGCGTGGTGCTCGGCTCGGCCACGCCGTCACTGGAGAGCTGGCACGCCGCGGACAAGGGGCGCTATACGCGCCTCGAGATGGCATCGCGGGCATCGGCATCGGGCAGCGCCCCTTTGACGGGGTTTCCCGCCGTCCGCATGGTCGACATGAACCTGCAGCCGAAGAAGACGGTGTTCGCGCCCCAGCTGCTGGACGCCATCTCGCAACGCGTCGCGCGCGGCGAGCAATCGCTGGTCTTCCTCAATCGCCGGGGCTACGCGCCGGTGCTGGCCTGCAGCGCGTGCGAATGGAAAAGCGATTGCCCCAATTGCAGCGCCTACCGCGTGTTCCACAAGATCGACCGCACGCTGCGCTGCCATCACTGCGGATTCGCCGAGCGTGTGCCGCGTGCCTGCCCGCTCTGCGGCAACGTCGACATTTCGCCGGTCGGGCGCGGAACGGAAAAGCTGGAGGAACACCTGGGCGAATTGCTGCGCGATGTACGGCAACCCAATGGCGAGCCCGCGCGCATCGCGCGCATGGATGCGGACACGACGCGATTGAAAGGCGCCCTGGAAGAACAACTGGCGCGCGTCCACGCCGGCGATGTCGATGTGCTCGTGGGCACCCAGATGGTGACGAAGGGCCATGACTTTCGCAGGATCACGCTGGTGGCGGCGGTCAACCCGGACAGCGCGCTTTTCTCCAGCGATTTCCGCGCGCCCGAGCGTCTGTTCGCGCTGCTGCTGCAGGCCGCCGGCCGCGCGGGACGCGACGCGGCGCAGGCGGCCGCCAGCGAGATGTGGGTGCAGACCTGGCATCCAAAGCACCCGCTTTTCATTTCGCTGCGCCGCAACGACTATCCCGGGTTCGCCAGGGAGCAACTGCGCGAGCGCGAACAGGCAGGCATGCCGCCCTTCGCCTACCAGGCTCTGCTGCGCGCGGAAGCACGCACGCAGGAAGCGGCGCGCGCGTTCCTCGACGCAGCCAGCGCGAGCGCGCAGACACTGCCCGAAGCGGCCCATGTTTCGATCTACTCGGCCGTTCCCATGGGCGTGCAGCGCGTGAACAACGTGGAGCGTGCGCAGATGCTCGTGGAGAGCGACTCGCGCGCGGTGCTGCAGCGGTTTCTCGCGTCGTTGCAGCCGGTGCTGCACGCGCTGCGCGAAAAAGGCGTGATCCGCTGGGCCGTGGACGTCGACCCGCTCGCGATCTGAACCAACGCCGACTCAGGCTTGCTTGATGCGCAGCGCGGCGTCGTAGAGGCTGTTGCGCGGCTCGCCGGTGATCTCGGCGGCGAGCTTCACGGCTGTCTTCAGGGGCAACTCGTCCAGCAGCAAGGCGAGCACGCGCAAGCCGCCGTCGCCTTCGGTGGCCAGAGGTGCGGGATGCAGAACCAGCGCGAACTCGCCGCGTGTTCGCTGCGCGTCTGCCGCGAGCCATGCGGGGAATCCGGCACATGGCATGGTCGCGACCTCCTCGAACTGCTTGGTCAACTCGCGACCCACCGTCATGCGCCGTTCGCCGAGAACCGCCAGCGAGCCAGCGAGCGCTTCGATGCGATGCGGCGCCTCCAGCAGCACTTGCGCACGGGGTTCCGCAGCCAGGACCTGCACGGCGCGGTCGCGCTCGGTTGCCTTGGCGGGCAGGAAGCCCGCGAACACGAATGCGCCGTCGTCGCCGGACGCGCCCGCGACGCTCAACACACCCGTCACGCTGCTGGCCCCGGGCAGCGGCACGACCCGCAGCCCCGTCTCGCGCACTGCCGCGGCGAGACGCGCGCCGGGATCGCTCACCGCCGGCGTCCCGGCATCGCTCGCGTACACGACGCGCTGCCCGGCGTGCAACCGCTCGATCACGGCGCGCGCGGCTTCCTGTTCGTTGTGCTGGTGGACGGCAAGCCATTGCGACGACCCCTTGTCGATGCCGTACGCGCGAAGCATCGCCTGGGTGTGGCGCGTGTCCTCGCAGGCGACCGTATCGGCGATCGCGAGCACGTGCAGCACGCGCAGGCTGACGTCCGCGAGATTGCCGATCGGCGTGGCGGCGACGTAGAGCGCGCCCTGCGGATAATGCTGCGAGCCGGCCGCGTCGCGGGCCGCGATCAACGCCGAAGCAAAAGAAGCGCTCAATGGAAATTCCCCGCAAGAAGGCCGAACCACGCGCGACCACCAAGGAGGCCGGCGACGCCGCCGAGAACCGTGCCCTCGCGCATTTGCAAGGCAACGGCCTCAGGCTGCTTGCGCGCAATTATCGGACGCCGGGCCGTGGCGGTGGGGAGATCGACCTCGTCATGCGCGAGCCCGGCGGCACGCTGGTCTTTGTTGAAGTGCGTCAGCGGAGCACCCGCGCGTTCGGCGGCGCCGCCGCCAGCGTGAGCCATTTCAAGCAGCGGCGGATCATTTTCGCGGCGCGCCATTACCTCATGCGCCTGCGGCAAGAGCCGCCTTGCCGCTTCGACGTGGTGAGCGTGGAGCCGGCGGGCATCGAGTGGTTGCGCGGGGCGTTCGACGCCTCGTGAGTCACTCACTAGTGGCGCCACACCTTCAGGCCGCGCAGTTGCTCCATCGCATCGAAATCACGGTCGGCATGCAGCAGGGCGTGATCGTTTTCGATGCAGTAGCTCGCGAGCAGGACATCGATCGGGCTGCGGATGGTGATCCCGGCCGCGCGCAACTCGCGGTAGTGCTGCGACGCACGTAGCGCCCCGTCCTCGCCGGTGACTTCAACCACGTCGAGCGCGGCCAGCACACGCCGGGCGGCCTGGAAATCCCGCTCATGGCGAAAGCCGCGCAGCACCTCGAAAAGCACGAGATCCGGCATCGCGAGCGGGGCGCTGCCGTCCTGCAGCAAGTCGGCGAGCCGGTCCACGGCGGCGCCCGGCTTACCGTTGAAGAAGTCGATCCAGACTGACGAGTCGACGAGGATCATTTGCGCTTGACCGCCGGCTTGGCCGCGCCGTAAGGTTTGCGCGGCTCAGCCACCATGGGCGCCGCGGCGCGGGGCGCATCCTCCCAGCGCAACTGCCCGCGAAGCGCGAGGATTTCCCCGTAGGCGGCTTGACGCGCGAGCAATTTGAGCCCGGCCTCGACCGCATCCTTCTTGGTGCTGAACGGGCCGGCCTTCATGGCAGCTTCGAGCAAGGCGTCGTCGATGTCGATGTTCGTGCGCATGATGTGTACTTTGAATGTTATTTACACACATCATACACCACCGCGGGGAAAACGCGATACGCGCGGTGACGATGATTTCCCCCTTGCCCCATGGCCGTGCTGGCTGCGGGAGTTATCATCGCCAGCCATGCTCGAGCAACGTATCCAACAGCATTTCATCGACAGCGCCGACCTGAAGTACCAGTCCGCGCAAACGCTCAGCAAGCCCATCGCGGCCGCGGTTCAGGCCATATTGGCTTGCGTCACGAGCGGCGGCAAGGTGCTGGCTTGCGGCAACGGCGGCTCCGCCGCGGACGCTCAGCACTTCTCCGCCGAATTCGTCGGCCGCTTCGAGCGCGAACGCCCCGAACTCGGCGCGATCGCGCTCACCACCGACAGCTCCATCCTCACTGCGATCGCCAACGACTACGACTACTCGCGCATCTTCTCCAGGCAGGTGCGCGCGCTGGGACAGGCCGGCGACGTATTGCTCGCGCTCACCACGAGCGGCAACTCCGCCAACGTGCTCGCCGCGATCGAAGCGGCGCACGAGCGCGAGATGACGGTGGTGGCCCTCACCGGGCGCGGCGGGGGCAAGATGACCGGGGCGCTGCGCGAGACCGACGTCCACATCTGCGTTCCGCATGACCGCACCGCCCGCATCCAGGAAGTGCATATTCTGGCGCTGCACTGCATCTGCGACGGCGTGGATGCGCAACTCCTCGGAGAACAGGAAAACCCCACATGACATCGATTTGCAAGCCCCTCGCAACCGTCGTCGCCGTCGCGGCACTGGCCGGCGCGCTCGCCGGGTGCGCGCCCCTCATCATCGGCGGCGCCGCCATCGGCACCATGGTGACGATCGACCGCCGCACCTCGGGCACGCAGATCGAGGACGAGACGATCGAGCTGCGCGGAGCGAGCGCGGTGCGCCAGGCGCTCGGCGAGCGAGGCCACGTGAACGTGACCAGCTACAACCGCCAGGTGCTGCTCACCGGCGAAGTACCGACCGCGCAGGACAAGCAGGCCGCCGAACAGGCGGTCTCCAGGGTCGAGAACGTCAAGGGCCAGGTCAACGAATTGGCGGTGCTCAGCAGCACCACGCTGGCGCAGCGCTCCTCGGACACACTCGTCACCGGCAAGGTGAAGGCGTCGCTCGTGGACGACAAGGAGTTGTACGTGGGCGCGTTCAAGGTCGTTACCGAGCGCGGCACCGTGTACCTCATGGGACGCGTGACGCAACGCGAGGCCGACCGCGCCACGCAGATCACGCGCAACATCAGCGGCGTGCAGCGCGTCGTGCGCATCTTCGAAGTGATCAGCGAGGAAGAACTGCGACGACTCGGCCCGCTGCAGGGCCGGCCGGCGCCATCGCCACCTGCGAAGCCCTGAGTTCTATTTCAGCCGCTTGATCAGGCTGGAGGTATCCCAGCGTTTGCCGCCGAGCTGCTGAACGTCCGCGTAGAACTGGTCCACCAGTGCCGTCACCGGCAGTCGCGCGCCATTGCGGCGCGCTTCGTCCAGCACGAGGCCGAGATCCTTGCGCATCCAGTCCACCGCGAAGCCGAAATCGAACTTGTCCTCGACCATCGTCTTGCCGCGGTTGTCCATCTGCCAGCTCTGCGCGGCGCCCTTGCCGATCACGTCCAGCACCTGCTTCATGTCGAGCCCCGCCATCTGGCCGAAGGCGATGGCTTCCGACAGACCTTGCACGAGCCCGGCGATCGCGATCTGGTTCACCATCTTCGCCAGTTGGCCGCTGCCGGTTTCGCCCAGCAGCGTGAAGGCGCGAGAGAAGGCCAGCGCGACCGGCTTTGCGGTTTCGAAAGCGGCCGCATCGCCACCGCACATCACCGTGAGCAGACCGTTCTGGGCACCGGCCTGCCCGCCGGAAACCGGGGCGTCGACGAATCGCAGGCCAAGTTTCTTCGCTTCCGCGTACAACTCGCGCGCGACATTCGCGGACGCGGTCGTGTGGTCCACGAACACTGCCCCCTTCGCCATACCTGCGAACGCGCCATCGTCGCCCAGCACAACGGCGCGCAAGTCGTCGTCGTTGCCCACGCAACAGAACACGATGTCCCGCCCCGCCGCCGCCTCGCGCGGCGTTGCTGCCGTCTTTCCCTTGAACTCGTCGGTCCAGGCTTTGCCCTTGGCTTCGCTGCGGTTGTAGACCACCACATCGTGGCCCGCGAGCGCGAGGTGACCCGCCATCGGAAAGCCCATGACACCGAGGCCGAGGAATGCGACTTTTCGTGCCGGGCCGGGTTCGTAGGTCTTGGGGTTCGTGGAAGCCATGCGTTACTTCTCCTGGGAATGAAGCGCGATTCTAGGCGGGCGCGTCGCCCATGGGCGAAGGGCAGTCAGAGCGTGTACTGCGCGATGCCGTCGCCGAAGGACCAGTTCTCGCGCAGAGTCTCCACCAGGTTGATGATCACGTCGGATGGACTCACGTCCGCGGCGTGCGAGACCCCGCTCGCGACCTGTGCGTAGAGCGCGCGCTTTTGCTGAAGCGTGCGGCCGGGCGCTAGAAAAATCTGCACGAAGAGGGCGCGCGGACCATGGACGACACCAAGGTACTCCGGCGTGCAGACGATGCCGCCCGCGCCATGCTGCGTGATCACCTGGAATTTGTCGTCGGGTGGAACGGCGATGGTCGCGACCATCGCCTGGTGCACCGCTTCACCCACGCGCACGGCGTCGTCGGAGGCGATGGCGGGGGGCAGTTCGATACGAACGAAGGGCATGGCTTTCTCCTGTGGAAAGCCCGACTTTGCCCGGCGCGGCGCGCGCGCGAAACAGCCGGGTCTGCAAAACGCCTTTGCGTCTCGAGCAATACCGGCGCAGCGGCGCCCTAGACGATCGCCAGATGCTCCGTGCCGGCTGACAGATCCTGCGTCTTCGCGCGCTGGCTGTTCAGCTTGATCTGCAGGCGCAGGTCGTTCACCGAATCGGCGTTGCGCAAGGCATCTTCGTAGGTGACGACATTGTTCTCGTACATGTCGAAGAGCGCCTGGTCGAAGGTCTGCATGCCCGCCTGGCGGCTCTTTTTCATGACCTCCTTGATCTCGGAGACTTCGCCCTTGAAGATCAGGTCGGAGATCAACGGCGAGTTCAGCATGATCTCGACCGCGGCGCCGCGGCCCTTGCCATCCTGCTTGGGCACGAGGCGCTGCGAGATGAAGGCCTTGAGGTTGAGCGACAAGTCCATCAGCAACTGCTGGCGGCGCTCTTCGGGGAAGAAGTTGATCACGCGGTCCAGCGCCTGGTTGGCGCTGTTCGCGTGCAGCGTGGCCATGCACAGGTGGCCGGTTTCGGCGAACGCGATCGCGTGCTCCATCGTTTCGCGATCGCGGATCTCGCCCATCAGGATCACGTCCGGCGCCTGGCGCAGCGTGTTCTTGAGCGCCGATTCCCAGTTGTCCGTGTCGAGGCCGACTTCACGCTGCGTGACCACGCAGTTCTTGTGCGGATGCACGAACTCCACCGGGTCCTCGATCGTGATGATGTGGCCCTGCGAGTTCTCGTTGCGCCAATCGATCATCGCGGCCAGCGTCGTGGACTTGCCCGAGCCGGTCGCGCCCACCAGGATGCACAGGCCGCGCTTGGACATCACCACGTCCTTGAGCACTTGCGGCACGCCCAGGCCGTCGATCGTCGGCAGGATCTGCGGAATCACCCGCAGCACCATGCCGACCTTGCCTTGCTGCACGAACGCGTTCGCGCGGAAGCGGCCGATACCGGGCGGCGAGATCGCGAAGTTGCACTCCTTGGTGCGCTCGAACTCCGCCGCCTGCTTGTCGTTCATGATCGAGCGCGCCAGCGCCAGCGTGTGGCCGGCGTTGAGCGGCTGCGGCGATACCTTGGTCACCTTGCCGTCGACCTTGATCGCGGGCGGGAAGTCGCCCGTGATGAAGAGGTCGCTGCCGTTGCGGCTGACCATCAGCTTGAGCAGGTCGTTGATGAATTTTGTTGCCTGGTCGCGTTCCATGATGGGTAAACCTCTGAATCAACCGGGGAAGTTTTCGGGAATTTTTGCTTTGCCACGTGCCTCGGCGGGGCTGATGACATTGCGCTTGACCAGGTCCGACAAATTCTGGTCCAGCGTCTGCATGCCGAAGTTGTTGCCGGTCTGGATGGCCGAATACATCTGCGCCACTTTCGCCTCGCGGATCAGGTTGCGGATGGCCGACGTGCCGAGCATGATCTCGTGCGCCGCCACGCGGCCGTTGCCATCCTTGGTCTTGCACAGCGTCTGCGAGATCACGGCCTGCAGCGATTCGGACAACATCGCGCGGATCATTTCCTTTTCCTCGGAGGGGAACACGTCGATGATCCGGTCGATCGTCTTGGCCGCGCTCGACGTGTGCAGCGTGCCGAACACCAGGTGGCCCGTCTCGGCGGCGGTCATCGCGAGGCGGATGGTTTCCAGGTCCCGCATTTCGCCCACCAGGATCGCGTCCGGATCCTCGCGCAGCGCGGACTTGAGAGCGGCGGCGAACGACAACGTCATGTTGCCGACCTCGCGCTGGTTGATCAGGCACTTCTTGGATTCATGCACGAACTCGATCGGGTCTTCCACCGTGAGGATGTGGCCATATTCGGTCTCGTTCAGGAAGTTGACCATCGCGGCCAGCGTGGTGGACTTGCCCGAGCCCGTCGGGCCGGTCACGAGCACCATGCCGCGCGGCTTGAGCGCGAGGTCGCCGAAGATCTTCGGCGCGTTGAGCTGCTCGAGCGTGAGGATCTTGGAGGGAATCGTCCGGAACACGGCGCCGGCGCCG
>JAZKIF010000175.1:0-3889 GCA_040385005.1 Pseudomonadota bacterium
TGAAGGCGAGTTGTTTTTCGGGGCCGCGCAGTCGCCCGGCGCAGGGGATTCGGCGCAGGAGCGAAGCGACGCAGCCGAACGCCGTAGCCGCGCCGCAGCCCGCCCGCGCGCAGCTTTGCCGCCCGAGTCAATGAGCGCGCACGGACAAGAGCACTCCACGGAAATCAGACAAAGAATTCGTTGAGGCGACAATCTCCGCAGAGGGAACACCACGCCGATGAAGAACCACCCGCAACGCGCCGCGCTGCACAACGAGATCCATGCCCGCCCACCCGAGGCGATGAGCGCGCCGCTGGCGCTCTCGCACATCGTGATGGTGGGCGACTCGAAGATGCGCGAGGCGAGCCGGGCACACCTCGCCGCGCTGCTGCGCGATCACCACCTGCCGCAACCCGATGCGCAATCGACGCATGTGCGGATGGACCTGGGCTCGTTTCGCATCCGCTGGGAACTGCACACCGAATTCGTCACCTGGACTTTCTCGCGGGCGCTTGACGCCGATGGTTCGGGCGACCGCGATCCGCCCACGGCTGTCGACGCGGTGCCGCGCGACTGGCTGGCCGCCCTTCCGGGGGAATGCCTCGCGAGCCTGCACCTGTGGGTGTTGGACAAGGAAGGCGCGCAGGCCGCTTCGCTGGTGAAGCGCGTGCTCAACGAGGAAACGCTTGTCGCCTCGGCGGTGACCGACGGCCTGGG
The DNA here is from genome assembly GCA_040385005.1 of Pseudomonadota bacterium. Taxonomy (GTDB): domain Bacteria; phylum Pseudomonadota; class Gammaproteobacteria; order Burkholderiales; family Burkholderiaceae_C; genus Ramlibacter. The sequence continues at coordinate 697 of JAZKIF010000175.1, forward strand.
CGATGTCTACACCGATTTCGCGCTGCATGCGGACGGGTTCTCGCGCATGGTGCTGCTCACGGGCAGCATTCCGCCACGTCGGCTCGGCCGCCTCGTGCAACGGCTGCTGGAGATCGACACCTACCGCATGGCGGCGCTGCTCGGGTTGCCCGCTGCTCGCGAGGCGGCGGCCGTGCTCGCGTATGCGGAGCGCGAACTCGCCGAACTCGCGGGCGCGATCCGCAATGCCGGACGCCACGAGGAGCCGCAACTCCTGGATCGCCTGACGAAGCTGGCCGGTGAGGTCGAGAGCCAGTACGCCGCGACGCATTCGCGGTTCTCGGCGAGCTCCGCCTACTTCGAACTCGTGGACCGCCGCATCGCGGACATCGGCGAGTCGCGCGTGGCGAACCTGCAGACCATCGGCGAGTTCATGGACCGGCGGCTGTCACCGGCACGCGCGACCTGCGAATGGGCGACGCGACGGCAGGACGCGCTGTCGCAGCGCGTCTCGCGCATCAGCAACCTGCTGCGCACGCGCGTGGAGATCGAGCAGCAGCAAAGCAGCCAGGCGCTGCTGGCCACGATGAACACGCGCCAGGGCTTGCAGCTCAAGCTGCAGGCGACGGTGGAAGGCCTTTCCGTCGCGGCCATCACGTATTACATCGTCGGCCTCGTGAGCTATCTCGCGAAAGGAGCGCATGCGATCGGCTGGCCGTGGAGCGCGGAGAGCACGGCGGCTTGCGCGATTCCCGTGGTGGCGCTGGGCGTGTGGTGGTCCCTGCGGCGATTGCATTCCCGCGTTTTCGGGGAATAGCGTTCAGCGCTTTTTCGTGGTGGTGCGAGGCGGCGCGGTGCTGCCGCGAAACACCAGCTCGAACCCCAGCGTTTGCTGGGCCTCGAAGGGCTGACCTTCCAGCCGCGCGATCAGTTGCGCCGCGGCTGCGTCCCCGATTTCCGTGATCGGCGTTCGCACGGAGGTGAGACCCGGCGTCTGCGTCGCGCCGAGATCGGTGTTGTCCACGCCGGTGATCGAAATGTCCTGCGGGATGCGCACTCCCGCTTCGCGGCAGGCCATCATGGCGCCCACGGCGAGCACATCGTTGGTGGCCAGCACCGCGGTGGGCCGCACTGGCAGTGCAAACATTCGTGTCATCGCCTCCTGGGCCGAGGCGAGCGTGATGCGCGCGTACTGCACATGGGATTCGTCCAGCGCGATGCCGGCTTCGGCCAACGCGGCGCGAATGCCCGCGCCGCGCTCGCGCCCGCGGTCGTTGCCCTCGAGGTGCGCGCTGATCATCCCGAAGCGGCGATGCCCGAGCTCGATGAGGTGCCGCGTGAGGGCATGCGCAGCCGCGCGATTGTCGAAGCCGATGCTCGGATGCCGCCCGGCCGGATCGACTCCCCACGTGAGCACGTAAGGCCGGCCGTAATCCTTCAGCAGCGAGAACAGGCGAGGATCGTGGTCCACGCCGACGAAGACGAACGCATCGACGCTGTGCTGCACGAGTTGGCGAGCCACCTGCAATTCGGCGGCAAGGTCGTAGTGGTGCTCGGCCAGCACGACCGAATAGCCGTGCGCGCCGAGGCGCTGCTGCAGCGCGCTGGTCGTGCGGGCATACAAGGCGTAGTCGAACGAGGGAACGATGGCGCCGATCATCTTGCTGCGCTGGCTGCGCAGGGACCGCGCGACGCCGTGCGGGACGTAGCGCAACTTCTCCATCGCGTCGCGCACGCGGCCGAGGGTCTGCGGATCGAGCTGCTCGGGGTAGTTGAGCGCGCGCGACACCGTGGCCGTGGAAACACCGGCGAGGCGCGCCACGTCCTTGGCCGCGGTCCGCAGCGCGGGCGGTTGCGTCGAGGGCTCGGCTTCCACGGTCTCAGGCTCCATCGCGCATGAGCTTATTCGCATTTGCAATCGATTTCATATTATTTGCGCCGTGCTGGGGAAATCCCGGACATTACGGGGGTGGTGCGGGAAATCCGGACCCGGCAGAATCAATGTAATCGAATACATCGCGCAACGAACTCCTCTTTTTTACATGCAGCACCTTTCGAAGGCCCCCTTGTTGCGCCGGCATTTCATCGGCCTCGCCCTGGCGGGCGGCGCGTTGCCGCTGCTCGCGCAGTCGACCTATCCGAGCCGGCCCATTCGCATCGTGGTGCCGTGGGCGCCGGGTGGCCTCGTGGACACCGGAGGACGTGTCGTCGGCGACGCGCTCTCCAAGGCGCTCGGGCAGGCCGCGCCGGTCGAGAACATCCCCGGAGCCGCCGGCACGCTGGGCGCGGACCAAGTGGCCAAGGCGAACGCCGACGGGCACACGCTCCTGATGGGCACGAGCTCGATCGCGATCGACGTCGGCGCGGGCCGCAAGATGCCGTTCGATCCGCTCGTGGACCTGGCGCCGGTGGCGCTCGTCGCGGACACGCATTCCGTGGTGATCGTTCCGCCCTCATCGCCCATCACGTCCGTCGCGCAACTCGTGGCCGCGGCAAAGGCTGCTCCGGGCTCGCTGTCGTACGGCACGCCCGGCATCGGCAGCCCGGCGCACCTCTTCGTCGAGCTGTTTTGCCAGACGGCGGGCATCCAGATGCTGCACGTGCCCTACGGACGCACGCAGGCCATTACCGACCTGTTGGGCGGACGCCTTTCCGTCATGTTCAGCACCGTGCCTTCCGCGCTCAACCAGATCCGCAACAAGCAAGTGCGCGCGCTGGCCGTGACAGGCGCTTCGCGCCTCGAAAGCCTGCCCGGTGTGCCGACCGTGGCGGAGGCTGGCGTGCCCGGCTACGAAGCGAGCCAGTGGCTGGGCGTTTTCGCGCCGTCCGCGACGCCGCGCGACGTGGTCCTGAAGATCAACGCCGAACTCACCCGCGCCGTGGGCACGCCCGCGGTCGCGCAACTCATGTCGAGCCGGGGCCTGGAGCCGCGCACCGCGACACCCGAACAGTTCGCGCGCATCATCGCTGCCGACGTGCAGAAGTGGGGCCGCGTGATCAAAACCGCCAACATCAAGCTCGAGTGACTTCTCCTTCCACCTCCGGCCGCGCGAAGCCGCGCAGTCCCCATATCGTCCTGCTGATGGCCGACCAGCTCGCCGCGCCGGCGCTGCAGTTCTACGGACATGGCGTCGTGCAGACACCCGCGCTGTCCGAGCTGGCGCGGCAAAGCGTGGTGTTCGACAACGCGTACTGCAACTTCCCGATCTGCGCG
>JAZKIF010000176.1:0-3495 GCA_040385005.1 Pseudomonadota bacterium
GGTCACCGACTACCTGAGCGAAGGCCAGGTCGTGCGCGTGAAGGTGCTCGAGACGGACGAGAAGGGCCGCGTCAAGCTGTCCATGAAAGCGCTGACCGAGCGTCCGCCCATGGAAGGCGGCGGCGGTGCCCCCCGTGGTGACCGCGGTGACCGCGATGGCGCCCCGCGTGGTGACCGCGGCGATCGTGGTGATCGCGGCGCGCACGAATTCCGCCCGCGCGACGACCGCCAGCCGCGCGAGAACCGTGAGCCGCGCGAGAACCGCGACCAGCGTCCTGCGCAACAGCCGCCGGTCGATGCCGAGCAGGCACAGCAGCAGCCGCCGGTCGAACCCGGCCAGCGGTTCTGACCGCATCCACGCGAGCGTTCGCATGAAAGCGATCGAGATCACCCAACCGGGCAAGCCCGAAGTGTTGCGCCTGGGCGAGCGACCGGACCCCGTTGCGGGTCCGGGCGAATTGCTCATTCGCGTCAAGGCCAGCGGCATCAACCGCCCCGACGTCCTCCAGCGCACCGGCAATTACCCGGTGCCGCCGGGTGCGTCCGATATCCCGGGCCTCGAGGTCGCGGGCGAGATCGTCGATGGCGACGCGCAGGCGATGGCCGCCGCTGGCTTCAAGAAGGGCGACCGCGTTTGCGCGCTGGTCGCGGGCGGCGGTTACGCGGAACTCTGCGTGGCGCCGGTCGGCCAGTGCCTCCCCGTGCCCAAGGGTTTCAGCGACGTGGAAGCGGCTTCGCTGCCGGAAACGTTCTTCACCGTGTGGAGTAACGTCTTCGACCGCGGCCGCCTGCAAGCCGGTGAGACCTTCATGGTCCAGGGCGGCACCAGCGGCATTGGCGTGACGGCCATCCAGCTGACAAAGGCGATGGGCGCGACGGTCATCGCCACGGCGGGCAGCGACGAGAAGTGCGAGGCGTGCCTGAAGCTCGGCGCGGACCACGCCATCAACTACAAGACGAAGGATTTCGCCGAGGAAGCAAAGAAGCTTACCGGCGGCGCGGGCGTCAACGTCATCCTCGACATGGTCGCGGGCGAGTATGTCGGCCGTGAAGTTGGTTGCATGGCTGAGGACGGCCGATTGGTCATCATCGCCACGCAGGGTGGCAACAAGAGCGAGTTCAATGCGGGCCTCGTACTGCGCAGGCGCTTGACGGTCACCGGCTCCACGTTGCGTCCGCGTCCCGTCGCCTTCAAGGCCGACATCGCGCGGTCGCTCCTGGCGAAGGTGTGGCCGCTGCTGGAATCCGGCGCAGTCAAGCCGGTGATCCACAGCACGTTCCCCGCCGCGCAAGCAGCGAAGGCCCACGAGCTGATGGAGTCCAACCAGCACATCGGCAAGATCGTGTTGACCTGGTGAAATCGAACGTGAAGCAACTCATCGCCGGAAACTGGAAGATGAACGGCAACCTCGCCGCGAACGATGCGCTCGTGCGCGCCGTCGTGGCCGGTTTGCAGGGCGCGCGCTGCGACGTCGCGGTGTGCGTGCCGTCTCCTTATCTCGCGCAAGTGCAGACACTGCGTTCGGGCTCGTCGCTCGACCTCGGCGCGCAGGACGTGTCCGTGAACGAGCAGGGCGCTTACACCGGCGAAATTTCGGCGGCGATGCTCAAGGAGTTCGGCGTTCGTTATGCGATCGTCGGCCACTCGGAGCGCCGTCAATACCACGGCGAAACCGATGCATTGGTCGCCGACAAAGCCAAGGCCGCATTGGCGCATGGCATCACGCCCATCGTGTGCGTGGGCGAGACGCTCGCGGACCGCGAAGCGAATCGCACGGCCGAAGTCGTGAAGCGCCAGATGGCCGCGGTGATCCACACCAACGGGCATTGCATCAGCGAAATCGTGGTCGCCTATGAGCCCGTGTGGGCCATCGGCACGGGCCGCACCGCGACGCCGGATCAAGCGCAGGAAGTGCATGCGCTGCTGCGCGCCCAGTTGCACGCGGCGACGCAGAGCGTGGACCGCATCCGCATCCTCTACGGCGGCAGCATGAACGCGTCAAACGCGTCCTTGCTGTTGGCCCAGCCGGACATCGACGGAGGCCTCATCGGCGGCGCGTCGCTGAAGCCGGCGGATTTTCTACAGATCGTGGCGGCCGCGCGCTGAATGCGCGCCCGCTTGAACAAAATACAGGAGTGTTGATTCAATGAACGTTTTGCTTACCGTGGTCCTGGCCGTGCAGATGCTCACGGCCCTGGGCATGATCGGCCTCATCCTCATCCAGCACGGCAAGGGCGCGGACATGGGCGCGGCTTTCGGCAGCGGCTCGTCGGGCAGCCTCTTCGGCGCCAGCGGCAGCGCGAACTTCCTGTCGCGCACCACCGCCGTGCTGGCGGGCGTGTTCTTCGTGTGCACGCTCGCGCTGGCCTACTTCGGCAACCTGCGTACGGTCGAGCCGGGCGCAGGTGTGCTCGATCGCGGCGCGCCCGCAACGGCTCCCGCACCTGCCGCGTCGGGCGCTGCCACCCAGATTCCGGGCACGTCCGCACCGGGTCCTTCCGTGCCTTCGAGCACCGTGCCCGCGGCTGCTCCGGCTGCCGCTGCGTCAGGCGCGGGTCAGATCCCCACGAAGTGATCGCAACTTAAGGCGCGCCCACTGGAGAAGCGCGGCCATTTGAGGGTAAACTCCGAGGCTGTCTGGAAAGCGAAATAACCGTGTGATTCGTCATGCGGTTCCTCATGCAGGTCCAGGCAGAAAAAACCGCCGTCGTGGTGAAATTGGTAGACACGCTATCTTGAGGGGGTAGTGGCGAAAGCTGTGCGAGTTCGAGTCTCGCCGACGGCACCAAGAATAAAGTCCCGCCGAGGCATGTGAGCCGGCGGGACAAAGCGCGGATCACAGCCTTCAGATGAACCTCGACCAGTACCTCCCCGTCCTTTTGTTCATCATGGTCGGCGTGGCGGTCGGCGTGTTGCCCCAGGTCCTGGGCTGGGTGTTCAGCAACCTGCTGGGCTTCCACAAGCCCGATGCGGCCAAGAATTCCCCTTACGAATGCGGCTTCGAAGCCTTCGAGGACGCGCGCATGAAGTTCGACGTGCGCTACTACCTCGTCGCCATCCTCTTCATCCTCTTCGACCTGGAAATCGCATTCCTTTTCCCGTGGGCCGTCTCGCTCAAGGAGATCGGCGCCGTGGGCTTCTGGGCCATGATGGTCTTCCTCGCCATCCTGGTCGTGGGCTTCGTGTACGAATGGAAAAAGGGCGCGCTCGACTGGGAGTGATTCCCTCCCGCAGCACGAACCTCAAGGACTTCTCTATGGCCAATGAAGGCATTCTCGACAAGGGCATGGTCACGACGACCGTGGACTCGGTCATCAACTGGGCCAAGACCGGCTCGCTGTGGCCGATGACGTTCGGCCTCGCGTGCTGCGCGGTGGAGATGATGCACGCCGGCGCGGCGCGCTACGACATCGACCGCTTCGGCATGCTGTTCCGCCCGAGCCCGCGGCAGAGCGATCTGATGATCGTCGCCGGCACGCTGTGCAACAAGATGG
>JAZKIF010000177.1:0-3312 GCA_040385005.1 Pseudomonadota bacterium
TAGCCGCAGACCATCTTGCCGCGCTTGGCGGCGGTCTCGACGATCACCTTCGGGCCATCGACGTGCATGGTGAACACGTCCACGCCCTGGTCGGCCAGGCTGTTCGTGGCTTCGGCTTCCTTGACGGGCATCGACCAGTCGCCGGTGAAGATCACGTTGGTCGTGATGCCGGGCTTGACCGAGCGCGCACCCATGGTGAACGCGTTGATGTTGCGCAGCACCTGCGGGATCGGCTTGGCGGCGATGAACCCGAGCTTGTTGCTCTTGGTCATGTGCGCCGCGACCACGCCGTTCAGGTACTGGCACTCGTCGATGTAGCCGAAGAAACTGGCCGTGTTCTTCGGGTGCTTGCCCTCGGTCCACATGCCGCCGCAATGCGCGAAGCGTGCGTCCGGGAACTTGGCGGCGACGGCCAGCATGTGCGGATCGAAGTAGCCGAACGAAGTCGGGAAGACGAGCGACGCGCCGTCCTGCGCGATCATGCCGGTCATGGTCTTTTGCACCGCGGCGGTCTCGGGCACGTTCTCTTCTTCCACCACCTTCACGCCGGGCATCTTCTTGAGCATCGCCGCGGCTTCGGCCTGCGCCTGGTTGTAGCCGTAGTCGTCGCGCGGGCCGACGTAGATGACACCGACCGTGATCGGCTTCTGCGCGAACGCGAGGTCGCTGAATGCGCCCAGCGTTCCGGCGGCGCCGAGCGCGGCCAGGGACTTCAGGGAATCGCGACGATTGAATTGCTTGGGGATCATGGAGGCTCTCCGGGGTGACGTTGAAGAAGTACTGCGGGTGGAAATTGGCAACTGCGGCTCAAGCGAAGGGCGGCGGCACCGCGAGCAGGCTCACGTGCGCGGCGACAACGCGCCAGCCCTCGGGCATGCGCACCCACGTCTGGCTCTGCCGGCCGCTCTGGCTCGCGCCGGCTCGCTGGAATTCGACGTTGGCGGTCGCGAAGTCGCGGCCGTAGGTGGTGATGACGGTCTTGACGAGCGCTCGCGCCAGGCCCTGCGCCGGTCGCGCCGCGCGGAAGGCCTGGATGGCTTCGAAGCCGTAGAGGTTTTCCGTCGCGCCGTAGCGCAGCGTGAAGCCGCTGTTCCAGAAAAGCGCGTCGAGCACCTCTACGTCGTTGGTGACGAGGGCGGATTCGTACTGTTCGAAGACGGCGGTGACTTCAGCGACGACGTCGGGGAGGTTGATGTCCATGCCGCTCATTCCTTCAGCCGGGCGACGCCCGCCTGCTGCAACACCATGGCCGCCCGCAACGCCAGATCCTCGCGCCAGGGCGCGGCGATCAGTTGCACGCCGATCGGCATGCCGCCGGTGCCTTCGGGCCACATTGGCGCGGCGACCACGGGGCAGCCCGCGAACGAGATGGGCTGCGTGAGCAAGCCGAGCGATGGCCGTGCCGGATGGCTCTGGCCGTTGATCTCGATGGACTCCGCACCGATCTGCGGCGCGCTCACCGGCGTCGCGGGCGCGATCAGCACGTCCCATTTTTCGAAGAGCGCATTCACGCGGTCGCGGTACGCACGGCGGAAGCGTTGCGCCGTGAGATACCAGTGCGCGGGCTGCAGTGCGCCGGCGATGAAGCGGTCGACCGACAGCGGCTCGAAGTCCGCCGCGCGCGTGCGCAGGTCCGGCAGATGGAGGCTGCCGCCCTCGCTCGCCGTGATGATGAAGGCCGCGGCGCGGCCGAGCGCGGCGCCGGGCCACTCGACTTCGTCGCTCGCGCCCAATGTCTTCGCGGCGAGTGCCGCGACCGCACGCGCTGCTTCGCCTGCATTGCCCTGGAAGTACCCGCCCAGCACGCCGATGCGCAGGCCATCGATGCCGCGCGTGAGGCCGCCCCCCACCGGATGCACCGCCAGCGCATGGCAGCCCGGATCGAGCGCGTCCGGCCCCTGCATCGCGTCGTACGCGAGCGCCAGTCCCTCGACGCTGTCCGCCAACGGGCCGAGATGGTCGATGCTGTGCACGAACGGGTACGTGCCGTGGCGGGAGAGCCGCCCGAACGTCGGCTTCAATCCCCAGACGCCGCACAGCGACGCGGGCACGCGGATCGATCCATTGGTGTCCGAGCCGAGCGTGAACGGCACTTGCCGCGCGGCCACCGCCGCGCCAGAGCCGCCGGACGAGCCGCCTGCCGTCCGCGCGACGTCGTGCGGATTGCGCGTCGGGCCTTCGTGCGTGTTCTCGGTCGTGAAGCCGTACGCGTACTCGTCCATGTTGAGCGCGCCCACCAGCACGGCGCCCGCGGCCTTCAGGCGCTGCACGAGCACGGCGTCGGCCGTGGCGGGCGCATGGCCACGATTGATCTTCGATCCGGCGAGCGTGACTTCGCCTTCGATGTCGAAGAGGTTCTTCACGGCATACGGCACGCCCGCGAGGGGCGGCAACACCGCGCCGCTTGCGCGCAGCGCGTCCACGGCGGTCGCCTCGTCGCGTGCACGCGAGAAGCACCGGCTGGTGAAGGCGTTGATGCTTTCGTCCGTGGCCTCGATGCGCGCGATACAGCCGTCCAGCGCCTCGCGCGCGCTGAGTTCGCCCGAAGCGATGGCGCGCGCCAGCGTTGAGAACGACAGGGCCTGGATGCTCACTGCGGCGGCCCTCCCACGGGGAACGGCGCGGCCCGGAAGATTTCGGCCGGCTCATCATGGACGCCCATCGCCGCGCCGTCGAGCGAGCGTGCAAGCACCGCCGTCCGCGCCAGTTGCACCGCGACGCGTTTTGCAGCGACTTCATCGAGTGGCATATCCATCGCCGCGGCGGCCGCCTTGACGTAATGCAGGATGTCGTCGTCGTTCATGCGCGTCACTCCCACCGGTTCAGCGCCGCACTTCGCGCTGGAAGATGTCCAGGCTGCGTTTGCGGGTGATGATGAAACCCGGATCCGACAGCGTTTCCACGGTGCGGGGCCGGCGCTCGCCGTACGGCAGGATCTCCGCGACGCGGGTGGGCCGCTTGGTGAGCAGCAGCACTTCGTCCGCGAGGTACACGGCCTCCTCCAGGTCGTGCGAGACCAGCAGCATCGTCGTGCCGGTCTTCATGAACACCTCCTGCAGCTTCTCGCGGATGAACAGCGTCATCTCGAAATCCAGCGCGGAGAACGGCTCGTCGAGGAACAGCACCTCGGGGTTGTTCGCGAGCGCCCGCATGATCGACGCCGTCTGCTGCTGGCCGCCCGACAACTCGTACGGGTATCGATTCAGGTCGAACTTCACGTCGAACGACGCGACCAGTTCGGCCATGCGCCGGTCCACCTCCGCCTTGGATTTGCGCTCCAGCTTCAGCGGGTAGGCGATGTTGTCGATGGTG
>JAZKIF010000178.1:0-27846 GCA_040385005.1 Pseudomonadota bacterium
ATTCGGAGCGAGGACGATCTCCAGCATCCCGGACCACGGAAGCCGCATCTTGTTCTTGCTTTCCACCGCATACATGGCATGCGCGAGGCCGACGGTTGCCACCGCGAATTCCTTGTCCCCCACAAAGCGCCTCATGTCCCAACGCTTCGGGTTGCCGAACGCCAGCAGCTTGATCTTCACGTTCGGTTGAGCAGCGGCGGCACGAAAACGATCGGCGGCCGGCCCTTTTGCGCCCGCGACATGGTCGATGCTTCGCGCCACGTTGTTCGCGACGAAGCTTCGCTGCGCGGGATCGTTCATCGCCCGCTCGATCGCGTCGTCCGGGACATCCGCATTGAGCTCGGCGTAAAGCGAGGCGGGCTTGCCGCCCAGCGTGGCTCCGAGCAGTACGCCGGCAACCGCGTCGATGTTGCGCGAGTTGCCGTGGAGTTCCGCTACGAATATCTTTCCGACGCCCGCCGTGCGTAGGCCCGCCACCGTCTGCTGGAGCGCGTCCGTGCTGGCCGAAGGCGCGCTCTTCGCGCCGGCGTCCGCCGCGTCGGCGACGGACGGACCGAGCTGCCAATTCGCGGGATTGAGAAGGCCGGCAACATGGTGCAGCGTCGAAATCCCGACGTCCTTCATTGCTGCGAGGAACTCGTTCGGATAGGAGTCCGGTTCCAGGTCGGCGCCCGTGGCGTCACTCCAGGCTTCCTTGTAGGCGCTCCAGTAGGAGTCTTGTTCCGAAGCGCCACCGATCGCCTGCATGGCGGCTTCATTGACCGTGGGTGCGGTCGGGACCTCCGGGTCAGGAGGGGAAGTATCTGGAGAAAAGTGACCCGTGGCGTTGGCCCAGGCTTGCTCCATCGTCTTGAAAATGGCGACGACCGCATTGCCGAGGGGATCGCCTTGGTTCGAACCATGACTGTTCGTGGTTTGCAATTCGAACGGAATGGACGAAGAGCCGTTCAGGCCACGCGGGTTGAGCTGGCTCGAGTGCGCGTGGGGAGTCGTGTTGTTTCGCATGGCTCAAGCCCTTTTGGCGCAGGCGAGGTCAAGCGTACGCACGGATGTCGCAGCTTCCGATGCGCCGCCCAGCGCGCCGTTGGCTAAAAGAGCCTGTCGATCACGCCAGGCCCGGGCTTGTCCGGCGGCATGCCGCAGTGATTCGAGCAACTGCGCAGCGCCCAAGCCCACCAGAGGGGCATGAAAGACATAGACCACATCGCCGTTTTCGCCGTGCATGCCAAGGCTGCCTGCGCACGAATTCGCCAGTGTCAGGTTCATCTCGAGCAAGCGATTGAGTTCGGAGCCGCCCGCCTCGGCAGGTTTTCCAAAAATGCAGTGCACGGAAAGCAGGCCGCCGGGAGCCCGGCCATGAGTGATGAGGAATCCAACGCCATCGATGCTCAACTCGGCAGCTTGAGGCGCCTCGATGTCGCTGGCCAGCGGCGGGTTCTCCAGCAAATCGTTCAATTCGCCGAGCAGGTTGACGAACAGGCACTCCATGAAACTTACTCCTGGTGATAAGGCAGACTATGTCGCCTTCCAGTCAAGCAAGGTTCCGTTGCGCAACGCGGGGATAATCCCCTCCATGAATCCCCTGTTGTCCCGCCTGCAGCCCTACCCCTTCGAGCGGCTGCGGGAGCTCTTCACCGGCGTCACGCCCAATCCCGACTACCGCCCGATCAGCCTGGGCATCGGCGAGCCCAAGCACCCCACCCCGGAATTCATCAAGAAGGCGCTGACCGATTCGCTCGCGGGCCTCGCGCAATACCCGAACACCGCCGGCGACCCGAAGCTGCGTGACGCCTTTCGCCTCTGGATGATGAAGCGTTACGGCCTCGCGCTGGACGCCAACACCCAGATGCTGCCGGTGAACGGCTCGCGTGAGGCGCTGTTCGCGTTTGCGCAGACCGTCATCGACCCCACCAAGCGGCCCGTGGTCGTCTGCCCCAACCCGTTCTATCAAATCTACGAAGGCGCGGCGATCCTGGCGGGCGCCGATCCGTACTACGTCCCCAGCGATCCGAAGCGTAACTTCGCGGCCGATTGGGAGAGCGTCCCGGCCGATGTCTGGATGCGCACGCAACTGCTCTTCGTCTGCTCGCCGGGCAATCCGACCGGCGCGGTGATGCCGCTCGAAGAATGGAAGAAGCTGTTCGAGCTCTCCGACCGCCATGGCTTCGTCATCGCGTCGGACGAGTGCTACAGCGAGATCTACTTCCGTGAAGAAGCGCCGCTCGGTGGCCTGCAAGCCGCCGCGAAACTGGGACGAAGCAACTTCCGCAACATCGTCTCGTTCACCAGCCTCTCCAAGCGCAGCAACGTCCCCGGCATGCGCAGCGGTTTCGTCATGGGCGACTCGGCCCTGATCAAGAAATTCCTGCTGTATCGCACTTACCACGGCAGCGCGATGAGCCCGGTGGTGCAGTCGGCGAGCATCGCGGCCTGGAGCGACGAGCAGCACGTGGTGGAAAACCGCGCCCTCTACCGCCGTAAATTTGCGGAAGTCACGCCGGTCATGCAGCAGGTGCTGCAAGTGCAACTGCCCGATGCGGGCTTCTACCTCTGGGCCGGCGTTCCGGGCAGCGACGAAGAGTTCGCCCGCGACTTGCTGGCTCAATACAATGTCACCGTGCTGCCGGGCAGCTACCTCGCCCGCGAGACGGGCGGCGTCAACCCCGGCGCCGGCCGCGTGCGCATGGCGCTGGTGGCCGACACCGCCGAATGCGTGGAAGCCGCGCAGCGCATCGTGCAATTCGTCCAACGCAGGAAATAGAAACCGCTCCCATGACCCAACAGCTCCAGCAAATCATCGACACCGCGTGGGAGAACCGCGCCAGCCTCTCCGCCGCATCCGCCCCGAAGGAAATTTCCGAGGCCGTCGAGCACGTGATCGCCGAGCTGAACAACGGCCACCTGCGCGTGGCAACGCGCCAGGGCGTCGGCCAATGGACCGTTCACCAGTGGATCAAGAAGGCGGTGCTGCTGTCGTTCCGCCTGAAGGACAACGAGATCATCAAGGCCGGCGACCTGGGCTTCTACGACAAGGTGCAGACCAAATTCGCGCACCTCTCGCCCGAAGAAATGGCCGCCACCGGCGTGCGCGTGGTGCCCCCCGCCGTGGCGCGCCGTGGCAGCTTCATCGCCAAGGGTGCGATCCTGATGCCCAGCTACGTGAACATCGGCGCCTACGTCGATGAGGGCACGATGGTTGACACCTGGGCCACCGTCGGCAGCTGCGCGCAGATCGGCAAGGGCGTGCACCTCTCCGGCGGCGTCGGCATCGGCGGCGTGCTCGAGCCCCTGCAGGCCGGCCCGACCATCATCGAGGACAACTGCTTCATCGGCGCCCGCTCGGAAGTCGTGGAAGGCGTGATCGTCGAGGAGAACTCGGTGCTCTCCATGGGCGTGTACATCGGCCAGAGCACCAAGATTTACGACCGCGCCACCGGCGAGGTGACCTACGGCCGCGTGCCGGCGGGCTCGGTGGTGGTGTCGGGCAACCTGCCGAGCGCCGACGGAAAGTACAGCCTGTACTGCGCCGTGATCGTGAAGAAAGTGGACGCGCAAACGCGCTCCAAGACCAGCCTCAACGACCTCCTGCGCGACTAGGCAGACCCGAAAGAAAGGGACATCACATGTCCACGATGGAACGGATCCTTCGCCTGATGGGCGAGAAGAAGGCCTCGGACGTCTACCTGTCCGCGCATGCGCCGGCGCTGATCAAGATCAACGGACAATGCCTGCCGATCAACAACCAGCTGCTGCCGCCCGACGCGCCCAAGGCGCTTCTCGCGGAGGTTCTGCCCGCGCACCGCATCGAGGAGCTCGAGGAGAGCGGCGAGCTGAACATGGCGCAGGCGATCGAGGGCGTGGGCAACTTCCGCTTCTCGGCGATGCGCCAGCGCGGCACGTACGCGGCCGTGATCCGCTACATCACCCAGGACATCCCCGCCCTCGCATCGCTTTCGGTGCCCATGGTGCTGGGCGACCTGATCATGGAAAAGCGCGGCCTGATGCTGATGGTCGGCTCCACCGGCGCGGGCAAGAGCACGACGCTCGCCTCGATGATGGACTACCGCAACGAGAAGGCCAGCGGGCACATCCTCACCATCGAGGACCCGGTGGAATTCCTGTTCAAGAACAAGAAGTCCGTGGTGAACCAGCGCGAGGTCGGCAGCGACACGCAGTCGATGCAGACGGCGCTGAAGAACGCATTGCGCCAGGCTCCCGACGTCATCCTCATCGGCGAGATCCGCGACCGCGAGACGATGTCCGCCGCGATCGCGTATGCCCAGTCCGGCCATCTGTGCCTGGCGACCATGCACGCCAACAACAGCTACCAGGCGCTGAACCGCATCCTGTCGTTCTACCCGGTCGAAGTTCGTCCCACGATGCTCGGCGACCTGGCGGCTGCCCTGAAGGCCATCGTGTCGCAGCGTCTGCTGCGCACCGTGCACGGCGGCCGCGCGCCCGCCGTGGAGGTGATGATCAACTCGAAGCTGATCTCCGAGCTGATCGAGAAAGGCGACTTCTCCGGCGTCAAGGAGGCGATGGAAAAGGCGATGGCCGAGGGCTCGCAGACGTTCGAGATGGACATCGCGCGGCTGATCGTCGAAGGTACTGTCGACAAAAAAGAGGGCCTTGCCTACGCCGACTCGCCCACCAACCTGCAATGGCGTTTGCAGAACGACTTCGCGGGCAAGGACAAGGAAGTGGCGGAAGAAGGCGCATCCGAAGAAGATCTGCAGGACGAGCCGTCGTTCACCGAGATCACCCTCGACGTCAAACACTGAACGGTTCAATGTCCCGCGCGCTCCACCTCACCGAACAGCTGATCTCCCGTCGCTCCGTCACGCCGGAGGACGGCGGCTGCCAGCAGATCCTCTCGCAACGCCTCGCGCCGATGGGCTTTGCGTGCGAAACGATCCAGAGCGGACCGGAAAATTTTCGCGTGACGAACCTGTGGGCCAAGCGCGCCGGCACGCTCGAATCAAAGCCGGGGGCGGGCCGCACGGTGGTGTTTGCAGGCCATACGGACGTCGTGCCTACGGGCCCGCTCGACCAGTGGAGCAGCGACCCGTTCACGCCTTCGCACCGCGACGGCAAGCTGTATGGCCGCGGCGCTTCCGACATGAAAACGTCTATCGCCGCGTTCACCGTCGCTGCCGAGGAATTCCTCGCGGCGCATCCCGACCCCGCGATTTCCATCGCGCTGCTCATCACGAGCGACGAGGAAGGCCCGAGCGTCGATGGCACCCTCGTGGTCTGCGACCGCCTGAAGGAGCGCGGCGAAAAGCTCGATTGGTGCATCGTCGGCGAGCCCACGTCAGTCGAACGGCTGGGCGACATGATCAAGAACGGACGGCGCGGCACCATGAGCGGCAAGCTCACCGTGAAGGGCATCCAGGGTCACATTGCCTATCCGCAGCTGGCGAAGAACCCGATCCATCTCGCCCTGCCCGCCCTCACCGAACTCGCCGCCACCGAATGGGACCGCGGCAACGATTTCTTCCAGCCCACGAGCTGGCAGGTCAGCAACATCCACGCGGGCACCGGCGCGGGCAACGTGATCCCGGGCACGGTGGCGGTGGATTTCAATTTCCGCTACTCCAGCGAGTGCACACCCGACGGATTGCAAAAGCGACTGCACGAGGTGCTGGACCGGCACGGGCTCGACTACACACTCGATTGGGTCGTAGGCGGCCTGCCTTTCCTCACCACGCCCGGTGACCTCGTGCACGCGGTGACGAATGCCATCCGCGCCGAAACCGGCGTCGAGACGGAGCTCTCCACCACCGGCGGCACGAGCGACGGTCGCTTCATCTCGCGCATCTGCCAGCAGGTGATCGAGTTCGGCCCGCTCAACGCCAGCATCCACAAGATCGACGAGCATGTCGTCGTGGCCGACATCGAGCCGCTGAAGAACATCTACCGGCGCACCCTCGAGAACCTCGAGGCCATCGCGGCGAAATCATGACGCTGATCGAGCTCGTCGAAGCGAGCGCGGCGCGGCTCGAGAGCTCGGGTGTCGCTTTCGGCCACGGCACGGCGAACGCGTTCGACGAAGCCGCGTGGCTGGTGTTGTGGCAACTCGGCCTGCCCCTCGACGATCTCGACGGCGTCGCCGACATGGCCGTGTCGCCGCAGCAGCAGGACAGCGTCACCGAACTGGTCACCGAACGCATCGTCACCCGCAAACCGGCTGCCTACCTCACGCGCGAGGCGTGGCTCCAGGGCGTTCCCTTCTACGTGGACGAGCGCGCCATCGTGCCGCGCAGCTTCATCGCGGAACTGCTGGTCGACGGCGCCATCGACGCGTGGCTTTCCGATTCGACACAGCGCGTCCTGGACCTGTGCACGGGCAACGGCAGCCTCGCCGTGCTTGCCGCCATGACGTACCCGGAAGTTGCCGTGGACGGCGCGGACATTTCTTCCGAAGCCCTCGAAGTGGCGCGCATCAACGTTGAAAAGCACGAACTGCAGGACCGCATCCGCCTCCTGCAGTCGGATGGGCTTAGCGCCGTACAAGGTCCCTACGACCTCATCCTTTGCAACCCGCCGTACGTGAACGCGCACAGCATGGCTGCCTTGCCCGCGGAATATCGAGCCGAGCCTGAGCTCGCCCTGGCCGGCGGGGCGGACGGGATGGATTTCATCCGTGCCTTGCTGCGCGATGCGCCGTCGCGCATGACGGAAGGCGGTGTGCTCGTGCTGGAGATCGGCAACGAGCGGGAGAACTTCGAGGCGGCGTTCCCGTCGCTGGAGGTTGTATGGCTCGAGACCAGCGCGGGTGAAGACCAGGTCCTGCTGATCAGCCGCGAGGCGCTGCGATGAAAGCCCGGCAGCGCAATGTGCTGATCGCGGTTTTCCTCGTTTTCGCGGGGGCAGCCATCGCCGCCTATGTCAATCGATGGCCGTCCCGGATGTTTCCCCATCAGGGCAAGGTCATCAGGATGGCGTTCGGGCTGGGACTCGCACCCTATGTCATGGCCGATTCGGCAACGGGCTTCCAGCTGGACATCATCCGGGAGGCCCTGGCCATGAGCGGGCATACGCTGCAACCGCAGTTCGTGCCCCTGGCGCACGTTCCGAACCTGCTGAAGACAGGCCAGGTCGATGCCGCGGAGCGCGGCTCTCCCGAGCTGGTCGAGGGCCAGGGCGTGTACTACGCGAAGAAGAAATCGGTCGAATATGCCGATTTCGCGATCACGCTGAAGAAGAACAACCTCCAGGTCAATTCGGTCGATGACCTGTCGAATCTGCGCGTGTTGGCGTTCCAGAAGGCAGCGGACTATCTGGGGCCGCAGTATGCAGCGGCAGTGGCAAGGAATTCCCGGTACACGGAAACCTCCGACCAGAAGCGGCAGGCGTTGATGCTGTACTCGGGCGGCGTGGACGTGGTGATCAGCGACCACAACATCTTCAAGTACTTTGCGCAGCAGGTCGGCAAGCAGGTCGACGTCACGCAGGAGGTGGTCTACCACCGGGTGTTCAACCCGCCGATGAAGATCTACAACAGCGAGGCCTTCGTCGACCCGCGGGTTCGGGACGATTACGACGAGGCCCTCGAAAAACTCAAGGCCAGCGGGCGGGTGGCTCAGTTGATGAAGCTCTACATCACCAGGTAGCCATGCGCGACGCGTTGGAAACGCAAACCCGACCTGAGCGCACTTTCAATCCGCCGTCCACGGATTGATAACTTTCACGCCGGCGGCAATGAAGGGTGCGGTATCCCTCGTCGCCACGGTGAACCCATGAAGCGAAGCGATGGCCGCGATTTGCCCGTCTCCAACCGAGATCGTGTGACCGCCGCGGCGAGCACGGCTCACGAGTGGCGCGTAGGCGATGGCCGCGTCGCGGTCGAAAGGCAGGATACGCGGGCCAAACACCATGTCCAGCAATTCGCCCAGCGCCGAATCGAGTCCCTTCTTGCGCTTGCCCCCCGGCAGGTTTTCGATGCCGACGAGGAGCTCCGAGAGGCTCGTGGACGTCAGGTAAAGCGTATCGGCAACCTGCCGGTCGAGCCAATCCCTCACCAACGGATTGCCGCTCGCCCGCATGGGCTCCGACACGACGTTGGTGTCCAGGATGATCATTCGAAGTCGGCGGGCTCGACGGGCCGCTTGTCCCTGGCGATGTTCAGGTCGATGCCGCCGACGCGCTTGCCGAACGCGGACAATGCCGACCCGACCTGGATGCGGCTGGCGGGGCGCACCTGGTCTTCCAGGATCTGGCGGATCTCGGCTTCGGTACTGCGCCCATGCTGCGCGGCTCTCAACTTGAGCGCGCGATGGGTTTCCTCGGGCAGATTGCGAACAGTGACTACAGCCATGATG
Source organism: Pseudomonadota bacterium (assembly GCA_040385005.1). Lineage (GTDB taxonomy): Bacteria > Pseudomonadota > Gammaproteobacteria > Burkholderiales > Burkholderiaceae_C > Ramlibacter. The sequence goes on from JAZKIF010000178.1 coordinate 8,325, forward strand.
ACTTCATTTCAATTAAGTTGATGTCAATGCTATCACTTTAAACGAATTGACAGCAACCTCGCCACCTCGCTGCAACGACAATAGACACCTATGACGAAAGAAATCATCACCCGCGTCCTGCACGCCGACCGCCTCGGCGGCGCGGAGCACGGCGCGGTCCTCAAGCCCCTGCACATCGCCACCGCGTACGGATACTCCACCGCCGAAGAGCTCACCGCCGTGTTCCAGGGCGAACAGAGCGGCCACGTCTACGGCCGCCAGGGCAACCCGACCACGCAGGCGCTGGAAGCCAAGATCAGCCTGCTCGAAGACGCAGTCGGCACGGTGTCCTTCGCGACCGGCATGGCCGCCATCTGCTCCACGATGATGGCTTTGCTGAAGAGTGGCGACCACGTGGTCGCGAGCAAATTCCTCTTCGGCAACACGGCGAGCTGGATGAATACGCTTTCGCAGCTCGGCTGCGAGGTCACGCTCGTGGACGCCACGCAGGCATCCGCCGTCGAGGCCGCCTTGCGCCCCAACACGCGGATGGTGTTCGTCGAAACTATCGCCAACCCGCGCACGCAAGTGGCCGACCTGGACGGCATCGGAAAACTGTGTACTCCACGCGGCATCGTCTACGTGGTGGACAGCACGATGACCACGCCTGCCCTCTTCCAGCCCAACACGGTCGGAGCGTCGCTGGTCGTGCATTCGCTGAGCAAGTCGATTTCCGGTCACGGCAACGCACTCGGTGGTTCGGTCTCCGACACCGGCCTCTTCGACTGGGACAAGTACCCCAACCTCCTGCCCGCCTACCGCAAGGGGGCGCCGAAGACCTGGGGACTGCTGCAGATCAAGAAAAAGGGCCTGCGCGACATGGGCGCGACGCTCAGCTCCGAGCACGGCCACCGGATCGCGGCCGGCGCGGAGACGCTCTTCCTGCGCATGGAGCGCGTCTGCGAGAACGCCATGGCCATCGCGCAATGGCTGCAATCGCAACCTCTCGTCGCGAAGGTCCACTATCCCGGCCTCGCGAGCCATGCGCAGCACGAGCGCAGCGCGAAGCTGTTCAAGGGTTTCGGCGCGCTGCTCAGCTTCGAAACCGTCGAAGGCGTCGATCCGTTCGAAGTCCTCAACGCGCTGGAACTTGTGATCAAGTCGAGCCACCTCGGCGACAACCGCACGCTGGCCATTCCGGTCGCGCGGACCATCTTCTGGGAGATGGGCGCCGAGCAGCGGCAAAGCATGGAGATCGCCGACTCGCTCATCCGGCTGTCGGTGGGCATCGAATCGCAGGCGGACCTGCTGGCGGATTTTGCGAGCGCGTTCTCGAAGCTGGGCAAGAAGTGATCGTTCTTCGCAATCTCGTCCTTCGCCGCAGCGCGAAGGTGCTGCTCGACAACGTCTCCGTCACGCTCAACCCGGGCGAGAAGATCGGCCTGGTCGGGCGCAACGGCGCGGGCAAGTCCACGCTCTTCGGCCTCATCAACGGCACGCTGCACGAGGACGGCGGCGACTTCTCCATGCCGTCGCACTGGCGCCTCGGCCAGGTTGCGCAAAACATGCCCGAGACCGAGGAGAGCGCCACCGATTTCGTACTCGGCGGCGACACCCGCCTCATGGGGCTGCGCCAGGCGCTCGTGCAAGCCGAGGATGCCGGCGACGGCATGGAGATCGCGCACGTGCATTCCGACCTCGCGGATGCGGGCGAGCACGATGCGGTCTCACGCGCGCAGGCGCTGATCCTGGGACTTGGTTTCAAGACCTCCGAACTCGAGCAGCCCGTGAACAGTTTCTCGGGCGGTTGGCGCATGCGCCTGCAGCTCGCGCGGGCGCTGATGTGCCCCTCGGACCTGCTGCTGCTGGACGAGCCCACCAACCACCTGGACCTGGACGCGCTCGTCTGGCTGGAGGCGTGGCTCAAGCGCTACCAGGGCACCATGATCGTCATCAGCCACGACCGCGAATTCCTCGACGCGGTAACGAACGTGACGGTGCACATCGAGCGCCAGCAGCTCACCCGCTATGGCGGAAACTACAGCGCCTTCGAGACCTTGCGCGCGGAGCAGCTTTCGCTGCAGCAGTCGTCATTCTCGAAGCAGCAGGAAAAGATCGCCCACCTGCAGAAATTCATCGACCGCTTCAAGGCAAAGGCTTCCAAGGCCAAGCAGGCACAAAGCCGTGTGAAGGCGCTCGAGCGCATGGAGAAGATCGCGCCGGTGCTGGCGGATGCGGAGTTCACCTTCGAGTTCAAGGAGCCGGCGAATTTGCCGAACCCGATGCTGGCGATCAGCGATGGCGTCTTCGGCTACGGAGAAAAGGTCATCCTGACCGGCGTCAGCCGCTCCGTCATGGCCGGCCAGCGCATCGGCATCCTGGGCGCCAACGGCCAGGGCAAGTCCACGCTCGTGAAGACGATCGCGCGCGACATCCCCGCACTTGCCGGCGAACTGACCGAGGGCAAGGGACTGAACATCGGCTACTTCGCCCAGCAGGAGCTAGACGTGCTCCGCCCGCAGGACACGCCGCTGGAACACATGGTGCGGCTTGCGAAAGAGCTCGGCCCCGGCTCCGGCGAATCCGGCCGCGAGCAGGACCTGCGCAACTTCCTGGGCACGTTCAATTTCTCCGGCGACATGGTCAAGCAGACCGTCGGCACCATGAGCGGCGGCGAGAAGGCGCGGCTGGTCCTGGCGATGATGGTGTGGCAGCGCCCCAACTTGCTGCTGCTCGACGAGCCGACGAACCACCTGGACCTGTCCACGCGCGAAGCGCTGTCCATGGCGCTCAACGAATTCGAGGGCACGGTGCTGCTCGTGAGCCACGACCGCGCCTTGCTGCGCGCCGTGTGCGACGAGTTCTGGCTGGTCGGCCGCGGCGTGGTCGCGCCGTTCGACGGCGACCTCGACGATTACCAGAAGTATCTTCTCGACGAGGCCAAGCGGCTGCGCGAAGTGGCGCGCGCGGAGACGGCCGCCGCGTCGGCGCCGGCGCCTGCTCCCACGCCCGCCCCGCAAGCACGCAAGCAGCAGCTCGCGGGAAAACTCAAGCCGCTCAAGCGCGAACTCGACCAGGCCGAGAAACGCATGGCCGCGCTGAACGCGGACAAGGACGTGCTGGAAGAAAAGCTCGGCCGCTCCTTGCCACCCGCCGAGATCGCGGAGACCGGCAGGCAGCTGAAGTCCGTCAATGATGAGCTTCGCAAGCTCGAAGAGCGATGGCTTGCGCTGTCCGGTGACATCGAGACGATTGAAACCGCGCCCTGATGGCCGCATAGTCGCGTGATGCCGACAGCCATGCAACTCGCCGCGGACAACCCCATGCTGATGCATGCGGTGCGCCGCAGCCGCAAGCTCCTCAACCGCCGCGCCCTCGTTGGCGCCGCCGCATCCGCGGTGCCAATGCCGGGGCTGGACTGGGCCGTGGACGCCGCTCTGCTATCCCGACTCATCCCGGCCATCAACGCGGAATTCGGCCTCACGCCGCACCAGCTGGATGCCCTGCCCGCGCACAAGCGCGACCAGGTGCAAACAGCATTGGCGACCGTCGGGTCGGTGCTCATCGGCAAGTTCATCACCCGCGACCTGGTCTTGCGAATGGCCCAAAAGGCCGGCATGCGCCTCACGGCCAGGCAGGTCACGAAGTACGTGCCGATCGCGGGCCAGGCGGTCGCCGCGATCATGGGCTACACGGCGATGCGCTACCTGGGCGAGGAACACATCAAGGACTGCGTGCGGGTGGCCCTCGCCGCGCGACTCGCACTGCCGGCACCCGGGCCGAAGGCGCCTGCGCTCCGTTAGGATTGGAGGAATGCAGTCATTCCCTTACGCGCCTTCCGTTTTTGGCATTTTGCAGGCGCATGCCCGGCTCCATCCACATGAGGCGGCCGTCATCTCGCCGCGCGGCGCCATCTCCTATCGTGATCTGTGTCAGCACATCGACCGCGTGACGCGCCACCTGAGCAGTTTCGAACTGCCGGCAGGCTCGCGGGTGGTGATCAGCGCGACGAACGGGTACTACCGATGGATGTTGTACGTCGCCCTCGCCCGCCTGGGCATGGTGTCGGTCGTTTCCCCGATGCTCGACCTGGCAAAGCCCGTGGCGGTAGTCACCGACCAGCCCGGCACGTCAGGCTCCTTTCGCGAAATCCTGATCAAGGACTCGTGGATGAGTGCCGCCGCAGACGCGCTGCCTCCCTTCCAGGAGCCAAGGCATCCCGCCGATGACCATTGCACGATCGTGCTCTCGTCGGGCACCACCGGCACGCCGAAGCTCGCGCCATTCAGTTATGCGCAGGTCAATGAACGCATCCGCGCGACGATCGTCTCGTACAGCGTGAGCAACTCGACGAGGATGCTCGCGACCGTGGGCATGTCCACCATCGGCGGGCTCATCCTGCCGCTCGCCGCCTGGTATTCGGGCGGCGCCGTGATCCTCGCTCCGGCAGAGGACGCGGGTTTCATGCGCTTTCGGCCCACCATCATGTTCGTGTCCACGGCCCAGCTCGGCGGGTTCGCGAAATCGCTGGGCCCGGATCGCACGCCGATCCAGCCGCCCACGATTTTTGTCGCGGGCAGCGTCCTGCCGAGGCAGGTGAACCTTGGCGCGCGCCTGCGGTTCGGCGCCGCGATCATGATGGTCTATGGTTCGACCGAGGTCGGCACCGTCACCCTGGCTCCTGCCGCGCACACGGATGCCATGCCGGCCCTGACGGGGTACGTCATGCCGCATGCCGAAGTCGAGATCGTCGATCCGCAGGGCAAGCCCGTGCCGCACGGCACCGTGGGCGAAGTGCGCGTCCGGACGCCGGGACAGGTCGAGCTCTATCTCGACGACCCGAAAACCAGCGCCGCCACCTTCCACGACGGGTGGTTCCATCCCGGCGACATGGGGGTTCTCGGGCGGAAGGGAGACCTGTCGATCGTGGGGCGCGTCAACGAGCTGATGAACTTCAGCGGCGTGAAGCTGGCGCCGCACGCGGTGGAGGAAGCGCTGGGCAACATTCACGGCGTCTCCGACCTGGCCGTGTTTTCCTTGTCGGGCCCGCAAGGGGAGCGGCCCTGCATCGCTGTCGTGCCGACTTCCGGCATGTTCGGGCAAGACGAGCTGGCCGCGAAATTCCAGAAGGCGTACCCGCTGCTGCCGAAAGTGACGGTCTTCCAGGTGGCCCGCATACCCCGCAACGACATGGGCAAGGTGATGCGCTCGCAGCTCGCGCTGGAGGCCACGTCGGGGGGCGGTGACCGCGCGCCGACCGTCCACTGAAGCACATTGCCGCGTCCCGCTTTCGGGACTAGGATGGGCGATCGGGCAAGCCGGATGCCTTGAGGGTCAGGGCGTGGTCAGTGCCCGGGCGGTACAACGGTCGGCTGTGTACAAGGAGGTCCTCATGGACACCTATCCCGCTCTCGATGCCCGCGGTCTTGTCGGCGTCGCACGCATCTGCCGGCCCGCATCGCCGCGCTCCCAGGTGACGCTCGACTCTCCCGCTCTCGACGTCATGACCGACCTCACCCAGGTGGCGCCCGCCGTCATCGAGCCGCAGGCGACCATGGACGCCGCGCACCGGTACATGATGCAGCGCGGCGTGCGCCTGCTGCTGGTGCTCGACGATGGGGACGTGCTGGCGGGCCTCATCACCACCACCGACATCCTCGGCGAGAAGCCGGTCAGCCTCGCGCGCGAGCGCGGCATGAAGCATTCGGAAATTCTCGTCATGGACCTGATGACGCCGGCGGCGCGGCTCGAAGCCTTCGACCTTGCGCGTGTCGCTTCGACGCGCGTCGGCCACGTGGTGTCCGGCCTGCAGGCCGCGAGGCGCAACCATGCGCTGGTCGTGCAGCGCGCAGCGCAGGGCCAGACGGAAGTGCGGGGGATCTTTTCGCTCTCGCAGATCGCGCGGCAGCTGGGCATGCCGCTGCAGCTCCCGGAAGCCGCCGGCTCGTTCGCCGAGATCGAGGCCGCGCTCCTCTAGCCGTTTCAGCCGCCGTCCTCAGAAGATAAAGTTCGCGGCGGCGAGCTGAGCCACGCCGGTGAGCTGGATCGCGATGTCGTTCACGCCGTCCAGCATGCCGTTGGCGTCCAGATCGACATGAAGAATGCCCGCGGTCTTGTCGAAGACCGCTTCGATGGTCCCCGCGTGCAAAGCCGCGTTTACGGCAGCCGCACCATTGACGTTGCCCGCGAATGCGGCCGCGCCGTGCGTGAGCGCGGTGAAGTCCAGCAGGTCCCCGCCCGCCCCGGCCGCGAAATCAGTGATCACGTCCACCCCCGTGCTGTCCGAGGACTCATAGGCGAATACATAAGCGTACGTGTCGACGCCCGCCCCGCCCGTCATGACGTCCTTCGCCGGGCCACCGCGGATCCAGTCGTTCCCCGCACCCGCGTCGACGATGTCGGAGGCGCGTCCCGCGAAGATGATGTCGTCGCCGGCGCCGGTGGCGATCTTGTCGCTGCCAAAGCCCGCCACGACGATATTGTTCCCGTTGCCCACGGCAATGTTCAGGTCGTTCGTGTTGCCGTACAGGTAGATGTGCAGGCCCGCGTTAAAGGAAGCAGCCGACACGTTCTTCACCGACATCAACGCGATCTCCCAATTGGGCGAGAGATCCAGCGCCACATTGCCGGTGATGTCGAGCGTGGTGTGCGCCGTGGTCGACAGGGTCAGCGTATCGGTGACGGTGGATGGCGCGCCGCTGCTGGTGGTGGAGACGATGGCCAGCGTCTGCGCGCCGGTGGCATCGATCATCGTGAACGCGGCGGAGCCGGGGGCGCTCAGGGTGACCGTGCCATGGGCGAGCGTCCCGTCGGGCGCCCATGTGTAGCCGCTACCCGGCGCCCCCACCCAGGCGTTGATGGCCTGCGCGGTGATCGTGCCGCCGAGGCCCAGGCTCAACGCATACGCCAACTGGCTGGCGTTCAGGCCGAGGCCTGCGGCGCCGTTGGCAATTTGCGTGAAGCTGGGATGGCCGGAAAAGAATTCGAGGATCGCCTGGTCGGAAATGTTCAGGCCGCGGGAAGTGACGAGGGTCATGCTGCTCGGTTGGAGTGATGACGCCAGTGTGGCCACCGATGTGCTTCGCCCTTGTCGGTGGCATGCCACCTCGACGGGTCCGCCCGGTGCGTGCGCGTGTAGGAGGAGCGGCCGTGGGCGGCCCCAATGAAAAAGGGCGGGCCTCCGCAGAGGCCCGCCCTTCAGGCTGTGGTCAGGTCAGCTTAGCCGCGGCAGGAGCCGGGCAGGTACTTGGCGAGAACGCCGTTGGTCGCGGCCGGTCCGCAAACCCACTTGAACACCGCGCCGCCGAGGTTGGCCGGAACAGCGGAGGTGACCGTGTCGGTGGCATACGGGGTCAGCGTGATCGACTTGGCGTCGATGTTGGTGTCATTGAAGCCGGTGGCCGTCACGGTGATCACGCCGTTGCCGTCCGTCTGGATGCTCGAGACGTACTTGCTGGTCTGCGACGAAGATTCGCAGCCCCAGCCGTTGGCGGCAGGGGTGGACGAACCGGATTGGTACACCTCGGTGATCGTCGTGCGGCAGGCGGAGGCGGCAAGCACCACTTCCGACAGCTTCGCGCGCTTGGTGTAGTCCTGGTAGGCCGGCAGGGCCACGGCGGCCAGGATACCGATGATCGCGACAACGATCATCAGTTCGATCAGGGTAAAGCCCTGTTGCAGTTGACGCTTCATCGAGGTTCTCCAAAAGGTTGATGAAAAGGGAAGCCCAGCAGTAGCGCAAGGGCCGTGCCATGCCCAAAGAGAGCGAATAGAGGGCGATTCGGCGCTTCGCTCCCCGGTTAATGACATTCCGTGGCCTGCAATCCGACACTAATGATGTGCTGAGCCTCCATGGGCTGACCGGACGGTTCTTTATGATCCGTCCCCATGCCCTTGAAGAAGCTCGTCCTCCTGCTGCCCTATTTTGGCGAGCCCGTCCGGTGGCTTGACTTCTTCCTCGCATCGTGCGCCCGCAATCCTGGCATCGACTGGTACATCGTTTCCGATTTCGACATCCCCCATCGGCCGGAGAACGTGCTCCACATGAAGGCGCCCCTGGACGCCTACCTGGGGTTCGTCCAGCACAAGCTCGACCTGCGTCTCGAATGGAAGGACGCCTACAAGCTGTGCGATCTCAAGCCGGCGCTGGGCCTTTTGCATCACGACATCACCCGGCAGTACGAATTCTGGGGATACACCGACATGGATCTCGTGTACGGCGATGTGCTCGGCCCGTACACGCCGTTCATGGACGAATTCGACGTCATTTCGTCCCACACGAGCATCGCCGCGGGGCATCTCACGGTCTATCGGACCATGGACGAAACACTCTCGCTTTTCTCGCGCTATCCGCACTGGCGAGAGAAGTTCAATCGCGCCGTGCACGTGCATTACGACGAGCGGTACATGACGCATCTGCTGATGCCGAAGGTGAAGCAATCCAACCTGCGGTTCGCGGAACGCCTCGTCACCGAACCCGAATTCGGGGGCAGGAAGCTCAAGGCGCTCTTCAAGGAGCAATACACCACCTACAACGGCGAGGACTGGCTGCTGCCGGGCGGCCGGCTGGCGCAACCCACGCAGTGGACCTGGGAGGAAGGCGTTGTATCCAACGACGTGATGGGCCCGGGCATTCTCTACGCTCATTTTTCGCACTGGAATTCAGGGCGATGGGGCAACGTGGAAGGAACGCATGCGGGCGCCTGGAAGACGGCCGGGCCGGATGCGTTCCCGAAGCGGCCTTACGACGAAATCCGGAAATTCACGGTGTCGCACGAGGGCTTCAAAGTCATCGAGTGACGATGTGCGGACGCGGTGACGCCTTCCTGCATTCGCGCAAATTCCTGATCTTGGAGTCGATGTCGCTCATGAAGAGCCGATAGAAGTGATCCGCGAGGCTGCGCAGCCGTTGCGCTTCCCGCCATTCGTCGTCGGAGAACGCGTCGCTTTCCGGATTCAACGCCTTGCGCGTCAGGCCGAGCTCGAAGGCGTGCGACTTGCTTGCCGCCATTCGCCACTGCGCGAACGGCGTGAATTCAGGTGAGGGACCGACGGCATCCATGCGACGTACAGTGCCACCCCCGGCACATGTTGTCTATAGGATGAATATCCCATACTTTCAGCCGCGCTGAAAAGGATGGTAGGACGTACTGGGGTCGAACCAGTGACCAACGGATTAAAAGTCCGCTGCTCTACCAACTGAGCTAACGTCCCGCAAAGCCGACGATTATAGCGTGCCGTCAGGCGGATTTCGCGCCCGAAGCGATTGCGTCCAGCAGGAATCCCGCGGCGCATTGCCCGAACGTGGCCGTGACGCTGACCACCGAGCCGTAGCCGTGGCAGTTGAGCGAGCCGTCCCCCTCGATCGCGCATGACGGATCGGGAGGCGCCACGGCCTCGCGGCTGAAGACGCAAGTCACCCCGATCTTCTTTCCTTCGCGCGGCGCGCCGTGGAATTTGCGCATTCGGTAACGCAATTGCGCCAGCAGGGGATCGTGCGTCGTGTTCGCGAGGTCGTCCACATCCACCTTGTGCGCGAGCCGCTTTCCTCCCGCGGCGCCGGCGACGATCAGCATGCGCCGCGTCTCGAGCGCCCACGCGGCGATGGCCACCTTGGCGGCGACCTGGTCGCACGCGTCGATGACGGCGGTGACGCCTTGCGGCAGCAACCCCGGCCAGTTGTCGGGGCCGGCGAACTCCTCGACGCCGTTGACCCGGCACGTCGGGTTGATCTGCGCGATGCGCTGCGCCATCGCTTCCACCTTGGCCTGGCCCAGCGTGGAGGCCAGCGCATGCACTTGCCGATTGATGTTGGACTCGGCGACATGGTCCAGGTCGATGAGCGTGAGCTCGCCGACGCCACTGCGAGCCAATGCTTCGGCGGCCCACGAACCGACACCTCCTATGCCCACGACCGCGATGTGCGCCGCGCGGATCGCGCGGGCGCCATCGGCGCCGTAGAGGCGCTCCAGTCCGCCGAACCGGCGCTGCAGGTCGGCGGATTCGTCCAGGTGCGTCACGCGGTCTAGCGCAGGCGCGAGAGACGCTCCTTGGCGGCGGCAGCCGCTTCGGATTGCGGATACGCCTTGACCAGTTCGTCGAGCGTCCGGCGCGCACCCGCGTTGTCCTTCAACTCGATCTGGCAATTGGCGATGGAGAGCACCGCTTCGGCCGCGCGCGGATGCTCGGGCGCGAGCGCGAGCAGCGCGCGGAAATTGCCGATCGCGCCGCGGTAATCGCGGTTCGCGTACTGGGAGTTGCCCAGCCAGAACAGCGCGGTGGGCCGGAAGCCGCTTTGCGGATAGCGCCTGATGAAATCGGCGAACGCAGCCTGCGCCGCGGGGAAGTCGCCCTTGCGGAAAATCGCGAGCGCGGCCTCGAAATCGCGCGCCTCGTTCGGGTCGGCGATGAATTCGCGCCCGTCGACCGACACCTTGGACGGTTCGACCTTGCGCAACCTGTCCTCGACGCCTTGCGCCAGGTCGCGCTGCCTGCGCTGCGCTTCCGAGAGGTCGCGCGTGAGCTGCTCGTTCTGGCCGTTCAGCCGCGCGATCTCGCTGCGCAGCGTCTCGATCTGGCTTTGCAATTCCAGCAGGCTGCGGCGCAGCTGCCCGATCTCCTGGCGCTGGTCTTCGGCCGTGCGGTCGCCGGCAAGGCGCTGCTGCTCGACACGCTGGCGCAATTCCAGGATGGCGCGGCGCGCCTCGTCGTCTTCGAACAAAGCGGCGGATGCGCCGGTACTCGCCACGAGACAACCAATCGCCGCTGCGACCGCGGCAACGCCATGCGCCCACGGCGCGAGGCGGAGGTGCGTGGGCGTGCGCATCAGCGGTACGTGAACTCGGCGCGGCGGTTCTTCGCCCACGACGCTTCATCGCTGCCCGGCGCGGCGGGCTTTTCCTTGCCGAAGCTCACCGCTTCCATCTGCGTGTCCGCCACGCCGAGCAGGCCCAGCGCGCGGCGCACGGCCTCGGCGCGGCGCTGGCCCAGCGCCAGGTTGTATTCGCGCCCACCGCGTTCGTCGGTGTGGCCTTCGATGTTCAGCTTGCGGGTCGGGTTGGCCTTCATCCAGCGGGCATGGCCTTCCACGATGTTCTGGTACTCGGGCTTGATGACGTAGCTGTCGTAGTCGAACAGGATCACGCGGGCCACGTTCTGCGGCCCGACGTTCGTGCCGCCCGTGTTGTCGGTGACGACCGGCGCGACCGAGCTTTGCGTGCCGGAGCCCGGGCCCGTCGGGGGCACCACCACGGCGCTCTTGTCTTCCACCGGCGCCTGGTCGAGCGGCACGCTCGAGCAGCCTGCCATCACCAGGGCCATACCGAAGGCCGCAAGGGCCTGGGACATTCGCTTGATCATCAAATTACCTCCAAGACAAAAATTCTGTGCGGATTTCATTTCTGGAACGGGCCCCAGTCGGGCTCGCGGATGTCGCCGCCCTTGCCCGCCAACCGCGCCTTGATCTTGCCGTCGAGCGTCGTGGTCATGAGGGCCTCCTGGCCGCCCTGCCGGGTGGCGTAGACGATGAGGCGGCCGTTCGGGGCAAAGCTGGGGCTTTCGTCGGCGGTCGTGTCGGTGATGCTCTGCACGTTGTTACTGCCGAGCTCCATCACCTGAAGCTTGAACACGCCGTTGATGCGGGAAATGTAGGCCAGCCAGCGGCCGTCCGGGCTCAAGGCCGGGGAGATGTTGTAACTCCCCGTAAAGGTCACGCGCTCGGGATTTCCGCCCGCCGCCGGCATGCGGTAGATCTGCGGCGCGCCGCCGCGATCGCTCACGAAATAGATGCTGCGGCCATCGGGCGAATACACGGGCTCGGTATCGATGCCGGCCGATTGCGTGAGCCGCTTCGGCTCTCCGCCGCGCGCATCGATCGTGTAGAGCTGCGAGCCGCCGTCGCGGCTCAGCGTCACGGCGAGCGTGCGGCCATCGGGCGACCAGGCGGGGGCGCTGTTCGAGCCGCGGAAGTTCGCGATGAGCCGCCGACTGCCGCTCGCGACGTCGTGCACATACACCACGGGCTTGCGCGATTCGAACGACACATAAGCGATCTGCTGGCCGTTGGCCGACCACGCGGGCGAGATGATGGGCTCGGTGCTCGCGAGGGCGCTCTGCGCGTTCTCGCCATCCGAATCCGCCACCCACAGGTTGTAGCGCGGCCCGGCCTTGGTGATGTAGGCGATGCGGGTGGAGAACACGCCTTTCTCGCCCGTGAGCTTCTCGTAGATGAAGTCGGCGATGCGGTGCGCGGCCAGGCGAAGATCGCCCGTCGTCACGGCGAAACTCTGGCCGCCGAGGTCCTGCGCGCGCACGACGTCCCACAGGCGAAAGCGCACGTCGTAGCGGCCGTCCGCGAGGCGCGAGACGCTGCCCGTCGCGAGCGAATCGGCGGTCTTCTGGCGCCACGGTGTCATGTCGGGACGGCTGGTCTCGTCCAGTGCCGAACCCGCGGCATCGATCGCCCGGAATTGCCCGCTGCGCTCGAGGTCCGCCTGCACGATGGCCGCGATCTTCTGGGGCGCCTCCGCGTCGCCGCGGAACGGCGCCACGGCGATGGGCAGCTGCGTGAGGCCCACCCCCGTCACCTCGACGCGGAACTGCGCAAGCGCGCTGTACACCGGCGCCATCAACAAGCCGGCCACGCAGGCGCGCCGCTTCAACGATGTCTCACCCATATGTCGTGTCGTCCTTGAATTCAAACTGTCTTAACGCTTCAGGATGTCTTTCCAGCCAACCGCCCACTGCTCCTGGTGCTCCAGCTCCACGGCCTTGGCGTAGCGGTAGAACGTGACCTCGAAGTACGCGAGCGCGATGATGAAGCCGGCCCAGCCGTCCAGGAAACCGCGCTTGAAGAGCCAATGTTTCCAGAACGCCCACACCGCGTGCACCAGCGCCTTGCCCCAGCTCGATCCGCTCTGGCGCCGCTTGGTGGCCCCCAGCGTGGAATAGCGGTTCATCTTAGCGATAGATTCGGACAAATCCTTGAAGGGCAGCTGCCAGATGGCATTGCGCAGGTAACCTGCGGTAACGCCGGGGGACAGCTCGTAGCCCTCGTGCACCGGGCTCATCTCGTAACGCATCGCGTCCTTGCGGAACAACTGGGGCTGCCGGTAATTGGGGTACCAGCCGGAATGACGGATCTCGCGGCCCAGGAAAAAGTTTCGCCGCGGCACGAAATAGGCGCCGTGCTCCGCCTTTTCCGCAAGCGCCCTCACCTCGCGCCCGACCTCGGCGGTACAACGTTCGTCCGAATCCAGGCTGAAGACCCATTCGTGCGCGCAGGCGGCGACGGCATCGTTGCGCAGCTTGCCGAAGCCCTCGAACGGAATCTGCACCACCCGCGCGCCCAGCGATTGCGCGATCTCTATCGTGCCGTCCGTGCTGTTCGAATCGGCCACCACCACCTCGTCGGCCCACTGCACGCTGGAAATCGCATCGGCGACTTTCGCGGCCTCGTTGTAGGCAATGATGTAGGCGGAAATACGGGCCATGGAGGAAGTCTTGCTGTGTGCGTCGAGCCGGCTATTTTGGCCCATCCTTCCCCGCGCGGATAATCCGGGACTTCGAGTAGAAGAGGCGCAGCTCAGTGACGGAAAGATTCGGATGGGACAGGCTGCGGCCGTGGCCCGTGTACATGCTGGCCGCGGCCGTGCCGCTGTCGGTGGCGGCAGTGAGCGTTTCGAAGGCCCTCATGTTCCTGTTCGGGCTGGTCGCGCTGGGCGTGGGCCTGGCGCACCGCGAGCGTTTGCCGCAGCTGCGCGCCTTTCGCACGCCCCTCATGATCGTCGCGATGCTTGCGGCGCTCGCGATGAGCCTGGCGTACACCACCGCGCCGATCGACCTCGCGCTGTCGGACCTCGGCAAATACGGCAAATTGCTCGAGATACCGTTGGTGCTTCTGCTGGTGCGCACGCGGCGCGAGGCGCTGACGGCGCTCGCCGTGTATGGCGTAGCGCAGGTATTCGTGGTGTTCAGCTCCTACCTCCTCACGCTCGACCTCGTCCTGCCCTGGGTGCCCAAGGATGCGGCGCACCGGCTTTCGATCGGCACCGTGTTTTCGAGCTACCTGGACCAGTCCATCATGACCGCCGGACTCGCGGCTTTGTGCTGGAATTTGCGCGATGAACTTCCGTGGCGGCAGGGCCGCTTGCTGGCCATCGGCATCGCGGTGGTTGCCGCGATCAACGTGTTGTTCCTTTTGCCCGGGCGCACCGGCCAGGCGGGGCTCCTTGCGGCCCTCGCGCTGGCACTCTTCTGGTATTTGCCGAGGCGCGCGCGGCCCGCCGCCATCGTCGCGCCCCTTCTCCTTGTCGTCGCAGCCATGGCCGTGTCCACGCCTTTTCGCGAACGGCTCACGGCCGTGGTGTCGGAGTCGCAGGCGTATCGTCCCGGTGACCTGCAGCTCACGTCGTCGGGCATCCGCCTCAACCTGTGGCAGCGATCCGTCGAGATGATCCGCGAACATCCCCTCGCCGGCTCGGGCGTCGGCAGCTGGAACGCCGAATACCGGCGGCTGGAGGGCGAGCGCATCAGCCCGCACCTGGTGGTGGTGCGCAACCCGCACCAGGAATACCTGCTGTGGGGCGCACAGCTCGGGCTCGGCGGTATCGCGCTGCTGCTCGCGTTCTTCGCGGTTCTGGCGCGCGACGCGTCGCCATTTCGCCGTGACGTTCGGCATGCGACCCAGTCGATGGTCGCGATCCTGGCCGTCGTGTGCTTCTTCAACGCGTCGATCTTCGACGCGCTCATCGGGGACTACTTCTGCGTGTTGATCGGGGTGCTGCTGGTGCTGGGCGCACACACGCCACCGGAGGGGAAACCCGCGTGAGCACACTGCAAGCCCGCATTGCGCGGTTCGCCCCTTATTTCCGCGGCGCCGGCTGGGCCCTGCCCGGCATGATCGTCGCCACCACCATCGCGGCGCTGACGGAGCCGGTGATTCCCGCGCTGATGAAGCCGCTGCTCGATCACGGCTTCCAGGCCGGCCAGCTCGACCTGTGGCTGGTGCCCCTGGCATTGCTCGGCCTCTTCGGCCTGCGCGGGATCGCGGGGTTCGTCGCCCAGTACTCGCTCGCCTACATGGCGAACCATGCGATGGTGCGGCTGCGCACGCGGCTCTTTGCCCGGGTGCTCGACGCGCCGATGTCGCTCTTCGGCGCGACGTCCGCCAGCGCGCTTTCCAACACCGTGGTCTACGAGGTGCAGACCGGAACGACGTTGCTCGTGAACACCATGCTGACCTTGATCCGCGATTCGCTCACGCTGGTCGCGTTGATGGCGTACCTGCTGTACATCAACTGGAAGCTCACGCTCATCGTGCTGGTGATCTTTCCCGGTGTGGCCCTGGTGATGAAGGTCCTGTCCAGGCGGCTGCATCGCATCACGCAAGCGAACCAGGACGCGACCGATCGCCTCGCCTACGTCGTGGAGGAAAACGTGCTCGCGCATCGCGTCGTGCGCCTGCACGAGGCGCAGCACGCGCAAGGCGAGCGGTTCGACCGGTTGAGCCGCGAACTGCGCCGGCTCGCCATGAAGTCGACCATCGCATCCTCGGCCATGACGCCGCTCACGCAGATGCTCGCCGCGGCGGCGTTGTCGGCGGTGATCTGCACGGCGCTGTGGCAAAGCTCCACGAGCGGCATCACCGTGGGCGGCTTCGCGGCCTTCGTCACGGCGATGCTGATGCTGATCGCGCCGATCAAGCACCTGTCGGAATCCGCTTCGCCGATCACGCGCGGACTTGCCGCGGTGGAGCGCGGGCTGGACCTGATCGAGCGCACCGACGCCGAAAGCGAAGGCACGCACGAAGTGCAGCGGGCGCGCGGCGAGATCGCGCTCGAAGCCGTCACGGTGCGCTATGCCGACAGCGCCCGCGATGCGCTGGACGGCGTGACCCTTCGCGTCGCGCCCGGCGAGACGGTGGCGCTGGTCGGCAGTTCGGGCTCGGGCAAGACCACGCTGGTGAACCTGCTGCCGCGCTTCGTCGATCCGGCGTCGGGCCGCATCACGCTGGACGGCGTCGAGCTGGACGCGTGGCGACTCAATGCCTTGCGCCGCCAGTTCGCCTACGTGAGCCAGGAGGTCGTGATGTTCAACGACACCATCGCCGCGAACGTCACGCTCGGATTGCCCGCCGACCGCGAGCGCATCTCGCACGCGCTGGAAGCCGCGAACCTGAGCGAGCATGTCGCGACGTTGCCGCAGGGCATGGACACACTGGTCGGCCACAACGCGCGCCAGCTTTCGGGCGGCCAGCGCCAGCGCCTGGCGATCGCCCGCGCGATCTACAAGGATGCGCCGATCCTCGTGCTGGACGAGGCGACTTCGGCGCTGGATACGGAATCGGAGCAGGCCGTGAAGACCGCGCTGCAGCGGCTGATGGCGGGTCGCACGACGCTCATCATTGCGCACCGGCTCTCGACGATCGAGCACGCGGACCGCATCCTCGTGATGGCCGCGGGACGTATCGTCGAGGAAGGATCGCACGTTGAATTGCTGCGCCGCGGCGGGCACTACGCGCGGCTCTACAGCCTGGCGGCGGCGGGTGGTGAGGCCGGTGCGGCCGAGGGCATGCTGGGGTAGCGCTGCCCGGTCGGCAACCCTCAGGCAGCGAGCGACGCGTAGTACAACGCCTCGAACTTGCTCTGTCCGCCAGGCCCTCATCGGTCAAGACGCGATCCAGCGCTTCGGCCAGAGCCGCTTCGTCACGCGGGTCCGCAAGCACGAGCGCGTCCTCCCCGTCGCGCAGCAGCGCCGAGATGCCGCAATGCACGGGATCGCTCACCACCGTGGGTACGCCATAGGCCATCGCTTCCAGTACGGCCATCGCGAAAGTGTCGCTGAGCGTCGGGTGCGCCAGGACCGTGGCCGCGCGGTACACCGTGCCCATGTCCTTGCGCGGCCCGAGGATGTGCAGCCGGTGTTCGAGGCCAAGCCGACGCACCGTACTCCAGTAAGGTGCGATGACGCCGGCGCCGTTCGCGACCAGGAGCACGACGGCGCCCTCCGGCGGCAACCCCAGCGCCGCGCGTGCCTGCGATTGCGAGAGCGTCACGCAAGGCGAGTTCACGCCGGGCGTGATCACGGACATCGCGGCAACGCTTCGGGGATACGAGCCCGCGCACTGCGCGCGCAACGCGTCCGACGAGGACACGATGTGCCGACCGGCCACGGGCCGGAAGCGCGCGGCTTCGAGCGCGAGGTTCGTCATCAGCCTCGGGCTCGTGGCGATCTTCAGCCACCGCACCATTCGCGCCCAGCCGTGCCGGTCGCCCAGCAGGTCGGCGCGGATCGGCCACACATGGATCGTCTGGATCGCGCCGTGCCAAGTGTTCTCGTGCGAATGCACGACGTCGAACCCGCGCCGGGTCGCGTGCCAGGTGTAGAGCGCATACCAGAGCTGGTTCAGCCAGCGCGGCCGCCTGAAGAGGAATGGCACATGCTCGTACGTCACGCCCGGCCATTGGTGCTCCCGCTCCTGGGCGAACACACGGATGTCGTGGCGCGCGGCGAGCTGCTCCACGATGCGGATGGAATAGGTTTCGGCGCCTCCGCCCGTGGTGCGGAAAACGCGATTGAGCACGGCCACGCGCAACCGCGTGGGCGCCTTGGCTTCAGCCACGGCGCTTGTCCTCGTAGCGGGTCGCCACCTTCATCCACAGCAAGGGCAGCGAGGTCTGGCGCAGCACCGGCACGCGCGGCAGCGCATAGGGATCGTCCCTCGCCTGCGTGCGTGCGCGCTGGGTCGTCGTTGCAGTGGAATAACCGGCCTCACGCACCATCGTCTCGTGCTCGGGCCTGTAGAAGCCGTAGGGATAGCAGAAGTGCCGCACCGGTGCACCCAGCAGCGATTCGAGATCGCGCTTGCAGCCGGCGATTTCCTCGCGGGCGGTTGCATCGTCCAGCTTCAGGAGATCGACGTGGTTGCGCGTGTGCGCGCCGATCTCCTGCCCGCTGTCGAGCCAGGCGCGCAGTTGCCCGGCGTCCATCAACGGCTTGGGCGTGACGCCTTTCGCGTGGTCCCACACGTTGGAGCCGCCGAGCTGCCCGCTCACGACGTAACAGGTCGCGGAGAACCCGCTCTTGCGCAGCACCGGCAGCGCATGCGCCAGGTTGTTCACGTAACCATCGTCGAGGGTGATGCCCACCACCTTGCCCGTCGTCTCGCCACGCAGGTAGGGTTCGAGCGCGGTCATCGACAACCCGCGATAACCCAGCGCCTTCAACATCGCCATCTGTCGCGCGAACGCGCCCGGCGACACCACGAGGCTGCGGTAGTTCGAGGCGGGCGGCGGCGCCGCGTCGACCTGGTGATAGGTGAGGATGGGAACCGGCGGCCGCATCACAGCAACACGATGTCGTACTGTTCCTGCCCCATCGCGCTTTCGCTTTGCAGGGAGATCGGCTTGCCGATGAAATCCGACAGGCCCGCGAGGTGCTGGCTCTCCTCGTCGAGAAAAAGCTCGACCACTTGCGGCGATGCGACCACGCGGTATTCGCGGGGATTGAACTGCCGCGCCTCCCGCAGGATTTCGCGCAGGATGTCGTAGCACACGCTGCGCGCCGTCTTCACCGTCCCCTTGCCCTGGCACGCCGCGCAAGGCTCGCACAGCATGTGCGCGAGCGATTCGCGCGTGCGCTTGCGCGTCATCTCCACGAGTCCCAGTTGCGAGAAGCCGCCGGACATGGTCTTCACCCGGTCCCGCACGAGTTGCTTGCGGAATTCCGCAAGCACCGCATCGCGATGGTCTTCGCGGCCCATGTCGATGAAGTCCACGATGATGATGCCGCCCAGGTTGCGCAGGCGCAGTTGCCGCGCGATGGCCTGCGCGGCCTCCAGGTTGGTCTTGAAGATCGTGTCGTCGAAGTTGCGCGCGCCGACGAAGCCGCCTGTGTTCACGTCGATCGTGGTGAGCGCCTCGGTCTGGTCCACGATCAGGTAGCCGCCGGACTTGAGATCCACGCGACGCCCCAGTGCCTTCGCGATCTCCTCGTCGATGTTGAAGAGGTCGAAGATCGGCCGCTCGCCCTTGTACAGCTGCAGCCGCTCCGCGCCCGCCGGCATGAACTCGCGCCCGAACGCCTGCAAGACGCCGAACTGCTCCTTCGAATCGATGCGGATCGTTTGCGTCTCCTCGCCCGCGAGATCGCGCAGCACGCGCTGCAGCAGGCTCAGGTCCTGGTGCAGCAGCGAGGGCGGCGGCAGGCGCATGGAGGCCTCGCGGATGCGCGCCCAGGTCTTGCGCAGGTAGGCGATGTCCGCGGCGAGCTCGGCGTCGCTCGCGTCTTCGCCGTTGGTGCGCAGGATGAAACCGCCGCCGGGCTGGCCCACCAGCGCCTGCAGCCGCGCTCGGAGTGCTTCGCGCTGGTCGGGCGGGATCTTCTGCGACACGCCCACGTGGTCGTCCTGCGGCAGGAAGACCAGCAGCCGGCCGGCGATGCTGATCTGCGTGGAAAGCCTTGCGCCCTTCGTGCCGATCGGGTCCTTGATGACCTGCACCATCAGCGCCTGGCCTTCGAAGACCTGCTTTTCGATGGGCACTTG
>JAZKIF010000179.1:0-17513 GCA_040385005.1 Pseudomonadota bacterium
CCGATGAGGCCGGTGGCTGGGGTGGGTCGGGCGCAGGTGCATTCGCGGCCGTACGGACCAAGGCGCGCCAGCAGCGCTGTTTGCGGCACAGCATCACGCCAGTCCGGGTGCTGGACCGCGCGGTCTCCGGAGAACGACCCACCCCAGTCGCCGGCCGACCGCCCCTCCGGACGCCTCAGGCCCGCACCGCCGGCTGAATGAATGCGATGGCAGCGCCCAGCGGATCGCGCAGCATCGCGATCCTGCCGATGGTGGGGATGTCCTGTGGCGGCATCACGAGGGTGCCGCCCAGCGGCGCGACGCGCGCCGCCGTGGCGTCGGCCTGCTCGACGTGGACATAAGGGACCCACATCGACGCTGCGCCTTCCTGCGACTTCGTCACGCCCGCGCGTCCCTTGCCATCCGCGCCCTTGAGGATGAAGTAGCTTCCTCGCGAACCCATGGCCATCTCGTCGTGCGTGAAGCCGAACACCTTCTCGTAGAAAGCAACCGCAGCAGCGGGGTCGGGTGTGAGCAATTCATGCCAGACCCAGTCGCCGGCGGGCGTGTGGTCACGGTCCTCGCGATCGCCTTGCGCGCCTTTCCAGAGGGAAAGCACCGCGCCCGTCGGGTCGGCAATGGTGGCGCCGCGCCCGACGCCGGCGAAGTCGCGCGGCTCCATCAGCGGCCTGGCGCCGGCCGCGAGTGCGGACTTGAATGACGTGTCGACATCCGGCACCGAGAGATAGCCGATCCACTGGTTCGGGGTTCGCGGCGGCGCGGCGAGGAGACCCGCGATGCCTTCACCGGCGTTGTGGACCATGTCGTATCCGCGATCCGCGCCTTGCACGCTCTTCACTTTCCAGCCGAAGAGCGCCTCGTAGAACTCGCGCGCTTTGCCAGGGTCCGCGCCGAGGTGCTCGAACCACGTGAACTTGCCGGGGATTTGCAGGGGCATGGCGGACCTTTCCGGGTGAAGCGCTGGTGTAGCACAAGCCGCGCCGTGGCCCAAGTCCCGCGCGTCCTACATCCACGCGTGGGTTGCGCCGACAGCAAAGACTGCCGTCCGGCCTAGAGTCGATCCAACCCCATCCATACGAGAAAGGCGCAGACATGAACAAGCAAAGCAAGGACGCCGACAGCGCGCGCAAGTCGCCGAACGTCGACGACAGGACGCCCAACGCCGACATGCAGCCCGAAGACACCGGCACCGCCGACAGCGGCGCGGCAGGGCAGGCGAGCGAGGGCGACAAGGCCCGCGCCGCCATGAAGCAAACGAGCAAGACCGCTGCTGAAACTGGCGGAAAGCAACCAGGAACCAGCGGCAAACGCTGAGCCTGAAAGCGTCCTGCAGAGGTTCGCGGACCGGGCGTGCCTCTGCGCCTGTCCTACACGCGGACCCGGCAGGAGCCGACAACGCGCGGGCGGGTCGCGCCTAAAGTCACTGGAAGGGCGGCGCGAGGCCGTCCTTCCCTTTTACCGACCAACAAACTCAAGGAGTCCTCCCCATGAAAGCATCCCTGACATCCGCCGCCGCACTGGCGCTCGTCGCCGTTATTTCGCTGGGAGCCTGCAGCAAGCGCACCGATACCGCCGGCACGACGCCCAGCACGTCCACCAGTTCTTCGAGCACGACGACACCGAGCACCACCGGCTCGACGACGCCGGCCACCGGCGGAAGCACGGGCACGGCCAGCACGGATAGCAGCACGTCCGGAACTTCAGGTACGTCCAGCACGTCCGGCAGCACCAGCTCGATGGGTGCTTCGGGTTCGGGCACGTCGGGCTCGTCCAGCAGCATGGGGACTTCGCCCAGCACCGGAAACACCGCCGGCGGCACGGCTTCTGGCAGCACGGGCGACACCTCGGGCGTGAACCCGTCCACGCCGACGGCGACCACGACCACGCGTTAAGCGTTGGCCATGCGAACGACCGCCCTGGCTCTCTCGGCGGCGCTGCTGATGGCGCTCGCCGCCTGTGACCGCGGCACGAGCGATGCCGTCGCGACGGGCAATTCCGGCGGCGCCAATGCGGCTGGCGGGATGAAAGGCAGCGGCGCCATGGGGGCAGGTGCTTCGGGGCAACCCGGCACCGGCCTCAACGGCGGCCTCGGCGCTTCGTCGGGCACGGGCCTCACGGGAAGTTTCCCGGACAGGAGCGCAAGTGGATCGGCTGGCGTCCCGGACGGCAGCCGCAACACGACCACGCGCGGAAGCGTCGGAAATCGCTAGCGGAGATTCGGAGATTCAGCCCTTTTCGACAGGGCGGCCCGGGTCCGCGCACCATTCACTCCAACTGCCCGCGTAGAGCGTCGCCGGTCCGAAGCCGGCGATCTCCATCGCGATCGCATTGGGTATCGAACTCACGCCGCTGCCGCAGTAGTGGACCGCGGTGCGCGCATCCTTGCCCGCGAGCAATTCCTCGAAGTCCGCCTTGAGCTGCGCGGGTGCCTTGAATTTTCCGTCGGATCCGATGTTCTGCGTGAAGGGCCGATTGAGCGCGCCGGGGATGTGGCCCGCCACCGGGTCCAGCGGCTCCACTTCACCCTTGTAGCGCGGCGTCGCGCGCGCATCCACCAGCGTCTGCGAAGGCGTGCCGAGACTATCGAGCACTTCATCCGCCGACACGAGCCGGCGCAGAGGCTCTGCGACCATGAAGTTGGACTGGAAGTGCGCGACTTCTTCGCGGTTGGTGACTTCGCCGCCTGCCTCCTGCCACGCACGCAAGCCGCCATCGAGGATCGCCACCGCGTCGTGTCCGAGCCACTTCAGCATCCACCACAGGCGTCCGCAAAAGTTGGCGCCGTTGCGGTCGTACACCACCGCCTGCATGTCGTTGGCGAAGCCGATACTGGAGAGCCACAACGCGAAGTTCTCACGGCTCGGGAGCGGATGGCGTCCGCCCGAGGCAGCGGCCGGATGCGAGCGCGTGCCGTCCGGCGCGATGACGCCTTCGTCGCTGAGCGCGGTGTCGAGGTTCGCGTATACCGCGCCGGGAATGTGCGCATTCCGGTACTGCTCTTCGCCGGATGCCGGGTTCATCAGGTCGAAGGTGCAGTCGAAGACCATCAGCGGCGCGCCGGTGGCTTGCAGGCTCTTCAGTTCCTGGACGGAGATGAGAGTGGTGTACATGGCGGGTCTTCCTTGCGGAAATTATCGCGGGAAGGCGCCGACCGCGCGGGCCTCAATGTTCTTCCGCCGGCGAGTTCGGCGCGGCCCTCGCGCGCAGCACCGTGGCCGCGATCCCGCTCGCGACGATGAGGCCCATGCCGGCCCAGCCCGAGAGCGTGATCGGGTCGCCGAAAAGCGTGATGCCGAAGATCGCGCCGAAGACGATGCCGAAATACTGCAGGCTGGCCACCACCAGCGTCGCGCCGCGGCTGTACGCGCGCGTCATGCACAGCTGGCCCAGCGAAGCGAGCAGTCCCACCGGCAGCAGCCAGAGCGAATGCGTCCAGTCCCAGTGCGAGATGCCGGTCACCGCCATCCCGATCCCGCCCGCCACCGCGGAGCCGACCGCGAAATAGAACACGGTGCGCGTGTCCGGCTCGCCGAGCTTGCCGAGCGCCATCACCTGCATGTACGCGAAGGCGGCGATCAGGCCCGACATCAGGCCGACCAGGCCGGCGAGCATCTGGTCATGCTCGATCGACGGACGCAGCATCAGCACCACCCCGCCAAAGCCCGCGAGTACCGTGGAAAGCAGTGCGCCCTGGCGCAACGGCGCCGCGCCGGCCTGGCGGGGATTCCACGCGAGCAGCGCGCCGCCGATGAGGAATGCGGCCACCCACACGCTGCTCATGTAGTTGAGCGTCATCGCGGTGGCGAGCGGGAGTCTGGCGAGCGCGTAGAACCACGCGAGCATCGAGATCACGCCGACCATGCTGCGCCAGGCATGCATCGTCGCGTACTGCGTGCGAAGGACGATGCCCTGGTGGCGCGCCAGCAGCCACATGAAGAGGATGCCGAAGACGCCGCGATAGAAGATCAGCTCCGAGGCGGTAAACCATTCGGACGCGAACTTCACGCACACCGCCATGGTGGCGAAGAAGAACGAGCCGGCGATCATCCAGAGCGCTTGCATCGCGCTCAGCCGTTCAGCGCAGGCATCAGGCCTGGGTCATTTGCACGGCGCGCGCCGGGCCGCCCACGCCCATCCTGGCCCTGTACCACTCATGGAAATGCTGCATGCCGTCTTCCATCGGGCTCTGGTACGGGCCGGCATCGTCCTCGCCGCGGCGCACCAGCGCTTCGCGGCCGGAATCCATGCGCTCGGCGATCTCGTCGTCTTCCACGCAGGTTTCCATGTAGGCGGCCTGCTGGGCTTCGACGAACTCGCGCTCGAACGCCGCGATCTCCTCGGGGTAATAGAACTCCACCATGTTCATCGTCTTGCGCGGCCCCATGGGGTGCAACGTGGAGACGGTGAGCACGTGCGGATACCACTCGACCATGATGTGCGGGTAGTAGGTGAGCCAGATGGCGCCGTACTTCGGCTCCTTGCCGTTGCGGTAGTCGAGCAGCGCGTTCTGCCAGCGTTCGTACACCGGACTGCCGGCCTTGCCGAGGCGGTTGGCGACGCCCACGGTCTGCACCGAATAGTTCTTCTTGAACTCCCAGCGCAAGTCCTCGCAGCTCACCATGCTGCCCAGGCCCGGATGGAACGGGCCGACGTGGTAATCCTCGAGGTAGACCTCGATGAAGGTCTTCCAGTTGTAATTGCACTCGTGCATCTCGACGCGGTCGAGCACCATGCCGGTGAAGTCCAGGTCCGCGCGCGGACCCATGCCGGCGAGATCGGCTTCGACATCGCGTCCGCCCGGGGCTCGCTCGAACAGCAGGCCGTTCCATTCCTGCAGGCCGTAGTTCTTCAGGTTGAGGCACGGATCCTCGGGAAAGTGCGGCGCGCCCAGCAGCGTGCCGGCCGGGCTGCCGTTGCCGCCGCTGTAGGTCCAGCGGTGCAGCGGGCAGACGATGTTGCCGCCACTGCCCTGCGCAGCCTCGATCGAGCCGCGGCCCTGGAGGATCACGGCCTGACGATGCCGGCACACGTTGGAGATGAGCTCGACGCCCCGGGGCGTGCGCAGCAACGCGCGGCCGCCGCCTTCCTGCGGGAGGGCGTGGTAGTCGCCGATGTTCGGCACGGAAAGCTGGTGCCCCACATAGCGGGGCCCGCGCTGGAAGATGGTGTCCATCTCGCGCTTGTAGAGCGCTTCGTCGAAGTAACTTGAAACTGGTAGTTGGCTTGCGGCCTGCTGCAGTTGAAGACTTAAATCAGACATGGGTGACCTGACCTAGAGACTCCCCCTATGAAGGGGCAGGGTAAGCGCTTCCTCCGTGGATTGGCGCGGGAATGGGGTGAGTGGGACGCGATAAAACCGGGGTCCCGATGGAAGGGAAGGGGATTGTACCCCTGCACCAATTGGGGATTTGCGCGTAGGGATCAAGCGCGGTTGTGTAACCGTCCGCGCGGGCGCACGGCCACCGCACCCCCTAGAATCCGGTGTTTGCAAGCGAACAGTCGTCATGTCCAAGGCCCTCTCCAAACCCCCGGCCAGCTATGAAGCGGCCCTGGAAGAGCTCGAACAGCTCGTGGGTCTCATCGAATCCGGCCAGCTCCCGCTCGAACAGCTCCTCACCGGTTACCAGCGCGGCGCGGAGCTCCTGCAGTTCTGCCGCGACAAGCTGCAGGCCGTGGAAGACCAGATCAAGGTGCTCGACCAGGGAACGCTGAAACCGTGGACGCAGGAGTGAAGGACATCGCGGACTTCGACCTCGCGACCTGGAGCGCCGAGCGGCTTGCGCGCGTCGAGGCCGCACTGTCCGAATGGGTCGTCGCCGACGCGCCCGCGGGCCTCGGCGAAGCGATGCGCTATGCGGTGCTCGACGGCGGCAAGCGCCTGCGGCCGCTGCTGGTGCTCGCGGCCTCCGAGGCCGTGGGCGGACACGCCGAAGCGGCATTGCGCGCTGCGTGCGCCGTCGAACTCATCCATGCCTATTCGCTGGTCCACGACGATATGCCTTGCATGGACAACGACGTCCTGCGCCGGGGCAAGCCCACGGTGCACGTGAAGTTCGGCCAGGCGCAGGCGCTGCTTGCGGGCGATGCGCTGCAAGCCCTCGCATTCGAATTCCTCGCGCCCGAAGGCGACGCCGTGGATGCGCGCACGCAGGCCACGCTGTGCCGGCTGCTGGCCCGCGCGGCCGGGCATGCGGGCATGGCGGGCGGGCAGGCGATCGACCTCGCAAGCATCGGACTCGCGCTCGACGAAGCGCAATTGCAGGAGATGCACCGGCGCAAGACCGGTGCGCTGCTGCTCGGCAGCGTGATGATGGGCGCGGCGTGCGGCGTGGCCGCACCGGCAGCCCTGGCCGCGCTGCACCGGTACGGCGAGGCACTCGGCCTGGCATTCCAGGTGGTCGATGACATCCTGGATGTCACGGCCGATTCCGCGACGCTCGGCAAGACGGCGGGCAAGGACGCCGCACAGGACAAGCCCACGTATGTGTCGCTGCTGGGGCTCGACCGCTCGCGCATCTTCGCGCGGGAGCTGCTGGCCGATGCGCGCGATGCGCTGGCGGCGAGCGGCCTGGCCGACACGCGCGCGCTACACGCTCTGGCCACCATGGTGGTTGACCGCGACAATTAGCCAGGAATGCTGCCAATGGCCACACTGCTGAACACGATCAACGACCCGGGCGACCTGCGCAAGCTCGGGCGCGCGCAACTCAAGCCGCTGGCCGACGAACTGCGCGCTTTCGTGCTGGACAGCGTCTCGCGTACCGGCGGGCACCTCTCCTCCAATCTCGGCACGGTGGAGCTCACCATCGCGCTGCACTACGTCTTCAACACGCCTTACGACCGCGTGGTGTGGGACGTGGGCCACCAGACCTATCCGCACAAGATCGTTACAGGACGGCGCGATCGCATGGGGACATTGCGGCAACTTGGCGGCGTGTCGGGCTTTCCGCTGCGCACGGAGAGCGAGTACGACTCATTCGGCACCGCGCATTCGTCCACCAGCATCTCCGCGGCGCTCGGCATGGCGGTGGCGGCGAAGCTGAAGGGCGAGGACCGCAAGGCCATCGCCGTGATCGGCGACGGCGCGATGAGCGCGGGCATGGCCTTCGAAGCGCTGAACAACGCGGGCGTCGCCGAATGCGACCTGCTGGTGATCTTGAACGACAACGACATGTCGATCAGCCCGCCGGTGGGCGCGCTCAACCGCTACCTCGCGCAGTTGATGAGCGGGCAGTTCTACGCGGCCGCCAAGAACGTCGGCACGTACGTGCTGAAGGTCGCGCCCCCGCTTTTCGAGCTGGCCCGGCGACTGGAGGAAGGCGCGAAGGGCCTCGTCGTGCCCGCGACGCTGTTCGAGAAATTCGGCTTCAACTACATTGGCCCGATCGACGGGCACGACCTCGAATCGCTCATTCCCACGCTGGAGAACATCCGGCACCTGAAGGGCCCGCAGTTCCTGCACGTCGTCACGAAGAAGGGCCAGGGGTACAAGCTTGCCGAGGCCGATCCGGTGGCGTATCACGGGCCGGGCAAGTTCGATCCGGCTGTTGGCATCACCGCGCCCGCGACCCAGGCGAAGCCGACGTTCACGCAGGTGTTCGGGCAGTGGCTGTGCGACATGGCGCGCAAGGATTCGCGCCTGGTCGGCATCACGCCGGCCATGCGCGAGGGCTCGGGCATGGTCGAGTTCCAGAAGCAGTTCCCAAACCGGTACCACGACGTCGGCATCGCCGAGCAGCACGCGGTCACGTTCGCCGGCGGATTGGCGGCCGAGGGGCTGAAACCGGTCGTCGCGATCTATTCGACCTTTCTGCAACGTGGCTACGACCAGCTGGTGCACGACGTGGCTCTGCAAAACCTGCCCGTCGTGTTCGCGCTCGACCGCGCGGGTCTTGTGGGCGCGGACGGACCGACGCATGCGGGCGCTTACGACATTCCGTACCTGCGCTGCATCCCGAATATGGGTATCGCGTGCCCCGCGGACGAGAACGAGTGCCGCAAGCTGCTCAGCACGGCGTTCGGGCAGGACCATCCGGTGGCCGTGCGGTATCCGCGCGGGGCGGGGGCCGGCGTCGCCGTGGAGTCCGGGCTGGAGCCGTTGCCCTACGGCAAGGGCGAAGTGCGGCGCGAGCGCGAAGGATTCGGTGACGGGGCCGCGCGCGGTGTCGCGATCCTCGCGTTCGGCACGATGCTGTATCCCGCGCTGGCCGCCGCCGAGCGGCTGGGCGCCACGGTCGTCAACATGCGTTGGGCGAAGCCGCTGGACACTGATTTGTTGCTCGACATCGCCGCGCGCCACGAAGCGCTGGTCACGGTGGAAGAGGGCGCCATCATGGGCGGCGCGGGCAGCGCTGTGGGCGAGGCGCTGCAGGCTGCGGGCGTCTTGAGGCCATTGCTGCAACTCGGGCTGCGCGACGAGTTCACGGCGCATGGCGACCCCGCGCGGCTGCTTTCGATGCAGGGGCTCGATGCGGCCGGCATCGAAGCATCGGTGCGTGGACGTTTCGGCGCGCTGGTCGCGCGTGCGCCGGCGCCTTCGTTGAAGATCGTCGGCTAAGGCTTCTCTTTCGCGCAGACGCTACAGCTTGATCTTCCCCGTCCAGATGTCCTTGTACATCGCCCAGTCGCCCATGAAGCTGTAGAGCGGGCGCTTGAAGCTCGCGGGTTTGTTCTTCTCGAACCCGAAGTGACCGATCCACGCGAAGCCGTAGCCGCACATCAGGCCTGCGAGCAGCCACCACGCGTTGCCGGTGGCGATCAACGCGGCGAGGCAGGCGAGCGAGAGGCTGGAGCCCACGAAGTGCAGCCGCCGGCAGGTACGGTTGCCGTGTTCGGCGAGGTAGAACGGGTAGAACTCGTGGAAGCTCTTGAAGGCGCGCGGGTCGGTGGGGACCGAACCCACGGTGTCGGCTGACTGCATGGCTGTCTCCTGCTTTCGGGCCAGTTTAGGCCACGGAGAAGGGAGCGTGCAAGAAACCGCGGAAACGCGCCCGCCCGCCGCGCGTGGGAGGGGCCGTGAGCTGATAGTTGGGGAAGCGCGAGAGGAAACGTCCGATCGCGATGCGGCCCTCCAGCCGCGCGAGGCTCAGGCCCGCGCACTGGTGGATGCCGAAGCCGAAGGCGAGATGGCGATTGTTCTCGCGCCGCAGGTCCAGCTTCGAGGCATTCGCGAACTGCGCCGGATCGCGATTCGCGGCGCCGATGCACAGCGTCACGAGTGCGCCGGCGTCCAGCGCCACGCCTCCGACCTCGCAAGCGCGCAACGCGCGGCGGTTGCCGAGTTGGTTGGACGATTCGAAGCGCAGGAACTCGTCCACTGCGAGCGTGAGGAGTGCTTCTTGCGCGGCGCCATCTTTGGCTGTCGTCCGCAATCCTGTGACCAGCAATTCCTTCTGGTCCGGCCACTCCTGCAGCGCGGCGAGCGCATTGCCGATCAGGTTGGTGGTCGTCTCGTGCCCGGCGTTGAGGATGAAGATGCAGTTCTGCAGCAACTCGGACTCCGACAAGCGCTCGCCGGCGTCCTCGCCCTGGATGAGCCGCGTCAGCACGTCGTGTTCGGGGTCGCCCGGCGTCTTCCTTCGCTGCGCCACCAATGTCTTCAGGTACGCGGTGAATTCCGAAACGCTGCGATTGCCCAGCGCTTCCTGATCGGGCTTGAGCTTCGGTTCCAGCGCACCGAGGATCGCCAGCGACCAGCCGCGCAGCGGCGCGCGCTCCGCGTGTGGCACGCCGAGCAGGTTGCCGATGATCTCCACCGGAATCGCGCACGCGAAATCCTCGATCATGTCGCCGCCGCCCTTGTGCTCGATCGCATCGAGCAGGCTATCGACCAGCACGACGAGTCCCGGCTCCAGGTCGGAGATCGCGCGACGCGTGAGCGCGCCCATGATCAGCTTGCGCACGCGCGTGTGCAACGGCGGGTCGTTGAAGACGAGGCTGGTCGTGTGATGTTCGAGCAGCGCCGAGCCCGCGCCGTACTTGGGTGTGAACTCCACCTTCTTGTCCGAGCTGAAGCCCTGCGCGTCGCGGTAGACGGCGACCAGGTCCGCGTAGCGCGTGAGGAACCACGAACCATCGGGCATGCGGCGCACCGGCTCGTGTTCGCGCAGGTGGTCGTACACCGGGTAGGGATTGGCATAGAAGTCCGCCGGTAGAGCGCGCAGGTCGAAGCCAGCCGCTATGTCTTGCGTGCGCTGCGCCGACATCGCCGGCGTGAAGACGGGTTGCGTACTCACGCCTTCAGGAAATCCCGGATCGCGAACAGCGTCGAGTCCGGTGTTTCCCACATCTGGTGATGCCCGACCGGCAGGCTCTCGACCACGACCTTCTTGCCGTGGTCGCGCGCCGCCGCGATCAGTCCTTGCGCCGCCTTGGGATGCGTCATCTGGTCATGCCCGCCGAGGACGAAAAGGACCGGGCATGTGATGGCCGCGATCGCCTTGTCGCCGTTGGCGTAGCTGTCGCAGGCCTTGAACCCGCGATGGAACACGTTGACCTTCGTGTTGCTCGCCAGCACGCGGCGGTTCAGCGCCATGCTGCTGCCGTAGACCCAGGTGCCGGGCCCGAGCGCGGACGGCGGCGCGGCGAGCGTGTCGCGCGAGAAGATGTTGATCATCTTCATCGCCTTCGCGGGCTCGTTCAGCGAGGCATCGAGCAATGCGTCCGACACCTTCATCGGATAAGCCGTACCGACCAGCACAAGATGCGTCACGCGCTCCTTCAGGCGCGCGGCCGCTTCCAGAGAGATGAGCGATCCCCAGCTATGGCCAACCAACGCGGCCTTCTGCACCCCAGCGGCATCGAGCACGCCGGCGATGAAATCCGCCGCCGCTTCCACAGTGGCGGGTGCCTCGCCTTCGCTGCGGCTGTGACCCGGCAAATCGACCGCGAGCACGTTCCAGCCGTGGTTCGCCATGTAGCGCGTCTGCAGGATCCAGACGCTGTGGTCGCCCAGCACGCCGTGCGTGAAGACGACGGTAGGCTTCGCGGCGTCGAAGGGCTTGCCGCCGGTGTAGCAGTAGGCCTTGTGGCCGTTGACCTGGAGTTCCATCGTGCGTTCTCCTCAGACTTTCTCGGCGGCCTTGAGCGCGCGCTTCAGGTCGTCGATCAAATCGTCCGGGTCTTCCAGACCGATGGACAGGCGAATCGTGCCCTGCGTGATGCCGCCTGCCGCGAGCGCCTCGTCCGTCATGCGGAAGTGCGTCGTGCTCGCGGGATGGATCACGAGCGAGCGGCAATCCCCGACATTCGCGAGGTGGCTGAACAGCTTCAGCGCCTCGATGAATTTCTTGCCCTGCTCGCGGTTGCCCTTCATGTCGAAGCTGAAGACCGAGCCGGCGCCCTTGGGGAGCAGCTTCTGCGCGAGCGTATGGCTGGGGTGCGATTCGAGCATCGGGTGACCGACGCGCGAGACGAACGGATGCGCGGCCAGGAACTCGACGACCTTGCGCGTGTTGCTCATGTGCCGGTCCATGCGCAGCGGCAGCGTCTCGATGCCTTGCAGGATCAGCCACGCCGTGTGCGGGCTCATGCAGGCGCCGAAATCGCGCAGGCCTTCCCGCCGCGCGCGCAGCAGGAACGCGCCGACGGTGGACTCCTCCGTGAACACCATGTTGTGGAAGCCGTCGTAGGGCGCCGAAAGCTCGGAGAATTTTCCGGAGCGTTCCCAGTCGAAACTGCCGCCGTCCACCACCACGCCGCCGATCACCGTGCCGTGGCCGGAGAGGAATTTGGTCGCCGAGTGGTAGACGATGTCCGCGCCGTGGTCGAACGGCTTCATGAGGTAAGGCGAAGTAAGGGTCGCGTCGACCAGGAGCGGCACGCCGTTCTCGTGCGCGATGGCGGACACCGTCGGAATGTCCAGCACATCCAGCCCGGGGTTGCCCACCGTCTCCCCGAAGAAGAGCCGCGTGTCCGGCCGCACCGCCGCCCGCCAGCCGTCGATGTCGCCTGGCTTGACGAACGTCGTCTCGATGCCGAAGCGCCGCATCGTGTAGTGCAGCAGGTTCTGCGAGCCGCCGTACAGCGCCGTGCTCGCCACGATGTGCGAGCCCGCGCCCATGATCGTGGCAATGCTGAGGTGCAGCGCCGCCTGGCCGCTGGCCGTCGCGATGGCGCCGATCCCGCCTTCCAGCGCGGCCATGCGTTGCTCGAACACCGCATTGGTGGGGTTGCTGATGCGCGAATAGACGTGGCCGGAGCGCTCGAGGTTGAAGAGCGCCGCGGCATGGTCGCTCGACTCGAAAACGAACGACGTCGTGAGGTGGATGGGGACGGCCCGGGCCCCGGTGGCCGGGTCGGGCGCGGCGCCGGCGTGCAGCGCGAGTGTGTCGAAGCCGGGATCGGCGTAACCGGGCATTGCAAGTCTCCTTCGATGTCGCTATGGATGCTCGCGTGATTGTGGGCTATATTGTTCGCACCGCCCCCCGACGGCGGGTTCGAGGAGCAAGCATGAAAGTCAGCGACATCCTGCGCGTCAAGGGCAACACCCTCTACACCGTCACGCCGGACGAGCCGCTCTCGCATGCGATCTCCGCGATGGCCGAGAAGGACATCGGCTCCCTCGTCGTCATGGACCATGGCGACCTGACCGGCATGCTCACCTTCCGCGAAGTGATCCAGTGCATCGTGAAGAACGGCGGCGCCGTCGGCGCGACGCTCGTGCGCACCGCGATGGACGACCATCCGCTGACCTGCACCGGGGAGACCGAACTCGACGAGGTGCGCCGCATGATGCTGGAGCGCCACGCGCGCTACATGCCGGTGATGGACCGCCGCATGCTGATGGGCGTGATCAGCTTCTACGACGTCGCGAAGGCGGTGGTGGACAGCCAGAACTTCGAGAACCGCATGCTCAAGGCGTACATCCGCGATTGGCCGACCAGCGGCGACGAGCAGCCCACCGCGCAGCTTTGAAGGCGCGGCGGGGGCTCAACCTTCCGCCGCATGGATGTGTTCCCGCACTCTCGGATAGATCTGCCCGACCCACTTGCGGCCGCTGAACACCCCGTAATGCCCGACCCCGGTCTGGATGTAGTGGCTCTTCATGTACGGCCGGATGCTGCCGCACAAATCCTGCGCCGCCACCGTCTGCCCGACAGCGCAGATGTCGTCGCGCTCGCCTTCCACCGTCAGTAGCCACGTGCGGCGGATCGCGGCGGGCTTCACCAGGCGGCCGCGCCAGAACAGTTTGCCGGCCGCCAGGTCGTAGGTCTGGAACACTTTCTCCACGGTCTCGAGATAAAACTCCGCCGGCAGATCGTTCACGGCGAGGTATTCGTCATAGAAGCGCCGGATGACGTCGGCCTTCTCTTCCTCGCCGTCGACCAGGTGCTGGTACAGGTTACGAAACTGCTGCTTGTGCCGCTCCAGGTTCATGCTCATGAACGCCGTGAGCTGCAGGAAGCCCGGATAAACCCGGCGCATCTGGCCGGCGTGGGGCAGGGGCACCTGGCTGATGAGGTTCTGCTCGAACCATTGGATCGGCTTGCTCGTGGCCAGCTGGTTCACGCCCGTGGGATTCACGCGGCAATCCACCGGGCCGGCCATCAGCGTGAGGCTGCGCGGCTGGGCGGGGTTGTCGTCCTCGGCCATGATCGCCGTCGCCGCGAGCGCCGCAACGCACGGCTGGCAAACCGCGACCGCATGCGTTCCCGGACCGATCGCCTCGAAGAAGCGGATCATGTAGTCGATGTAATCGTCCAGCCCGAAGCCCCCATGGCGCAGCGATACATCGCGGGCGTTGTGCCAGTCGGTGATGTAGACGTCGTGGTCCTGCAGCAGCGTGCGCGCCGTCTCGCGCAGCAAGGTCGCGAAGTGACCGGAGAGCGGCGCGACGAGCAGCACCTTGGGCTGGTTTGCAGGCGTGTCCTTGCGAAACCGAAGCAACGTCCCGAAGGGGAGCGTGAGGATCTTCTCCTCGGTCACCGGGATTTCGGTCTCGCCCACGCGCACCGAGGAAATTCCGTAGTCCGGCCGGCTGTGGGTGAGGCGCAGGCGCGAGAACACTTCCATCGCCGCCGACATCTTGCGCACGAGCGAGCCTTCGGTCTCGCGCAGCCACAGCAGCGCGCCCTGGTGCTGCGCGATCAGGCGCAGCGGGGAAGTCAGGTTCGACTGCGCCTGGTAAGCCTGGTAGAGCATGAGTCCCGTCTTGGCGGGCTGAGGCCCGCATGCACCGGTACAGGCAAGTTGTGCGCCAGGGTTGGCACTGAAGTGGCACAAGGCTTGCAGGACTGCACGCACCTGGGCACGGACAAGCCCATTGGAGGCACCATGGCCAAGGCCGTTCTCACGATCAGCAGCAAGAACTACGGGGCATGGTCGTTGCGCGGCTGGCTCATGGCTCGCCTCGCGGGGCTTGATTTCACGGAAAAGGTGATCCCGCCGGACGACCCGGCGATGAAGGCCGAGATGCTGCTGCTCTCGTCGTCCATGCTGGTGCCCTCGCTGCAGCACAACGGAATCAAGGTCTGGGACACGCTCGCGATCGGCGAGTACCTGAACGAGGTCAAGCCGAAGGCGGGGCTGCTTCCGGCGGATGCAAAGGCGCGTGCGCACTGCCGGGCGATCTGCGGCGAGATGCACTCGGGCTTTGCCTCGATGCGCGGCGCGCTGCCGATGAACATCAAGGCGCATTTCCCGAACTTCAAGGTCTGGTCGCGCGCGCAAGGGGACATCGACCGGGTGATTGCTATCTGGAAGGAGTGCCTGGGTACTTACGGGGGGCCGTACCTGTTCGGCAAGCAGCCGTGCCTGGCCGATGCGATGTATGCGCCGGTGGTGACGCGCTTTCTCACCTACGACGTGCCGCTGGACAAGGGCAGCGTCGCCTACTGCAAGCGGATGATGGAGTTGCCGGCGATGAAGGAGTGGTTCGCGGCTGCGAAGAAAGAGCCGGACGAGATCGACGAACTGGACGCCGAGTTTTGACCGGCGGCCTTTACTTCCAGGGCGTCGGATCGGGGATCTCGCAAACCGGCTCCACGTCGATGCTCTTGAAATCCGCCGGCGAGACGATCTCCAGGTATTCCATGTCCGGCGAATAGTCGAACAGGAAATGCTTGATGCCCGGGCGCTGGTGCACGCAGTCGCCCGCTTCGACCAGCGTCTCCTTGTCCTCGTACATGAATCGCGCCCAGCCCTTGAGCATGATGACGATCTGGAAGTCCGCCTCATGGCGGTGCCAGCCCGTGCCTTTTTCGGGTGCCTGGTGCGCCTTGACAAGGTGCGCGATGACCTTGCCGTTGGTCGCTTCGGCGATGCCGAGGTCGCGATAGCGGAAGAAGTCGCGCAAGCCGCCGGAGATGTACTCCGTGTCGGCGGGCTTGTTGTGAGAAAACCGGGTCTGCGTGCGGTCCAGCATGGGGCTCTCCTCGCGCGGGAATAGGGGCGCGTACGGCCCTGCAAGCATGAAGCGTTCCTGCGTCTGGGATAATCCGCGCCATGAGCGGCAACACCTTCGGCACCCTGTTTGCCGTCACCAATTTCGGCGAATCCCACGGTCCGGCCATCGGCTGCGTGATCGACGGCTGCCCCCCGGGCATGGCCTTGTCCGAGGCGGATATCCAGCCCGATCTCGACCGGCGCCGCCCCGGCACCAGCCGCCACGTCACGCAGCGGCAGGAAGAGGACAAGGTCGAGATCCTCTCGGGCGTGTACGAAGGCAGGACCACCGGCACGCCCATCGCGCTCCTGATCCGCAACACCGACCAGCGCAGCAAGGACTACTCGGAGATCGCGCAGACTTTCCGCCCGGGCCACGCCGACTACACCTACCTGCAGAAGTACGGCGTGCGCGATCCGCGCGGCGGCGGACGCGCATCGGCTCGCCTCACCGCGCCGATGGTCGCCGCCGGAGCCGTGGCGAAGAAGTGGCTCTTCGAGAAATTCGGCACCACGTTCCGCGGCTGCATGCAGCAGATCGGCGACGTCGCCATCCCGTTCGAGAGCTGGGACCATGTGCCGAACAATCCGTTCTTCGCGCCCGTCGCCGACGTGAGCGCGCTCGAGGCGTACATGGATACGCTGCGCAAGGCCGGCGACTCGTGCGGCGCACGCATCCGCGTCACCGCTTCGGGCGTTCCGGTCGGCCTGGGCGAGCCGCTGTTCGATCGCCTCGATGCGGACATCGCGTACGCGATGATGGGCATCAACGCGGTGAAGGGCGTCGAGATCGGCGCGGGCTTCGCGAGCGTGACGCAGCGCGGCACGACCCACGGCGACTCGATGACGCCCAAGGGCTTTCGCGGCAACAACGCGGGCGGCGTGCTCGGCGGGATCAGCACCGGGCAGGACCTCGACGTGTCGATCGCCATCAAGCCGACCAGCTCGATCATCACGCCGCGCGAGACTATTAACGTCAGGGGCGAGGCGACCGAGGTCGTGACCAAGGGACGCCACGACCCTTGCGTCGGCATCCGCGCAACACCGATCGCCGAGGCGTTCCTCGCGCTTGTCGTCATGGACCATGCGCTGCGGCAGCGAGCGCAGAACGGCGATGTCGTGTCGCCCGTCACGTCCATCCCCGCGTCTTTCCTTTGATGAGCTGAACTCTGGCGCGCCGCCCGGAATCTCACAAGCTCCACAGCAAGGAGGCTTTCATGGATCGACCGGCCGACGCGGGCGCAGGGCAGCTCATCGACCTGACCCACCAGATGGACGTGGCGTATTGGTGCCGCATCTTCGACATCAGCATCGAGCAGCTGCGCGACGCCGTGCATCACGCGGGCCACCAGGTCCAGGAAGTCCAGCGCTACTTGCGGCGCGACCTCACGGGCACGAGCTGACGTCGTCCTTTTCCTACGCGCAGCGACCGTCTTCGTTCGACATGCGCAGCCGCATGCGCGCGCAATAGTTGCCCTTTCATCCGAAGGAGCAATGAATGGCGAAGCCCAGCGCGAAGAACACCCAACGGCAAAAAGCGGCCGATCCCGTCGGCGAAAAGCAGCGCGAATTGCAGCGCGAGCAGGACGGCAAGGACGAGGCCAAAGCAAAGGCGAAGCAGGGCGAAGAGAAACAACCGAAGAAGAAGGCGGTGCAGGCCGGCGCACGCGAGCAGCCCGAGCCGCCACTGCCCGCGCAGCACCTGGAAAAGCCCGGTCATGAAGCGGAGATGGAACTCAAGCCGCGATTCCTCGCGCCGGACTATCGCGGCAGTGGCAAATTGAAGGGGATGGTGGCGCTGATCACCGGCGGGGATTCCGGCATCGGTCGCGCCGTCGCCGTGCTGTACGCGCGCGAAGGCGCGGATGTCGCGATCGTGTACCTCAACTCCCATGAAGACGCGCGGGAAACGCAGCGCTACATCGAGAAGGAAGGCCGCGAGTGCCTGCTGATCGCGGGCGACGTCAAGGACTCGAAATTCTGCAAGCAGGCCGTCGAGAAGACGGTGAAGCAGTTCGAGCGGCTCGACATCCTGGTGAACAACGCCGCGTTCCAGCTGCACGCCGACAAGATCGAGGACGTGACCGACGAGCGCCTGGAAGAGACGATGAAGACCAACATCTTCGGCT
>JAZKIF010000180.1:0-14972 GCA_040385005.1 Pseudomonadota bacterium
CGGCCAGGACTTCAGCCGCAAGGACGGCTGGAGCATGTACCACGGCGACACCGTGCCCGGCTTTCCCGGGCATCCGCATCGCGGGTTCGAGACCGTCACCGTCGTGCGCAAGGGCCTGATCGACCACTCCGATTCGCTGGGTGCCACGGCGCGGTTCGGCCAGGGCGATGCGCAATGGCTCACGGCCGGCGCCGGTGTCGTGCACTCGGAGATGTTCCCGTTGCTGGAGCGCGAAAAGGACAACCCGCTGGAGTTGTTCCAGATCTGGCTGAACCTGCCCGCGAAGAACAAGATGGTGCCGCCGCATTTCACGATGTTCTGGGGCGGGAAGATCCCGCGCCTGTCCGTGAAGGACGCCGCCGGTCGTACGACCGAAGTCGCGACCGTCGCCGGAGCACTCGAAGGCGCGGATGCGCCGCTTGCGCCGCCGCCCGATTCCTGGGCCGCGCAGCCGCAGGCGGACGTGGCGATCTGGACGATCCGGATGGAGCCGGGTGCGCGATGGACGTTGCCGCCCGCGAAGGGCGAAGGCACGCACCGCAATCTCTATTTCTTCAAGGGCGCGAGCGTGACCGTGGGGGATCAAGCCATTTCATCGGCCAGCGCGATCGAAGTGCGCGCTGGTGTTCCGATCGAACTGGTGAATGGCGATGTGGAAAGCGAATTCCTGCTGCTGCAAGGCCGGCCGATCGGCGAGCCGGTGGCGCAGTACGGCCCGTTCGTGATGAACACGCAGGCCGAGATCATGCAGGCGATGCAGGACTACCGCCGCACGCAGTTCGGCGGCTGGCCGTTCGCTGACAGCGCGCCGGTGCATTCGCGCGAGACGCAGCGGTTCGCGCGGCACCCGGATGGGCGGGAGGAACGTCCTGCGTCTACTGAAGCCGGTCGCGCTCCGCCAGTGCCGGGAACAGCCAGCGCCAGCTGAGCGCCACCAGCACCGTCCCGATACCGCCAGCCACGACCGAGCCCACCGGCCCGAGCAAGGCGGCGGTGGCGCCGGATTCGAACTCGCCGAGCTGGTTGCTCGCGCCGACGAATATGCCGGTCACCGCGCCGACGCGTCCGCGCATGTTGTCCGGCGTTTCGAGCTGGACCAGCGTCTGCCGAATCACGACGCTGACCATGTCGGCGGCGCCCGAGATCGCGAGCGCGAGGATGGAAAGTACGAAGCTCGTGGAGAGCCCGAAGGTCACCATGCACAGGCCGAACACCCCGACGGTCGCAAGCAGCGTGCGGCCCACGCGCTGGCGCAGCGGCCAGCGGCTCAACGCCACGGAGACGATCACCGCGCCGATCGCCGGAGCGCTGCGCAGCAGGCCCAGGCCTTGCGGTCCGACGTGCAGGATATCTTTGGCGAACATCGGCAGCAGCGCGACGGCGCCGCCGAGCAGCACCGCGAAGAGGTCCAGCGAGATCGCGCCCAGGATGACCTTGTGGCGCCAGATGAAGCCAACACCCGCGAACAAGGTCCGCAAGGTGGCCGGCTCGCGCGGCGGCGGGACGTGCGTGTAGCGAAGCCTCGCGATCAATCCGCTGCTGATCGCGAGCAGCAGCGCGCCCACGCCGTACACCTTGTCCACGCCGAAGATGAAGAGCAGGCCGCCGGCGGCAGGCCCGCCGATGATTGCGACCTGCATGCCCACCGCACTGAACGCCAAGGCACGCTGCAGCAGGTTCATGGGCACGAGCGAAGGCGTGAGCGCCTGCTGCGCCGACATCTGGAACACCCGCACGGCGCCGAACACGAGCGACATGCCGAGCAACAGTTCGCGCGATGCCCACTCGCCCCGGCTGGCCAACATCAGCACCAGCGCCGCCGTGCATTGCAGGGCGAGGCAGGTGGCGACGATGCGGCCGCGGTGGTGACGGTCCACCACGTGCCCCGCCCACAGCGTGAGCGCGAGCGCAGGGACGAACTGGTACAGCCCGATCAGGCCGAGGTCCCAGGCGCTGCCCGTGAGGTCGTACATCTGCCAGCCCAGCGCCACCATGATCATCTGGTTGGCCGTCGTGCCGAAGAGCCGCGCGGCCCACAGGCGCAGGAACGGCGCCTGCGCCATCAGGTCGCGGAAGGTGGGATCGGGGGCGAGGCTGGACATGGGGGTACTGCTGCGGGGTCATGAAAAAACGCGCCGTGGGGCGCGTTTTTCGGGGTGCTTCGATGGCTCTTACTTCGCGGAGACGACGCGGACCATTTCGAGGCACTTGTTGGAGTAGCCCCATTCGTTGTCGTACCAGGACACGAGCTTGACGAACGTCGAGTCCAGCGCGATGCCCGCGTCCGCGTCGAAGATCGAGGTGCGCGCATCGCCGCGGAAATCGGTCGCTACGACCTTGTCCTCGGTGTAGCCCAGCACGCCCTTCAAAGCGCCTTCGGATTGCGCCTTGAACTCCGCGCAGATTTCCTTGTAGGTGGCTTCCTTGTTCAGCTCCACCGTGAGGTCGACCACCGACACGTCCGAGGTCGGCACGCGGAAGCTCATGCCGGTGAGCTTCTTGTTCAGCTCGGGGATGACGACGCCGACGGCCTTGGCGGCGCCGGTCGACGACGGGATGATGTTTTCCAGGATGCCGCGGCCGCCGCGCCAGTCCTTGTTGCTCGGGCCGTCCACGGTCTTCTGCGTGGCGGTGGCGGCGTGCACGGTGGTCATCAGGCCGCGCTTGATGCCCCACTTGTCGTTGAGCACCTTGGCCAGCGGCGCGAGGCAGTTGGTGGTGCACGAGGCGTTGGAGATGATCGCCTCGCCCTTGTACGTCTTGTCGTTCACGCCGAAGACGAACATCGGCGTGTCGTCCTTGCTGGGGGCGGAGATGATGACTTTCTTCGCGCCGGCGGTGAGGTGCTTCTCGGCCGAGGCCTTGTCCAGGAACAGGCCCGTGGATTCGATGACGACTTCCGCGCCGACGTCGGCCCACTTCAGGTTGGCGGGATCGCGCTCCTGCGTGAGGCGGATCTTCTTGCCGTTGATGATGAGCGTCGAGCCGTCGACCTTGATGTCACCCTTGAAGCGGCCATGCACGCTGTCGTACTGGAGCATGTACGCGAGGTAGTCGGGCTCGAGCAGGTCGTTGATGCCGACGACCTCGATGTCGCTGAAATTCTGCACGGCCGAGCGCAGCACGTTGCGCCCGATGCGGCCGAAACCGTTGATGCCGATCTTGATGGTCATTGCAATCTCCTTTGAATCGAAAAACTTGTCATTGCGACAGCACTCGCCTGACAGTGTCCGCCACATTTTCCGGCGTGAACCCGAAGTGCTTGAACAATACATTGGCCGGCGCGGATTCGCCGAAGGTATCGATGCCGACTACGGCTGAGCATCCGTACTTCCACCAGAAGTCCGTGACGCCCATTTCGACGGCGATGCGCGGGATGCCGGCGGGCAGCACTTCGCTCTTGTAAGCAACGCTCTGGCGGTCGAAAGCCGTGGTGCTGGGCATGGAAACCACGCGCACCGCGATCTGTTGGGTTGCGAGCTGTTCCTGCGCCTTGAGCGCGAGCTGCACTTCGGAGCCGGTCGCGATGATGACGGCCTGGATCTTCTTGTTGAGCCCGACTTCGCCCGGCTCGGCCAGGATGTACGCGCCCTTGCTGATGTCCTCGAGCCCGGCCTTGGGGGCATAGGGCAGGTTCTGGCGCGACAGGAGCAGCGCCGTCGGGCGGTTCGCGTTCTGCAGCGCGACGGCCCAGGCTACCGCCGTCTCCGCCGTGTCGCCCGGACGCCAGACATCCAGGTTGGGAATCAGGCGCAGGCTCGCGGCATGCTCGATGGACTGGTGGGTCGGGCCGTCTTCACCGAGGCCGATGGAGTCGTGCGTGAAGACATGGATCACGCGCTTTTTCATCAGCGCGGCCATGCGGATCGCGTTGCGGCTGTAGTCGCTGAACGTGAGGAAAGTGCCGCCGTAGGGGATGTAGCCGCCGTGCAGCGTGATGCCGTTCATCACGGCGGCCATGCCGAATTCGCGCACGCCGTAATTGATGTGGCGGCCGATTTTTCCATCCTCGCCGCGCTTCACATCACCGGCCAGGTCGAAGCGCAGCGGCGCGGTGCTCTTCGTGTTGGTGAGGTTGGAGCCGGTCAGGTCCGCCGAGCCGCCAAGCATTTCCGGCAGCGCGGCGGTGAAGGCTTCCAGCGCGATCTGCGAGGCCTTGCGCGATGCAACGGTTTCGGCTTTCGCGTGCGCGGACACGGCCGCATCGACCGCGACTTGCGCGAAGTTCTTCGGCAGTTCGCCCTTCATGCGGCGGGTGAATTCGGCGGCGAGTTCGGGGAATGCGGCGCGGTAGGCGGCGAAGCGCTTGTCCCACTCGCCTTGCGCCGCGGCGCCCTTGGCTTTCGCGTCCCAATCGGAATAAACCTCCTTCGGCACCACGAAGGGCTCGTGCGTCCAGCCCATCGCTTCGCGCGTGAGTTTCACCTCTTCCAGCCCCAGCGCTTCGCCGTGCGCCTTCGCGGTGTTCGCGCGGTTCGGGCTGCCTTTGCCGATGTGCGTCTTCGCGACGATCAGCGTGGGCTTGTCCGCGCTGCGCCGTGCGTCCGCGATGGCACGGTCTACCGCCGCAACGTCGTGTCCGTCGATCGGGCCGATCACGCTCCAGCCATAGGCCTTGAAGCGCGCGGGCGTGTCGTCA
Source organism: Pseudomonadota bacterium (assembly GCA_040385005.1). Classification (GTDB taxonomy): domain Bacteria; phylum Pseudomonadota; class Gammaproteobacteria; order Burkholderiales; family Burkholderiaceae_C; genus Ramlibacter. The sequence continues at coordinate 4,640 of JAZKIF010000180.1, forward strand.
ACGAACCACGGCGCGACCTGCCCGTCGATCGAGATGCCGTTGTCGTCATAGACCGCGACCAGCTTGTTCAGCTTCCACGCGCCGGCAAGCGCGCAGGCCTCATGGCTGATGCCCTCCATCAGGCAGCCGTCGCCCATGAAGACGTAGGTATGGTGATCGACGACCGTGTGGCCTTCACGGTTGAATTCGGCGGCCAGCAGCTTTTCGGCGAGGGCCATGCCCACGGCGTTGGTGATGCCCTGGCCGAGCGGGCCGGTAGTCGTTTCCACGCCGGGCGTCACATCGACTTCAGGATGGCCCGGCGTCTTGCTGTGCATCTGGCGGAAGTTCTTCAGTTCGCCAATGGGAAGGTCGTATCCCGTCAGGTGCAACAGCGCGTAAATCAGCATCGAGCCGTGGCCGTTGGAGAGCACGAAGCGGTCGCGGTCGGCCCAGCGCGGATCGCGCGGGTTGTGCTTGAGGTGGTTGCCCCACAGCGCGACGGCGATGTCCGCCATGCCCATGGGGGCGCCGGGATGCCCGGAGTTCGCTTGTTGCACGGCATCCATGGCAAGCGCGCGGATCGCGTTCGCCATCTGTAATTCTTTGGCCATCGGGGCAGCTCCGGGGGTGGGGATCAGGGGAAACCCGGAATTTTAACTGCCGAGGCGAAGCCGGCGTTTTGCACGGGTTGCGGTGCGGGCCATCGTCTACAGTCATGGCCATGCAGGGACTCCACCTCACCGCCGATCTCTACGGGTGCCGCTGCGAGCCCGCGTGGCTCACGGACGCACGGATGCTGGGCGACTGGTGCGTCGAAGCTGTCCGCGCGGTCGGCCTCGAGCCCGTCAACCAGCTCTTCCACACGTTTCCCGCGACGCCGTCCGGCCCCGGCGGCGTGACCGCGACGGTGCTGCTCGCCGAATCGCATGTCTGCCTGCACACCTGGCCTGAGAAGAAAGCGGTGACGGTCGATGTCTATGTCTGCAATTTCGGCGGGGACCACTCCGCCAAGGCGCGCGGCCTGATGTTCGCGCTGGTGAATCGCTTCCAGCCGGAATGGACCGAGCAGCGCTCGCTCGATCGTGGGGGCGAAGACGCATGAAAGGTTCGAGCATGAGCGACGCGAAGGCCATGATCCTCGCGGCCGGACGGGGCGAGCGCATGCGGCCGCTCACCGACGACTGCCCCAAGCCCTTGCTGCGCGTGCGCGGCAAGCCGCTGATCCAGTACCACACCGAGGCGCTGAAGCGCGGCGGATTCGATCCCGTTGTCATCAACACGGCGTGGCTTGGTCAACTCATTGATGATCACTTCGCGGCCGTGCAGGACGCGCAGCCGCGCATCGCCTTCTCCCATGAGGGCCGCGACTTCGGCGGCGCGCTGGAGACTGCCGGCGGCATCGCCCGCGCGTTGCCGCAACTGGCCGATGCGTTCTGGCTTGTGGGCGGCGACGTGCACGTCCCGGAGTTCGAGTTCTCGATGTCCGCACTGGAAGAATTCGCCGCGGGCGACAAGCTCGCGCACATCTTCCTCGTGCCCAATCCGCCGCACAACACCAAGGGCGATTTCGCGCTTCGCCCCGACGGCGTGGCCGAGCGCGAAGGCGCGCCACGCTACACCTATTCGACCATCGGCATGTACCGCAAGCCCTTCTTCGCCAGCCTGCCGGCGGGCAACCCGGGCGGCATCAAAGCCCCCATGTTGCCGCTCATGCTGGCGGCGATGGACAATCGGCAACTCACCGCCGAGATCTACACGGGTCCCTGGACCGACGTGGGGACCCCGGACCGTTTGGCACAACTGAACGCAACATGAACACATCCATCTATGCAGAACGGCGCGCGCGCGTCGCGGCCCAACTCGGCAAGGACGGCATCGCCGTCATCCCCACCGCGCCGGAACGCCCTCGCAACCGCGACAGCGATTTCCTGTACCGGCACGACAGCTACTTCTACTACCTCACCGGCTTCACCGAGGCGAACGCCTGGCTCGTGATCACCGGCGACGGCAAGAGCACCCTCTTTTGCGCGCCGAAGGACCTCGAGCGGGAAATCTGGGATGGCATCCGCCTCGGCCCCGAGGCCGCGCCCGCGTCGCTGGGGGTCAATGCCGCGCACTCGATCGACGAGCTCGATGCGCAGATGCCCAGGCTGCTGGAGAACCGCGACGCGGTCTGGTACCCGTTCGCGATCCATGAGGGCCTCGAAGCGCGCGTCGGCGGATGGCTGAACCAGGTGCGCGCACGCGTGCGCTACGGCGCGCTCTGCCCGGAGCAGCAGCGCGACCTGTGCAGCGTGCTGGACGAGATGCGCCTGGTGAAGGACGCGCACGAGCAGGACATCATGCGGCGCGCCGCGCAGATCAGCGCAAAGGGGCACATCCGCGCGATGAAGCTCTCCTCGCGCATGCTGCGGGACGGCAAGGACGTGCGGGAATACCACCTGGACGCCGAGCTGCTGCATGAATTCCGCCTCGGCGGCTCGCAGTATTCGGCGTACGGCTCGATCGTGGCCGCCGGCGCGAACGCCTGCGTGCTGCACTACCGCGCGGACGCCGCGCCGATCAGGGACGGCGAACTGGTGCTGATCGACGCCGGTTGCGAGCTCGATGGCTATGCGAGCGACATCACGCGGACCTTCCCCGCCAACGGGAAGTTCACCGGCCCGCAACGCGCGCTGTACGACCTCGTGCTGGCGTCGCAGCAGGCAGCCGTGGACGCGACCAAGGCCGGCGCGCGCTTCACCGATCCGCACGACGCGACGGTGAAGGTGCTGTCGCAAGGCATGCTGGACGTGGGCCTGTTGGACAAGAACAAGGTCGGCAACGCCCAGGACGTCATCGAGAAGCGCGCCTACTTCCAGTTCTACATGCACCGCACCGGCCACTGGCTGGGGATGGACGTGCACGATTGCGGCAGCTACGTCGAGCCTTCGCAGGTCGGCGAGGTGAGCGAGCGCAAGGATCCGCTATCGGGGGAAGTGATCAAGAACCGCCCCAGCCGCGTGCTCAAGCCCGGCATGGTGCTGACGATCGAGCCTGGCATCTACGTGCGACCGGGCGAAGGCGTGCGGGAGCAGTTCCACCACATCGGCATCCGCATCGAGGACGACGCGATCGTGACCGAGGCCGGCTGCGAGCTGATTTCGCGCGGCGTGCCGGTGAAAGCCGACGAGATCGAAGCGTTGATGCGCGCCTGAAAATCGGTCGAGAGGCGCCGACTTCTTGCGGGCACGTGATTTAGCGCACGACCGCCGTTGAAGTTTTCCGAATTCAATGCGTGACAACTGCTTGCAAGTTGAGCAGAATTTAGTTCCACAGCATTGGACGGGAGCATTCGTGGCAGTTGGTCGTCTTCGCTTTTCCCGCGGTTTCACGCAGATCGAACTGATGATCGTCGTGTCGATCATCGGCGTGCTTGCGGCGGTGGCAATCCAGAACTACCGGGAATATTCGCGCCGCGCGAGCTTGTCGGAAGTGGTGCTCGCCACCGGTTCGTGCAAGCAGGTCATCTCCGAGAACTACACTTTTCTCACCGATGCGCCGGACGCCGGCAAGTGGGGCTGCGAGTCCAGCGGGTCGACGCGGAAATATGCCGGCGCCGTGCAAACCTCCGACAACGGCGTCATCCGCATCGCCATCCGCAACATGGACGGTCTCGTGAACGGCCAGTTCGTGTACCTCGTGCCGGCGAAGACCGATGGCTCGCCGATGATCACACCCGACGACCTCGGCCGCAACGTTCCCTCCTGGATCTGCGGCTCCGACTGGTTGCCGGTGCGCAAGGCGATGCCCGCGAACTGTCGCAACGACACCACGACTTTCTCCACGCAAACTTTTCAGTAGCGGGGCCTTCACCCTTCGGAGATTCCCAGCGCGCGGTCCACCCACCGGGGGCGCGTTGGCGCGTGCATGTACATCTGCCGTGCCGACACGGAAGCGATCAGCTGAGGCCCGCCTTCGCGGGCGTCGCTCGCATCGATCAGGAAGGCCACGTCCGCGAAGTACACCGCCTGGCGGAAGTTCTCCATGCAGCGGGCGTAGCGCTCCAGCACCTTGTGCGACGGCACCGGATGACCGCCTTCTCGCACGCGCTGGTTCACCCGGTTCAGCAACACCCTCGGCTCGTCCAGGCCGAGCGCGTACAGGACGACGTCGAAGCCCATCGATCGCGCCTGGGCGATGAGCGCGAGGCGCGATGGATGGGAGAAGGTCGTCTCGGTCACGAACGACTGGCCGAGGCGGAATTTCACTTGCCGCTGCTCGTCGGCCCATTCGCGCGCGACGCGGTCGCGGCGGGCAGGGTCGGTGTTCATCAACTCGCAGGCCGCATGGGCCTGCGCGTCGATGAATGGAAGGGCCGGATACCGGGGGCCGACAAGAAATTGATACAGCGTTGACTTGCCCGCGCCGTTGGGTCCGGCGATCAGGTGCAGCGAGGGCATGCGCTCTTCAGGCTGCCTTGCGCGTTCGCGGGCGTCCGCGTGTCTTGTTGCCCGCCACGGCCTCCTCGGCGCGCGCCGACAGCGCGCCCGATTTGGCGAGGGCCACGACATGCGCCTGGAGGTCTTCGAGTTCGAGCGACACCGGCGGCGGCACGGGCGTGGTCACCTGGTACACCGCGCGCTCCTGGCGAGCGATGAGCGCATGGCTGTCGCTGGTCGTGAGGCCGGCACTCTCCAGCGCCTTGCCGAGCGTTGCCCAGTACTCGATCTGGCTGGCGATGGATCGCCGCATCGTCTGCGACGCCGTGCGCGCATGGTTGACGAGCGAGGCCGGCAACTTCACCGACACGAAAGCGGTTGGAGGGTTAGCCACGTTTATTTCTCCCTGACTGGCGCATTTTGCGCCATTGCGCGTTGATGGTCAACGGACGTCGAGGGCGGCCCGGTGTCCCAGGCCAAAGGCTTCCTCGAAGATCGAATAGCCGGCCCAGTCGCCATGCGCGAACGTCAAACGGCGCGTTCGCGCGACATGGGATGCCGGCAGCGAGAGTGTATGCGGCACGGGCGTCGCCATCGCATGGCCGTAGCGGGCGACTTCCACACGAGTGAGCTTTTCCGCGAGGTCGGGGTGCGGCACCGCCATCTCGGCGACGATCTCGTCCCGCCATGAGGCCCAGCCGCGTGACAGCAGCGCGGCCCGCGCGGCTTGGCCGGGCGCCCGGTAGAAACTCAGCACCGTCGGGCCCGGCCGCGGGTCCAGGCTCTGGTGCCGCGCGTCGACGTAGCCCAGGCCCTGCGAGCCGTACAGGACGTTGTCCCAGGACGGCGGTGCGCCGCCGCGGTCGCGAAGCTGCTCGCGCAGGTGGAGGTTCACGACGGCCCACGGCGCGTAGCGCGTACCTGCGGCGCGATCACGCAGGGCGTTGGAGGGCTGCGCCACCACGCGCGCCGCGATGAATGCGGGCAACGCCACAATGCAGTGGCGCGCTTGCCAGCGCTCCACGGTGTTGGTGGCGGCGTTCCACGCATCGATCTCGACTCCTTCGCGTTCTTCGCTCACGCGCAGCACGACGCGGCCGGTTCGCAGTCGATCGCCCACGTCGTTCGCAAGGCGTGTGGTGATCCAGCTGTTGCCTTCGGGCCAGGTCAGCACCGGTTCGCGCTCGAGGGTTTCCGCACCCGGAGCCTGGAAGCCATGCCGGCTCGCGAAATAGTGGATGCCGGCCCACGCCGACACTTGCTGCGCGCCCGCTCCGTAGTCGTCGCGGCAGCAGTAGTCCAGGTACCAGCGCAGGTGCGGATCGTCGAAGCCTTCGCGCGCAAGCCATTGGCTGAAGGTGAGCGTATCGAGCGCGCGATGACTCGGTGGCACGATTCGCGGGGCGGGAATGGTGAAGCGCGCGGCGCGGCCCGCTTCATCGACCTTCGAGGCGAATCGCCGGTACTGCGCCAGTGCGCCCGCACCCACGCCTTTCAGCGGCAGCAGGCCTTCCTGCCACTGGCCCTCGATGTACAGGCGCTCCTGCGGCGCGTGGCACAGGTGGCGCTCGTCGTAAGTCCAGCGTCCCGCCACGCGCCTGCGCAGGCCGAGCTCTTCGAGCAACTCCTGCACATCGCGTGCATCGTCTCCCGGAACGGGTAGGTAGTGCGCGCCCAGCGGACAAGCGATGCCCGCGATCTCGCCGCCGCGGCTGTTGCCGCCGGCCGCGTCTTCGAATTCGAGCAGCGCGAAGTCCTCGATGCCGCGCTGCCTGAGCGCGCGCGCCGCGGCGAGGCCGGCCACACCGCCGCCGGCAATGACGACATCGACCTTGCGTGGCGTGCCTTTCGGCGGATCGAAACGTCGCTCGCGCAGCACGTGCCCGCGCTCCGGCGACGCGCCAGTGAAACGGCCCGTAACCTCCGCGCGCTCGCCGCAGCCGATCAGAGGCAACGCCGCCGCACCCAGTAACGCACGACGCGTCAAGCGTCCGCCGCGCGAGGGCGAGGTCACGGATGCACCTTGCCCCATTCGCGCTCGTAGGTCGTGACCAGCGCCTGGTTCGACAGGCGGTTCACCTCGGCGGGCATGCGCGCCATGTCGGGCGGAAATTCGAAGAGCTGGGGCAGGCTGTCCGGCGCGAGGAATCTCAAGCCTGTTGGGAGTTTCGATGGCAGCCTGAACGGCCGTCGCCCCGCGATGACGTAACCCCATTCGCCGAAGCTCGGAACATGCGCGTGATAAGGCGCCGTGTTCAGACCCACGGATTCGAGCGTCGCGACGACGGTCCAGAAACTCTGCCGCGCGACAAGGGGCGACGTGGTCTGGATCACCGCGTATCCGCTCGCGGCGAGGCGCCGCTCCATGACGGCGTAGAACGATGCGGTGTAGAGCTTGCCGATGGAAAAATTCGTCGGGTCCGGGAAGTCCACGATGATCACGTCGAACGTGTCATCGGTCTCCTGCAGCCACTGGAAAGCGTCCGTGTTGACGATCTTCACTTTCGGCGAAGTCAGCGAGCGGCCATTCAGGCGCGCCAGCGCTTCGTGCGTGGAGAAAAGGCGCGTCATGTTCGGGTCGAGCTCGACCAGCGTCACGCTCTCGACGCCCGGATAGCGCAGCACTTCGCGCACCGCCATGCCGTCGCCGCCGCCGAGCACGGCCACCTTGCGCGGCGCGCCATGCGCGGACATCGCGGGATGCACCAGGGCCTCGTGGTAGCGGTACTCGTCGCGCTCCGCGAACTGCAGGTTGCCGTTGAGGAAAAGCCGGTGCCCCGCGCGGCCGTTGGTCACCACGATGCGCTGGTAGGGGGAGGTCGCCGCGAACACCACGGGGTCCTGGTAGAACTTGTCTTCGGCCAGCGTGGTGATCTCCTGCGCGCCCGCGAAGGCCACGCACAAGACACCGAGCGTGAGCACGCACGCCACGGCGTGCGCGTGCAGGCGGCGCAGCTCGTGGCGGAACATCCACAGCGCCCACAGCGCGACGGCGGCGTTCATCAGGCCGAACAACAGCCCCGTGCGGACCAGGCCGAGCTGCGGCACGAGCAACAACGGGAACGCGATCGAAACGGCCAGCGCGCCGAGGTAGTCGAAGGTGAGGACTTGCGAGACCAGGTCCTTCAACGCGATGTTGCGCTTGAGCATGCGCATCACCAGTGGAATCTCCAGCCCGACGAACACGCCGACCGCGAATACCAGCGAATACAGCAGGACACGGAATGCACCGGGCAACCACGCGTTCGCCAGGAAGAGGAAGGCCGGCATGCCACCGCCGACGAGGGCGACCATCAACTCGATGCGCAGGAAATGCGCGGGCAGTTGCCGTTCGAAGAATCGCGACAGCCATGAGCCCACGCCCATCGCGAAGAGATACGCGCCGATGACGGTGGAGAACTGCAGCACCGAATCGCCCAGCACGTAAGAGGCCAGCGCTCCGGCCGCGAGTTCGTAGACCAGCCCGCAGGCCGACACGACGAACACCGAGACGAGCAGCGCGACTTCGAGAGGCCGCGGGCCGCTTCGCGCGGGAGCCGCCACTAGCCGTGTACCGCGGCGGCGACGATGATCGAGATGCCCAACGACATCGCGCCCACAACGATGCCGAGCGCGACGTTCTGCTTCTCCACGATTTCTTCCCACAGGTTATACGGCGTGATCTTGTCGATGATGACGAAGCTCAGCCAGAACATCACGACGCCGACCAGCGCGTAGAGGATGGAGCCGAAAAAGACCCCGGGTTTCAGCCATTCGATGCCCATGCCGTTCTCCTGAAAAAGAAAAATGTGCCGCCGCTACTTGTGGCCGCCGCCACTCGAATACCCGCCGAAGGATCCGCCGCTGCTGCGGCTCGCCCCGCCGGAGGCCAAGCCCGAGCCGCCGCCGCTTTCGTCGTCCACGCACGCCTTGATGACGAACAGCAGGATGACGATGATGATGAACATCACGATGATCGTCGCGCAACCCATGCCGCCGCCCGCAGCCGTGGGGCCGGCGTCGCGTTTCATCAGATCGGCTTTGCCCTCGAGCTTGAAGGCCTTCGCCACCGCATCGCTCGCGATCTTGCTGCCGCTGGACCACGTCAACTCTTTCGGTGTGCGCTCCATCGACAGCAACGTATCGCCCTTCGCGAAATCGCGGTTGAATGTTTTCTGGCCGCGCTCCACCGGCCAGTAGAACTCGCCGGCAACGTACGTCGTCGTCGCCTCGTAGCTGTATTTGAGTTCGTACTTCGTGCCGAGGTAGGTTGCGCCCTGTTCGCCGCCCGACAGCGCGGGTGCGCCGGTCGTGGGTTTGACGACGCTCCAGCCTTCTTCGGAATCGACCAGGAAGATGAAGCCGCGCTTGCGGTTGTAGAGCAGGTACTCGTCCCAGCCGAATTCCTCGTCGTCGCCCGGCTCGTGCCCTGTTCGATGCTGGAAGCCGACGACCTGCCACTGCACACCTTGGAGCTGGCCGACCGCGCCCAGTGGAATGACCGGCTCCACGGGCTCTTCCTGCCGCGCGTGCCGCAATTCACCGCCGAGGCCCGAGCTGAGGTCGATGATGCTGTGGCACGAGCGGCACGTGATGCTCTTGCTGGTGTCCAGCGACACTTCGACCGGCGCGCCGCAGTTCGGGCACGAGAACTGCCGGCCCTTCTCCTCTTTCGCCGATTCGTCGCGCAATCCGGACAACGCGAGATCGTCCAGCCGCACTTCGCGCCCCGACGTGAGCAACGGCGGCTGCGCGCCGTAGTCGATGCTGAGCACTTCGCCGGAGGGACTGCGCAACTCCACCATCGCGAAGCGTTGGCCGAGTGGTGGCAATTTCGGCAATTCGCCTTGCGCGGAGACGAGCGCCACCTGCTCGTTCGATGCGACGTTGTACGGTTTGCCGTCGATCGCCGTCGTGGCGCCGACGCGGAACTGCGCGGCCTGCGGCACTTCGCGCTGCATGTCCCGAGGCAGCGAGAAAACGTAGGCGCCGTTGTCTTCGCCGAGGACGCCCGTGGCGCCGTCGTCGAAGACCGCGTTCCATTCGGTCCACGGCCCTGTTTCTCCGCGGTATTGCAGCCGCCCTACGAGCGTGAACGCGCGGTTGTCCCAGCGCCCGCTCGCCATCAACTGCAGCGGGCTGTGGTCCTCGAACAGTTCGGCCATCTTGCCGATTCGCGACAGCGTGTCGCCATTGCGCACGACAGTGCTGCGGCAGAAGCTGCAGACGGCGTAGATGGATTGCGCGCTGCGGAATTCAACGGGCGCGCCGCAGCCGGGACAAGCGGCCCGGTAGGCGCGCTGGGGGCCGGTTTCCGCCACGAGGCTAGGGCCTGTTCACACTATTTATGCCAGTGCGAACGTGATTAAAACAGCGCCAATCTAGGCGCGCGACGACGCCAAGGCTGGCCGCCTTGGCTAGGAGCGCAACGACGAGTGGCGCTGTTTTAACCACGTTCCCTCCGGGTTGCGATCAAAAAGGCCATGCGCCGCGTTGCGAAGCCTTGCCGGACGTCGAGTCCGGCTGCGTTTCTCGCCTTGCGCATGGCCTTTTTGACTCGCAACGCATCTGGCATAAAAAGTGTGAACAGGCCCTAGACCAGCTTCTTCAGCAGCTCGGCCTTCTTGGCGTCGAACTCTTCCTGCGTGAGGATGCCCTTGGCCTTGAGCTCACCCAGCTTTTCGAGCGTGGCCATGACGTCGTCGGGCTTCACGGTCGCGGCGGCTGCTGCTGCTGCTTGCGCCGCGTTGTTCGCGGCGCCGGATTGCAGGCCCTGTTGCAGGTTCTGCGCGAGCACCTGGCCCATCGCGATGCCGGCGCCCAGGCCCATCGCGTCGCCCGCGACGCCGCCTCCGCCCGAGCCCGCGGCCTTGGCCATTTCGGGAATCGCCTGGCCCGTCTGGTACTGCATGAACTTGCCCATGTCGTTGCCGACCATGCCCATGCCGATC
>JAZKIF010000181.1:0-7147 GCA_040385005.1 Pseudomonadota bacterium
CGATCTGCTCGCTGTGCTGCACGCTCGACGCGCGCTGCGGCGACCTGTGCAAGCCGCACGCGAGCCTGTCCGCGCAATGGTCCGGCGCGTTGCGCGCGCTGTTGCCTCGCCGCACGTGGCAGTACCTCGACACCGGCCTCGCGCATTTCCTGCTGCTGATGCTGATCATCGTGCCGATGCTGGCGTCGCTGTTCGGCCTGCTGTATCACCAGGAAGTACAGGCCGTCGCGCCGCTGTTGCAGGATGTCGAGTTCTCCGACGTCACGCTGCGTTCGGGCTTTCTCAAGGCGTACATGGCGCTGCTCGTGATCGCGGGCATCGTGGCGTGGTGGCTGGTGCTCGCGCACAAGAGCCGGCAAGTGGCGCAGGAGGAGTCAAACCGCCAGACGCACCTGCTGGTGCGCGAGATCGAGTCGCACCGCCAGACCGACGAGGCGCTGCAAACGGCACGCGTGATCGCCGAGCAAGCAAGGCTCGCGGCGGAGCAGGCAAAGCTCGCCGCCGAACACGCCAACCATGCCAAGAGCCGCTACATCAGCGCGATCAGCCATGAACTGCGAACGCCGCTCAACAGCATCCTGGGCTACGCGCAGCTGATGGGCGAGGACGCCGGCGTGCCCGCGCACCGCAAGCAGGCCGTGCACGTGATCCGGCGCGGCGGCGAGCACCTGCTGTCGCTCATCGAAGGCACGCTGGACATCGCGCGCATCGAGTCGGGCAAGCTCACGCTGAACGTCAAGGCGATGCGCTTCGCGGACTGCGTGCACGAGATGGCGGGCATGTTCGAGCCGCAGGCGCAGGCCAGGGGGCTCGCGTTCCGCTTCGACGCGGAGGGCAATTTGCCGGAGGTGGTGCGCGCCGACGAGAAGCGGGTGCGGCAGATCCTCATCAACCTGATCGGCAACGCGATCAAGTTCACGCAGCACGGCGGCGTCGTGCTGCGCGTGCGCTACGCCCGCGAGATGGCGCACATCGACATCGAGGACACCGGGCCGGGCCTGACGGCCGCGGAACTCGCGCAGATCTTCGAGCCGTTCGCTCGCGGCAACAGCGCGAGCCACACAGCGCCGGGCGCGGGGCTCGGGCTGACGATCGCGAAGATGCTCACGGATCTGATGGGCGGCGAACTCACGGTATCGAGCACACCGGGCGAAGGTTCGGTGTTCCGCATCAGGCTGTTCCTGCCCGAGGTGCGCAATGCCGCCGCCGCTCCGCGTGCCACCGAACGGCCGCGCAAGGGCTATGAAGGCGCGCGCCGCAAGATTCTCGTCGTGGACAACGAGGAGGCGGACCGCGAGCTGCTCGTGCAGGTGCTCGAGCCGCTGGGCTTCGAGCTGCGCACCGCCGCGAGCGGCCACGACGCGCTGGACCTCATCGCCGCCGGCCTGCGCCCGGACGCGATCCTCATGGACCTCGCCATGCCCGGTATCGACGGCTGGGAAACGATCCGACGGCTGCGCGGCCTGCATGCCAGCGATGCGAAAGTGGCGATCGTGTCGGCCAACGCGTTCGACAAAGGACTGGACAACGACGTCGGCGTGCGCGCCGAGGACTTCGTTCTCAAGCCCGTGCGCCACACCGAATTGCTGGATTGGCTGGAGCGCCAGCTCGAGCTGCGCTGGCTCGAATCCGAAGCCGTCGCATTGCCTGCCGTCAAGCCGAAAGGCGACTGGAAGTGGCCCGATCACGCGACGCTGGAGGCGCTGCGGCAAGATATCCAGCTCGGCTACTACCGCGGCATCATGAATCGCCTCGATGCGCTGGAATCCGCAAAGCCCGAGTGCGCGGCATTCGTCGCCGCGATGCGCGAGCTGGCACGCCAGTTCCAGTTCGAGGCGATGAGTTCGGCGCTTTCCAAGGCGCCTGTCCTGGAGGTGAAACGATGAATGCCCGACTGGACTTCGAGCGCGCCACGAGCGACGTGGTGCTGATCGTCGACGATGTGCCGGACAACCTCTCGGTGTTGCACGACGCGCTCGACGAGTCGGGCTACACCGTGCTGGTCGCAACGGGTGGCGAGGCGGCGTTGCAGCGCGCGGCGCAGGCGCTGCCCGACATCGTGCTGCTCGACGCGATGATGCCCGGCATGGATGGATTCGAAGTCGCCAAGCGATTGAAGGCCTCGCCCCTCACCGCGCACATCCCGATCATCTTCATGACCGGCCTCACCGAGACCGAGCACCTTGTCGCCGCGCTGGAAGCGGGCGGCGTCGACTACGTCACCAAGCCGATCAAGCCGAAGGAAGTGCTCGCGCGCATGGGCGTGCACATGCGCAGCGCGCGCCAATCCCGCCAGACGCGCAACGCGCTCGACGCGTTCGGCTACGCGAGCATGACGGTGCGCGCGAGTGATGGCAGGTTGATGTGGCAGACGCCGCTCGCGCGCGAGTTGCTCATGGCGTACTACGGCGCCGCAGCGCCCGATGCCCCCGCGCCCGTGACCGCGTGGCTGCGTCGTCACCTGAAGGAGGCCGAGCAGCAGATCGAGCCGCCGCGCCTCACGGCCGAACTCGGCGCGCGCCGCCTCACGTTCCGCCTGCACCAGCAGACCGGCGACAGCGAGGGCGGCGGCGACTGGCTGATCGTGATGCGCGAGGAATCCGACGCGCAGGTGATCGAGGCGATGAGCCTCTGTTTCAAGCTCACGGCGCGCGAAGCCGAAGTGCTCTACTGGGTGGTGAAGGGCAAGATCAACCGCGACATCGCGGACATCCTCGGCGCGAGCCCGGCGACGGTGAAGAAGCACCTGGAGCGGGTGTTCGCCAAGCTCGGCGTGGAGACGCGAACCGCGGCGGCCGGGATGGCGATGACGCGCATCCGGCAGCTGCATCCGCAGTTCGAGGGTTAGACCCTCCGCGCGGCCATCCGCGCGCAAATGTCGAACGCGTGCTGCAACCCTTCCACGCGCGCCACGCCTTTGCCGGCGATGTCGAATGCGCTGCCGCTCGCCGAGGTGGCCACCGGCACCGGCAGTCCGCCATGAAGCGTGACGCCGCGCTCGAACCCCATCAGCTTCATCGCGATCTGGCCCTGGTCGTGGTACATCGCGACCACGGCGTCGAAGTCCCCGCGGCGCGCCGCGATGAACACGGTGTCCGGCGACCAGGGTCCCGTCACATGCAGGCCTTCCTCGCAAAGACGGCGCACCGCCGGCGCGATGATCTCGATCTCCTCCATGCCGATCGAGCCGCCGTCGCCCGCGTGCGGATTGAGTCCCGAGACGGCGACGCGCGGCTTCGCGATGCCCGCGCGCTTCAAGGCGCCGTCGATGATGCGCACCGCTTCCCCGATGCTTTCCTCGTTGATCAGCGCGGCCACTTCGCGGATCGGTACGTGCGATGTGACGCGCGAAGTCCAGAGCTCGCCCGTGATGTTGAACTCGCACACGAAGTTGCTCACGCCGAACCGATCCTGCATGAAGCGCAGTTCGTCCTCGTGGTCCATGCCCGCGAGGCGAAGCGAATGTTTGTTCAAAGGCGCGAAGACGATGCCGTCGATCGCGCCGGAGCGTGCGGCGTCGGTGGCGACTGCCAACGCTTCGAGCGCCAACCGGCCCGCCACCTTGGTGGAGGCGGCTCGGGTCACTGCTTCGCCGGACCGCAGCGGCAGGTAGGTCACGCGTCCGGGCTCGAAGCGCAACTGGCTGATGCTCTCGATGCGCAGTACGGGCAACGTGACGCCCGCGATCCATTCGCCGTCCGCCAGCGACGCATCGTCGGCGATCAGCAGCACATCGGCAGCTTCCAGGTTGGCCGCATGGGCCAGCAGCTTCACGCCCATCTCGGGGCCGACGCCGGCCGGGTCGCCCAGGAGCACGGCGAGGCGAGGGCGCTTCGCGGTCGTCAGGTTGCTCACGATCCGTCGGCCTTGATGTTCGCGTCCTTCACGAGCTTGCCGAAGCGCTCGTACTCGCCGCGGTTCATGTCGCTGAACTGCTCGACGCTGATCGCGCCGACCTCGCCGCCCAGGCCCTTGATGCGGGTTTGCACGTCGGGCATTTTCAGCACGCGCGCGAGTTCGGCGGTGAGGCGGTCGACCACGGGCTTCGGTGTACCGGCGGTGACGAAGAGGCCGTACCAGGTCTGCACGTCCGCGCCCTTGATGCCTTGCTCGGCGAGCGTCGCGACCTCGGGCATTTCGGCGGAGCGCTTGTCGGCGGTGACGGCGAGCGGGCGGAACTTGCCCGCGCGGATCTGGCCCATCGCGGAGGAGGTGGAGTCGAACATCATGTTCACCTCGCCGCCGATGATGTCGATGTGCGCCTGCGCGCTGCCCTTGTACGGCACGTGGATGGACTTCGTGCCGGTGACGAGCGAGAACGCCTCGCCGGCGATGTGCTGCGTGCTGCCGACGCCGGAGGACGCGTACTTGAACGAGCCCGGCTTGTCCGCCATCGCGGCGAGCAATTCCTTCACCGTCTTGTAGGGGGAGGTTGCCGAGACGACCAGCACGTTCGGCATCACCGCGACGAGGCCCACGGGCTGCAGGTCCTTGAGTGGATCGAACTTCAGCTTGAGGAGGTGCGGCGCGATCGCCTGGCCGGTGTTGGTGGCGAGCAGCAGCGTCGTGCCGTCGGCGGCAGCGCGCGCGGTCAGTTCAGCGGCGATCGTGTTCGATGCGCCGGGGCGGTTCTCCACCACCACCGTTTGCTTGAGGTCCGTGGCGAATTTGTCGGCAAGCAGGCGGGCCAGGATGTCCGTGCCACCCCCGGGGGAGGCGCCCACCATGATCCGGATGGATTTGTCGGACTGCGCGAACGCGGGGGCGGTGGCGAGCGTGAGGCCCAGGGCCGCAACGGCGGCGCCCAGCCAGAGCTGAATCGGTTTCATGGTTTGTCTCCTGTTTTCGCCAGCCTATCGGGAGAAGCCATTCACTTCCAATGAAATTTTTGGAAGAACCGATATACATTTGCGGATGGCAGACGTGACAAACCCCGCTCGCTCCTCCCTTGACCACGCTGCGGAAGCACTCTCCGACGGTCTAACCCTTCGGCCTCGTCGGAGGAGTCATTGCGCGTCTGACCAATGCCCACTCTTCGCGCGATTCCTTGAGGCGCCCGATCAGGTTCTTGTTCGCTGTTGCGTGTGCTGGCTGGGTCACGGGAGCTGGGGGTGTCGGAGATTTCATCCGCCATTGTTGGGCGGCTCCCGTGGCCCTCGACGTAAGGCTATGGCCCTGCCGAGTGTGATCATTCGATCACGTGGCACGGACAGCTCATCGGTGCCCCGGTTTCTCTGCTGAGTTGTCAAATCCCCGGAATCCATCCTTGGCCGCGCGTCCGACCGACACCTCTCTCCTGATGCGCCTGCGCACCCGCCAGCTGCTGCTGATCGCGCGGCTGGGCGAAGAGCGCAACCTCGGCCGCGCAGCTGCAGCCCTTGGCGTCAGCCAGCCCGCGGCGACCAAGTTGCTGCAGCAGGCCGAAGACACGCTGGGAACCAGCCTCTTCACGCGTGAGGCTCGTGGCATGACGCCCACGGCGAGCGGCGAAGTGCTGATCCGCTACGCTCGTCACCTCACGGTGGAATTCGGCTTCGCGCGCGAGCAGATGGCTGCCGTGCGCTCGGGCCTGCGCGGTCTGCTGCGCCTTGGAAGCGTGCCGGGCGCCATGCCGCAACTGCTGGCGCCGGCGCTCGCCGCATACAAGCGCGAGCACCCACGCGTGGCGGTGTCGGTGCTCGTCGAAACCAGCGATGTCATGCTCGCTCACCTCGAGAAAGGCGAGGTCGACCTGGTCGTGGGTCGCCTGCTGGAAGGCAGTCACGACGACGACTACGAAAGCCGCGAGTTGCTCGAGGAGCCGCAGGTCGCCGTGGTGCGGCGCGGCCATCCGCTGCTTGCGTCGGGCAAACGGCTGGCGATCGCGGACCTGGTGCGTGTCCCGTGGATCCTGCAGCCCCCGGGCTCGCCGCAGCGCAGCCGCTTCGAAGCCGCCTTGCGCCAGGCCGGGCTGCACGCGCGGCTGGACATCACTGAAACCGCATCCACGGTAGCGACGACCGCGCTGCTCGAAGTGAGCGACATGGCCGCCGTGATGCCCGAATCGCTTGCCGCGCATTACGGGCGCCTGGGATTGCTCCAGGTGTTGCCGATCTCCCTGCCGATGCGCGTGCCGTCGATCCACCTGATCACGCTGCGCCACCGCGAGCTCTCGCCGGTGGCGCAGGGGTTTCTGGACGTGTTGTTGTCATCCCGGGCCTGACCCGGGATCCACGAGTGCCTGGATGCCGGATCAAGTCCGGCATGACAAGGCTGCCATACGCCACCCGGCGTATATGCCGGATGAGCCGCGCTCCCCAGAATCAAACCGTCCAATTTCCGGGACTCACGGTTTCCTCTTCGATTCTGGTTCTCACTCGCAAGGAGCATTCAATGCAACGTCGTTTCACTCTCAAGGCCCTGACGGCCGCCGTCGCTCTGGCGAGCTCCGGCATGGCCTTCGCCCAGGCGGGCGGCACCATCAAGGTCGGCATCCTGCACAGCCTGTCCGGCACCATGGCCATCTCCGAGACAGTCCTCAAGGACACGGTGCTCATGGCCATCGACGAGATCAACGCCAAGGGCGGCGTGCTGGGCAAGAAGCTCGAGCCCGTCATCGTCGACCCAGCCTCCAACTGGCCGCTGTTCGCCGAAAAGACGAAGCAGTTGCTCGGCCAGGACAAGGTCGCGGTCATCTTCGGCTGCTGGACGTCGGTCTCGCGCAAGTCGGTGCTGCCGGTCGTCGAAGAGATGAACGGCCTGCTGTTCTACCCCGTGCAGTACGAAGGTGAAGAGCTCTCCAAGAACGTGTTCTACACGGGCGCGGCGCCCAACCAGCAAGCGATCCCCGCGGTCGATTACCTGATGTCCAAGGAAGGCGGCGGCGCCAAGCGCTGGGTGCTGCTCGGCACCGACTACGTCTATCCCCGCACGACGAACAAGATCCTGCGCGCCTACCTGAAGTCCAAGGGCGTGAAGGAGTCCGACATCGACGAGAAGTACACGCCGTTCGGCCACAGCGACTACCAGACCATCGTCGCGGACATCAAGAAGTTCTCCGCCGGCGGCAAGACCGCCGTGGTGTCGACCATCAACGGCGACTCCAACGTGCCTTTCTACAAGGAACTGGGCAACGCGGGCCTGAAGGCCAAGGACGTGCCGGTCGTCG
>JAZKIF010000182.1:0-23451 GCA_040385005.1 Pseudomonadota bacterium
ACGAAGCAGTTCTTGCCGTTGGCGTATTCCTGGCACTTCTCGGTGTGGAACTGGCCGGTCTTGCCGGTGATGCCCTGCGTGATGACGCGCGTGTCTTTGTTGATGTAGATCGACATGTCTGTGTCCTTAGGCGGCTTTGACTGCGGCAACGACCTTCTGGGCCGCTTCGGCCATGGTGTCCGCGCTGATGATGGGCAGGCCCGACTCGGCCAGCATCTTCTTGCCCAGTTCCTCGTTGGTGCCCTTCATGCGCACCACGAGCGGCACCGACAGGTTCACGGCCTTGCAGGCGGTGATGACGCCGGTGGCGATGGTGTCGCACTTCATGATGCCGCCGAAGATGTTGACGAGGATCGCCTTCACCTTCTTGTTCTTCAGCATGATCTTGAAGGCCTCGGTGACCTTCTCCGGCGTGGCGCCGCCGCCGACGTCCAGGAAGTTCGCCGGCTCGGCGCCGAAGAGCTTGATGGTGTCCATCGTCGCCATCGCCAGCCCCGCGCCGTTCACGAGGCAGCCGATGTTGCCGTCCAGCGAAATGTAGGCGAGGTCGAACTTGCTGGCTTCCACTTCCGCCGGGTCTTCTTCGTCCAGGTCGCGCAGCGCGACGATCTCCGGATGGCGGAACAGCGCGTTGCTGTCGAAGTTGAACTTCGAGTCCAGCGCGACGATGTTGCCCTTGCCGTCGCGGTTGAGCGGGTTGATCTCGACCAGCGAGGCGTCCGTCTCCATGTAGCAGCGGTAGAGCTTCTTGAACACATCGACGGCTTGCGCCGTGGAGCCGGCGGGGATCCCGATGCGGTCCGAGATGTCCTTGGCTTGCTCATCGGTGAGGCCGACGAGCGGGTCCGCGAACACCGTGATGATCTTCTCGGGCGAGGAGTGCGCGACTTCCTCGATGTCCATGCCGCCTTCGCTTGAGGCGATGAACGCGATCTTCTGCGTCGCGCGGTCGGTGACGACCGACACGTAGTATTCCTTCTGGATGTCCGCGCCGTCCTCGATGTACAGGCGGCGAACCTTCTGGCCTTCGGGGCCGGTCTGGTGCGTCTTCAGCTGCATGCCGAGGATTTCGCCGGCGAGGCGCTTCACGTCATCGACGCTCTTGGCGACTTTCACGCCGCCGCCCTTGCCGCGGCCGCCGGCATGGATCTGCGCCTTGACGACCCAGATCGGGCCGCCGAGCTTCTGCGCGGCTTCGACCGCTTCCTGAACCGTGAAAGCCGGAATGCCGCGCGGAACGGGCACGCCGAAATTGCGCAAGATTTCCTTGCCTTGGTACTCGTGAATCTTCATGAGGTCTCTCTCGAGGAGCGTGGGGGAAGTGGTCTGGAAGCGCAGCAGGAACATCGGGTGCGCGACCCGCAGGATCAGCCTTCAACTGTATCATGGTGCAATGCACCAATCCGCTGCGTGCCTTACAGTGGCGTAAGCAGTTTCCACAGGAAGAAAGATGCCCAAAGTCTTTATCGATGGCGAAGCCGGCACCACCGGTTTGCAGATCCGCGAGCGGCTGGCGAAGATTGCGCAGATCGAAGTCGTGAGCATCGCGCCGGAGTTGCGCAAGGACCCGGCCGCCAAGCGCGCGCTGATGACCGGTGTGGACATGGTGATCCTGTGCCTGCACGACGACGCCGCGCGCGAGACAGTCGCCGTGATCGACGGCATCGAGAAAGAATTCGGGCGCGGCCCGCGCGTGATCGATGCGTCCACCGCGCACCGCACCGCGGAAGGTTGGGTCTTCGGGTTTCCCGAGCTTGCCCCGGGCCAGCGCGAAGCTGTCGCGGCCGCCCGCCGCGTGAGTAATCCCGGCTGCTACTCCACCGGCGCGATCGCGCTCGTGCGGCCGCTTGTCGATGCCGGCATCCTGCCGCGCGACTTCCCGATCTCGCTGCCCGCCGTGAGCGGCTACTCGGGCGGCGGGCGCAGCATGATCGAGGAGTACGAGAGCGGCAAGGCGCCGGCGTTCCAGATGTACGGCCTGGGCTTCAAGCACAAGCACCTGGCCGAGATCGTGAAATACACCGGCCTCACGCGCCGCCCGATCTTCGTGCCCGCCGTCGGAAATTTCCGTCAGGGCATGCTGGTCCAGTTGGCGCTGCATCTGGACATGCTACCCGGCAAGCCCCGCGCGCAGGACCTCGAAGCGGCGCTGAATAAGCATTATTCCGGCAGCGAATGGGTGAGCGTGGTGCCGCCCACGGAGGACGGCCGCATCGACCCGCTCGCGCTCAACGACACCAACAAGATGGAGTTGCGTGTGTACGGGAATGAGGAGTTCCGGCAGGCCGTGCTGATCGCGCGCCTGGACAACCTCGGCAAGGGCGCGAGCGGCGCCGCGGTGCAGAACCTCAAGCTGATGCTGGGGCTGTAGCCACCAGGTCGGCGCGCACGCGCGCCAGCACGGCGGGCCAGTCTCCGTCGGCCGCCTGGCGATACAGGCGCGCCGTCGGATACCACGGCGAATCCTCTCGCTCGAGCATCCAGCGCCAGTCCGGCGAATGCGCGGACAAGATCCACACGGGCCGCCCCAACGCGCCCGCCAGGTGGCCGAAGACGGTATCCACCGTCACCACGAGATCCAGCGCGCAGATCAGCGCCGCGGTTTCGGCGAAGCTGCCGATCTCGCCGTCGAACCTGCGCAGCCCCGTCCATTGTTCAAGCGCCTGCGCGTCGGTGGGGCGCACGTCAGGCTGCAAGCTGATGAACTGGCAGCCGCCGGCTTCGAGCCCCCGGAACGTCGCCAGCGGGATCGAGCGGTTGTGGTCGTTGTTGTACGACGCGTTGCCGGACCACGCGATGCCCACCTTGAGCTGCCCGCTCGCGTCATCGAGCCTCGCGCGCCAATGGTCGACGCGAGCGGCGTCCACCGAGAGATAGGGCACGGTGGCCGGCAATGTTTCCAGCGTCGTTCGAAACGCCAGCGGCAGGCTCATCAAGGGACACACGTAATCCGGCGCGGCGACGGCTTCGCCGTCCCGCACGACGCGGCAATTTGGCGCCAGGCCCGAGGCGAGTTGCGCCAGCGCGGGGGAAACGCGCAGCAACACGGTGCCGGCGCGCGCCGCGACCAGCGGCACGAAGCGAAGGAACTGGATCGCGTCGCCCAGCCCCTGTTCGGACGACAGGAGGATGCTGCGCCCTGCCAGGTCCTCGCGTCCCGTCCATTGGGGCCGGCCAAAGTCCGGCGGCAATCCCTTGCGGCCGAACGCCGCGGAGTGGAAGCGGGACTCGTAATGCGACCAACCGGCTGCGTAGTCCCCCAGCAACAAGCTGCAGACGGCCCGGTTCCAATGCGCGTCCGCATCATCCGGATAGATCGCCAGCGCCTCGTTCGCGCAGGCGAGCGCCTCGGGTATGCGAACCATGGCCATGAGCACATTGCCGCGGGCGAGCAGCACGTCGCGGTCCGTCGGTGATTTGTCGAGCGCCGCGTCGGCGAGCCGCAAAGCCTCCTCATGCCGCCCCAGGCGCGAGAGCGCGAGGGCGCACGACACGAGGCTCTCGGGCACGGGACCCGTGAGAGCGAGCGCCTGTTCGAAAGAGCGCAACGCCTCCTCGTACTGCCGCAGTTCCACCAGCACATCGCCCCGACCCGTCCATGCGCCGGCGTTGGCCGGATCGCGCTTCACCGCGGCGTCGAGCAGGGCCAGTGCCTCCGCATTCCTTTTCAGGCCATGAAGGGCCTGCGCCTCGATCACGTCCGTGCCCGCCGAAGGCCGGATCGCCTGAATCCGCTTCGCCCATGTCAGCATGCCTTCGAAGCGCCCGGCGTCGTGCATCGTCTTCGCGGCCTCTTCCATCGCTTCGGCGAAATCCGGCCTGGCCGCGACGGCTGCCGCGAACGCGGCCAACGCAGCGTCCGTATCGCCCTGCTGCACGTGCGCGCGGCCGAGCATGAAATGAATGTCGTGGGCGATGTCGTCCTGCGGACGCCGCAGCGCGAGCGCCTGCGTCAAAAAAGTCGTCGCGTCACCCGCGCGGCCCTGTTCGATCAGCACGAATGCAAGGTTCAATCGCGCCGCGGGGTCCGCCGCATCCTGCAGCGCCGCCTGGCGGTAGCAACGTTCGGCCTCCTGGAGGTTCCAGTCCTGGAGCGCCGCATTGCCGCGCGCTTTCCATTCCGCGGCCGCCTCGACGGCCACCTCGTCCACGACGACCGGAGCGTCGCCGCTGGCGGCAGCCTTGCGCCTCTCGGCCCATTCGCGAAGTCGGGACAGCATGCTTCTACAGGCAGAGCGTGAGCCAGTCGGTCAGCTCGCGAAGGTAGTCGTCGTCGCAGCCGCCGTCCTTGAGCGTCCACATGAAGGCGTTGGCGAGCCTGGACTTCTTGTAGATGTTCATCTTCTCCCGGGCCTTGAAATCCCGCAGGCGCTGCGCGGCGCGAACCAGCACCTTTTCGGCCCTCGCGGAGAACTTGGTGTCACCTTTTCGGGCCGACACGCTGAGCTCGGTGAGGATGAAGGCGGCCAACTCCTTGCCGAAGCGCTCCGCGTTGGCGGCGGCGAACCAATTGAACATCGCCCGCACTTTACCCGAGGTCCTCCTGGCCACCGAGCACACGCCGGACCACGTCGCCGTCGAAACCCCGCGCCGCGAGAAATCGCGCCTGCTTTCCCCGCTCCTGCGCATCCGCGGGCGGCGCGTCGAACTTGCGGCGCCACACTTCCCTCGCGCGTTGGAGTTCTGTTTTGCGCAACGCCGCCACCGTGTTGGCAACGAGCTCCGCATCCAGGCCCTTGGCCACCAGCTCCTGCCGCACGCGCCTCGCACCCAGCTTGGGCGCGCGGCGATGCATCACGGATTGCGCCACGCGCTCGTGGTCGATGAACCCCTTCGCCTGCAATTCGTCGAGCACCCGGCACAACTGGCCGGGCTCTTCCTCGTGCCCGGCCAGCTTGCGCTCGAGCTCCTTGCGCGAGTGCTCGCGGCCGGAGAGCAGGCGCAGCGCCCGGCCCTTGAGCGACGGCTGCGGGCCGCGCAAAGCTTACTCCGCTTCGACGTCGGCCGGCAGCAGCGGGATGCCGAGCGAGTCGCGCACCTTGTTCTGGCGAAACTGCGGCGCATGAAGCTGGCGCTTCATTCTGCTGACTCCGCCAGCAGGGGAATCCCAAGGGAGTCCCGCACCTTGTTTTCGATCTCGCGTGCCAGCTCCGGGTTCTCGCGCAGGAATTCGCGCGCGTTGTCGCGGCCCTGGCCGATCTTCTCGCCGTTGTAGGCGTACCAGGCGCCGGACTTCTCCAGCACATGGGCGTTGACGCCCATGTCGATGATCTCGCCGTGGCGGCTGATGCCCTCGCCGAACAGGATGTCGAACTCCGCCGTCTTGAACGGGGGCGCAACCTTGTTCTTCACGACCTTCACCTTGGTCTCGTTGCCGATCGCTTCCTCGCCCTTCTTGATCGTGCCGGTGCGGCGGATGTCCAGGCGGACCGAGGCGTAGAACTTCAGCGCGTTGCCGCCGGTGGTGGTTTCGGGCGAGCCGAACATCACGCCGATCTTCATGCGGATCTGGTTGATGAAGATGACCATGCAGTTGGTCTTCTTGATCGTGGCGGTGAGCTTGCGCAGGGCCTGGCTCATCAGGCGCGCCTGCAGGCCGGGGAGCGAGTCGCCCATCTCGCCTTCGATTTCAGCCTTGGGCGTGAGCGCGGCGACCGAGTCGATGACGATCAGGTCCACCGCGCCGGAGCGCACCAGGCTGTCGCAGATTTCCAGGGCCTGCTCGCCGGTGTCCGGCTGGCTGATCAGCAGGTCGGACAGGTTGACGCCGAGCTTTTGCGCGTACTGCACGTCCAGCGCGTGCTCGGCGTCGATGAAGGCGCAGGTGCCGGCCTGGCGCTGCATCTCGGCGATGACCTGCAGCGTGAGCGTGGTCTTGCCCGACGATTCCGGGCCGTAGATCTCGATCACGCGGCCACGCGGCAGGCCGCCGACGCCCAGGGCAATGTCCAGGCCGAGCGAGCCGGTGGAGACCACCTGAATGTCCTCGAGCTTTTCACCCTCGCCCAGCCGCATGATCGTGCCCTTGCCGAACTGCTTGTCGATCTGGGCCAGCGCGGCCTGCAGAGCCTTGGATTTCTCGCTGTCCGCAGCGATCCGGGTGCCTTTGACTTGAGCGTCCATTTGAATTTTCTCCTTGTGAATCAACGGTTTGAGGGCGTCTCATCCAGTGGGCGTATTCACAGACTGGATGCTTGACCAGTACTTTAACGCGGCAGCTTGCAGGAAGTAAACGAGTTTTTTTGTCAGTTTGCCTTACGATATGGATGTGACGGAAATCACATCCAACTCAGCAGCCGACGACAGCTGGCGCCTCACGCATCTGGGCCGCCTGCTCGGCCATGCGGGCCGGCGTTTCGACCAGCGCGTGCTCGCCCTCATGGCCGACAACGTCGAGGTGCCCCTCGCGTTGGCGAACCTCGCCGCCCGCGAGCAGGTGAGCGCGGCGCACATCCACGTGACGCGCCACCTCGGACTGGAAGGCTCGCGCCTCACCGACCTCGCGCAAAGCGCCGGCATGAGCAAGCAGGCGATGGGCGACCTGGTCGATCAATGCGAAGCCTGGGGGCTCGTCACGCGCGAGCCCGATCCGCGCGATGCGCGCGCGCGCCGCGTGTGCTTCACCGCGACCGGCCTTGCCTGGCTTGAGGCGTTTCGCGAAGCCGTCGCGCAGGCCGAAGCCGAGTTCCGCGCGGAGGTCGGCGATGAGGTCGCGACCGTCGTCGCTATCGGGCTCGAAGCGTATGCGGGAGCGTGGAGCGTCGGGGCCTCCCGCCGATAGTGCGCGCCTACAATCATTTGAATAACAGCAGGAGACAGCGATGCGGATTCTGATCGCGGAAGACGACCAGGTGCTGGCCGATGGATTGCTGCGGTCCTTGCGCGCATCCGGCGCCGCCGTCGATCACGTGGCCAGCGGCACCGAAGCCGACGCCGCGCTCATGACGAACAACGAGTTCGATCTCCTGATCCTCGACCTCGGCCTGCCCAAGCTGCATGGCCTCGAGGTGCTCCGCAAGCTGCGCAGCCGGGGCTCCTCGCTGCCCGTGCTGATCCTCACCGCCGCCGATGGCGTCGAGGAACGCGTGAAGGGTCTCGACTACGGCGCGGACGACTACATGGCCAAGCCCTTCAGCCTGCAGGAGCTCGAAGCGCGCGTGCGCGCCCTCACGCGGCGCGGCATGGGCACGACGAGCAGCACCATCAAGCACGGCCCGCTGGTGTACGACCAGGCCGGGCGCGTCGCCACCATCGACGGAAAGATGGTCGAGCTCTCGGCGCGCGAACTCGGCCTGCTCGAAGTGCTGCTGCAGCGCGCGGGGCGCCTGGTCAGCAAGGACCAGCTCGTCGAGCGCCTGTGCGAATGGGGCGAGGAGGTGAGCAACAACGCGATCGAGGTGTACATCCATCGCCTGCGCAAGAAGATCGAGAAGGGCCCGATCCGCATCGCCACCGTTCGCGGCCTCGGCTACTGCCTCGAAAAAATCCCCTCCTGAGCGGATGAAGCTTTTTCAGCGCGAGCAGCGTTCTCTCTTCGGAGAGATTCTCGACTGGATGCTCACGCCGCTGCTGCTGCTCTGGCCGATCAGCCTCGCGCTGACCTGGCTCGTGGCGCAGAGCATCGCCGGCAAGCCGTTCGACCGCGCGCTCGAATTCAACGTGCAGGCGCTCGCGCAGCTCGTCACGGTGCAAAGCCAGCGCGCGACGTTCAACCTGCCGCAGCCCGCCCGCGAGATCCTGCGCGCCGACGACTCCGACCTCGTCTACTACCAGGTGCTCGGGCCGCAAGGCGAATTCCTCTCCGGCGAGCGCGACTTTCCGCACCCGCCGGACGACGAGACGCCCGTGCCCGGCGAGGTGCGGCTGCGCGATGACGAGATGCGGGGCCTGGACGTGCGCGTCGCCTACACCTGGGTGAGGCTGGAGCTGCCGGGCGCGCAGCCCTCGCTCGTGCAAGTGGCCGAGACGCGCGAGAAGCGCTCCGTGCTCGCGACGGAGATCATCAAGGGCGTCATGCTGCCGCAGTTCGTCATCCTGCCGATGGCGGTGCTGCTGGTGTGGCTCGCGCTGGTGCGCGGGATCAAGCCGCTGTCGGAACTCGAAGAGCGCATCCGCGCGCGCAAGCCGGATGACCTCTCCCCCCTCGACGACAAGGCCGTGCCACTTGAAGTCGCGCCGCTCGTGTCGTCGGTGAACGACCTGCTGACTCGCCTGAAGGATTCAATCGCCGCGCAAAAGCGCTTCCTCGCCGACGCCGCGCACCAGCTCAAGACGCCGCTCGCGGGGCTGCGCATGCAGGCGGACCTCGCGCAGCGCGAGCAGTTCAACGCCGAGGAACTCAAGCAGTCGCTCAAGCAGATCGGCCGCTCGAGCATCCGTGCGACGCACATGGTGAACCAGCTGCTCGCGCTTGCGCGGGCCGAGAGCAGCGGCCAGTCGATCGCGCGCCAGCCGTGCGATCTCGCGTCGCTGACGATGGAGACCGTGCAGGATTTCCTGCCGCGCTCGCTGGATCGCCACATCGACCTTGGCTATGACGGCTCGGAGCCGGGCGCGCCGGGCGTGATGCTGCAGGGCAACCCGACGCTGCTGAAGGAGCTGATCCGCAACCTGATCGACAACGCGATCAGCTACACGCCATCCACCCCCGCGCATCCCGGCGTGGTGACCGCGCGCGTGCTTGCCGACCCTTATGGCCAGGTGCTGATGCTGCAGGTCGAGGACTCGGGTCCGGGCATCGCCGAGTCGGAGCGCGAGCTGGTGCTGCAGCCGTTCTACCGTTCTCTCGGCACGAACGTCGACGGCTCCGGCTTGGGCTTGCCGATCGTGCTGGAGATCGCGCGCCAGCACGATGCGACCATCGCGATCGAGGATGCGCACCCGGGCACTACGCCGCCGGGCACGCGCGTGAACATCCGCTTCGTCGTGGCGGCAAAGCCGCGCGCTTAAGCGGGCTTGTACACGTTCAATTGAAGGCGCTCGCGCTCGATCGCGCGCGCCACCGCAGGCAGCGCCGCCACCCTCTGCACCAGCGCCCACAACGCGGGATATCCTTGCGGGTCGTGGCCCGCGAAACCGCCCCAGCGAACGAGCGTCAGTGCGTACGCATCGAGCGGGCCGAAGCGTTCGCCGCCGAGGAAGCCTTCGCCAGCCGCAGCGGCCATCGCCTCGATCTCCGCCAGCATGGAGCCGTACAACTTCGCGTTGTAGACCTTCAGCGCCGCCTGCGCCTGCGCGTCGTCGGTGTACTTGTGCGGCATGAAGACGTGCGTGAAGGTCGGGTGCACGGTGTTGTTCATCCACGCCAGCGTCTCCAGCATCCGCGTGCGCGCCAGGGGCTCGCGCGGCAGGAATCCCTGGTCGGGAAACAGCTGGTCCAGGCGCGTGACGATCGCGACGATCTGCGTGATCGTCTCGTCCCCGTCCACCAGCACGGGCACCTGACCGCGCGGGTTGATGGCTTTGTACTCGGGCGTGAGGTTCTCGCCCTTGTGGAGTTTCACCAACACCGGCTCGAATTCCGCGCCGGCGGTTTCCAGCAAGGAATGCGGGACGAACGAGCAGGCGCCGGGCGCGAAATACAGCTTGAGGCTCATGGTGTCTCCTTGTCTTTGAACAGCGTGGATTCAGTGTCAGACTTCAACGGCAGGCGCGAAGGGCCTTGGCACCCAAAGCGGTCTTCAGGTCGTCCATTTTCGGACGCAGCGTGTCGTCCACCGAAGGCAGGCGCAGCTGCTGGCCGCGCTGCTCTTCCTTCTCCTGCACGACCTTCGCGGTGCGCACGCCGCGGGCGGCCAGCGCTTCGAGCTGCTGCTTCGCCGCGGATTCGGTCGCGTAGCCGCCCAGCGACAGGCCGGGCTCCAGCGCAGGGTTGTTCAAGGTCTCGAAGGAGATGCCCATCTGCCGCAGCTCGGCGCGCTTGCGGGCGACATTGTCGGCGGTGAGGTACTTGCCCATGTAGACGATCCAGCGCGCGGGCTCGACGGCGGGCTCGATCGTCCAGGAGCCGGCGGGCCAGGAATCCAGCGCCTGCTTGAGGCTCGCGACTTGCGCATCGTCGAACACACCCGCCTGCAGGCACTCCGGGGTCTTCGCGAGAACCGCTTGCTCGATGCGTTTGGCTTCGTCGCTGCCGACGAGGCGAATGGCCTGCGGCCGGATCTGCTGCTCGACACGCTGCGGCTCGGACTGCTTCGCCGGCGCGAATCCCCAGGACGCGAGCAGGTCCTGCGACCACGCGAAGTACCCCGCATTGGCAAGCAACAGGACAAGGACGGCGAGACGCAACATGGGTGGCGGTCAGCCCGGACGGACGCTGACGTCGGAGCTGGTGACGGTCTTCATGCCGCGCGAAGTATGCACGAGCAACGCGCCCGTCTCGCCGACGCCATGCGCGGTGCCTGCCGTGCCGTCGCTCAATGTCACCGCCCGGTCCCGCAAGGCGTCGCGGGCGTTGAAGCGCAGCTGGAACGGCGAGAAACCGAAGGTCTCGAAGGCGAGGAGCGACTGCACCAACGGCGCGAAAACTCGCGCGAGCGCATCGGGCGGCGACGCATCCGGCCACACCTCCTGCAGCGACGCTGGCGGCGTCGACAGCCCCAGCCCGTCACGCGGCCGGATGTTGATGCCGACGCCGATCACGGCATAGCGGCGCGCGCCACCCGCCTCGCCGAAGTTCGCGGTCTCGATCAGGATGCCGGCCAGCTTGCGATCGTTCATCCACAGGTCGTTGGGCCACTTCAGCTGTATCGACGGATGCAGGCTTTCGGCGATGCTCACACCCACCGCCAGCGACATGCCGGACCAGTCCGGCGGCGCGAGGGGCAAGCCGAGCGAAAACATGAGCGAATCGCCGGGGACGCTCTGCCAATTGCGCCCCAGGCGGCCGCGGCCAGCCGTCTGCTGCTCGGCCACCAGGAGCGTCGGCTCCATCCGCCCGGCCCGCGCGCGGCTCATCAATTCCGTGTTGGTGGAGCCGATCTCCGGAAGCACCTCGACGGTGAAGCCGGGCAGCAGGGGCGAGACCTGCTCCCAGAGGGCCTCGCCGTGCCAGATCATTATTTCCTGCGCTTGGGCGCCAGCAGGGTGCCGCGGCAGTTCTTCGAGCCGCACCAGCACGGGTACTCGGCCTTCAGCTTGGGCGTGTAGCGCTCGTCGATGATGAGCCCGTAGTCATAGTTGAGCTCCTCGCCCGCGCGGATGTTGCGGATCGCCTTGATGAAGACGCGGCCTTCGTCCTCGTCGGCTTCGCAGTTCGGGTCGCAGGAATGGTTGATCCAGCGCGACGAGTTGCCGCCGACCTTGGCGTCGATCACCCGCTTCTCGTCCACGTGGAAGTAGAACGTATGGTTCGGGTCCTTGGGATCGTGCGGGTGGCGGCGCTGGGCCGCCTTCCATGTGATGATCTCGCCCACATATTCGATGAGGGTCTCGCCCTCGGCGATATCCTGCAGGGCGAATACGCCTTTGCCGTGCACTCCGGAGCGCCGCACCTGGATGCGGGCTCCGCCCTTTTTGCCCGCCGCGGGCGATGCCTGGGAGGCCGCCTCGGTAACCCTGCCATTGACCGCTTTTTCTGACATCGCCGAAAACCTGTTAATTTGAATATGCACACGTGCGCGTGCGCGTGCGCGCGAGGAAAGCCGAGATTGTACGGATGCCGGGAACCTCGATCCGTACGGCACGAACGAAAGATAGATTGATTGCCTCCATGTCCAAGACCCTTGTCATCGCCGAAAAGCCATCCGTCGCCCAGGACATCGTCCGCGCGCTGACGCCCGTCGCCGGCAAGTTCGACAAGCACGACGAGTACTTCGAGAGCGAGAAGTTCGTCGTGACGAGCGCCGTGGGCCACCTGGTCGAAATCCAGGCGCCCGAAGAATTCGACGTCAAGCGCGGCAAGTGGAGCTTCGCCCACCTGCCCGTGATCCCGCCTTACTTCGACCTGAAGCCGGTCGACAAGACCAAATCGCGCCTGAACGCGGTGGTGAAGCTCGCCAAACGCAAGGACGTCACCGCGCTGGTCAACGCCTGCGACGCCGGCCGCGAGGGCGAACTCATCTTCCGGCTGATCGAGCAATTCGCGGGCGGGGTCAAGCCGCTGGGCAAGCCCGTCAAGCGCCTGTGGCTGCAGTCGATGACGCCGCAGGCGATCCGCGACGGCTTCGACGCCCTGCGCACGGACAAGCAGATGGCCGGGCTGGCGGACGCGGCGCGCTCGCGCTCCGAGGCCGACTGGCTCGTCGGCATCAACGGCACGCGCGCAATGACGGCGTTCAATTCGCGCGACGGCGGCTTCTTCCTCACCACCGTGGGCCGCGTGCAGACGCCGACCCTGGCCGTCGTGGTCGAACGCGAAGAACAAATCCGCAAGTTCGTCAGCCGCGACTATTGGGAAATCCATGCCACGTTCCTTGCCGAAGCCGGCGAGTACCAGGCCAAGTGGATCGACACCAAATTCAAGAAGAACCCGGACGACGCCGAGATCAAGGCCGACCGGGTCTGGTCCCAGCGCGAAGCCCAGGAGATCGCCGATGCCGTGCGCGGCAAGGCGGCCAGCGTCACCGAGGAATCGAAGCCGACAACACAGGCTTCTCCGATGCTGTTCGACCTCACGTCCTTGCAGCGCGAAGCCAACGGCCGCTTCGGCTTCTCGGCGAAGACGACGCTCTCGCTCGCGCAGAGCCTGTACGAGCGCCACAAGGCACTGACCTATCCGCGTACCGACTCGCGCCATCTGCCCGAGGACTACGTCGCCGTGGTCAAGGACACGATGGGCACGCTCTCGCAAAGCGGCATGCAGCACCTCGCGCCTTTCGCGCAGCAGGCGATCGACGGCGGCTACGTCAAGCCGACCAAGCGCATCTTCGACAACAGCAAGGTGTCGGACCACTTCGCGATCATCCCGACCCTGCAGGCGCCTAGCGGCCTGTCGGATGCCGAGCAGAAGCTGTACGACCTGGTCGTGCGTCGCTTCCTCTCCGTGTTCTTCCCGAGCGCCGAATACCTCGTGACGACGCGAATCTCGCAAGCCGTCGGCCACAGCTTCAAGACCGAGGGCAAGGTGCTGGTCAAGCCGGGCTGGCTCGCGATCTGGGGCAAGGAAGCCGATGTCGAGGGCGAGGAAAACAGCAAGACACTCGTCGCGGTGAAGCCCGGCGAGATGGTGCGCGCCGAAGTCGTCGAGCCCAAGGGCCTGAAGACGCGGCCACCCGCGCGCTACTCGGAAGCGACGTTGCTCGGCGCGATGGAAGGCGCGGGCAAGCTGGTCGACGACGACGAACTGCGCGAAGCCATGCAGGAGAAGGGCCTCGGCACGCCGGCCACGCGCGCCGCGACCATCGAAGGCCTGATCAACGAGAAGTACATGTTCCGCGAAGGCCGCGAGCTGATTCCCACCGCGAAGGCGTTCCAGCTGATGACGCTCTTGCGCGGCCTGGGCGTGGAGGAACTCTCCAAGCCCGAGCTCACCGGCGACTGGGAATACAAGCTCGCGCAGATGGAACACGGCAAGCTCTCGCGCGAGGCCTTCATGCTCGAGATCGGCGAGATGACGAAGCGCATCGTCAAGAAGGCCAAGGAATACGACCGGGACACGGTCCCCGGCGACTACGCGACGTTGACCACGCCCTGTCCCAATTGCAGCGGCATCGTGCGTGAGAACTACCGCCGCTTCACCTGCACGGGCAAGTCCGGCACGGGTGAGGACGCCTGCGGCTTCTCCTTCGGCAAGACGCCGGCGGGCCGCACGTTCAGCGCGGATGAAGTCGAGCAGTTGCTGCGCGACAAGAAGATCGGCCCGCTCGAGGGCTTCCGCTCCAAGGCGGGCTGGCCGTTCACCTCGGAGATCGTCCTCAAGTACAACGAGGAAGAGAAGAACTGGAAACTCGAGTTCGACTTCGGCAACGAGCAGGACCCGGCCGAGACCGGCGAGATCATCGACTTCAGCGCCCAGCCGCCTTTGGGAACGTGCCCGAAATGCGGCGGCCGCGTGTTCGAGTTCGGCAAGAACTACGTGTGCGAACGGTCG
The DNA here is from genome assembly GCA_040385005.1 of Pseudomonadota bacterium. Taxonomy (GTDB): domain Bacteria; phylum Pseudomonadota; class Gammaproteobacteria; order Burkholderiales; family Burkholderiaceae_C; genus Ramlibacter. The sequence goes on from JAZKIF010000182.1 coordinate 14,030, forward strand.
GTGCCGACCGAGGAGCAGGCGACGCCCAGCTGCGACTTCAAGACCGGGCAGATCATCCTGCAGCAGCCGGTGGAACGCGCACAGATGGAAAAGCTGCTGTCCACCGGCAAGACGGACCTGCTCGACAAGTTCGTCTCGATGCGCACGCGCCGCGCATTCAAGGCCTTCCTCGCGTGGAACAAGGACGAAGGCAAGGTAACGTTCGAGTTCGAGCCGAGGACGTCGAAATTCCCGCCGCGCAAATCCGCGGCGGGCAAGACGCCGGCGGCGAGAGAGCCCGCCGCGAAGTACGCAGCCGGCAAGACCGCGGCGAAGACAGCCGCGAAGAAGGCGCCGGCCAGGAAGGCGACGCCCGCCAAAAAGGCCGCCGCACCGAAAGCACCGCGCAATCCCGGCGCGGGCCTGAAGCCCAGCGCGGACCTTGCCGCGGTGATCGGCGCGGAGCCGGTCGCGCGCACGCAGGTGATCAAGAAGCTGTGGGACTACATCAAGGCCAACGGCCTGCAGGATGCAACCAACAAGCGCGCGATCAACGCCGACGCCAAGCTGCTGCCGGTGTTCGGCAAGCCGCAGGTGACGATGTTCGAGCTGGCGGGAATCGTGGGCAAGCACCTGTCCAATTGACGATCGTCGCCCTCCCATAGGCTGTCATTGCGGGCCCCGACCCGCAATCCACGCGCGCCACCTCACTGCGCCCCTTGCGGCACCGTCCTCAGCTCGTGCAGGCTGAACGACACGATGATGCAGAACTGAATCGCGAAGCCCGCGGCCGCCAGCATCAGGCACGCGGGCTCGCCCCATAGCGAGCCCACGAGGCCGCCCAACGCCGCGCCGAGCGGCCGCGACCCCGCATTCACCGTGAGGAACACCGACGACACGCGGCCGAGCATCGCGCCGGGTGTGATGCTCTGGCGCAGCGTCGTGGTGGTGATGCTCCAGATGATGGGGCCGGCGCCGAACAGGAAGAACGCAACGGCCGCGAGCCAGCCGGAGGGAACGACCAGCGTCGCCACCATCGCAGCCGCACCGAACACCGACGTCAACGGTCCGAGCTGGATCGCGCGGCCGAACGGCATCGCGGGGATGATGCGCGAAGCCAGCAGCGCGCCGACGACCATGCCGCCGCCGTAGCAGCCCATCGTCACACCGACAGCCTGCGCGCTGAGGCCGAGCGAGCGCACCGCGTAAGGCACGTACGCGGCCTGCAGCACGAACCACGAGATGTTCCATGCGGCGCCGCACAGGAGGATGGGCCGCAGGTAAGGTTGGCGCCAGACGAAGCCGGCGCCGTCCTTCACCTCCAGCCACGGATGCCGTGCGGCGCTTTTCTCCCGCACCGGCTCGCGCAATCTCCACAGCAAGACGACGGCGGATGCCGACAAAAGCGCCGCCAGCACGAACGCCGTCGACGCGCCGGCCCATGCGACGAGCGCGCCCGCGAGCGCGGGACCGCCCGCATAGGCGGCGCTGCGCGCGAGCTCGATGCGGCCGTTCGCGCGCGCCAGCATCGCCCGCGGCACCAGCGACGGAACGAGCGCCGGCGCCGCGACGCTGAAACCCACCGTGCCCACCGCGCCGAGGAACCCGAAGAGCGCCAACCCGGCGATCGACAACGTGCCCGACGCGACCATCGCCAGCAGGGCCAGCAGCGACAGTGCGCGCAATGCTTCGGCCAGCATCATGAGGCGCTGGCGCGACACCCGGTCGGCCATCAATCCCAAGGGGATGGCGAGCAGCAGGAAAGGCAACGTCTGCACGAAGGCCAACGTGCCGATCTCGCCCGGACCCGCGCCGAGCGCGAGCACTGCAACAAGCGGAACGGCGGCCAGGCTCAACTGCTCGGCCGATTGCGCGGCGAGGTTGGACCAGGCGAGGGAAGTGAAGGGACGGGGCAGGGCGGGTTGCATGGCGACGGCGGGAAGTTTCATTGCGACTATGCAGCCGATCGCGATCGCGTGCTGGTCGTTTCCGGACATGCCATCCGGAGGCGCATCGGTTTGCAACCTTGTCCTTGCTGCGGTTCCTTACCGCGCGAAAGGAAAACAGACATGACCGCCCAGCACTCACTTCACTTCGACACCCTGGCCGCCGGCATTTCCGCGCAGTTGCAAGCCGCGATGCTGCAGATACCCGACGAGGCCGATGCCTTGCTGGAGATGGCCCGCAACGGCATCTCGCCGGGAGCCGCGCGCGGCATCACGGCAAGCGAGTACGAGGCGCTTTACGCGATCGCCCGCAAGTTCTGCGCCGAGGGGGATTTCGACAGCGCGCTTCCGATCGCACTCCAGCTCACGCTGCACAACGCAATGGACGCGCGCTTTTCGTTCATCGCTGGAACTTGCCTGCAGCGCAAGAAGCTCACTGTGCCCGCAGCGGGCATGTTCGCGCTTGCGCTCGCCGTGGGTGGCCGCAATGCGGCAGCGATGTTCCGCTACGGCGAGTGCCTGCAAGCCGAAAGCGAGCGCGAGCTCGCAATGGAGGCTTTCGAGGCGGCCATCGAACTGGCGGACGGCTCGGACGATTTGCACCAACTGCGTCGACTCGCCGCCGCGAAGCTCGGCCGCCTGCGCGAAAAAGCACCCGCCTGATACCGGGCACCACCGAAAGATCACACAGGAGATGATGATGGATGGATCAAATTTCGAGCCGGCGTCGATTCGCTCTTATTCACCGAGTTCGACGGGGGCAACCACATCGAGCCAGGCTGCGTCGTTACTGGACGACGATTCCCCGTGGGACGCCGGACTGACGCCGGACACCATCGGATTGCCTTTCGACGACAACGACCTGGACAACGTTCCGCCAGACGATGCTGCCGCATTCGCAACAAGTCGGGCCATCGAGCGCGACTACCTGCTTGAGATCGCGGGGGAGGGACAAGGCGCGGCATCGAAGATGCGGGCACCTATCGCCGCGCCGGCTCATGCCGCGGGTGGTGTGGCGCCGGCTCTTGGAGTGCCGGCGATGGCTGCCGGTGGCCTCAATGGCCTTCAAGGCTACATGCACGACGTCACCTCGCGATTCGGCCTCATGACGCAAGGCGCTCTCAGGGAATCCACCATGTGGGGTGGCACCTGCGGGACGGCGATGGGTGGCCTCACTTGCGTCACCGTCTTCCCAAGCACCCTGCCGGTAGAAGCAAAGATAGCAATCGCCGCGGGCGTCGCACTCGCGACAGGACTGGTGGTCGGCATCCTGGTCGAGCGCAACAAATGCGGTTGATTCCCCGCTAGCCCTTGCGCGCCAGGTGCACCTGGTGCAGCGTGATCTTGCGCACCTCCGCCTGGCTCGTCTCGATGTGCGCGCGCAGCAGCATCGCGGCCTGGTCGCCGCGCTTGCGCTGGATCGCCTTCAATATCTTCGCGTGCTCCTCGTAGGTCGCGTCGATGCGTGCCTGCTTCGTGAAGTCCAGCCGCCGGATGATGCGGATGCGGTCCGTGACGTCGCGGTGAACGCGCGCCATCTCCGCATTGCCGGCGGCGGCGACGAGACTGCAGTGAAACTCCTCGTCCCACTTCGAGACCTGCGCCATGTCGCCACTGCGCTGCGCAACGGGGACGAGCCAGATCGCGACCAGCTTGTCGAGCAGGTCGCGGTCCACCTTCTGTCCGTCGGCGCACAGGCGATGCACGGCCGTGGTCTCCAGCACCATGCGCAGGTCGTACAGCTGCTCGAACTTCTCGAAGTCGAACGGCAGCACGCGCCAGCCGCTCCTGAACAGCACCTCGACGTAGCCCTCCTGCTGCAGGCGCGTGAGTGCCTGGCGCACAGGCGTGCGCGAGACCCCCAGCCGCTCGGAGATTTCGTTCTCGGTGAAGCGGTCGCCGGGTACGAGCTTGAACTCCGCGATGTCGCGTTTCAGCTGCGCGTACACCTCCTCCGCGCGCGAAAGCGGCGGGGCCGCCGGGGCGATGGAAGGACGGCGGGCGAAGGTGTGCACGGCGCAGACTCTATCAGCGTCAGCGCGGGGGCTGACTCATCGGCAGCGCCGCGAGCAGCGAATCGCTGTGGGCCGTCCAGCCGACGATCGCACCTTGCGCACGCATCATCTCTATGGCGCTCGCCTTGAACGCGGGGAAGTAGCTCTCGGTGCAGTCCTCCAGCAACAGGCAGTCGAAGCCGCGATCGTTCGCCTCGCGCATCGACGTCTGCACGCACACCTCGGTCGTGACGCCCATGAACACGAGGTGCGTGACGCCCGCCTGCCGCATCAGGTCGTGCAGCGGCGTCGCGTAGAACGCGCCCTTGCCCGGTTTGTCGATGATGATTTCGCCGGGGATCGGGGCCAGCTGGGGAATGATCTGGTTGCCCGGCTCGCCCGCGACGAGGATGCGGCCCATCGGTCCCTCATCGCCGATGCGCAGCAGCGGGTTGCCACGGTTGCGTTTGGCGGGCGGGCAGTCCGAGAGATCGGCCGCATGCGCCTCGCGCGTGTGCACCACGACGCCGCCGGCTTCGCGCCACGCGGTTAAAACGCGCTTGCAAGCCGGAACGATAGCCGCCAGCAGCGAGACGTCGTTGCCCAGGCTCTCGCCGAAGCCGCCGGGCTCGATGAAGTCGCGCTGCATGTCGATGATGACGAGCGCGGTGCGGGCGAGGTCGAAGTCGTAGGGGAAGGGGGTGGCGGCTACTTGCATGGTCGCTTCCGTGAGATGGATTGCGCATCGAGTTTGCGATGACAGGCTTTCATGCGGTGGCCTGCGTGGTCTCGTGGTGGCCGCCGCCCATATGCGCGCCGATCACCGCCCGCTGTGCATCGGCCGCCGTGGTCTCGTACACCACGCGGCCTTCGCTCATCACGACGATGCGGTCCGCGAGTTCGAGCAGTTCGTCCAGGTCCTCGCTGATCAGCAACACCGCGCCGCCGCGATCGCGCACGCCGAGGATGCGCGTGTGGATCTCCTTCACCGCCGCGAAGTCGAGGCCGAACACGGGGTTGGCCGCGATCAGCACGTTGATCTCGCCGTTCAGTTCGCGCGCGAGCACGGCGCGCTGGACGTTGCCGCCGGAAAGACTGCGGATCGGCGCCTCCTCGCCGCGCGTCTTGATGCCGTAGGCCGCGATCCATTCACGCGCCCGGCTGCGCCAGTGGCCGAACCGCAGGCGGCCGCCCATGCACAACGGCGCGCGGTCGAAATCGCGCAGCGCCATGTTCTCGGCAACGGACAGGTCGCCGACGCAGGCATTGCGCAGCGGCTCTTCCGGCAGGCTGCGGACCTTCAGGCGGTGGTTCTCCTCGCGCCTTGCGGCATAGGGCTCGCCCATCACGCAGACACTGCCGCCGGCACGCGCGCGCTGGCCGACGAGGGCTTCGACGAGTTCGCGCTGGCCGTTGCCGGAGACGCCGGCGATGCCGAGGATTTCGCCGGAGTGGACGGCGAGGGAGAGGTCGCGAACGGCGAGGGTGCCGCGATCGCCGGTGACGTCGAGGTTCTGGACGGAGAGGGAGGCCCGCCCCTCAACCCAGCCCTCTCCCCGGAGGGGCGAGGGAGCAACAGCCGAAGGCTCGCTCCGAGCCGCGTTCGCGTCGCCGACCATCGCTTCCGCGAGCAGCGCCGGGTTGGTCGTGGACACCGCGCAGTGATGAACCATCTTGCCGCGCCGCAACACCGTCACGTCGTCCGCGTACGCCATCACTTCGCGAAACTTGTGCGTGATGATGAGCACCGTGCACTGACCGCTGCGGGCGAACTCCCGCACATGGCCGAGCACCTCGTCGGCCTCCTGGGGCGTCAGCACCGACGTGGGCTCGTCCAGGATCAGCAACCGCGGACGCAGGTACAACTGCTTGAGCAATTCGAGTTTCTGCTTCTCGCCCGCCGCGAGTTCGGATGGGCGTGAGTCGAGGTCGAGCCGGAACGGTGTCGTCGATAGAAATTCCTGCAGCTCCGCGCGCTTCGCCTTCCAGTCGATCACCGCGGGCGTCTTGCCGCCGGCCAGCAAAAGGTTCTCCGCCACCGTCATGCCGGGTGCGAGCGTGAAGTGCTGGTACACCATGCCGATGCCGAGCGAACGCGCGACGACCGGGTTCGCGATGTCCTGCTCGCGCGCGTCCGTGATGACGGCGCCTTCCTCCGGCCGGTGAAAGCCCGCGATGCATTTCACCAGGGTGCTCTTGCCCGCGCCGTTCTCCCCGAGCAGCGCGTGCACCGTGCCCGGCGCGACCTTCATCGTCACGTGGTCGAGCGCGGTGAACGCGCCGAAGCGCTTGGTGAGATCGACCGTCTCCAACGCCATCGCGCCCTTGGGCGCGGGCATGCGGTCGATGTGCATCACGGTCATCGGAGGGCGTCCAGCAGCGCCGTCGACGGTGCGTGCGCGCCGAACACACCGCCCTGCATCGTGATCATCTTCAGCGCGGCCTCGTGGTTGCCGCGGTCGGTGGCGGCGGTGCAGTCGGACAGCATGAGGCACTCGAAGCCGCGGTCGTTGGCCTCGCGCATCGTCGTATGCACGCACACGTCGGTGGTGATGCCGGTGAGCACGAGGTTGACGATGCCGCGCGTGCGCAGGATCAGTTCGAGATCGGTCGCGCAGAACGACCCCTTGCCGGGCTTGTCGATGATGACCTCATTCTCGATCGGTACGAGTTCCGGAATGATCTCCCACCCCGGCTCGCCGCGCACCAGGATGCGCCCGCACGGCCCGTCGTCGCCGATGCCCGCGCCGAGCTGGCGCGAACGCCAGCGCTTGTTGGCGGGCAAGTCCGACAGGTCGGGCCGGTGGCCCTCGCGCGTGTGGATGATGTGGTAGCCCGCCGCACGCATCGCGGCCATGAGTTTTTTCAGCGGCGCGATCGGCGCGCGCGTGAGCGAGATGTCGTAACCCATCTTGTCGACATAGCCGCCAACGCCGCAGAAATCGGTCTGCATGTCGATCACGACCAGCGCCGTGTTCACGGGCGTCAGGTCACCGTTGTAAGGCCATGCGTAGGGATTGGCCTGGACGAAGCGTTCCATGATGTCCTTCAGCGGGATGCGAGTTCGCCGGGGCTGCCCGGCACCACGGCGCCGGGCTTGCAGCTGATGACGAGGATCAGCAGCGTGAGCACGTACGGCACGATGTTGAAAAGGTGGTAGCCCCAGCCGATGCCGATGGACTGCAGCGCGGGGCCGATGGCGCCCGCGCCGCCGAACATCAGCGCGGCGCCGACGCAGCGCAGCGGGCTCCATCGCGCGAAGATCACCAGCGCGACGGCGATGAGGCCCTGGCCGCTGGAGATGCCCTCGTTCCAGCTGCCGGGATAGAAGAGGGTGAGCGACGCGCCGCCCAGCCCCGCGATGAATCCGCCGGCCGCCGTGGCGGCGATGCGGATGCCCGACACGGAGTAGCCGAGCGCGCGCGTCGCGTCGGCCGAGTCCCCGGCCATGCGCACGAGCAGGCCAGCGCGCGTGTTGGCGAACGCCCACCACAGTGCGGCCGCGATCGCGAGGCCGATGGGAACCAGCACGTTCACCTGCAACGCGGAACGCACCGCCGCCGAATCGCTCCAGTTGCCCAGCGCGATGGCGGGCAGCTGCGGCGCCTGCGGCTGGATCAACGGCTTGCCGAGGTAGAACGCGAGCCCCATGCCGAGCAGCATCAAGGCGATGCCGGTCGCGACGTCGTTCACGCGCGGCAGCGAACACAGCAGGCCATGCAGCGCGGCCAGCAAAGCGCCGGTGCACGCGCCCGCGAGCGCGCCGATCCACGGCGAGCCGCTCAGGTATGACGCGCCGAACGACGACATCGCCGAAAGCACGAGCACGCCTTCCAGGCCCAGGTTGATGCGCCCGGATTTTTCGGTGAGGCACTCACCGAGGCTGACGAAGAGGAAGGGCGCGCCCACGCGCAAGGCGCCACCGACGATGCCGGCGAAGAAGATGAGGAGCTGGTCGGCGGTCATGGCGCGACCTCCGCCCGCGGCTTCCACACCACTTTCCAGTCGAAGTCCCGCAACGCCTCGCTCGCCAGGATCAGCACGAAGGCGATCCCCTGCAGCAGCAGCACCGAGGCATCGGGCAACCCGAGTCGGCGTTGCAGCAGGCTTCCCGCGGCGCCGAACCCGCCGAACAGCACCGCGACAGGGATCACCGCGAGCGGCTGCTGCTTCGCGATGAAGGCCACGAGGATGCCGGCGTATCCATAGCCGGCGATCAGCGCGGCGTTCGCGCTCGTATGCACTGCCGCCACTTCGACCGCGCCGGCGAGGCCCGCGCACGCGCCGCCCAGCGCGCAAGCGACCAGCACCAGACGCGAGGCCGGCAATCCCACCAGCTTCGCCGCGCGCAGGTTGCCACCGACGACGCGAACGGCGAACCCGGACGGCGTCCACCGCAACCACAGCGCGGCCGCGATGCACGCGAGCACGCCGAGCACGAGGCCCCAATGAACGTCCGAGCCGCCCATGCCGCCGATCAGCAAGCCTTCGTTCAACGCATGCGTCGACGGTTTGTTCAAACTCGCCGGATCGCGCAACGGTCCTTCCACGAAGTGCTTGAACAGGCCGATCGCGACATAGGCCAGCAGCAGGCTGCTGATCGTCTCGTTGATTCCGCGGTACTGCCGCAGCCAGCCGGCCAGCGCGATCCACAGCGCACCGGCAATCGCGCCGGCAAGACACACCATCGCCGTGCCGATGACGTTGCCGGGCAGCGGCACGGCTTGCGCCAGCGCGGCGCAAGCGAGCCCGCCGAGCACCAGCGCGCCTTCGCCGCCGATGATGACCAGTCCCGCGCGCGCGGGAATCGCGACGCACAAGGCAGTGAGCATCAATGGCGCGGCGCGCTGCAAGGTGTTCTGCCAGGAGTACCAATCGCCGAATGCGCCCTTGAACAGCAGCAGCCAGACCTCGAGCGGGCTCACGCCCGCGAACCAGACGAACACGCCGAACAGCAGCAGCGCCGCCGCGATGGCGGCGGTGGGGAGGAGTGCTTCCTTGAGGATCGACTGCATTGCTTTTTCTCGTCGGCTGTCATTGCGGGCTCGACCCGCAATCCATGCTGGCATGCGTGGATGCCGGATCAAGTCCGGCATGACAGGCTGTGTTTCAGCCCACCGATCCCACGACCCCTTCGACCAGGTAATTCATCTTCTCCAACTCGAGATCGGTCTGCTTGAACGACTTGCCCGCCGCGATGACCGTGGCGCCCTTGTTGTCCTTCAGCGGGCCTTTGAAGATGTCGAACTTGTCCGCGACCATCTGGGCCTTGATGCCGTCCGCCGACTTCTTCGCGGCGGCGGTCACCGCGGGACCGTAAGCGGACGTCTTCACGAAGCCGTCCTTCAGGCCGCCGCGCACGAAGTTCGGATGCGGCTTGCCGCTGCGCGCGGCCTCGACGAAGGTCGTGTACGCAGTGAGCCAGTTCCATTCGGCGCCCGTGAGGTAAGCCTGCGGCGCGAGCTTGGCCTGGCTCGCGTGGTAGCCGCACACCATCTTGCCG
>JAZKIF010000183.1:0-17722 GCA_040385005.1 Pseudomonadota bacterium
TGGCCGTGGCCCGCGCCCGCAAGATCCAGCGTTTCCTGTCGCAGCCGTTCCACGTCGCTGAAGTGTTCACCGGCTCGCCCGGCAAGTACGTGCCGCTGGCCGAGACGATCCGCGGCTTCAAGATGATCACCGCCGGCGAGTGCGACCACCTGCCGGAGCAGGCGTTCTACATGGTCGGCACGATCGACGAGGCGTTCGAGAAGGCAAAGAAAGTCTGATTGCGGGACAGATCTTTAGCTCTGTCCCCAACTGATTAAGGAACATATGGATTCAACCCACACGATCCACGTCGACGTTGTCAGCGCTGAAGAATCGATCTTCTCCGGCGAGGCGCGTTTCGTGGCCTTGCCCGGCGAGGCCGGCGAGCTGGGCATCTACCCGCGCCACACGCCGCTGATCACTCGCATCAAGCCCGGCACGGTGCGCATCGAGAAGGCCGACGGCACCGAGGAATTCGTCTTCGTCGCCGGCGGCGTGCTCGAAGTCCAGCCGACCACCGTCACCGTGTTGTCCGACACCGCGATCCGCGGCAAGGACCTCGATGAAGAGAAAGCCAACACCGCCAAGGCGGCCGCCGAAGAGGCGCTGCGCAATGCGAAGGGCGAACTGGACATCGCGAAGGCGCAGTCCGAGTTGGCTGTGATGGCCGCGCAGATCGCTGCGCTGCGGAAATACAGGCAGAAGAAGTAAACGTGTTTGTGGGACAGATCTTCAGCTCTGTCCATCGAAGTGATTTTGGGGACAGATCTTCAGCTCTGTCCCCAACTGATCAAGATCAGTTTGCAATAAGAAGCGCTAAAAACCGCGCCCTCCAGCCCCGTTCGAAAGATCGGGGCTGTTTTTATTTTGGGGCTGGCTAACCCAGCACCGGCTCGTCGGGCAACTCGTTGACGTTGGCTTCGCCTTCGGCCGCCGGGAAATGCTGCACGAGCAATGCGGAAACTTCCTCCAGCGCCTGCGTGATGCCATCCTCGAAGCGCCCCGCGTGCAGTGCCTCACCCATCCGCTGCACGATCACCTTCCACTCGGCATCGGGCACCACGCGGCTCAAGCCGCGATCCGCGACGATCTCGATCGCGCGTTCGGCCAGCAACAGGTAGATCAGCACACCGTTGTTCTGCTCGGTGTCCCACACGCGCAACTTGCCGAACATCGCGACGGCTCGCTCGCGCGGCGTCGCGTGGCGCCACAGATAACTCATCGGAAGGCCGGCCTCCACGTAGATGCGCACTTCGCCGCCGTGGCGCTTTTCGCTCGCGGCCACGCGGCGCGCCAGGCGTTCGACGAGATCCGGCGGAATGGCCTTGCGCGTATCCGATTCGTCCATCCAGCGATGGCGCAGCACGCGTTGCAAAAGATTTTCGCGGGCCATCACCAATCCCCCGAGGCGCCACCGCCCCCGAAATCGCCGCCGCCGCCGGAGCCGCCCCAGCTGCTTCCGCCACCGCCGCCACCGCCCCAGCTGCCGCCGCCTCCACCGCCCCCGATCCACGGGACGCCACCGAGGCCGCCGCGACGCCCGCCAGTCATGCCGCCCAGTCCGCCGGAGATCATCGTGAACAGCAACGCGACGAAAGCCGCGATCGCGGCGACCACGATGCTCGAGGTGATGAGCAATGCGATGGTGCCCACCCCCGCGCCAGTGGCGAACGAGCCCAGCTTGCGGCCCAGCATGCCGCGCAGGATGCCTCCCACGATCGGCACGCCGATGAACAGGAAGATCGCGAGATCCATCCAGTCGAATCCACCCAGTACGGACTTGCCCGTGGCTGGAGTCGATTGTTTGGGCGCGGGCAATGCCTCGCCGTTGATGCGCGCGATCAGCTGGTCCGCAGCGGCGTGCAATCCGGCCGCGTAATCGCCCTTGCGGAAATTCGGGGTAATCGCATCTTCGATCACCTGCCTGGCCGCGAGATCGGGGATGGCGCCTTCGAGCGTCTTCGCGACCTCGATGCGGACCTTGCGGTCATCCTTCGCGACGACGAGCAGCACGCCATCGCCGACGCCCTTGCGGCCGATCTTCCAGCTGTTCGCGACGCGGTTCGCGTAACTCGCGATGTCCTCCGGCTGCGTCGTGGCGACGATCAACATCGCCAGCTGCGTGCCCTTCGATTGCTCAAGGGACATCAGCTTGTCTTCGAGGCCTTTCAGCTGGATCGCGTCGAGCGTGCCGGTCTGGTCGACGACGTGCGCCGTGAGGGCCGGTATTGGCAGCACGCCTTGCGCGAATGCGCACGACCACCACAATGCCAGCAGGAAGACCAGCAGGCGCTTCATGCGCTGATGGCGGTCATTTCTTGAAATCGACCTGCGGCGGCGTCGAAATCTGCGCTTCGTTCTGCACCGTGAACGTGGCCTTCGGCTCGTAGCTGAAAACCTTGGCCGTCAGGTTCGTCGGGAAGCTGCGGGCGAGCACGTTGTACTCCTGCACCGACTGGATGTAGCGGTTGCGCGCGACCGTGATCCGGTTCTCCGTCCCTTCGAGTTGCACGCGCAGGTCGCGGAAGCTCTGGTTGGCCTTCAGGTCCGGATAGCGCTCGCTCACGACGAGCAGCCGGCTGAGCGCGCTGGAGAGTTCGCCCTGCGCCTGCTGGAATTTCTTGAAGGCTTCCGGATTGTTCAATGTCTCCGGCGTCACCTGAACCGCCGTCGCCTTGGCGCGCGCCTCGATGACCTTGGTCAACGTCTCCTGCTCGAAGTTGGCCTCACCTTTCACTGTCGCAACCAGGTTGGGCACGAGGTCCGCTCGCCGCTGGTACTGGTTGAGCACCTCGCTCCACGCCGACTTGCTGGCCTCGTCGAGGCGCTGGAAATCGTTATAGCCGCAGCCGGTGAGCGACAGGGCCGCCAGAAGGATGAGAAGCCAGCGTTTCATTCGACAAGTTCCTTGTGGGAGGGGATGGCAACGGTAGCATAGATGGGATGCAAACTGGGCCGATTCAAGTCCTTCAGGGCGCGCTTCGGCCGACCGCCGCGCAGCGCAAGCCGAGGCTCGTCATCGCCGGTGCTACCGGCTCGCTCGGCAATGAAGTGATGCGCCTTCTCGTCGGGCAGCAGGCGTTCGCATCCACGCAGGTGCTCGCGCGCGAGCCCATCCAGGCGGGTCTGCGGGAAGTGGGCCTGACCGTCGCGCCGTCCGACATACCGGTGGACTGGCCGGACCTCGCGGCGGATGTCGGCGTGATCCTGTTCGAGCCACCACGGCTGTTTCACGATAGGGAGCGCGCCTTGTGGACGCCGCGTCCCGACCAGCTCGTGGACCTGGCGCGATGGATGCGGCGCGGCGGCGCCTCGACGCTCGCCGTCGTGCTGCCGCACGCGCAGGGGCGCCTGCCGGAAGCACTCAAGCGCGGGCTGGCCAGCCTGGACGAGCACACCGTCACCGCGCTGGGGTTCGATCGCGTGCTGTTCATCCGTTCGGCGCAAAAGCCCGGCACACCCGATAGCCGCGGATTCTTCCACGGCCTGGCGCACTGGATGCTCTCGGTCTTCAAGTACATGTTGCCCAGCAGCGAGCAGCCCGTGCGCGCCGTGAAAGTCGCGCGGTTCGTCGCGGCCGCCTTGCGCCACGCTCCGCCCGGGATCCACGTCGCCGCGCCCGAGGTGGTGTGGCGCGCGTCGCAGGGCGATGTCGATGCAGCCGTGCGGCAGTGGCTCGCGGACTGAATCCACGGCAAAATCCCCGGACCCCATGCGCAAATCCAAGCTCCAGGCCGCCAATCTCGAAGGCAATGCCGACGACGTCGAAGCCGCGTTCTACGACGCGCTGCAAAACGGCGACATCGAAAAGCTGATGGCCTGCTGGGCCGACGAAGACGACATCGTTTGCATCCACCCGGGCGGCCCGCGCGTGGTCGGCGCGATGGCGATTCGCGCCACCTTCGAGGCGATGTTCGGCAACGGCAGCATTCGCGCCTGGCCCGAGAAGGCGCGCAAGGTTCACGCGGTTGCCGCCGCGGTGCACAACGTGCTCGAGCGCGTCGAGGTGCTCGGCCCCGACGGTCCCGCGCAGGCGTGGGTGATCGCGACCAACGTCTATCACAAGACGACGCAGGGCTGGCGCATGGTCGCGCACCACGCGAGCCCGGGCACGAACAGCGAGATCCAGGAAGTGTCGGGCGCACCGCAGGTGCTGCACTGAATGCAGGTGCTCCACTGACCGCAGGTGCTTCATTGATTTCAAACGTCGGGTTCGACTACCACGCGCCGTGGTGGCTTCCCGGCGGAAACCTGCAGACGATCTGGCCCGCCCTGTTCGCGCGCCGCGTGTTCGGCGAGCAGCCCCAATTCCGGCGCGAACGCTGGGAAACACCCGACCGCGACTTCATCGACGTCGACTGGCTCAAGGGCAAAACCCCGAAGCCCGGCGCGCCGCTGCTCGTCATGTTCCACGGACTCGAGGGCTCGTCGCGCAGCCACTATTCGGAAGCCTTCGCGGACTTCGCGGCCGAACGCGGCATCGCCTTCGTCATCCCGCATTTCCGCGGCTGCGGCGGCGAGTTGAATGCAGGGCCTCGCGCCTACCACTCCGGCGACTACGAAGAAGTCGGATGGATCCTCTCCCGATTGCGCACACAGCACGACGGGCCGCTGGTCGCCGTCGGTGTCTCCCTCGGCGGCAACGCGTTGATGCGTTGGGCGGGCGAGGTCGGGAGCGACGCCGCACGGGTCGCCACGGCGGTTGCCTCCGTGTGCTCGCCGCTCGATCTCGCCGCCGGCTCAGTGGCCATCGGCAAAGGCTTCAACCGCCTCGTGTACACGACGATGTTCCTGCGCTCGATGAAGCCCAAGGCGATGGAAAAGCTCGCGCAGCATCCGGGGCTGTTCGACGGCGCGCGGTTGATGGCGGCGCGCGACCTCTATGAATTCGACGACATCTTCACCGCGCCTCTGCACGGATTTCGCAATGCCGATGACTACTACGAGCGCGCGTCGGCCAAGCCGCATCTGCATCGCATCGGGATCCCCGCGCTCGCGCTCAATGCGCAGAACGATCCCTTCGTTCCCGCGTCGAGCCTGCCGCGTGCGAACGAGGTCGGCGACCACGTCACGTTGTGGCAGCCTCGCGAAGGCGGGCATGTCGGCTTCCCTGACGGCCGCATGCCTGGGCACGTACGAACGATGCCGAGTCACGTGGGCGACTGGTTGCTGCGGCACGCGCGCTAGCCGCGACCTCAGCTGTTGCCTGTAATGAGCCGAAGCGTCAGCGCCTTGTAGTCGGCGAGCTGGCGTGCGCCCAGCGCGGAAAAGAACGCGTCGTCCGCGCTTTCGACGGTGACCACCGCCTTCTGGACGAGCTTGCGGCCTTGTGCGGTGAATCGCACGTGGACGGCGCGACTGTCCCGCGGCGACGGATCGCGCGCCAGCAGCCCGTCGTCTTCCAGCTTGCGGATCGCCTTGGACAGGGTCATCTTGTCCAGCTTTGAATGCTCGACCAGGTGGGCTTGCGTCGGCGGTTCGCCGCGCTCCTCGAACCAGCGCAGCGACGCGAGGATCGCGTACTGCGTTTGCGTGATACCCAGCTCGCCCAGCACCACACCCAGCCTGCGCTGCCACAGCGCCGTGATCTTCCACAGAAGGAAGCCGGGACTCGCGTCGGCGCGCGCGTGCCTGAACGGCGAGTCAGCCAACGGTGGCCTGCGCGATGAGGCTGTCGGTTTGTGCGGGCAGGCTCTTGACCACGTCTTCGCCCACGAGCTTGCGCCACAGGAAAGCAAGCGGGCCCTGCATGGTGACCGTGGTCTTGATCTCCAGCTCGCTGCCGCGCTCGATCAGTTCATGCGAATCGACCATGCGCGCCAGGGGAAAGCGCGTGACGTCGATGAACAGCGAGCCGGGCCGGACTTCACTCAGCTCCAGGGTGAGGTCCGGTCCACCCTTCGGCTTGAACTTGAAACTGCCACCGGTCTCGAAGGCGCCGTTCATGCGCGCGTACTCGATGTCGCCTTGCCACAGGTGCCAGCGATCGACGTCGCTCCACACTTGCCATACCTGCGCGGCGCTCAGGCCCTTCACTGTCTTGCTGTAGCTCCTGGTCCACATCGTCGTTCTCCGTCTGTTGTGTGTTGAGGCAATATGGTAAACCGGTTTACCAAGCGGTGCAAGCGCGCATCCACGCTCCTCGGATGTTTTGGAAATAAGGAACTGAAAACATATTGGTTCCTGTTGACGGCGCGAGCTTCCAGAATCCATCCAGCGCTGAATTCAACCAGCGCATTCAATCGACAAGGTCCAGGATGTCTTCAGGAAGTTTTCATGTCCGTACTGCTCATCGCCGGCAGCCCTTCTGAGCGCTCGCGCTCGGCGGCACTGCTGGACTCGGTGAGCGGGCGGCTCGCCTTGCGCGGCGCCACCATCGAGCGGCTGCACATCCGCGACCTCTCGCCGCAGTCGCTGTTGCTGGGCGATGCCGCGCACGGAACGATCGCCGCGGCGATCGCCCAGGTCGCGCGGGCGCGTGCCATCGTCGTCGCGACGCCGGTCTACAAGGCCGCGTACAGCGGTGTATTGAAAGTGTTCCTGGACTTGCTGCCGCAGTCCGCGCTCAAGAACAAGACGGTGCTGCCGATCGCGACCGGCGGCAGCCCGCACCACATGCTGGCGCTGGACTATGCGCTGCGCCCCGTGCTGCAGTCGCTGGCCGCCAGGCACATCCTGCCCGGCGTCTACGCGACCGATTCGCAGGTGACGCTGTTGCCCGAAGGTGCGCACCACATCGTGGACGACGTCGCCGCGCGGCTGGACGAGGCCGTCGCATCCCTCTTCGCGGAGGGGCTGCGAATGCCGCCCACGCAAGGTTTCGAGCCCATCGCGTTCTCCAGGGTGCGATGTAGCGTCTGACGCCTCGCGCGCCTTCCTTCTCTTTCATTCCATCGATCAACCGCCTGTGAGTGGCCGGGCAAAGCTCGGCCCTCGAATCCCCAAAAGACTCCCTCCATGAAATCCGTTCTCCGATCCTTGCGCTGGCTTGCAGCGCTCCTCATTGCCGGCGCGCAGCTCGTGCCGGGCGCGCATGCGCAATCGCGCGGCGAATTGCGTATCGGCTACCAGAAAGGCGCGAGCCTGCTCGTGCTGCAGAAGGCGCAAGGCAGCCTCGAAAAGAAACTCGCGCCGCAAGGCTTCGGCGTGAAGTGGGTGGAGTTTCCCGCGGGCCCGCAACTGCTCGAAGGTCTCAACGTCGGTGCGGTGGATATCGGCTTCGTGGGCGAAGCGCCGCCGATCTTCGCGCAGGCGGCGGGGGCGAAGTTCTATTACATCGGCCACGATCCGGCCGCGCCGCAAGCCGAAGCGCTGGTCGTGCCCAAGGATTCGCCCATCAAATCGGTGGCCGATCTCAAGGGCAAGAAGATCGCGCTGAACAAGGGCAGCAACGTGCATTACCTCCTCGTGCGATTGCTCGAGAAGAACGGACTGAAGCCGACTGATATCACGCCGGTGTACCTGGCGCCCGCCGACGCCCGCGCCGCGTTCGAGAGCCGCAACGTCGACGCGTGGGTGATCTGGGATCCGTTCACCGCCGCCGCCGAAAAGCAGATCGGCGCGCGCGTGTTGGCCGACGCGACGGGCGTCGCCGACAACCACCAGTTCTACCTGGCTGAGCGCGGATTCGCGGAGAAGCATCCGCTGGTGATCCGCGCGGTGTTCGAGGACTCCGTCGAACGGGGAAAGTGGCTCAAGTCCAACCTGCACCAGGCCGCGGAGCTGGTGGCGCCGCTGCAAGGCCTGCCGGTCGACGTGGCCGAGCTGAGCCTGCGCCGCTACGAGTTCAACGTGCGCCCCTTGAGCGACGACGTCATCGCGCGGCAGCAGAAGATCGCCGACACGTTCTTCGATCTCAAGCTGATCCCCAAGGCCGTTTCCGTCAAGGAAGCATCGTGGAAGGCCGCGCAATGAACCGCCGGGACCTGCTCAAGCTGCTGGCGACCACCGCATCGGTGTGGGGATTGAACGCGCGCGCCCAGTCGGACAAAACGTACGATGCGCTGAAGGAACTGCGCATCGGCTACCAGAAGTCGGCCGTCAACCTCGTCATCGCCAAGCAATCGCGCGCGCTGGAGAAAAGATTTCCGCAAGCGAAAGTGCAGTGGATCGAATTCCCCGCCGGGCCGCAATTGCTCGAAGCGCTGTCGGCGGGCAGTCTCGAGGTCGGTCTCACCGGCGACTCGCCGCCCGTGTTCGCGCAGGCCGCGGGCAAGGACTTGCTGTACGTCGGCGCGGAGCCGCCGAAGCCGGACAGCTCCGCGATCGTCGTGGCCGCCGCCTCACCCATCAAGACACTCGCGGGTCTCAAAGGCAAAAAGGTTGCGCTGCAGAAAGGATCGAGCGCGCACTACCTCCTGGTGCGCGCGGTGGAGAAGGGCGGGCTGCAGTGGAGCGACATCCAGCCGATCTACCTCGCGCCCGCGGATGCGCGCGCCGCGTTCGAACGTGGGGCCGTCGACGCATGGGCGATCTGGGACCCGTTCTATGCGGCGATCGAGCTCGCGCTCAAGCCGCGCGTGCTGGTGACCGGGCGCGACCTTTCCAGCAACAACTCGTTCTACCTCGCCTCGCGCCCGTTCGTGACGCAACATGCGCAGGCGATCGCCGTGATCTTCGACGAGCTGACGCGCGCCGATCGCTTCGCGCAGGAGAGCAGGCCGCAGGCGATCAAGCTCGTCGCCGATTTCAGCGGCGTGGATGCGGGCGTGGTGAATCTCTTCATCAGCCGCAGGCCGCGTTCGCCGGTCGGGTTGATCACGCCGCAAACCACTGCGGACCAGCAGCGCGTCGCCGACGCATTCCACAAGCTCGGCCTGATCCCCAAGCCCGTGCGCGTGGCCGACATCGTCTGGCGCCCCGACACCACGAAATAAGGAACACCCATGCAAGTCTTCTGGTTCATCCCCACCCATGGCGACAGCCGCTATCTCGGCACCAGCGAGGGCGCGCGACGGCTCGACCACGACTACCTCCGGCAGATCGCGCAAGCGGCGGACAGCCTCGGCTACGAAGGCGTGCTGATTCCGACGGGCCGTTCGTGCGAGGACCCGTGGGTCGTCGCCTCCAGCCTGCTGCCGGTGACGCGCAACCTGAAGTTCCTCGTGGCCGTGCGACCGGGCTTGCACCAGCCCAGCCTCGCGGCGCGCATGGCGGCGACATTCGACCGGCTCTCCGGCGGGCGCCTGTTGATCAACCTCGTGACCGGTGGCGATCAAACCGAACTCGAAGGCGATGGGGTCTTCCTGGACCATGCCGCTCGCTACGAACAGTCGGCGGAGTTCATCCGCATCTGGCGCGAAGTTCTCACGCGCAGCCACGATGGCGGCACGTTCGACTACGACGGCGAACACTTGAGCGTGAAGGGCGCCAAGCTGCTGTTCCCGCCGTTGCAGACACCGCATCCACCGGTTTGGTTCGGCGGATCGTCCGCGGCCGCGCACGATCTCGCGGCGGAGCAGGTGGACACCTACCTCACCTGGGGCGAGCCGCCGGCGGACGTCGCGAAGAAAGTCGCCGACGTGCGCGAACGCGCCGCTCGTCATGGCCGCGAAGTGAAGTTCGGCATCCGGCTGCACGTGATCGTGCGCGAGACGGAAGATGCCGCGTGGCAGGCGGCGGAAGAGCTGATCAGCCGCGTGGACGACGACACCGTCATCCGCGCGCAGGCCGCGTTCTCCCGCATGGATTCCGAAGGGCAGAAACGGATGGCGGCCCTGCACGCCGGTGGCAAGAGGCGTAAACGTGCCGATCTCGAGATCAGTCCCAACCTCTGGGCAGGAGTCGGCTTGGTGCGCGGCGGCGCGGGCACGGCGCTGGTCGGAGATGCGAAGACCGTGGCCGCGCGCATCGAGGAGTACGCGGCGCTTGGCCTGGACAACTTCATCTTCTCCGGCTACCCGCACCTCGAAGAAGCCTATCGCTTCGCCGAACTGGTGTTCCCCTTGTTGCCCCGCAAGGTGCGCGATCAGCTGCCGGGCCGCGCGGGCACCGGACCCTTCGGCGAAGTCGTTGCGAACAGCTACGCGCCAAAGCGGGTGGAAGAGGCGGCGCTGCGCGTCTCGCAAAGTTGAGGACGAACATGAGCCATCCTCAAGTTCCGGAATTGCAGACGTCGCTGGGCTTCATCGACACGCCGTGGGTTCCTTCCACCGCAGCGCACGAGGCATCCGCGGCCGCGCGTGCGAACGTGTGGCGTGCGATCTCCGCCGTGTTGCGCGCGGCAGGCAGGCGCCTCCTGCCATGGCTGGTGCCGATCGCGCTGGTCACCCTCTGGCAAGCGGCCTCGTCGTTCGGCTGGCTGTCCACGCGGGTGTTGCCCGCACCGCTGGAGGTCATCCGCGCGGGCACGGCGCTCGCGGTGTCCGGCGAGCTCTGGACCCACGTCAAGGTGAGCGCGGGACGCGCGCTGCTCGGGCTCGCCGTCGGCGGTGGCCTCGGACTGCTGTTCGGCCTGCTCACGGGCTCCGTTCGATTGGCGGAGACGCTGCTCGACTCGAGCTTCCAGATGCTTCGCAACATCCCGGCGCTGGCACTGATCCCGCTGGTCATCCTGTGGTTCGGCATCGATGAGATGGCGAAGCTGTTCCTCATCTCCGTGTCGGTGTTCTTTCCGATCTACCTGAACACCTTCCACGGCATCCGCAACGTCGATCCCGGCCTGATCGAAATGGGCCGCACCTATGGCCTGTCGCGCCGGCAGCTGTACACGCAGATCATCCTGCCCGGTGCGCTCTCTTCCATCCTCGTGGGCCTGCGCTTCTCGCTCGGGTTGATGTGGGTCATCCTCATCGTGGCCGAAACGATCTCGGCGCAGGCGGGCATCGGCTACCTCACGATGAATGCGCGCGAGTTCCTGCAGACCGACGTCGTGCTGGTCGGCATCCTGCTCTATGCGTTGCTCGGCAAACTCGCCGACGCATTCGCGCGCGGGCTCGAGCGTTACTGGCTGCGCTGGCACCCGGGCTATCAAGGAGGACAGGCATGAGCGAATCCAATCGCGAGGCGAGAGGCGTACGCCTCGCACTCGATGGCGTGAGCAAACGCTATGGCGCGCGCGAAGTCCTGCACGGCGCCGAACTCGTGATCGAGCCCGGCGAGTTCGTCGCCATCGTCGGGCGCAGCGGCTGCGGCAAGAGCACGCTGCTGCGCCTCGTCGCGGGACTGGAAGAAGCGTCCGCCGGCGTCTTGCGCATCGAAGGCCAGGACATCGTCGGCCTGTCCGAGGACACCCGCATCATGTTCCAGGACTCGCGCCTCCTGCCCTGGCGGCGCGTCTGGGACAACGTCACGCTCGGCCTGCCGACGGCATTGCGCCCGCGCGCCGCGAAGGTGCTGGAACAGGTGGGGTTGGGCGATCGTGGTGGCGACTGGCCCGCGAGGCTTTCGGGTGGCCAGCGGCAACGCGTCTCGCTCGCACGGGCGCTCGTTCACAACCCGCGCCTGCTGCTGCTCGACGAGCCGCTCGGCGCGCTCGACGCACTGACCCGCATCGAGATGCACCAGCTGATCGAGGGCCTGTGGCTGCGCAACGGATTCACCGCGCTGCTGGTGACGCACGACGTGCAGGAAGCCGTGGCGCTGGCGGATCGCGTGATCCTCATCGAGCACGGCCGCATCGCGCTGGACGAACGCATCCCGCTGGCGCGTCCGCGCGTGCATGACGCCGCTTTCGCGGCGTTGGAGCGGCGGATCCTCGACCGCGTCCTGCAGCGCCCCGGTGACGCGTCGCCCGCGCCCGACCCGCACTGGCTGCCCGCGCCCGCGCATGGCCTGCGCTGGGCCATCTGATCTTTCTTCAATTCATTTTTCATTCTTCAACCAAGGAGCTCACCCGTGTCCATTCAAGCCATCAACGTTCGCAACCAGTTCAAGGGCAAGGTCAAGGAGATCATCCGCGGCGATGTCGTCTCCGAAGTCGACGTCGAAACGCCCTGGGGCGCGCTCGTCACGTCGGTGATCACCACGCGCTCGGTCGATGACCTGCAGCTGAAAATCGGCAGCGAAGTCGTGGCGCTCTTCAAGGCCACCGAAGTGTCGATCGCCAAGCTCTGAACGCGCGCATATGCAAACGCGGATATGCAAACAACAAGACGGTCGTTCGTGTCCGGCCGCATGTTGACCAGAATCCGCCGATGCAGACGCAAGACATCGATCCGCCCACCGTGCTCATCATTCCCGGATGGCGCGATTCGGGCCCCGGCCACTGGCAGAGCCTGTGGGCAGAGCAACTGCCCGGTGCGATGCGCATCGTGCAGGACGACTGGGCATCGCCCAATCGCGCAGCGTGGGTCGCATCGCTCACGCGGCAAATCCTGGAGGCGCCCGGCCCGGTCATCGTCGCGGCGCACAGCCTGGGCTGCATCGCGACCAGCCATCTGCCGCAAGAGGCGGCGGCGCGCATCCAGGGCGCGCTGCTCGTGGCGCCGGCCGACCCCGAGCGCCGCGCCATCCTGAACGACTTCGCACCCGTGCCTTTCACGCCGCTGCCTTATCGCAGCATCCTGGTCGCGAGCACCAACGATCCGTTTTGCCCCGCGCGGCTGGCCGGCGCCTATGCGCGTGCGTGGGGTTGCGAATTCGTGCGCTTGCCGAATGCGGGGCACATCAACGTCGAGTCCGGGCATGGCGAGTGGCCGCTCGGGCTCGCCCTGCTGCGATCGCTGATGGAGCCGGCGCCGGTAACGTTCAGAACCGCACGCCGCCCTGCAGCCGCCACATATCCTGCGGCGTGAAGTTCACCTTCGGGTCCCAGGCGACGCGCACGAACACGCGAGGCCAGTCATAGCCTGCGGTGACGCCGAAGCGATGGATCAACTCGCCGTTGACGAGGCCGCGCTTGGCGAGCAGGTCCAGTGTCAAGCGCTGGCCACCTTCGAGCGGCTCGCGCCAGGTCAGGTGCAGGTGGCGCTCGTCGGGGTTCTGCCGGTTGTCGCCGACCAGCAGCAGGCCCGCCGCGCGGCCATCTTCCCAACGGTACCCACCCGACACCGTCCATGCATCGTTCGGGTCGAAGTTGAGGTTGACGTAGGGGCGCAGGTTGGTGCGGCCCAGGCCCACGCCCGCATACCAGCGCTCGCCGGTTTCCAGTGCGATGCTGCCGCCCCAGAAACCGCCCGAGGCCGCTTGCACCGACGGCTGGATGCGCACGGGCCCTGCCTCGAAGTTGCGGTCCCACCCTGCGCGGGTCTGCGCGGTGTCCTGCGCCGGGAAGCGGAACCAGCCAATCCAGAGGGTGCCGAAGTCGGAGGTCTGGCGCAGGTTGAGGTCCAGCGCTGTTCCGCTTGGCATCCCGCCGCCGGAGAGCTGGTAGACGCTCGTCGTGAACTTGAACGCGGGCGCTTCATCAGCGGCGTGCACGAGGGACGCGCCCAGTGCGAGCGGGAGTGCGGCCCAGCAGGCGCTGCGGCGAAGTAGGGTTGTCATCAGGCAGATGCTTGCACAATGCGGCCATGGACATCAACCCCCTCGACAGCGTGGAGCCCGCCGCTGAAACGCCATCGCGACCCTCGCGCCTGAACGCGAGCGTCGCCGTCTCCGTCGCGCTCCTGAGCACGCTGATGGGCATCTGCAAGGTGAAGGACGACAACATCGTGCAGGCCATGCAGCAGGCCCAGGCCGACAGGATCGATCACTGGTCGTTCTACCAGGCGCGCAACCTGCGCGAGGAGGTCGCGAAGGCGGCCCTCGTGCAACTGCGCCTGCAGGCCGGGGAGCGGAGCGCCGCGCAGCGCGCACCGTACGACCAGGCGATCGCGCAGTACGAAAAGCTCGCGGCGGAGCAGGCGCAGAAGAAAGAGGAACAGCGGCAGCAGGCGCTGGCCGACCAGCAGACGTATGACGCGTTGAACTACCGCGACGACCAGTTCGACCTGACCGATGCGGCCATCGCGATTTCCATTTCGCTGCTCGCGGTCGCGTCGCTGACGCAGTTGTGGTGGCTGTTCGGCGTGGCGATGGTGCCGGCGGCTTTCGGCACGGTGATGGGAATTGCGGGCCTCGCGGCGCTGAAGTTGCACCCGGGCTTTCTCGCCCAATTGCTGAGCTAGGCTTCCGCGGCGGCGTCCTAGCGTTTGGCGATTGTCGGAATGACCGCCGATGCGGGGGCCTTCGCCGCACCGGCCGCCGAAGCCGCCGACGCCGCAGGTGCCGCACCCGACGCCGCCGCGGACGACGGCCACGCCACTTCCGCCACCGGCCGTGGCTTGCCGATCGGCGTCGTCGCCTTGCCCTGCGCCACCGCGGCCATGTCCTCCAGGCTCGGATACACGCCCGAGATCCAGTAGTCGAACGCCCGACGCGCGATCGGGGCGGAGTTCTGCGCGCCGAAGCCCGCGTTCTCCACGATCATCGCAATCACGATCTTCGGGTCTTCCGCCGGCGCATACGCCATGAAGAGCGCGTGATCGCGATGCCGCTCATCGACCTGCGAAGCGTTGTATTTCGCGCCCTGCGCGATCGTGATGACCTGCGCCGTGCCCGTCTTGCCGCCGCTCGTGTACGGCGCACCGCGGAACGAGGTGGCCGAGGTGCCCTCGATGTTCACGCCGACCAGCGCGTTGCGGATGACGGCAATGTTCTCGGGCTTGGCGGCCAGCTGGCCCACGATCTGGTGCACCGTGGTGGTGGGCTTGTGCGTGACGATGTCCGTCACCTCCTTCACCAGGTGTGGCTTCATCTTCACGCCGTTGTTGGCGACGATGGAGAGCGCCTGCGCGATCTGCAGCATGGTGAAGTTGTTGTAGCCCTGGCCGATGCCCAGCGAGATCGTCTCGCCCGCGTACCACTTCTGCTGTTCGGGCCGCTTGTACGCATTGCGCTTCCAGGTGGTGGAGGGCAGCAGGCCGCGCGCCTCGCCAAGGATGTCGATGCCCGTCGGGTCGCCGAAGCCCAGGTGCTGCATCTGCTCGTGCATCAGGTCCACGCCCATGTCGTTCGCGAGCATGTAGTAGTACGTGTCGCACGACTGCACGATCGAGCGGTACATGTCCACCGAGCCGTGCCCGCCTTCCTTGTCGTCGCGAAAGCGGTGTCCGCCGAACATGAAGAAGCCCGGATCGGAGATCGCCTGCTGCGGCGTGCGCTTGCCCGTCTCCAGCGCGGCGAGCGCCATGAAGGGCTTGTAGGTCGAGCCGGGCGGATAAGTGCCGCGCAGCGCGCGATTGAGCAGCGGCTTGTCGAGAGACTCGTTGAGCGCCTGCCAGTTCTCCACATCGATGCCGTCGACGAAAAGGTTGGGGTCGAACGTCGGCTTGCTCACGAAGGCCAGGACTTCGCCGGTCTTGGGGTCGATCGCCACCAGCGCGCCGCGCCGGTCGCCGTACAGGTCCTCGATGAGCTTTTGCAGCTTGATGTCGATGGACATCACCACCGTGTTGCCCGGCGTCGCGGCGTTGCTTGCGAGCTTGCGCACCGCGCGTCCACCGGCGGAGGTTTCCACCTGCTCGACCCCCGTGATGCCGTGCAGCTGCTTCTCGTAACTCTGCTCCACGCCGAGCTTGCCGATGTAGTCCGTGCCGCGGTAGTTGGCCTGGTCCTCGTCGCTCCACTGCTCGATGACCGATTTCTCGGACTGGTTCACGCGGCCGATGTAGCCGATGACGTGGCTCGCGAGCTCGCCGTACGGGTAGTTGCGAAAGAGCCGCGCCTTGATGTCCACGCCGGGGAAGCGCCAGCTCTGCGCGGCGAAGCGCGCGACCTCTTCGTCGGTGAGGCGCGTGCGCACGGGCAGCGATTCGAAGCTTTTGGATTCCTCCAGCAGCTTCTTGAAGCGGCGCCGGTCGCGCTGCTCGATGTTCACCACCTGCGCGAGATCGTCGATGGTCTTTTCCAGCGTGGCGGTGAGGCGGGACGGCGTGATCTCCAGCGTGTACGCGGAATAGTTGCTCGCGAGCACGACGCCGTTGCGATCCGTGATGAGGCCGCGGTTGGGCACGAGCGGAACGATCGACGTGCGGTTGTTCTCCGCCTGCTCGCTCAGGTCCGCGTGGCGCACCACCTGCAAATAGACAAGACGGCTCGCGAGCAGGACGAAGCACACGAGCACGGCGAGGCTCGCCACGAAAATCCGCATGCGGAACCGCGAGAGGTCGCTTTCGATGTCGCGCAGGACAGTCATGGTGCTAGAGAGGACGGTTCTCGTCCGGGTCCGGCGCGCGGCGTTGCGGCGCCAACAACAAAATGCTGATCACCGGCCACAGCAACGCTTCGGCCACCGGCGCGATGATCGTGCTGAATCCGGGGAACACGCCGCCGGCGAGCATGCGCACCGCCAGTTCGATCGCATGCGCCGCCAGAAAGATTGGCATCACCTGGACCGCCTGCGACGGCACCGTGAACCACAGCAGGCGGCGATGGATCGCGATCGCCAGGAAGCTGAGCGCGGTGTAGGCGAGCGCGTGCTGCCCGAGCAGCGCGGTCTGGTGCACATCCATTGCAAGGCCGAACACGAATGCCGCGCCGATGCCCACGCGCATCGGCTGATGCACGCTCCAGAACACCAGCACCAGCGCGAGGAAGTCGGGCATCCACGGCGTGCGCCCGAGCGGCAGCGTGTTCACCAGCAGCGCGAGCAGCAAGCTCCCCCAGATGAAAAACGGGTTCGCCGGTAGCAGCAGCTGCTGCCCGGGCCGCATGATCATTTCCGGCCCCCTTTCTTCAATGGGGCAACGTCTTCCGGCGCCGGCCGCGGAGGGATCTGTTCGGTCAACGGCTTGAGCACCATCACGTGGCGCGCGCCTGAAACCAGCGCCTGCGGCGAGCAGGAGATGAGCGCGAAGCCCGAATCGGCGCGGCGCTCCACCTTGTCGACCTTGGCGACCGGAAGCCCTGGCGGGTACACGCCATCGACTCCGCTGGTCGTGAGCAGGTCGCCTTGCTTCACATCGGCATTACCGGCCATGAAGCGAAGCTGCAGCGAACCGCCGTATGCGTTCGGGTCGCCGTAAGCAACGCTCCGAGCGCCGGTGCGCACATTGAGCACGGGGATCGCGTGCTCGCGATCGGTCACGAGGGTCACTTCGCTGACAAGAGGCTGCACGCGCGTGACCTGGCCGAGAACGCCCGATTCGTCGATCACCGGCGAGCCGGCCTCCACGCCGTGGGTCAGGCCCTTGTCGATGATGACCTTGCGCGTGTACGGATCGGCCGCGTCATACAGAACCTCGGCCGCCGTGCCAACCGCGTTCAGTCGGTCGCGCAGTTGCAGCAGCTTGCGCAGGCGCTCGTTTTCGAGGGTGAGCTGTTCGACCTGGCTGGAGCGCTGCGATTGCAGCGCGAGCTTGGCGCGCGCCGAGGCTTCGGAAGTCTGTGCCGCGTCGAGGGATTCGAAGTAATTCCCGCCGTAGCGGAAGAGGAACACCGGGCGCATGGCGAGCCATTGCAGGGGATAGATCGCCGTGCCGACCACGGCGCGCACCGGCTGGCCAATCCGGAACTTGGTGTCCGCGACCATCAGGAAGAGCGCGAGCGCGCTGAACACCATCACTTTCGACAGCGCCGACGGGCCTTGCTTGAAGAAAGGCGGCGGGTTTCTGTCGAGGGTACCGAGCGGCATGGCTTATTTTGCTCCGGGGGGGAGGCCCCCACCCCAACCCACCCCCGCAAGGGGGGAGGGCGAAGAAAGCAAACGAGCGCTAGTGCAACGCAGGTGCGCATGTCTCGCACCTCAGGGTGACGGGTCTTCGTTGTCGGAACGATTCTAATCGACTATATAGCTGCCATGGTTTCAAAGGCTCAGCGCATC
>JAZKIF010000184.1:0-15724 GCA_040385005.1 Pseudomonadota bacterium
GAACGCCGTAGCCCGCGCCGCAGCCCGCCCGCGCGCAGCTTTGCCGCCCGGGTCACCCGAGTGCGAAATCGCATCTAATGAAAACTTGATTGTTAACAATTCAGTCATCTATAATGTGCCGATCGCCCCCGCCGGGCCCCGTTGCGCCCCCCCGCCCCCACTTCCAGAGTCACCGTGAACAGCTACATCGTCAAGCGCCTGCTGGGCCTCGTCCCGATCCTGTTCGGAATTTCCGTCCTGGTGTTCGTCATCATGCGGGCGCTGCCGGGCGACGTCGCGCAGATGCTCCTGATGGGCGATGCGGACAAGGGCGTCGCCGTATCGGCCGAGGCCGCCGCCGCCCTGCGCGCGAAGCTGGGGCTGGATGTTCCGCTCTTGCAGCAATACGTCCGTTGGATCGGCGGCCTGCTCACGTTCGACGCCGGCAACTCGCTGTGGAGCGGCCAGCCGGTCCTCTCGGAAATCGGCGAACGCATGTGGCTGACGATCGAACTCGCGTTCCTCGCTCTCGTCATCGGCGCGTCGATCGCCATCCCGATCGGCGTGTACTCGGCGCTGCGCCAGGACACGTGGATCGACTACGTGCTGCGATCGTTCACGATCGGCGGCCTCGCGATCCCCGGTTTCTGGATGGCGACCTTGCTGATCCTGCTGCTCACGTCGCAGTTCAACTGGGCGCCGCCGCTCGGCTACGTTCACTTCATCGACGACCCGTTCGCCAACCTGCAGCAGCTGATCTGGCCCGCGCTCGTCATCGGCCTGCACAACGCGGCGGTCGTCGCGCGCATGACGCGCTCCACGATGCTCGAAGTGATGCGCGACGACTACATCCGCACCGCCTGGGCCAAGGGCCTGGGCCTGCGCACCGTGCTCACCGTGCACGCGCTGCGCAACGCCATGCTGCCGGTGCTCACGCTGCTCGCGCTGGAGCTGGGCAGCCTGCTGAACGGCACGGTGATCATGGAGGTGATCTTCACGCTCCCCGGTATCGGCCGCTACCTGATCGATGCGATCCTGCATCGCGACTACCCCGTGGTGCAGGCCATCGTCGTCATCATGGCCGTGGTGTACGTGATGCTGAATCTGCTGGTCGACCTGCTGTACGGCGTGCTCGATCCCCGCATCCGACTGAAATGAGAGCATCCAATCCCGTGACATCCAACGCCAAATCCGCGATCAAGCTTGCCCGCAGGCGCCCCCTCGGCGCGGTGGGTGCGCTCATCGTCCTCGTGCTGGTCGTCGTCGCGGCCCTCGCGCCGTGGATCGCGCCTTACGACCCGTACAAGATCAACTCCGAGGCGTTGCTGCTCGCGCCCGGCTGGAGCCACTGGATGGGCACCGACGAGTTCGGGCGCGACATCCTGAGCCGCATCATCTGGGGCGCGCGCACCTCGTTGACGGTGGGCCTGCTGGCCGTCGGCCTCGGCACCACGTCGGGCGCGGCGCTGGGCCTGGTGTCGGGCTACCTCGGCGGCCGCGCGGACTACATCATCCAGCGGTGCATGGACGTGCTGATGGCGTTCCCCGGCCTCATCCTCGCGCTCGCGATGGTTGCCGCGCTCGGCCCCAGCATCACCAACGTCGTGCTCGCCCTCTCGATCACGATCCTGCCCGGCCCGTCGCGCGTGCTGCGTGCCAGCGCCATGGGCCTGCGCGAACTGCCGTTCATCGATGCCGCGCGCAACCTCGGCTTCTCGAACACGCGCATCGTGTTCCGGCACATCCTGCCGAATTGCGTCGCGCCGTACATCATCATCGCCACGTCCGCGCTCGGCGGCGCGATCCTTTCGGAAGCGGGCCTGAGCTTCCTCGGTCTCGGCACGCCGCCGCCCGCGCCGTCGTGGGGCTCGATGCTCAGCGGCGCCGCGCAGCGCTCCATGTATGAGGCACCGTGGCTCGCGATCTTCCCCGGGCTCGCCATCACCATCGTGCTGTTCGGTTTCAACTTCCTGGGCGACGCGCTGCGCGACCTGCTGGACCCGCGGCTGCGCAACCGCTGAACGATGCGTTCGACTGCAAGGAACAACACCGTGACCCGACTCCTCGAAGTGCGCGACCTGCGCACCGTGTTCCAGACCGAAGCAGGCCTCCTCAAGGCCGTGGACGGCATCTCGTTCGGCGTCGACAAGGGCGAGACGCTCGGTATCGTCGGCGAGAGCGGCTCGGGCAAGAGCGTGACCTCGCTGTCGCTGATGGGGCTCGTGCCCAAGCCGGGCGGGCATGTCGCGGGCGGCGAGATCGTCTTCAAGGGCGAGGACCTTTTGAAGTATTCGCCACGGCAGATGCGCGACATCCGCGGCAACCGCATCGCGATGATTTTCCAGGAGCCGATGACTTCGCTCAACCCGGTGCTGACCATCGGCCGGCAATTGACCGAGTCGCTGAAGCTTCACATGAAGATGACGACGACGCAGGCGCGCACGCGTGCGGCGGAACTGCTTGGGCTCGTCGGCATCCCCAACCCGGCGCAGCGGCTGGACGATTACCCGCACCGCTTCTCCGGCGGCATGCGCCAGCGGGTGATGATCGCCATGGCCCTTGCGTGCGACCCCGAACTGCTGATCGCCGACGAGCCCACCACGGCGCTGGACGTCACGATCCAGGCGCAGATCCTGGAGCTGATCGGCAAGATCAAGCGGGAGCTCGGCACGGCCGTGATCATGATCACGCACGACCTCGGCGTGATCGCGGGCGTGGCCGACCGCGTCGCGGTGATGTACGCCGGCAAGATCGTGGAGGAGGGCGCGACGCGCGAGATTTTCGCGAACCCGCGCATGCCTTACACCATCGGCCTGCTGCGTTCGCTGCCGCGCCTGGACGAGCGCGCGGGCCGCAAGCTCACCCCGATTCGCGGCACGCCGCCCGATGTGATGCACCTGCCGGCGGGCTGCCCGTTCATGCCCCGCTGCGACTACGCGAAGGCCGGGACGTGCGATCGCAGCGCGCCTGCCTTGCGCGAAGTGGCGCCCGGCCACGCGGCCGCATGCCACTTCGAGATCACCTTGCAGACTCCCGTTCCCGCACGGCCCGCATCCCTTGACGCGCACGTTGCGGCTTGAAAGCAAACCCATGAATCCGGCGACGCCTCTCTTGTCCGTGCGCAATCTCGAGGTGCACATTCCCATCCTCGAAGGAATCTTCAAGCGCAAGACCGGCACCATCAAGGCCGTCGACGGCGTGACGTTCGACGTGCGCCGCGGCGAAACGCTGGGGCTCGTCGGCGAGAGCGGCTGCGGCAAGACGACCACGGGTCGCGCGATCGTGCAGTTGTTCCCCTCGACCGGCGGCGACATCGTCTTCGACGGCGTGAACCTGAAGGACGTGCCGGAAGGCGAAGTGCGCGCCATGCGCCGCAAGATCCAGATGGTCTTCCAGGACCCGTACGCATCGCTCAACCCGCGCATGCGCGTCGGCGAAATCATTGCCGAGCCGATCCGCGTCCACAAGCTTCGGCCCGATGAAGCGTCCGTGCAACTGCGGGTGCGTGAGCTGCTGCAACTGGTGGGCCTCAATCCCGATTTCGCATCGCGCTATCCGCATGAGTTTTCCGGTGGGCAGCGCCAGCGCATCGGCATCGCGCGCGCACTGGCCGTGGAGCCGGTGATGCTCGTGTGCGACGAGCCCGTGTCCGCGCTCGACGTGTCGATCCAGGCCCAGGTGATCAACCTGCTGGAAGAGTTGCAGGAAAAGCTGGGCCTCACGTGCCTCTTCATCGCGCACGGCCTGGCAGTGGTGAAGCACATCAGCGACCGCACGGCGGTGATGTACCTCGGCAAGATCGTGGAGATCGCCGACTCGCAGGACCTCTACGCGAGGCCGATGCATCCGTACACGCAGTCGCTGCTGTCGGCCGCGCCGATTCCCGATCCTGAAGTGGAATTGACACGCAAGCGGATCATCCTGCAGGGCGATGTGCCCAGCCCGATGAACCCGCCGGCCGGCTGCCGCTTCCACACGCGGTGCCCGCTGGCCATCGACAAGTGCACCGTGCAGGAGCCGCCGATGGAAGAGACCGAGCCGGGCCACTTCGCGGCGTGCTGGCGGGCAGGCGAGCCGATCGCCTGAAGGTTGTCACCCCGCCTGGCGGTTGCCATCCGCCTGACGGTTGTCATCCCGGACTTGATCCGGGATCCATCGTGGAGCGGCACCTCGCATCGATGGATTGCGGGTCAAGCCCGCAATGACAAGGTGTTGCGGGTCAAGCCCGCAATGACTTCAGACCGGCCAGGCCGGTGCGTGCGTGCCCAGCGGAACCGCGGGGCGTGTCCAGTGCGGCTGCGTCACCGACATCTTCACCACGGGCGCCAGATGCGTGAGGCGGCCGATCGGGCTGTCGGATTCCATGAGCAGGCGTGAGAGTTCGTCGGCGGGCAACTCCCTGGGCATCGAAGCGTATTGCGACTCCTCGAGCAAGCCATGCTCGCGAATCCAGTGCCCGACCCGTGCGAGCGAGACGCGAACCAGCCAGCTGCCGCCTTGCCGCGCGCGCCGGTCGAGGGCGACCATCGCGCCGAAGGACATGAGGTAGCCGGCGACATAGTCCTGCGCGGAGACGGGCAGGAATTGCGGCTTCTCCTCGCCTCGCCAGGCCATGCCGTTGGCTGACTGCACCACGGTGTCGTAGCCGCGCCGCTGGCTCCACGGACCTTCATGCCCCCAGGCGCTGAGCGTCACGGCCACGATGCCGGGGCGAAGCTTGTGCAGCGCCTCCGGCGACCAGCCGTGCGACGCCAGCGAACCAGGGCGGTAGGCTTGCGAGAACACGTCGGCGTCCCTGACCAGCCCGCGCAGCAGTTCAGCCTGCGCCGGATCGCGGAAGTCGATGAACGTGGCGAGCTTGCCGAGCCCCGTGTCGTAGTCGGACAGGCCCGAATCGGGAAGGTCCTTGCGATTGACGCGCAGCACATCGGCGCCATGTTCGGCCAGCGTTCGCGCGCAGGTCGGCCCCGCCAGCACGCGCGTCAAGTCCAGCACACGGATGCCCGAAAGCGGACGTGCCGCGGGCGGCAGCGGCTCCGGGGGCGAGTCGCCGATCCTGATGATCTCCATGAGCGGCAGCTTCTCCACGGCCAATTTCTGCGGCAGCGCGTTCCACTCGGCCTCGCTGCGCACGAGGCTGCCGCAGCCGCCGCCCTGGAACAGCGCCTCTTCCAGCTCGGCGCCTTTCCACTTCATGACGGCAGTCCGAATGGCATCCGCATCCTCTGCCGCACCCAGCACCGCGCAATTGCGCTCGCTGAGATTGGCGAAGTTGCAATGCAGATAGACCCAACGGCCGTCGCCACATTGGTAGAAGCCCGTGATCTTCTCCGCGCTGGGCGGCCGCACGCCGTCGACCTTGAGATAGCGCGCGCTGCGCATCGCGGCGCCGGCGGCGCGCGCATCGACATCGATACGCTGTTGTTCGCCGCCGCGCAGCTTCCAGAGTTCCGCGGCTGCGAGTCCATTGGCCGCGATGGCCGCTGCGCCGGTGGTCGCCACGCGATAACGCAATGGAAAAACGGGATCGCCGCCGGTGATGTTCACGGTCTGCGCATCGGCGTGTCC
Source organism: Pseudomonadota bacterium (assembly GCA_040385005.1). GTDB lineage: Bacteria > Pseudomonadota > Gammaproteobacteria > Burkholderiales > Burkholderiaceae_C > Ramlibacter. Next base: position 5,548 of record JAZKIF010000184.1, read on the forward strand.
GTAGTCAGCGGCTTCCAGCAATTGTCGAAGCGAGGGATGGATCGTCATCAAGATGCGCCTTCTTCCTGCGAGAACGTCGCCAGTGCATCCACGGCCTTCACGCCGCGGCCCTTCGGCAGGACGAGCAGCGGGTTGATGTCGAGTTCCGCGAGGCGGCCCTTCAATTGCACGGCCATCCGCGACACATCCACCAGCGTTTGCGCGAGCGCGTCGATGTCCGCGGGCGCGCTGCCCCTGAACCCCGTGAGCCGCTTGCTGCCCTTGACCTCGGCGATCATCTCGTGCGCCTCCGCGAGGTTGATCGGGCAGCGGCGCAGCGTGACGTCCTGGTACACCTCGACCATCACGCCGCCGCTGCCGAACATGATCGTGGGGCCGAGCTGCGCGTCATAGGTGACGCCGACAATCGTCTCCACGCCCCCCTGGACCATCTCCTGCACCATCACGCCGTCCAGCCGCGCTTGCGGCGAGTACGCGCGCGCGTTGGCCATGATCTCGTCGAAGGCAGCGGCGACTTCGGTTGCATCGCGAAGCCCCAGCCGCACGCCGCCTGCTTCCGTCTTGTGCGGGATGTCCGCGGAGTCGATCTTCATCACCACCGGAAAGCCGGTGCGCGCGGCGGCCTGCGCGGCTTCCTGCGCGGACGAGGCGCGTTCGTCGCGCGACACCGCGACGCCCCATGCCGCGATGAGCGATTTGCTGTCGGTTTCGGACAGCGTGATGCGCCCGCGTGCCTGCAGTTCGTCCACGAGCTTCAACTGCGCGGCGGTCGCCGGCGTGTCGGGCTGCGCCGGATGCGCCGCGCGCTTGCGCCGAAAGTCGTGGTAGTCGAGCAGGTGGCGCAGCCCCTTCGCGAGTGAATCGGGGTTGTAGAAAACGGGCAGGCCCGCCGCCTTCAGCTTCGGCAGTCCGGTCGTCTGGTTGCGGCTGCCGGTCCACAGGTACACCACGTTTTTTTCGGTGTGGTCGCGCAACTCGAGCAACTGGTCCGCATGCGGGTCGCCGCCCGCGCTCGCGACGACCAGGGTGCCGACCTCGGGCTCGTCGATGAGGTGCCGGATGATCGCGGGGAAGTCGTCGCTGTTGGCTTTGCCCGTGACGTCCGCCGGGTTGGACGCCCAGCCGAAGCCCTTGAGGATGGCGTTGATGCCGTCCTTCGCGCGGTCGGTGAGTTCGGGCAGTTGCAATCCCGCCTGGCCGATCATGTCGGCCGTGAGCGAACTCACGCCGCCGGAGTGCGACACGACAGCGACACCGCGGGCGATCGTGGGCTTGGCACGCGCGAGCAACTGCGCCGTCTCCAGCAACTCGTCATAGTTCTGCACGCGGATCACGCCGTACTGCCTGCACACGGCGTCGTACAGCTTGTCAGAGCCCGTGAGGGCGGCGGTGTGCGAACTCGCAGCGCGCGAACCGAGGTCCGAGCGGCCGATCTTGATCAGCACGATGGGCTTGCCGCGTTCCTGCGCGAGCTGCGCCACCTCGATGAACTTCTCGGCGTTCTTGAAGCCCTCGATGAAGCCGGCGATCACCTTCGTGCCCTCGTCGTCGAGGAGGTAGCGCGCGAAATCCGCGAATTCAAGGTCCGCCTCGTTGCCGGTGGACACCACGTAGCTCATGCCCAGGCCCATGTCGAGCGCGCGGGCGAGGAAGGGGCCGAAGAGCGATGCGCCGCTCTGGCACACCAGACCCACGGGGCCGGGCGTGCCGCCATCGACACGGCTGGAGGAGGTGAGCCACACGTTGTCGCGCACGTTGGCCAGGCCCAGGCAATTCGGGCCGCTGATGCGCACGCCCGACTCGCGGGCGTAAGCGCCGACGCGCTCCTGCAGTTCGCGGCGGTCGTCCTCGCCGCGTTCGGAAAAGCCGGCCGAGATGACGATGGCCGAACCGACGCCCTTTGCCTTGCATTCCTTGAGCGTCTCCAGCACCGCGTGGTAAGGGACGATGATGGTCGCGACATCCACCGCTTCGGGCAGGTCGGCGATGCTGGGGTAGGACTTCTCGCCCAGAATCTCGTCGTACTTCGGGTTCACCGGGTAGACGTTCAGGCGGTCCTTGTAGTTCAGCACGCGCTTGAGGAACTTGCCGCCGTACTGCATGCGCGGCGTCGCGCCCACCACCGCGACCGACCGGGGGTTGAGCATCTTGTGAATCGATGCCATCTGCGCCTGCGTCCAACTCGACATGCCTTGTTCCTTCAAATTTTTCGTTCCGGGCCTACGTTGAAGTTTACCAAATTGTTGACCGTTTGGAAATCAGGAAACTAGAATCGGGCATGACCCCACCGCCAGGCGCGACCGACTGCCACGTCCACATCTTCGATCCGCGCTTTCCCTGCGCGCCGGGTCGCGAACAACCCGCCTCGACGGTGGACGACCTGTTGCGGCTGCGACGGCGCCTCGGGCTTTCGCGCTCGGTCATCGTGCATCCGTCCAGCTACGGCGCGGACAATCGCGCCTTGTTCGACGCGCTGGAGCGGCTGGGCGACAGCGCGCGTGGCGTCGCCTGGGTCACGCCCGCCACCACGGACGAAGAGCTGCGGCACATGCATGCCCTGGGCGTGCGCGGCATCCGCCTCTACCTCGCGCGCGACAACGCGCCGACCGCGCAAGACTTGCGCGCCTACGCGACGCGCATCGCGCCCATGGGCTGGCATATCGAACTCGTGGTGAAGGGGCCGCAGCTGATGGCGGCCGAGCAGGCGCTGATGGACTTGCCTTGCCCGATCGTGCTCGATCACTTCGCGCACCTGAAGCAGCCCGAAGGACTGCGGCAACCCGCGGGCGAGGCCGTGCTGCGGCTGCTGGGAAAGGGCAACACCTACCTGAAGCTGTCGTGCGTCTACGCCGTGTCCGCCGATGCCGGCTTCGGGGACCTGGCGCCGACCGCGCGCGAATTCATCGCGGCCGCGCCGGACCGGATGCTGTGGGGCACGGACTGGCCGCACACCACGGTGAAGAGCGGGCCCAAGCCCGACGCCGCGCGGCTCTTCGATTTGCTGGCCGCATGGGAGCCGGCGAGTGCCGTGCGCGACCGCATCCTGGTCGACAACCCGGCCAGGCTGTACGGTTTCGCCTGACCGGGGCCGCTGGCGGATTTACCCGAAAGCGCAGCCGAGCGCCTTGAGCTGCTCGGTGAGCTTGGCGCGGTCCTTCGCCTGGTCGCTCTTGCCGATCGCATCGAACGTCGTGGACTCGGAGGCGTGCTTTTCCTTCGCCATGGCGTAGACGGCTTCGACCTGGTCGAACGGGACGCACAGCAGGCCATCGTCGTCGCCGATGATCAGGTCGCCCGGCTCGATGACCATGCCGTCGATGGCGACCGGCACGTTGATTTCGCCCGGACCGGTCTTGTACGGGCCGCGGTGGCTGATGCCGGCGGCAAAGACGGGCAGCGTGTTCTTCTTCACCCACTCGAGGTCGCGGATCGCGCCGTCCACCACCCAGCCCGCGAAGCCGCGCCGCTGGGCGTTGACCATCATGCGTTCGCCGATGATGGAGTTCGTCATGTCGCCGCCGGCGTCCACGACGATCACGTCGCCGGGCTGGGCCATGGTGAGCGCCATGTGGGCCATCAGGTTGTCCCCGGGGCGGCTCTTGACGGTGAGGGCCGCGCCGCACAGCACGCCGGATGCGTGGTACGGGCGCAGGCGCGGGCCGCCCGCGGTGAGGCGGTGCATGACGTCACTGATGTTCGCGACCGGCAGCGACTTGAACTTCTCCACCCACTCCGCGCTCACGGCGCGCTTGCGTTCGAGGACCTTGAAACCGATGGACATGTGCATCTCCAATTGAAAGCCAAATTGTAAACCAAACGGTCGCCAATTGAGCGCGAAGACGGATGCAGCGGCTTGCCACCGTCGCCTCTTGTTGTCATAATTGTTAACCGAATACAAGGCGCCCGATCCATGCATCCCAACCAGCCCGCGCGCCTGCAGCGCTCCTCCCTCACGGTGCCCCTGTCCAGCGAGAAATTCATCGCGAAGGCGCACCTGCGCGGCGCCGACAACATCACGCTCGACCTCGAGGACGGGGTGGCCGACAACGCCAAGGAAGCGGCCCGCCTTCGCCTGCCCGCAGCCGTCAAGTCCGCGTCGCGGGGCGGCGCGAGCATTCGTGTGCGGATGAACCGCTCGCTCGGGCTGCTGGCGCGCGACATCGAAGCATCCGTCATCGCCGGCGTCGACAGCCTGGGCATCGCCAAGGTCGAGAGCGCCGGCCACGTGCGCATGGTTGCGCAGTACGTCGGCGAACTCGAGAAGGCCCGCGGCTTGCCGGTGGGCGGCATCGAGTTGTCCGCTTCCATCGAAACGCCGCAGGCGCTCGCGCGCGTGCATGAGATCGCGAACGCCGATCCGCGCCTGGTTTCCATCGGGCTGGGCAGCCTCGACTTCGCCGCCGCGTGCGGCTTCGCACCAACGTTCGAGACGCTGCTCGCGCCCAAGCAACTGGTGTTGTACGCGGCGCGCGCCGCCGGCATCTCGAGCGGTGGCTATGTCGGCGGCATCGCGGACTACACGGACCTCGACGCCCTGCGCCAGCTGATCCGCCGCTCGAAGGTCCACGGCTTCCATGGCGGCGGGGCGATCCACCCGGACCAGGTGCGTGTGCTCAACGAAGAGTACGGACCCAGTGCCGCCGAAGTCGCCGATGCGCGCGCCATCCTCGAGATGGCGGAGAAAGAGTTCGCCCAGGGGCGCGGCGCCTTTTCGTTCAAGGGCAAGATGATCGACAAGCCGGTGGTGGAAGCCGCCCGCGAGACCGTTGCCATGGCCGATGCGATCGAGGCGCATGAGGCGCGCGCCCGCCACCTGCTCGCTGCCGCCCAACCCGAATAGAAAGCCCAAGAGACATGTCCAGACTGCCCGCCAAAGTCCGAATCAACGAGGATGGCCCGCGCGAGGGCTTCCAGATCGAGAGCGCCGCGATCCCGACGTCCGCGAAGATCGAGCTGATCGACGCGTTGTCCGAAACCGGACTGAAGGAAATTCAGATCGCGTCCTTCGTGAGCCCCAAGCGCGTCCCGAGCATGGCGGATGCGGAGGCCGTGGTCGCCGGCGTGAAGATGAATCCCGGGGTGAAGTACACGGCGCTCTACATGAACGAGCGCGGGCTCGAACGCGCCCTCGCGACGCAGCGCCTCGCGCTCACGGGCCAAGGCTTCAGCGTGTGCGCTTCGGCCGCGTTCCTCGCGCGCAACGAGAATGCCACGCCCGAGCAGCGCAAGCAGCGCAAGCGCGAGATGTTCGAGATGTTCGCGCGGCATGGCCTCGCGCCTGCCAACTCCGGCAACATCAGCGCCGCGTTCGGCTGCAACTTCCAGGGCGAGATCACGCTCCCCATGTTGCTCGATGCCGCTGCGGAAGTGCATGAATTCGCGGCCGAATACGGCTGCAGCATCGAGACCCTGGGCCTGTCCGACACCATGGCGTGGGCCACGCCCGATCGCATCCGCCGCACGATCGATGCGCTGCGCAGCAAGTATCCCGGCATGGAGGTCACCTTGCACCTGCACGACACCCGGGGCCTGGCCATCGCGAATGCGTATGCGGGCCTGGAGATGGGCGTGACGGAATTCGACACCTCGATCGGCGGCCTGGGCGGCTGCCCCTTCGCCGCGCACAAGGGCGCCGCCGGCAATCTCTGCACCGAGGACTTCGCCTTCATGTGCGAGGAGATGGGCATCGACACCGGCCTGGACCTCGAGCGACTGATCGAGGCGGCCGAGATGGCCGAACGCATCGTCGGACATCCCTTGCCCGGCTCCGTGAAGATGGGCGGCAGCCTGCAGCGCGTGCGTGACCGCATCGCGCAGGCGGCGGTGGCATGACCGGACATTCGACCACCGCTCCCGTCTCGGCGTTCGTCGATGCCGGCGACGCGCGAATCCACTACCTCGACTGGGGCGGCGACAAACCGCCGCTGCTCATCGTGCATGGCAACACGCATGCGGGCGGCGTCTATTCGCCGCTGGCGCAACGCCTGTCGAAGGACTTCCGCGTGGTGGCCATGGACATGCGCGGTCACGGCCTGTCGAGCAATCCGGGTCACTTCACGTGGCCGGCCATGCGGGACGACGTGACATCGCTCATCGATCATCTGCGGCTGGACAAGCTGCTCATCGTCGCGCACTCGCGCGGCGGCGGTGTGTCCATGCTGGCCACTTGCGCGCGGCGGAAACGCATTCGCGGGCTCATCGTGTTCGAGCCGACGGTGCCGCTGCGCGTCATCGACCCTGCGATGCCGGTCGAGGCCCAGGAGGCGTGGGCCAGGAATCGGCTGGCGCGATCGGAGGGGCGACGGGCGACGTTCCCCAACCGCGAGGCGGCGTACGCGCACTACCGCGGCCGCGGCTCGTTCAAGGACTGGGAAGACGAGTACCTGCGCGCATTCATCGAACACGGCATCGTCGACGCCCCGGGCGGCTGCGAACTCGCCAGTTCGCCCGAAGTCGAGAGCCAACTGGTGCGCATGCGCGCGAGCACGGAAGGCTGGGAAGACCTGGGCCCGTGCGACGTGCCCGTGCTCGCGTTGTTCGGCGAGAACGGCGGTCGCATCGGCAACCCGGCCAGCGACTCCCGCGCCGCCATCGCCAGTGTGTTTTCGAACACGCGCGTGGAGGTCATGCCGGGGGTGACGCACACGGCGCCCATGGAGCAGCCGGCGGCGTTCGAGGCCATCGTGCGTGGTTTCGCGGAAGGGTTGCCTGCCTAGAGCGGCCCCGCATTTCGCGCGAACGCGGTCTTGAGGGCCGCGATGGCGGCGTCGTGGTAGCGGCGCATGGCCTTCGCGGCCTTCGGCGCGGAGCCCGCGTCGATCGCATCACACAGGTCGTTCATGTCGGCCACGATGGACTCGGCGCGGCCCGGCATCATGATCGACTGGAACCAGATGCGCACCAGCTGGCTGTTGAGCGAACCCACGATCTGCAGGGCGATGGCGTGGCGCGACATCCGCCACAGCTCCTCGCGCATCTGGCGCGACACCGCGCCCACCGCGACCGGATCGTTCTTCGGCAGCGCGTCGTTGAGCTTCTTGCGCAGCACGCGCAGGCGCTCCTTGTCGGATTGCGTCGCCCACTCTGTCGCGTGTTGGACCAGCAGCACTTCGAGGGCGCCGCGCACCTCGAAGATCTCGACCGCTTCGTCCTGCGTCACGCGGCGCACGCGCGCGCCGCGGAACGGCTCGGAGACGATCAGCCCTTCCTGTTCGAGCCGCGCCAGCGCGCGGCGGATGTTCGCGCGGTTCGTGCCGAGCAATTCCGCGTAGGTGGCTTCGACGATCCGTTCATTGGGGAGAATCTTCCCCATGACGATCATCTCGCGCAGGGCGTCGTATTCGTTCGGGAGGGCGGCCCGGGTCACTGGTAGGAGAAATCGGGCTTACTGGCCGATTGGCCGGTGTGCACGATCTTCGCGGCTTCGAGCGCCTCGATGTTGGCTTGCGGCAGCTCCAGCCAGCCAAGGATTTCGCGGTTGTGCTCGCCGATGCGGGGTGCGGGCCGGAAGAATTCGGGGGGCGTTCCGGACAGCTTGTTGACGAAGCCGTACATGGGCACGTGCCCCATGTCCTCGTCGGGAATTTCCACGACCGTCTCCGCTTCCTGGAAGTGCGGGTCTTCCAGGATCTGCGAGATGTTGTAGACCGGCGCGAGGCTGATCTCTTTCTCGTCGAAGAACTTCACCGCCTCTTCCTGCGTCATCGCGCCGACGAAATCCTGGATCCAGCCGCGAATCTCGGGGCCGTGGTTGGTGCGGCCCGCGACACCGCGGTACGACGGGATGTCGTTGTAGCTGCCCTTGCCGATCGCCTCCAGCATGCGCTGGGGCATCGGCTCCATCGAGGCCGTGTACGTGACGTACTTGCCGTCGCTGGTGCGGTACAGGTTGTTGTTGCTCTGGCGCTCGCGCACCTGGCCGGTCACGCGGTAGTTCGCTGCCTGCGCGCCCAGCGCGATGAACAGCGGATTGAAGAGCGACTGGTCCACGACCTGGCCCACGCCGCCGTTCACTTCGACTTCGCGCACGGCGGCCAGCACGCCCATCGCGCCGCAAAAACCCGCGCATGTATCCGCGATGGGGCCGGGCGGAAGCGCCGGCGGCCGGTCCGCGAAGCCCGTGGCGTCCGCGAGGCCGCACATGCCTTCGATCAGCGTGCCGAAGCCCGGCCGGTTGCGGTAGGGCCCGGTCTGGCCGAAACCCGTGATGCGGGCGATGACGAGTTTCGGGTTGAGCGCGAGCAGGACGTCGGGGCCGATGCCCATCTTCTCAAGCGTGCCGGAGCGGTAGTTCTCCACCAGCACGTCGGCCTTCGTGACGAGGCGCTTGAGCAGCTCCATGCCCGCGGCCTGCCGCAGGTCGATGCCGATGCTCTTCTTGTTGCGGCCGAGCGATTTCCAGTCCGTGGAAACGCCGCCCTTGACCCACGCGCGCAGGTTGTCGCCCGCCGGCGCCTCCACCTTGACGACGTCGGCGCCGAGGTCGGCCAAAAGGAGGGTGAGCGTGTTGCCCGAGACGAGGCGGGAGAGGTCGATGACGCGGATGCCCTTCAAGGGTCCGGTGGCGCCCGGGCGGAAAGATTTCTGGTGGAGGGTCATGAAGGGCGCGATGCGGTGGATTCGGTATGTCAGCTTGTTAACAATTCTGCCAACTATCGAGTGAAAAAGCAACCGGATTCGGTGTCGCGAAGGCGATTGCCCAGCGAGATTTCCCTCGAAGTGTTAACAATATGGTAGACCAAAATGCCCCGATGGCGTAGAATCGCGGCGTGCCCAGGGACCCCCGACAACAACAACTCCCGGCCGGCGACGGCATGCTGTCGCGAGCCTACAAGCAGTACCTCATCGCGCGGGCATTGGGCGCGGCCGCCAACCAGATGCTCGCGGTGGCCCTCGGCTGGCAGGTGTACGACCTCACCGGGCGGGCCTGGGACCTGGGCCTGGTCGGGCTCGTGCAGTTCGTTCCCGCGCTTCTCTTCACCATCCCCGCCGGTCATCTGGTGGACCAGGCCGACCGCAAGAAGATGCTCGCGGCCGCATTGGCGATGCAGGCGACGGCGGCCACGCTGCTGTGCTGGGGAAGCGTCGGCGGATGGATCAGCCGGGACCTGATCCTGCTCCTGTGCGTCCTGATCGGCACAGCGCGCGCCTTGCAACTGCCATCGCAGCAGGCGCTGATCCCCTCGCTTGTTCCGTCCGGGGCCGTGCCACGTGCGCTCGCGCTGAACGCCATGGTCAACAAGACATCGACGATCGGCGGCCCCGCGCTCGGCGGCTTCCTTTACGTGGCCGGCGCGGGCGTCGTGTACGGCACCTGCGCCGTGATGCTGCTGGTCGGCACGGCGTGCTGCCTGCGCGTGCCGTCGATGCCGCATGAGCGCGACACGAGTCCCACCACGTTGCGCTCGCTCTTCGCGGGCTTCGCCTTCGTGCGCGACAACCCCGTCGTGCTGGGCGCGATCGCGGTGGACCTCTTCGCCACGGTGCTCGGCGGCGTGGCGGCCTTGCTGCCGATCTACGCGAAGGATGTCCTGCACGCGGGGCCCTGGGGCCTCGGCCTGCTTCGCTCCGCGCCGGCGGTCGGCGGGCTGGTCGTCTCTGTCTGGATGACGCGCCGCCCGATCTCGCATTCGGTCGGGCGAACCATGTTCATCGCGGTGGGGATCTTCGGCACGGCGACGGTGCTCTTCTCGCTGTCGACGAACATCGTCCTCTCGCTCATGCTGCTCACCATCGTGGGCGCGGCGGACCTGATGAGCACGGTGCTGCGCCACTCGCTCGTGCAGATGGCGACGCCCATCCAGTTGCTGGGCCGCGTGAGCGCGGCGCACTCGACCTCGATCAGCGCGAGCAACCAGCTCGGGCAGTTCCGCGCTGGCGCCGTCGCCGAATACACGGGGCCGGTTGTCGCCGCATGCCTGGGCGGCGTGGCGACGCTGCTGGCCGCGGCCGCCTGCGTGCGCGCCTTCCCGCAGCTCGCGAAGAGAAACACCTTTACCGCTTAGGGCCTGTTCACACTGTGGATGCCAAGTGATTGGGGCGTGCTTGAGGCGTTCGCGCTCCTTGATCCGGTCAGCAACGCCGCGCACGGCCGGGTCGCGGCGCGGCTACGGCGTCCGGCTACGGCGCTTGCGCGCCTCCCGCCGGAGTCCCCGCGCTGGACGGTCTTGCGGCCCCC
>JAZKIF010000185.1:0-18259 GCA_040385005.1 Pseudomonadota bacterium
CCTGAGCCCGCCGAGGCAAGGCGTGACTTCTCTCCCGCCGCGAAAACCTGCCCTCACGCCAGCCCTCTCCCCAAGGGGAGAGGGAGCAACACCCCTTACTTCGTAGCTTTGCCGCGCACGTTCTTGGCGGGTTCGCGCGCAGGAGAGACAGCGACGCTGTGTCCCAGCGCAGCCTCCCACAGCGGCATCATCTGGTCGACCAGCCGGCGCGGGTCGAACTTGTCGCTCGAGAGGCTCCACTCAACCCACACACCTTTGAGGAACGCGGTGATCGTGAGCGTCAGCAACGCGCAATCCGTCTTCGCGTTGTTCGACTTCGCGACCGCTCTCACCAGGTCGAGGAGGTGCTTCTGGAAGCGCGCGTAGATCTCGTCGTGCGCGGCGCGCACGGTCTCGTTCGTGTGGGTCAGCTCCCAGAACATGAACCGCACTCGCACGTACCGCAAGTCCAACAGCGGGGGCTGCAGGCCCGCGTAGATGAACGCGACCAGCTGGCCCATGGGCGAAGGGTCGGCGCGCTCGAGCGCGTCGCGCGTCTGGGCCCGAAGCTGCTCGGAGAGGGCGCGATAGGTCGCGGCGAGCAACTCGTCCTTCGAGTTGAAGTGATGCCGCACCATGCCCAGCGAGAGGTGCGCCTCGGCGGCGATGGTGCGCACGCTGGTTTCGGCGACGCCGAACTGGAGCAGGCAGCGGACGGTGGCCGCGATGAGTTCGTCGCGGCGGACGTCGGCCGATTTCTTGAGGAAAGTCCTGCGCGGTGCTGGTGTGATGGCTGGCATTGCCTGATTTGACTTTATTCGGGAGTATAAAGTCACCGGCCCCGAGCCAGCGACACCGAAGAGCGTAACGACATCATGACCGTCCGACAATTACTTCTCATGGGCAACCCCCTTCTCCTGCAGCCGTCGCAGGCGGTGGAAGACCCCACTTCGCAGGAGACGCGGCAACTCGTCACCGACATCCGCGACACGCTGGAGTCCATCAACGGCATCGGCATGGCCGCGCCGCAGATCGGGGTTCACAAGCGTGTCATCGTGTTCTGCCTGCCGGCAAGCCGCATCCCGGAAGGCGCGGTCACGCAGCCGATTCCCTGGACGGGGATGGTCAACCCCACCATCGAGCCGCTGGGCGACGAGCGCATCATGCTGTGGGAGCGCTGCCTGTCGCTGCCCGGGCTCTACGCGAAGGTCCCGCGGTTCGCGCACACGCGGCTGAGTTATTCGACCACTGACGGGGAGCGCATCACCCGGGAGTGCCGGGGCTATCTTTCCGCGCTGCTGCAGCACGAGTGCGACCACCTGGAAGGCACGCTTTATCCGCATCGCCTGGCCGATGCGAACGCGCTGGCGTATGCGAGCGAGGTGTGCGAGGGCGGCAACGTGTACCAGTACACACCCGAGGAATTCGACGGCTTGCGATAGCCTAAGGCTTGCGTTCGACGATCGGGCCCGACAGCGTCCCGAGGAACGCGGCCACATCGCGGATTTCGCGCTCCGACAGCTGAATCGGTGGGCGCTCGGTGTGACCCGGGGCGCCGTGCGCGAGTTCGGTGTGGCCCACCGTCGCCGCCGGCGCGTTGACGTAGTGCCGGATGGCGTCGTCGACGCTCGCGAACTGGCCGGCGTGCATGTACGGCGCACGCAACGCGACGTTGCGCAGGCTCGGCGTCTTGAAGGCGCCCTCCAACCCCTTGCCGTCTGTGCTCATGAACGCGAGCTCCTGGCACGCATCGGCCTTCGCGTCGCTGAACGGACCCAGGCAGTTGAATTCGTCCTGCTTCACCTTGGCGAGCGCCGCGGCGCGGCCGCGGTCGGGCTGCGATGCATCGCGTTGCGGCACGCCCGTGTTGTGGAACGACTGGTCCGTGAACAGCGGGCCGTTGTGGCACGTCAGGCATTGGGCCTTGCCGATGAAAAGCCGCAAGCCGTTCACTTCACCGGGCGTCAACACCTGCTGGCCGCGCGCATCGCGTGAAGCCAGGGCTTTCGCATAGTTGTCGAAGCGGCTGTCCCCATAGTGCAAAGTTTTCTCGTACGCGGCGATGGCCTTGCCCATGTTCGCGAAGACGCGGCTCACCTCGGTGCGCCGCGGCTCGGGCAGCGTGCTCCACGCCGACTTTTCATCGGCGCTTCCGTTGGGGCCCGCGTCCTGCGGCAATCCGGAGAGTTGCGGCATGCGGCCGAAGAGGGCTTCGTACTCAGCCTGGTAATGCATGGCGAGAACACGCGCGAAGCGTGTCCGGTTGCCGCCATGCTCGACCGCGTCTTCGAGCGGCCCGAGCGCTTGCGACCAGAGGCTGTCCTTGCGGCCGTCCCAGAACATCCAGGGGCTGTGCCCCGCATCGACGATCGGCATGGACCGCCTGGAACCCAGGCCAACGCCCTTGCCGACGGGCAGGCCATCCTGGAACTGCTTGTCGGGCGAGTGGCAGCTCGCGCATGACACCAGGCCGTTGCGGCTGAAGCGCGGGTCGTTGAACAAACGCTTGCCGAGCGCGACCGCGGCCGGAAGCTTTTCCACCGCGTTCGAAGTGTCAGCCGATGGCGGTCCCAGGGCGTCGAGCCGCATCGATGCGACGGTGCGAATCTCCTGCGGCGTCCAACGCTCCTGCGCTTCAGGGCCGTTGGCGAAGCTGGTGACCAAGGCGCTGCCAAGCAAGCAGGCGAGACCAGCGGCAAGCGCGAATTTCCTGGACATGGATATCTTCGTGGCCGGCGCGGCTATTTCCGCGACGCGGCCGGATCGTTCACGACCACGTTGAACGTCACCTTGTCCGGCCCTTGCGCAGCCGCGAGCGCGAGCTTGATCTCCCACCATCCCGTCATGCTGAACTTCATGCCTTCGAGCAGGTAGGTGCCGTCGGCAAGTTGCCGCCGCACCAGCGGCTGCGTCGGCAGGCCGTGCCCGTGCTGCGGCATGCCGCCATCCACGCCGATCTGCGCGGCCGTCACGGGTTCGCCGTTCGCGGTGGCGATTTTCACTTTCCACGAATGGATCTGGTTGATCGCGGGCGCGGCCGGCGGCGGCTCCAGCGTGACGACGTAGCGCCCTTGCTCGCTCGGGTGCTGGAGGGAAACGTCGAGGTGGGACGGCGGTGTCATGCATCCGGCGAGCGACAGCGCGGCGAGAGTCGAGAGAATGGTGGTGTTCATGGCTCGATTCTGTCGAGCGCTCCCTTCGGGGTCTTGAACGAAAGGGCTGACTTCCACGCGCCCGGCATGCGGGCCTACAATCGCGCATCGGGGGAAAGAGCAGACCCCCCGCTCCCAAGACGGCCACGCCGTCCAAGCGCTGCTCCTGATCATGGGTCGTGCGTCCCAGTTAGGAGTCCTGGCTTGTCGAATTCAATCCCCTCGCAAACATCCGCCGCGGTAGCGCCCGGCTACACGCTGGGGCAGCTCGTCGCCTACATGCTGCGCCTCGGCACGCTCGGGTTCGGCGGCCCCGTCGCGCTGGCCGGGTACATGTACCGCGACCTGGTCGAGCAGCGCCGCTGGATCACCGACGCCGATTACAAGGAAGGTCTCGCGCTCGCGCAGCTGATGCCCGGGCCGCTGGCGGCGCAGCTGGCGATCTACCTGGGCTATGTGCACTTCAGCATCGCCGGCGCGACGCTCGTGGGCATCGCGTTCGTCGTCCCATCCTTCATCATGGTCGTGGCACTCGGCGCGGCCTACGTGGCTTACGGCGGCATCGGCTGGATGCAGGCCGTGTTCTATGGCGTCGGCGCATCGGTCATCGGCATCATCGCGCTGAGCGCGTACAAGCTGACCACGAAAAGCATCGGCAAGGACAAGCTGCTCTGGGCGATCTACCTCGCCAGCGCCGCGATCACGGTCGTCACCGAATCCGAGATCGTCTGGGTCTTTCTCGGTGCGGGCGTGCTGGTGTGGCTGCTTCGCGCGCCGCGCCGAAAGTGGCCGGGCGGGCGCATGCATTCGGTGGCGCTCGCGGCTCCCCTGGCCGGCGCGGTGCTGGCGGCTTCCATCGATTGGCCCCGCCTCGTCGAGATCGGCGCGTTCTTCGCCTATGCCGGCAGTTTCGTCTTCGGCAGCGGCCTGGCCATCGTGCCGTTCCTCTACAGCGGCGTCGTGGTCGAACACAAGTGGTTGACCGACCGGCAGTTCCTCGACGCGGTCGCCGTGGCGATGATCACGCCCGGCCCCGTGGTGATCACCACCGGGTTCATCGGCTACCTGGTCAGCGGGTTCTGGGGCGCGCTCGTCGCGGCGCTCGCGACCTTCCTGCCGTGCTACCTGTTCACGGTGCTGCCCGCGCCGTATTTCAAGAAGCATGGCAAGCACCCGGCGATCGTGGCCTTCGTCGATGGCGTGACGGCCGCCGCGATCGGGGCCATCGCGGGCGCCGTCATCGTTCTCGGACGGCGCTCGATCACCGACTGGGTGACCGTGTGCCTGTGCCTGGCCACGGTGGCGGTGCTGTGGAGATTCAGGAAAGTCCCGGAGCCCGCGGTGATCGTGGTCGCGGCGCTGGCCGGATGGGTTCTCTATCCCTTGATGAAAACGTAAGGAGCGCGAAATGGAACAATGCATTCAACCCCTGCCCATCGATCCCGCCAAACTCAACGGCCTGTCGGAAAAAATCATTCGCAGCCACCACGAGAACAACTACAGCGGCGCCGTGAAGCGCCTCAACGCGATCCGCAAGCAACTTGCGGAGATGACCATTTCCACCACCCCGGGCTTCACGCTGAACGGCCTCAAGCGCGAAGAACTCATCGCCACCAACTCGATGCTTTTGCACGAGCTGCATTTCGCTTCGCTCGGCGGCAACGGCGAGGGCATGGCGCCCCCGATGGCGCTCGCGCTGGCCGCGAGCTTCGGCAGCGTGGAGCGTTGGCGGGAGGAGTTCGTCGCCATGGGCAAGGCCTTGGGTGGCGGGTCAGGCTGGGTGCTTCTGTGCTTCCAGCCCCGTGACGGCAGCCTCGTCAACCAATGGGCGGCCGACCACACGCATGCCGTGGCGGGCGGCGTTCCCGTGCTCGCGCTGGACATGTACGAGCACGCGTACCACATGGACTTCGGCGCGCAGGCGGGCGCCTGGGTCGACGCGTTCATGCGCAACATCGACTGGGCGGGCGTGTACGCGCGCTATCAATCGGCAGTGCATGGCGCGAGCGAGGCATTCGCCGTCGAGCACACGGAGATCAACAGCGCGCAGTTGTTCGACGTGAGGCGCGCCGGCGCGTTCGAGCAGGCCGCGCAGATGATTCCGGGGGCGAGCTGGCGCGATCCCGCGCAAGCGGATGCGTGGGCCGCGGCGCTGCCGCAGGGCCAGGAAGTCGTCGTGTATTGCGTCTACGGGCACGAGGTCGGGCGCAGCACGGCGCTCAGGTTGCGCGCGCAAGGCGTCAACGCGAAATTTCTGCGTGGCGGCATCGACGGCTGGAAGGCGGCGGGCCTGCCGCTTGCGGACAAGCCGAAGTGAACCGCATCCTCCTCGCCAAGGGACTGCGGGGTTTCGCCGATGGGTTCATCAGCCTGCTGCTGCCGGTCTATTTGCTTGACCTGGGATTCACGCCGCTGCAAGTCGGTGTGATCGCCACCACCACGTTGCTGGGGTCGGGCCTCTCGACCTTGCTGGTTGGCTTGCACGCGTGGCGCTTTCACTTTCGCACATGGCTGCTCGCCTTCGCGCTGTTGATGGCGGGGACGGGCCTGGGCTTCGCCCTCGTGACCGACTACTGGCCGCTGCTGTTGATCGCATTCGTCGGAACCTTGAATCCTTCGAGCGGCGATGTCAGCGTCTTCCTGCCCCTCGAACAGGCGCTGCTGTCATATGCGGTGCCGGACAGGCAACGCACGGCGCTGATGGCGCGCTACAGCCTGGTCGGCACCTTGAGCGGCGCCGTCGGCGCTCTCGCCGCCGCGTTGCCCGCGATCGCCGCATCGTCGACCGGGCTGTCGACCAGGAGCGCCGTGCAAGGCATGTTCATCCTCTATTCGCTCATCGCGCTGGCGGCGGGCGTGATCTATCGCGGCTTGCCCAAGGCGCCGGTGTCCGCGGCGCCGCAGCCGAAGGTCGCGCTGCGGGAATCGCGAACGCGCGTGTACACGCTGGCCGCGCTGTTCAGCCTCGACGCGTTCGGTGGCGGATTCGTCGTGCAATCGCTGGTCGCGCTGTGGCTCTACCAGCGATTCGACCTGTCCATCGAAACGGCAGGCGCGATCTTCTTTTGCACCGGCGTGCTCACCGCGTTCTCGTACCTGGTGGCCGTGCGCATCGCCGATCGGATCGGCCTGCTCAAGACCATGGTCTTCACGCACCTGCCATCCAGCGTCTGCCTGGTCCTGATGCCCTTCATGCCTGGCCTCGGCTGGGTTCTCGCGTTGCTCCTCGTCAGGAGCGCGCTGTCGCAGATGGATGTGCCCACCCGGAGCTCGTATGTGATGGCCATCGTCCCGCCGGCCGAGCGCGCCGCCGCGGCGAGCGTGACGGCCGTTCCGCGCAGCCTCGCATCCGCGGCGAGCCCGGTATTGGCGGGCTACCTGCTCGGCGCGTCTCCATTCGGCTGGGCGTTCGTCGCCGCGGGCGCCACGAAGATTGTGTATGACTTGCTGTTGCTCGCCATGTTCCACAAGGTTCGGCCTCCGGAAGAGCAGGGCGCCCCACACCGTTGAGTCCCCGCAGACCGGCAAGGACTTGCGCATCGGCGTAGATTTCCGCCGATGAACTCACCCGACCTGATCGTCATCCACGAACATCCCGAATGGCAGAAGCCCTTGTTCGCCGCGCTTGAAAAACGCGGCATTTCGTTCGGGACGTACGACGTCACGCGCGCGGCTTTCACCAACACCGATTCGCCCCCGGCCAAGCTCTACTTCAACCAGGCGAGCCCCAGCGCCTACATCCGCGGCAACACACGCGCCGTGCCGCTCGCGCTCGCGTACATGCGCACACTCGAGCAACTCGGCGCGCGCGTGTTGAACGGCGCCGATGTGTTCGCGTTCGAGCTGAGCAAGAGCGCGCAAGCCGCGATGCTGCATCGCCTGGGCATCGACACACCACGCTCGATCACCTTCAACGACCCCGCGGCGCTGCGGCAATACGCGGACCGCATCACCTGGCCGGCGGTGCTCAAGCCAGATCAGGGCGGAAGCGGCGCGCGCATCCAGGTGGTGGAGTCGATCGAGGAAGTGGAAGAGATTTTCCGGCGCGACCCGTCGAACTGGCTGCCCGACAACCTGTTCCTCTTGCAGGAGTACCTGCCGCACGACGCGGAGCAGGGCATCGTGCGGCTCGAGTTCCTCGGCGGCGAATTGCTCTACGCCATGCGCGTCGTCACGCACGGACGGTTCAACCTCTGCCCCTCGCCGGTGTGCAACCCGGAAGACGGCAGCGGCGTCTGCGAGATCCCCGAGGCTCAGGTGGATGCGCCGCCCGTGGAGTTCTATCCCTTCCTCGACGTGCCGCGCGAGGCCGTGGAAACGGCCAGGAAAATCGTGCGCGCGGCGCGGCTCGACGTGGGCGGCATCGAGTACCTCGAGACGCCCGACGGCCGGCGCGTGTTCTACGACGTCAACGCCAACTCCAACCTGCGCCCGGCCGTCGCGCAGGCGTGGGGCTTCGATCCGTTCGAGCGGGTGGTGGATTACGTCGCCTTGCAGCTGCGCTGAGCCCCGGGCCGTCCTTGCCCGGCCGCCCGTCGCGGGTGACAACGATGGGCCGGCGTAGCACAATCGTGTTCACTCATTCGCGATGCGACTGGAGGCCACGCGTGGCCGTAAAGGACAAGCTGGAAGCGCTGCCGTATGCCTCGGACCCGCAGTGCGCGGAACCTGGGCTCATGGAGCAGTGGCGCGCCGCATTCGAGGCGAATCCGGCGATGTACTTCATCGTCGATCCGGCCGGCGCGATCACGTCGGTGAACTCCTTCGGCGCGCAACAGCTGGGCTATGCGACGAGCGAGCTCATCGGCCAGCCTATCCTGGATGTGTTCCACGAATCCGACCGCGCCTTTGTCCAGGAGGAAGCGCGCAGCTGTTTTTCCAATGTGGGCCATACGCGTCGCTGGGAGGCGCGCAAGGTGCGCAAGGACGGGACCGTGCTGTGGGTGCGCGAGACCGCGAATGCCGTCATGCTGCCGGACGGGCCGGTCCTGCTGGTGGCCTGCGAAGACGTGACCGAGCGCAAGCGTGCCGAAGAAGCGCTTCGCCAGCGCGAGAAGGAGCTGCGCGATGTCATCGAGTCCGTACCGGCCATGGTCTTCGTGACGGATGCCGACGGGCGCAATGCGGTGGCCAATCGCCGCTGGTGCGAATACACCGGGCTGGGTCCCGAAGGCGTCAGCTCGAAGGCCGCGATCCATCCCGACGACGCGTCTCGCAACCGGGCGGCTCGACAGCGCAGCATCGCCGCCGGCGAGCCCTTCGAGCAGGAGGTGCGGCTGCGCCGCCTCGACGGCGAGTACCGCTGGTTCCTCGGGCGCGCCGTGCCGCTGCGGGACGATGCGGGGAAGGTCCTCAAGTGGTACGGCGTGCACACCGACATCCACGACCGCAAGCTGGCCGAGGAAGTGCGGGCCTCCCATCTCTGGTTCCTGGAGAGCCTCGACCTGATCAACCGCGCCATGCAGGGCACGAACGACCTGGAACGCATGATGAGCGACGTGCTCGACGCGGTCCTGGAAGTGTTCGCGTGCGATCGCGCCTGGCTGATCTATCCGTGCGATCCCGACGCGCCGTCCTGGCGGGCCGTGATGGAACACACGCGGCCGCAATTCCCCGGTGCGTTCGCCCTCGGCGCCGAGGTCCCGGTCATCCCGGAGACGGCCGATACAGTCCGCAAGGCTTGCGCGGCCAACGGCGCCATCCTGCTCGGCCCGAGCCATGAGCTGCCCGTGCGCGGACCCTTGTCCGGGTATTACGCATCCCGCTCGCGGATGGCCATGGCGGTGCGGCCCAAGGTCGACCGCGCCTACCTCTTCGGGCTGCACCAGTGCTCCCACGCGCGGGTGTGGAGCGATGAGGAGCGGCGCCTGTTCGAAGAGATCGGCCACCGGCTGGACGGCGCGCTCACGAGCCTGCTCATCTTCCGCAGCTTGCGCGAGAGCGTCGCCGAGTTGCGGCGCGCCCAGGAGGAACTGAGCGCCAGCGAGCAGCTGACCCGCCACGTCTTCGAGGGAGCGCCCGACGGCATGGTGGTCGTCGGCCGGGATTACCGTTACCAGCGCATCAATCCCGTCTATGAGCGCGACTGGAACATGACTGCCGAACAGATCGTCGGCCTGCATGTGACCGATCTCCATGGCGTCCGCGCGTTCGAGCAGATTTTCAAGCCCAGGCTGGACCGGTGCTTCGCGGGCGAGCAGGTTTCCTTCGCCGAGTGGTTCACGAACCTGAGCGGCCGCCGCTTCTACCACTCGGTCATCTACACGCCGCTGCGGCTGGGCTCCGACCGCGTGGAGGCGGTGCTCGCCATCCGGCGGGACCTCACGGACCAGATGCTCGCCTCCGAGGCGCTGCGCGATGCGGAGGCGGCGCTCGCTCGCGTCAATCGCGTGACAACGCTCGGCGTGCTGGCCGCGTCGGTGGCGCACGAAGTGAACCAGCCGCTGGGCGCGATGGTCACGAGCGCCGCCGCCGCCACTCGCTGGCTGGCCGCCGAGCCGCCGGAGATGGAGAAGGCGCGTTCCGCCCTGCAACGCATCGCAAGGGACGGCAGCCGGGCGGGGCAGGTCGTCGATCGCATCCGCGCGCTCGTCAACCGGCAGGCGCCGCGCCGCACGCGCGTCGATGTCAACGAGGCCATCCTCGAAGTGATCGCCCTGACGCGTGCCGAGGTGCGGCGAAACTCCATCGAGCTGGAGACCCTGCTCGGCGCGGACGTTCCGCCCGTCGAGGGCGACCGGGTGCAACTGCAGCAGGTGGTGCTCAACCTGATCGTCAATGCGATCGAAGCCATGAGCGACGCCGGCGCGGGCACGCGCCGGCTCGTGATCCGTTCGGCGTGCGAGGACTGCGGCAGCGTGACGGTGGAAGTGCTGGACTCGGGTCCCGGCGTGGCGCAGGGCAGCGTGGACCGGCTCTTCGAGGCGTTCTACACGACCAAGGAGCAGGGCATCGGGATGGGACTGTCGATCAGCCGCTCCATCGTCGAGGCCCATGGCGGGCGGCTTTGGGTGACATGCAACACGCCGCATGGCGCCGCCTTCCATCTTTCGCTGCCGGGCATGCAGCCGGTGACGTAGATGACAGTCGATCGCCCCATCGTGTTCGTCGTCGACGACGATGCGTCGATGCGCGAGGCGGTGCAGGACCTCATCGCGTCGGTCGGGATGGAGGCCCGGGGCTTCGCGACTCCGCAGGAATTCCTTGAGTCCTCCCGGCCCGATGCCCCTTCATGCCTGGTCCTCGACGTCAGGCTGCCGGGGGCCAGCGGCCTTGCCTTCCAGCAGGAACTCGCGCGATCCGGCGCGCCCGTTCCCGTGATCTTCATCACCGGCCACGGCGACATTCCCATGTCCGTGCGCGCGATCAAGGCGGGGGCCGCCGAGTTCTTCACGAAGCCCTTCAAGGACCAGGAATTGCTCGATGCGATCAACGCCGCGATCGAGCGCAGCCGCACCCAGCGCCGCGAGGCCGCCGTCCTGGAGGACCTGCGGCAGCGCTACGTCACCTTGACGCCGCGCGAACGCGAGATCATGGCGCTGGTGATCCTCGGGCGGCTGAACAAGCAGGTCGCCGGTGAGCTGGGCGTGAGCGAGGTGACCGTGAAGGTCCATCGCGGGCAGATCATGCGCAAGATGCGCGCGAAGTCCCTGCCCGAGCTCGTGCGGATGGGCGACGCCCTCCGCCCGGGTGCGGCGAAGGACTTCTAGGGACTCGGGCTCGCCTGGGCTGCTGCGCCCATCCCGGCCCGCCAATCCAGCCAGCACTGGACCACCAGGACGCCCTTCATGTGCAACAGGTGAAGCCTTCGGTAGAGGTGCTCGAGCAGCTGGATCGTGCGGACTTCCGGGAACCATGAAGCCAGCGTCTGGAGATCGGCGAGCGCGGCGTTCCAGTCGACCGGGTGCTTCGTGCGATGCTGCGCCAGGAGCTGGCGGCAATGATCCAGTACCTCCCACGCCGCTCCAGCCAGCTGCCTGGCGATCATCTCCTTGACGTCGTATTTCCACTGGGCCCGCTCGAGTGCCCGGTCGCACCACAGAAAGCCCGAGTCCATGAAAGCCCTGGTGAAATGATCGTCCCACTGCGGCATGAGAACGAGCGATCGCAGCGCTCCGCTGGTGGACAGGACGCCCGGCGACACGAGACGGACGCGCTTGAGAAGTTGCGGCACCGCCCATGCCATCTCGGCCGTGACGGGCAGCGTGATTTCGGAAGCCGCGATCTTCACGCGCGCGGCCTCGGGCGCCTCGCCCCTGGCGACTTCGCGCGCAAGGAGCGCCTCGAGGCGGCTTGGGCCATGAAGCGCTTCAGGCAGCAAGCCCACCGTGCGGATTCGCGAGAATTCCTGCCGCAGGCAGGCCTCGTCGCGCCAGAACTGCGCGATCGGGCTTTCAGGCGGTGAATGCGATGGAGCGGCCATCAGGAATGTGCGGATTCGTCATCGTCCTTGAAGACTAGGCGCAACGCGGTCCCGCGGCCATTGCACGTGCGTAAACCCGGCCTGCATCAAAGGACGACGAGGCATCCGAAACGGTGAGGCGTCTACGCCTTTGGTATGACGCCTTCGGCGCCCAACTGCTGCCATCGCAAACACGGCCTTGACAATATTTGTCTAGTCAACTAATATTCGTGTCCATGTCCACCGCCCGCGCCGCCAAACCCGTTCCCCGCAAAGCCGCGACGCCGCTCGTGCCGGTGTTCTACCGCCCCGACAGCTACAAGCCCGACGAGAGCGTGGGCTACCTCATGCGCCGAATCCTGAACGCGGTGGCCGCGGAGGTCGAGAGCGAACTCGAGCCCACCGGCCTCACCAATGCGCAGTGGGTGCCGCTCATCAAGCTCTACATGGGCTCGGCCTCCACCGTCGCCGAACTCGCGCGTGAATGCTCGCTGGACACCGGCGGCATGACGCGCCTGCTGGACCGGCTGGAAACCAAGGGTCTGGTGCGCCGCGTGCGCTCCAGCGAGGACCGGCGTGTCGTCAACCTCGAACTCACCGACGACGGCCGCGCCGCCGCCAAGGAAATCCCCGCGATCCTCTGCGGCGTGCAGAACGACCACATGCGCGGCTTCAGCATCGAAGAGTGGCAGACGCTCAAGTCGCTGCTGCGCCGCATCCTGGACAACGCGAAAGCGATCCAGGCCGAACGAGAAGAAAGAACCCAGTGATCAATCCGAAAAATGGACAGCGCCTCGCCGCGCTGGCGGCGGCCTTGTTGTTGGCCGGCTGCGCAAACATGTCCGGCATCGCGCCGCAGGCAACGATGCGCGATGCCGCATCCGTCGGTCTCGCCTCGAACGAAGCCAAAACCGTTGCGCCTGCCGCCGAATGGTGGCGCGAGTTCGGCGATGAACAACTCAACCAGCTGATCGCTCAGGCGCTCAAGGACAACCCGACGCTGAAGATCGCGCAGGCGCGACTCGCGCGGGCGCAAGCGGTGAGCGAAGTGGCGGAGTCCTCGAAGCTGCCTCAGCTCAACGGCTCGTTCGACGCCACGCGCCAGAAGTACAGCGCGAACGGCCTGTACCCGCCGCCGATCGCGGGCTCCATCCGGGATAGCGGCACGCTGCAGCTCAACGCGAGCTGGGAGCTCGACTTCTTCGGCAAGAACCAGGCGGCGCTCGACGCGGCGCTGGGCACGGCACGCGCCGCGCAGGCCGACACGGATGCCGCGCGCATCCTGCTCGCGAGCAATGTGGCGCGCGCTTATTTCCAGCTCGCCCGCTTCAATGACCAGCTCGCGGTCGCGAAGCGCACGCTCGCGCAGCGCGGGGAGTCGCTCAAGCTCGTCGGCGACCGCGTGCGCGCGGGCCTCGATACGCAACTCGAGCAAAAGCAAAGCGAAGGTGCATTGCCCGAGGCGCGCCAACAGATCGAAGCCCTGCAGGAGCAAGCCGAACTTGCACAGCACGCACTCGCGGCGCTCACGGGCCAGGGCAATCGCACGCCCGTGACGGCGCAGCCGACCATCGCCTCGGTGAAAGCCATCCCGGCGCCGATGGAGTTGCCTGCCGACCTGCTCGCCCAGCGCGCCGACATCGCCGCCGCACGCTGGCGCGTCGAGGCCGCCGGCTACGACGTGAAGAACGCCAAGGCGCAGTTCTATCCCAACATCAACCTGATGGCGTTCGTCGGCCTGAACAGCCTCGGCTTGGGCCAGCTACTGAATTCGGGCAGCCAGCAGTGGGGCGTGGGCCCCGCGGTGCGCCTGCCGATTTTCGAAGGCGGCAAGCTGCGCGCGAACCTGCGCGGCAAGACAGCCGATCTCGACGCCGCGGTGGAAAGCTACAACGGCGCCGTCATCGACGCGATCCACGACGCGGCCGACCAGATCTCGTCGACCCGTTCCATCGTACGCCAGCAGGCCGAGCAGCGCGATGCGCAATCGGCGGCCGAAGCGGCTTACCAGATATCGGTGCAGCGCTATCGCGCGGGCCTCGGCACGTATCTCAACGTACTCACGGCCGAGACCGCGGTGCTGAACCAGCGCCGCCTTGCCGTCGACCTCGCGGCGCGTGCGCTGGACACGCAAGTGGCACTGATTCGCGCCGTGGGCGGCGGGTGGCAGCCCGACGCGACCGGCCCCCTGGCTTCCAAGTAATCCCGGAATGAAGAACATGAACGACGAAACAAAGAATCCCGCTGTCACACCCGCCGCCGCCCCGGCGCAATCCAACGGCAACCCCCGCCGCAAGAAGGCGCTCACCATCCTCGCCGCGGTCGTCGGCGTCGCCGCGCTCGGCTGGGGCACCTACGAGTGGCTGGTCGCGAGTCACTACGAGTCCACCGACAACGCCTACGTGCAGGGCAACGTCATCCAGATCACGCCGCAGATCGGCGGCACCGTCACGGCGATCTACGCCGACGACACCGACTTCGTGAAGGCCGGCCAGCCGCTGGTCAAGCTCGATCCGGCCGATGCGAAGGTCGCGCTCGACCAGGCCGAAGCAGGCCTCGCGCAAACCGTGCGGCAGGTGCGCACGCTCTACGCCAACAACGGCTCGCTTTCCGCGCAGATTTCGCTGCGGCAGGCCGACGTGCAGAAGGCGCAGTCCGAAGTCGCGCGCGCCAACGACGACCTGAACCGCCGCCAGTCGCTGGTCGGCAACGGCGCGGTGTCGAAAGAAGAACTCAGCCACGCAACGTCGCAGCTTGCCAACGCGCGCAGCGCGCTCGATGCGGCGCAAGCCGGCGTCGTCGCCGCTCGTGAGCAACTCGCGAGCAACGAAGCGATGACCGAAGGCACGAGCGTCGAGCTGCACCCCAGCGTGCAATCGGCCGCCGCCAAGGTGCGCGAAGCCTGGCTCGCGCAGCAGCGCGCCGCCATGACGGCGCCGGTCGACGGCTACGTCGCCAAGCGCACCGTGCAGCTCGGCCAGCGTATCGCGGCCGGCGCGCCGCTGATGTCCATCATCCCGCTGAACCAGGTGTGGGTCGATGCGAACTTCAAGGAAGTGCAACTGCGCAAGATCCGCATCGGCCAGCCGGTGAAGCTCACCGCCGACCTGTACGGCAAGAAGATCGAGTACCACGGCACCGTCGCCGGCCTCGGCGCGGGCACAGGCGCGGCGTTCGCGCTGCTGCCGGCGCAGAACGCCACAGGCAACTGGATCAAGGTCGTGCAGCGGGTGCCGGTGCGCGTCGCGCTCGATCCGCAGCAAGTCGCCGCGAACCCGCTGCGCGTCGGGCTCTCCATGGACGCCGAGGTAGACGTGAGCAAGCAGGACGGCAAGACGCTCGCCGATGCGCCGCGCACCACACCGGTCGCGCAGGCGCAGGACATCGGCTCGGCCGACTCCGGCGCCGAAGCGGAAGTCAAGCGCGTGATCGTCGCCAACTCGGCGCGGGGCCGCACGATGATGGGCGCATCTTCCGCCGCGCCGGTCCGTGCCGCGTCGGTGGCCAAGGCTGCTGCCGTCGTTCCGGTCGCGCATTAAAGGGTCCGCAATGGCTTCCTCCCCGCCACTGCAGGCGGCGCCGCTGGAAGGCGCCGCGCGCGTCTGGGGCACCATCGCGCTCTCGGCCGCGACGTTCATGAACGTGCTGGACACGTCCATCGCCAACGTCTCGCTGCCGGCCATCGCGGGTGATCTGGGCGTCAGCCCGAATCAAGGGACCTGGGTCATCACGAGTTTCGCGGTGGCGAACGCGATCGCCGTGCCGCTCACCGGCTGGCTCTCGCAGCGCTTCGGCCAGGTGCGCCTGTTCGTCGGCAGCGTCATCCTCTTCGTGATCGCGTCGGTCCTCTGCGGCCTCGCGCCCAACATGACGACGCTGATCGCGTTCCGCGCGCTGCAGGGCTTCGTGGCCGGGCCGATGATCCCGCTCTCGCAATCGCTGCTGCTGGCAAGCTATCCACGTGCGCTCGCGGGCCTCGCGATGGCGATGTGGGGCATGACGACGCTTGTCGCGCCGGTGATGGGGCCTCTCCTGGGCGGCTGGATCACCGACAACATTGCCTGGTCGTGGATCTTCTACATCAACATCCCCGTCGGCATCGCGGCGGCCATGTCGGCCTGGGCGATCTACCGCAAGCGCGAAAGCGTCACGCGCAAGGTGCCGATCGACAGCGTGGGGCTGGCGCTGCTGGTGATCTGGATCGCCGCGCTGCAGATGATGCTGGACCTGGGCAAGGAGTACGACTGGTTCCACTCGGGCCTGATCATCGGGCTGGCGCTCACGGCGGTTGTCGGCTTCGCGTTTTTCCTCATCTGGGAATTGACGGACGAGCACCCGGTGGTGGAGCTGCGCCTCTTCGCACGGCGCAACTTCTGGGCCGGCACGATCGCGACCTCCATCGCTTACGGCCTCTTCTTCGGCAACGTGGTGTTGCTGCCGTTGTGGCTGCAGCAGTTCATGGGCTACACCGCCACCGACGCGGGCATGGTGATGGCGCCGGTGGGCCTGCTCGCCATCGTGCTGTCGCCGATCGTGGGCAAGAGCGTGAGCAAGATCGACCCGCGCCGCTTCGCCACCTTCGCGTTCATCGTGTTCGGCATCGTGCTGTACATGCGGTCTCAGTTCAACACGCAGGCCGACTTCCGCACCATCCTCATCCCCACGATCATCCAGGGCGTGGCGATGGCGTTCTTCTTCATCCCGCTGATGACGATCACCATGTCCGGCCTCTCGCAGGACAAGATGCCCGCGGCTTCCGGCCTGACGAACTTCGTGCGGATCACCGCGGGCGCCATGGGCACGTCGATCGCGACGACGCTGTGGGAGAGCAGGGCGGCGCTGCATCACTCGCAACTGGCGGAGGCGGTGAACCCCGGCAGCCCCGCAACCCAGGCCACGCTCGCGGGCCTGCGCGCCAGCGGCCTCACGACGGAGCAGGCGCTCTCGCAGATCAATCAACTCGTGAACCAGCAGTCCTTCATGCTGGCGGCGAACGACATCTTCTGGCTCTCGGCCGTGCTGTTCCTCGCGCTGATCCCGCTGGTCTGGCTCACGCATCCGCAGAAGGCCGCCGGGGGCGGCGGCGCGGAGGCCGCGGCGGGCGCCCACTAAGGGGAGCATGGACACCCACGTCATCCCGCCGGAGGTCGCGAAGCATCGCGGCATGATCACCATCTCGATCATGCTCGCGACGATCATGCAGGCGCTGGACACGACCATCGCCAACGTCGCCCTGCCGCACATGCAAGGCAGCCTGCAGGCCTCGCAGGACCAGATCACCTGGGTGCTGACCTCGTACATCGTCGCCGCCGCGATCGCGCTGCCGCTCACCGGCTGGATGTGCGCGCGTTACGGCCGGCGCAAGGTGTTCATCGTCTCGGTCATCGGCTTCACGATTGCCTCCGCGCTGTGCGGCCTCTCGACTTCGCTCGGCGCGATCGTCGCGGCGCGGCTCCTGCAAGGCATCTTCGGCGCGGCGCTGGTGCCGCTCTCGCAGGCCGTGCTGCTGGACATCAACGAGCCACGCAAGGTCGGCCAGGCCATGGCGATCTGGGGCGCGGGCATCATGGTCGGCCCCATCCTCGGGCCGATGATGGGCGGCTGGCTCACGGAGAATTTCGACTGGCGCTGGGTCTTTTTCATCAACCTGCCGGTCGGCGTCTTCGCCCTCTGGGGGATCCTGCGTTACCTGCCCGAGAGCCGGCCGAAGTCGGAGAAGCTCGACATGTTCGGCTTCATCGCGCTCAGCCTCGCCATCGGCCTGCTGCAGATGTTCCTCGACCGCGGCGAGCTGCTCGACTGGTTCGACTCCTGGGAGATCAAGCTCGAAGCCGCGGGCGCACTCGTCGCCTTCGCGTTCTTCGCGGTGCATACGGCGACGGTGCGCGGGGTGTCGTTCTTCGACCGCGAGCTGTTGAAGGACCGCAACTTCGTCACCGGGCTGCTGTTCGCCTTCATCGTCGGCATCGTGTTGTACGGAACGCTGGCGCTGCTGCCGACGTTCCTGCAGACGCTGATGGGCTACCCGGTCGTCTACACCGGCATCGTCACGGCGCCGCGCGGCATCGGCACGATGATCGCGATGATCGTCGTCGGGCGGCTGGTGCAGAAGATCGACGTGCGCGCGATCATGGCGACCGGCTTCGCGCTCACGTCCTTCTCGCTGTGGCAGATGACGCACATCACGCTGCAGATGGACAGCACGCTGATCGTCCTCTCGGGCTTCATCCAGGGCCTGGGCATCGGCTTCACGTTCGTGCCGCTTTCCGCCGCGACCTTCGCGACGCTCTCGCGCGACTTGCGCAACGAAGGCACGCCGATCTTCAGCCTGCTGCGCAACATCGGCGGCAGCGTGGGCATCTCGATCGTGCAGGCGCTGCTCACGCACAACTCCGCGCAGGCGCATGCGCAGCTCTCCACGTTCGTCGCGCCGGGGAACCAGGGGCTGATCGGCCTGCCGGCGGCGCTGAGTCCCGACACGGCCAGCGGGCTCGCGATGCTGAATGCGGAGGTGGGCCGGCAGGCCGCGCTGATCGGCTATGTCGGTGACTTCTCGACCATGATGATGGTGACGCTGGTCGCGATCCCGCTGCTGGTGTTGATCAGGAAGCCGCAGCGGCAGGCGGCGTCCGCCGAGCCGGCCGAAGTGCCGCACTAAGGCGACGTACAAGTTGTTGACACTAACGCTATTGGGGTGCGCGAAACCACTCGAATGGAATCGCTCGTT
>JAZKIF010000186.1:0-10783 GCA_040385005.1 Pseudomonadota bacterium
CACCGAAGTCGAGATGAAGGAAAAGAAGGCCCGCGTGGAAGACGCGCTGCACGCAACCCGTGCCGCCGTCGAAGAAGGCATCGTGGCGGGCGGCGGTGTCGCACTGCTGCGCGCCAAGCAGCAAGCCGGCGAGATCAAGGGCGACAACGCCGACCAGGAAGCCGGCATCAAGCTGGTGCTGCGCGCGATCGAGTCGCCCCTGCGCGAGATCGTGTTCAACGCCGGTGGCGAAGCCTCGGTGGTGGTGGCTGCGGTGTTGGCCGGCAAGGGCAACTACGGCTTCAACGCCGCGAACGACACGTACGGCGACATGATCGAAATGGGCATCCTGGACCCGACGAAGGTGACGCGCACTGCCTTGCAGAACGCCGCTTCCGTCGCGTCGCTGATGCTGACGACCGAAGCCATGGTCGCCGAAGCGCCGAAGGAAGAGTCCGGCGCCGGTGGTGGTATGGGCGGCGGCATGGGCGGTATGGGTGGCATGGGCGGTATGGACATGTGACAGTCACTCAAAAATCGCTTTGCGATTTTTGAGTGCTCTGATCAGATGAAGAAAAGCCGGGCAAAGCCCGGCTTTTTTCATGGAGAGTCGCGCTGCGTGTTACTTCGCGCGACTGGTGTCCCTAGGGGTTTTTTTACTGCTGGCCCGGCGCCATCGTGGGTGCATCCGGCGCGGCGGCCACACCGCCGTACTCGTTCGCGGGGCCGCTGGGCTGCGCGAAGAAATAAATCAGCACGAGCCAGCCGATGAACGGGATGAGCCCGATCAGCAGGAACCAGCCGCTCTTGCCGATGTCATGCAGCCGACGCGCACCGACGGCCAGGCCGGGCAGCAGCAGTGCAAGCGTGGCGAGGCCGTAAAGCACGTTGCTCACCATTCCAAGAATCGCCAGCACGACGACCTGGAACAGGAAGAACCACCAGAACTCCGGGCGGTCGGCGCGGCCCTTGAACTCGACGTACTTGTTGAAGCAGGACTTGACTGCCTTCTGGATCTCATCCATGACTCTCACTCCTCTCGTTGTATTGCCGGGAAAGGTCCCGGCGCGGATGATAGGCCGAGGAACGCGAAACCGGTAGAGGGTGAGCCTGCCTACTCCCCGCGAGACAACCTCCGCAACAACCCGGCCGTCGAAGCATCCAGTCCCTCGGTATCGCCGCTCGCGATTCGAGGCGCGATGTCCTTCGCGAGCACCTTGCCGAGCTCAACCCCCCATTGGTCGAAACTGTTGATGCCCCAGATCGACCCGCTGGTGAACACACGGTGCTCGTACATCGCGACCAGCGCGCCGAAGCTGGCAGGGTCGAGACGATCGAGGATGAAGAAAGTGCTCGGCCTGTTGCCCGGAAAATTCTTGTGGCCACCGGCGTCGGCCTTGCCTTGCATCAGCGCCTGCGCCTGCGCGAGCGCATTGGCGAGCAACTGCTCGTGATGGCCTTCGAGGCTGTGCGCCGCGTCGCGCACGGCGATGAATTCCACGGGCACGACGTCCGTGCCCTGGTGCAGCATCTGGAAGTAGGCGTGCTGGCCATTCGTGCCCGGCTCGCCCCATAGCACCGGCGAGGTTCCGACCGACAACGCGCGGCCCTTCGCATCGACCTGCTTGCCGTTGCTCTCCATCTCCAGCTGCTGCAGGTACGCGGGCAGGCGGCGCAAGGCGCTGTGGTACGGCGCGATGCTCCGGCTGGTGAACCCATGGAAGTTGCGATACCAGACGTCCATCAAGCCCAGGCGCGCAGGGAGGTTCTCCGAAAGCGGTGCGGTGGCGAAGTGGCGATCCATCTCGTGCGCGCCGGCGAGCATCGCGCGGAAGTTGTCCGCGCCGATGGAGATCGCGATCGGCAACCCGATCGCCGACCACATCGAATAGCGCCCGCCGACCCAATCCCAGAAACCGAACGTCGTTGCGATGCCGAACTCCTTGGCGGCCGCTACATTCGTCGTGAGCGCCGCGAAGTGGCGCGCGATGTCGGTGCCGCCTTGCGATTCGAACCATGCCTTCGCGGACCGGGCATTGGTCATCGTCTCGATGGTCGTGAACGTCTTGGAGGCGATGAGGAAGAGCGTCGACTCGGGCCGCACCTGCTTGAGGACCGCGTCGAGTTCATGGCCATCGACATTCGACACGAAGTGGAATCGCTTGCCCGGCGCGGCGAATTGCGCGAGCGCGAGCACGGCCATTTGCGGTCCGAGGTCCGAGCCGCCGATGCCGATGTTGACGACGTCGGTTATCCGCGCTTCGGCGCGGATACGGTCCGCGTACTCCAGCATCGCGTCCAGCGTGGTGTGGACCAGCGCGAGGTCCGGGTCATTGCTCGAACCCTTGGGCGCGCGCAAGAGCCAATGCTTCACCGCGCGCTGCTCGGTGTTGTTGACGAGCTCTCCCGCGAACATCGCGTCACGATGGTGCTCGAAGCCGCACTCGCGCGCGAGCTCGAGTACGAGCGAGCGCACATGGCCGTCGATGAGGTTCTTCGACAGGTCCGCGAAGACATGCGGGGCCTGCATGCTGAAGGTGTCGAAGCGCTTCGCATCGGAGCGGAAGGCCTCGCGAAGATCGAGGGAGCGTCCTTGGGATTCGTAGTGGGCGCGCAGCAATCGCCACGCTTCGGTGTGGTCGCAGTGCGGGCGCGAAGGAGCGAAGGTCATCAGACAGCCTCCTTCATCAACGTATCGAGTTTCACCGCGTCCGCCGCGAAGGCGCGAATGCCTTCGGCGAGCTTCTCGGTGGCCATCGCGTCTTCGTTCAACGCAAAGCGGAACGAAGCCTCGTCGTGATGCGCGGCGTCGAGTTCCATGGTCTTCGCGTGCGTCGGATCGAGCGCGCGAGGCACCTCGCCGTCCGCGGTCGCGAGCTGCGCCAGCAGCTCGGGGCTGATGGTCAGCAAATCGCAACCGGCCAGCGCCAGAATCTGCCCGGTGTTGCGAAAGCTCGCGCCCATCACTTCGGTCTTGATGCCGAAGTGCTTGTAGTACTCGTAGATCTGTCGCACCGACTTCACGCCGGGGTCATTCGCGCCCGCGTTCGCGGCTTCGTTCCACGCGCTACCCGCCGACTTTTTGTACCAGTCGTAGATGCGCCCGACGAAAGGCGAGATCAGCTGTACTTTCGCATCGCCGCAGGCCACGGCCTGGCAGAACGAGAACAAGAGCGTGAGGTTGGTGTGGATGCCTTGTTCCTCCAGCCGGCGCGCGGCCTGGATACCTTCCCACGTCGCCGCGACCTTGATGAGCACGCGGTCCGTACCGATACCCTCGGCGCGGTACAGCCCGATGATCCGTTCGGCGCGCGCGCAACTCGCTTCGATGTCGAAGCTCAGCCGCGCATCGACCTCGGTCGAGACACGGCCCGGGATGATGGAGAGGATCTCGCTGCCGAACCGCACGAGCAGGCGGTCCATGAGTTCATCGAGTGGCTTCGCCTTGAACTTCGCGACGGTCTCGCGCAGCAGCGGCGCATAGTCCGCCTTCTGCACGGCCTTGAGGATGAGTGAAGGATTGGTTGTGGCGTCGCGCGGCTGGAATTGCGCGAGTTGCCTGAAATCGCCGGTGTCGGCGACGACGGTGGTGTGCTGCTTGAGCGCATCGAGCTGGTTCATGGAACCATTATCCGGCGCGCCAGCTCATGCGTGTGTGCGCCGGGTTACGAACGCACGACGAACCGACCTCAGGAAACCTGCACCACCGAAACGCCGTGATCCGCGAGTCCCAGCCCGACGTCCGCGCCGAGATCGAGCACGCGGCCGAGCTCGGACGACACCACGAAGATCGGACCGAGTTCGGTCTCGAACGTGTACTCGTAATTGCTGCCCAGGTAGGCGAGTTTCGCGAGTCGCGCATCGAGGCCGGTTCCGGGAGGGCCGATGTGCCATGCCTCCGGACGCACCGCGACCTTCACCGCGCCTTCGACCATGCCCTGGCGCGGACGGATGCGCAGCGGGCCCAGCGCCACCGTGCCACCCGCATCGGCTTTCGCGGGGAACAGCATCGCCTCGCCCATGAAGCCCGCGACGAATTCGCTGGAAGGGAATTCGTACAGATCCTGCGGCGTGCCGCGCTGGGCGATGACGCCGTGGTCCATGACGATGATCTGGTCGCTCACGGCGAGCGCTTCGCTCTGGTCGTGCGTCACATACGCCACCGTGAGCTGGAGCCGCTGCTGCAGCGAGCGGATCTCCTCGCGCATCTCGCGGCGCAGGCGAGCATCGAGGTTGGAGAGCGGCTCGTCGAACAGCAGTACCGCCGGCTCGAGCACCAGCGCGCGGGCAAGCGCGACACGTTGCTGCTGGCCACCCGAGAGTTCACTCGGCAGGCGCGAATCGAATCCGACGAGGCCGACGTTGCGCAGCGCCTCGACCGCGCGTGCGCGGGCCGCGGCCTTGGGGATGCCCGACATGCGAAGCCCATACATCACGTTCTCCGCGACGTCCATGTGCGGGAAGAGCGCATAGCTCTGGAACATCATGCTCACGTTGCGGTCCGCGGGGCCGAGCGTGGTCACATCCTTGCCATCGACAAAGATGCTGCCCGAGGTGGGAGATTCCAGCCCGGCGATCATGCGCAGCGTCGTCGTCTTGCCGCAACCGGATGGCCCGAGGATCGTCGTCAACGTGCCGCGCTGGACTTCGAAGCTGATGCCTTTCACGGCCAGCGGCGCCGTGGGGTCGGCGCTGTAGCGCTTGGTGACGCCCCGGAATTCGATGCCTGCGTTCGAGCTCATGTCATGCCCTGGGTGGAAGTGATGGCCGGCGCCGCGGCCTTGCGCCGCCCGAGCTTGCGCTCGCCGACGACGAACTGGATCAACGCCGTCGCGACGCTCATCAACACGATCAGCACCGTGCAGTACGCGAGCGCGACGCCATAGTCGCCATTGCCAACGCGGCCGATGATGTAGGTGGTGGCGAGTTCGTTCTCCGCCGTCACCAGGAAGATCACGGCCGACACGGTGGTGATCGCGCGCACGAAGCTGTAGACGAGCGCCGCGACGAGCGCCGGCTTGAGCAACGGAAGCACGACGTAGCGCACCGTCTGCAGGCTGGTGGCGCGCAGCATCAGCGACGCTTCGTCGAGCGATTTGTCCAGTTGCTTGAATGCCGCGGTGCCCGCTCGCACGCCCACCGGGAGGTTGCGGAACAGGAAGCACAGCACGATGATCAACCCGGTGCCGGTGAGCTCGAACGGCGGCACGTTGAAGGCGAGGATGTAGCTCACGCCCAGCACGGTGCCTGGTATGGCGAACGCAAGCAGCGCCGAGAATTCGAAGAGACCCTGGCCCTTGAATTCGGTGCGCGCCAGCAGGTACGCGATCAGCAAGCCCAGCGTCGCGGTAAGCGGTGCGGAGATCGCCGCGAGCTTGATCGTGGTGAAGAACGAGTTCCACGCCGTCCCCGCCCACACGAGCCCGAACTGTCCCCACTCGAGCGCGAACGCCGTCCTGAAGTGGTTGAGCGTGAGCGTGTAGTCGCGCCCCCAGGTCTGAACGAAGCCGCCCGCGAACGCGAAGAGGTACACGAGCATCGTGAACGCGATCCACGGCAGCGCGACCCCGTTGACGATGCTGCGCACGCGCGGCGGCAGCGGCATCGCGATGCCCGCGTCGCCCTTGCCGCTCACGGTGGTGAAGTTCTGCTTGCCGAGCACCGCGCGCTGCACGGCGAAGACGCCCAACGCGAACAGCGTGAGGATCCACGCGAGCGAAGCCGCGCGGCCCTGGTCGTATTGCGCGCCGACGATCGCGAAGAAGATTTCCGTGGACAGCACCGAGAACTGCCCGCCGACCACGACCGGGTTGCCGAAGTCCGCCATGCTCTCGATGAAGCCGACGAGGAATGCGTTGGCCAGGCCCGGCGCGAGCAACGGCAGCGTGATCGTCATGAACGTGCGCTGCGGATCGGCGCGCAAGGTCTGCGCTGCCTCTTCCAGACTCGGGGCCACGCCTTGCACGACACCGCGCATGATCATGAAAGCGATGGGCGTGAACGCGAAGGTCTGCGCGATCCACACGCCGAACCAGCCGTAGAACCAGCGCGTCGGCGCGAGGCCGAACACCGCTTCCAGTATCTGGTTGACGATGCCCGCGCGGCCGAACAGCAGGATCAGGCCGAGGCCGACGACGAACGGCGGCGTGATGATGGGCAACATCGCCATCACGTTCAACGCGCGCCCGTAGCGCTTGCTCGAACGCTCGGCCATCAGCGCCATCAGCGTGCCGAGTACGGTAGTGGACGCCGCGGTCAGCAGCCCGAGGAACAAGGTGTTCCACGCGACGCCGCAGCGCACGCCGCCCACGACGCAGTCGAGACCGAAATTGCGTTCGCTCGCGACCCGCTCCCACAGCGCGCCGGCCGCGAACTTGCCGTCCTCGCCCAGCATCGCGCCCGACAGCGCCTTGAGCACGGGAAAGAGGATGAACAGCGCCATCAGCGTGCCGGCGCACACGACCGCCGATGCGATGAAGAGATCGCCCTTGAAAAATCCGCGCCGCGCGATGCCGAAGGATGCGAGCACCACCAGCGACGTGAGCGCGACGAATCCGCCCCAGCCGATGCCGAACTGGTTCTTCGAGAGTTCGCCGAAGAGCGTGTTCAGCGCTTCGCCGTTCCAGCCCTTCGCGCCGATGGCGAATCCGGAAGCCGCCAACCCGATGGCGCCGAGCGCACCGCCGAGGAGCAGCAACGTGCCTTGGGATTTTCCCGGCGCGCGCATGGCCCCTGCCGCGGCGATGGCGAGGCCCACGAGGCCGATCAACAACCATGCACGTCCATACATGATCGCTTGCATCACGC
The DNA here is from genome assembly GCA_040385005.1 of Pseudomonadota bacterium. Taxonomy (GTDB): domain Bacteria; phylum Pseudomonadota; class Gammaproteobacteria; order Burkholderiales; family Burkholderiaceae_C; genus Ramlibacter. Next base: position 6,787 of record JAZKIF010000186.1, read on the forward strand.
CGTTCGCCGCATCGTCCGCGCCGAACACGCGCCCCACGGCGAACAGCCCATTGCCGTCCTGCAACGCGTACCAGGGCAGCGCGAGGTAGCCGAGAACACCGATCGCCACCCACACCCATGCCGCGGCATTGGGCGATCCGCGCTGCGCTGCCGCGAGGCCATGCATCACGGGCGCGAGTTCACCGTCGAGGGCGGACGAAGTCATGGAAGGGCGCGCGGACGATCAGCGTGGAAGCGAATTCACTTCCTTCTCCCAGCGCGAGATCAGGCGGCGGCGTTCGTTGCTCGCGCCGTACTTGGCGTAGTCGTAGTTGATGAACTTGATCTTCTTGAACTCGGGCACGCGGGGATCGACTTTCGCGGCCTTGTTGCTGGGCAGCTGGAACTGCTTTGCGGCAGCTGCCATTTCCTGCGCGGCCGGCGTCAGCGCCCATTCGTAGAACTTCTTCGCGGCGTCGAGATTGCGCGACCCCTTGATGATGCTCATGGAGCCGATCTCGGCGCCCGTGCCATCCGACGGCGTGATGGTCTCGACCGGAAAGCCCTGCATCTTTTCGCCGGGACCGTCATGCACGAAGCTGATCGAGATGCCGGTCTCGCCGCGCGCCACGGCCTTGATCGGCCCGGTGCCTGAACGCGAATACTGGCTCACGTTCTTGTGCAAGCTCTTCAAATACTCGTACGCCTTGTCCTCGCCCATGAGCTGGACCAGCGTGGCGATCATCGTGTAAGCGGTGCCGCTCGACGCAGGGTTCGCCACCTGGATCTCTCCCTTGTACTCGGGCTTGGTCAGGTCCGCCCAGGTCTTCGGCACAGCCAATTTCTTGCGCGCGAGGAGCTCGGGGTTGTAGCCGAAGCCCAGCGGGCCCGAGTAGATGCCGACAGTCTTGTAGCCGGATTGCTTGGCCTGTTGCTGCGCCCACTCGTGCAACTGCGGCAGCGACGGAGACTTGTACTCGAGCGTGAGTCCCTGCTCGGCTGCCTGCAAATGCGGGTCGCCCGTGCCGCCGAACCACACGTCGGTCTTGGGGTTGTCCTTCTCCGCGATGATCTGCGCCAGCGCTTCGCCGGAGCCCTTGAGCGACACGTTCACCTTGGCGCCGGTCGTGCGCGCATACACGGTTGAAATCATGTTGCACCACTCGGCCTGCACCGAGCAGATGATGTTGACCTGGCCTTGCGCACTGGCGCCGAGCGACAGGACGCACAGCGCCGTTGCGGCGACGAATCTCTTCATGGGGTCTCCTCGTGTCGTAACTGGATTACGACTGAAGCATACCGGCCGAGCCACACGGCGCGGCATGGGGGAAACACCAGTCGATCCATCGCACGATGAAACTAAGTTACAGTGCCATCTGTCATCGCACACAGCCAAAAAAAACATGAGCTTCGACCTCGTACTCTTCGGCGGCACCGGCGACCTCGCGTGGCGCAAGTTGATGCCCGCGCTGTTCCAGGCGTTCCGCCATGGCACGCTGCAGCCCGGCGCCCGCATCATCGGCGTCGCGCGCGACGACCTCACCGACGCGCAGTACCGCGCGCTCATCCACTCGCGTTTCGACGAGGTCGATTTATCCAAACGCCCGTCGCCGGAAGAGTTCGACCGCTTCGCGGCGCTCCTGCACTTCCTGCGAATGGACCTGTCGAAGCCGGAGGACTACCAGCGTCTCGCCGTGACGCTGCGGGAGCGCAACGCCGACACGGTGGTGATGTACCTCGCGACGGCGCCTTCTCTCTTCACAGTGGCTTGCGAGCAGCTTGCCGCGGCAGGTCTCAACACCGCCAACACGCGCATCGTGCTGGAAAAACCGCTGGGCCATGACCTCGAATCCAACCGCGCGATCAACGAGACGGTGCGCAGCGTCCTGAGCGAAAAGCAGATCTTCCGCATCGACCATTACCTGGGCAAGCCGTCGGTGCAGAACCTGTTCGCGCTGCGCTTCGGCAATTCGCTGTTCGAGCCGCTGTGGCGGCGCGAGACCATCGCCAACATCCAGATCACCATCGCGGAGGACCTGGGCGTCGAGAAGCGCGGCGCGTTCTACGACAACACCGGCGCGCTGCGAGACATGGTGCAGAACCATGCACTGCAACTGCTGTGCGCGATCGCGATGGAGCCGCCGATCAATGCGCATGCGGACGCGATCCGCGACGAGAAATTGAAGGTGCTGCGCTCGCTGCGTGCATGGACGCCGGAAACGCTCGGGCAGCACGTGGTGCGCGGCCAGTACGCGGCGGGTCGCGTGAGCGGTGAGCCCGTGCCCGCATACCGCGACGAGCCCGGCGTGAATCCGCAAAGCAATACCGAGACGTTTGTCGCCTTGCGCGCGGAGATCGCCAACTGGCGCTGGGCCGGCGTGCCCTTCTACATCCGAACCGGCAAGCGGCTGGCCGAGCGCGATGCGCACATCGTGGTCAACTTCCGGCCCGCCCCCCACGCGATCTTCCGCTCGCCGGCCGGCGAAGCGAACCGGCTGGTGATCAACCTGCAACCGAAGGACGGGCTGGAACTCCACCTGCTCGCGCAAGGGCAGGAGAACCGCGCGTCTTCCAAGAGCGCCATCCAGTCGCTGCAGCCGGTGCACCTCGACCTGGATTTCGACAAGCGCTTCGGCGCCGAACGCGTCGGCGCGTACGAGCGGCTGCTGCTGGACGTGATCGATGGCCGCCTGAACCTCTTCGTGCGCAGCGACGAGCAGGAGGAGGCCTGGCGCTGGGTCGAGCCGATCATGGAGCACTGGCGCAATGACGCGGCTGGACCTCGGCCTTACGCAGCAGGAACATGGGGGCCAAGCGCGGCCAGCGCCATGATCGCCCGCGACAGCTACTGCTGGAGCGAGGAATGTTAGCCCCCACGGGTCTCACGTGCTAGATCGCATCAAGGCGTCCCTCCCCTCGCTGGCTCCAGCGGAGCAGCGGGTCGGCCGCCTTGTTCTTGGCGACCCGCGCTCGTTCGCCAATCTGCCGGTCGGCGAACTGGCCGAGCGCGCGCATGTCAGCAAGCCGACCGTCATCCGGTTTTGCCGCAGCATGGGCTACGACGGCCTGTCGGATTTCAAGCTGAAGCTGGCGGGCAGCGTGAGTGAAGGCGTGCCCTTCATCCATCGCAGCGTGGACGCCGACGACAAGACCGGTGACGTGCTCGTGAAGGTGATCGACAACACCGTCGCCGCATTCCTCAAATACCGCAACGACGCGTCCACGTTCGCGATCGAGAAAGCCGTGGAAGTGCTGGCGGCCACGCACAAGACCGGACGACGCATCGAGTTCTACGGCGCCGGCAATTCCGGCATCGTCGCGCAGGACGCGCAGCACAAGTTCTTTCGCCTCGGCGTCAACACCATCGCCTACAGCGACGGCCACATGCAGGTGATGAGCGCCTCGCTGCTCGGCCCGGGGGACTGCGTGGTGGTGATCTCCAATTCGGGCCGCACGCGGGATTTGATGGATGCGTGCGACATCGCGCGCAAGAACGGCGTGACCACCATCGTGCTGACCGCGACCGGCTCGCCACTCGCGGCGGCCGGACAGATTCATCTCGCGGCGGACCACCCCGAGGGTTACGACCGCTACAGCCCGATGGTCTCGCGCCTGCTTCACCTGATGATCATCGACGTGCTGGCCACCGCCGTGGCCCTGCGCATCGGGCCCAAGCTGCAGCCGCTGCTGCGCGAGATGAAGAACAACTTGCGCAACAAGCGCTACGCGTAGCAGGCTGTCGTTGCGGGCCGATCGCCGAGGGATGGATGCCGGATCAAGTCCGGCATGACAGCCTCTTCCTAGATCCGCCCCTCTTCCACCGCATGGCAGGCCACTCGGATGCCGGCGATCTCCAGCAGCTTCGGCCGCTCGGTGCGGCAACGCTCGTTCGCGTGCGGGCAGCGCGGGTTGAACGTGCAGCCGCTCGGCGGGTTCAGCGGATTCGGCACTTCGCCTTGAACTGGCGTGCGCGCGCGGCCCGTGTCGTGCATCTTCGGGATCGCGTCCAGCAGCATGC
>JAZKIF010000187.1:0-38811 GCA_040385005.1 Pseudomonadota bacterium
CGCCGCTCTGGTACATCTCCATCATGATGTCCGAGCCGCCGACGAACTCGCCCTTGACGTAGAGCTGGGGGATCGTCGGCCAGTTGCTGTATTCCTTGATGCCCTGGCGGATTTCGTCGTCCTCCAGCACGTTCACCGTGGTCACGGCTTTCGGGTCCACGCCGCAGGCTTTCAGGATCTGGATCGCGCGGCCGGAGAAGCCGCACTGCGGGAAACTCGCGTTGCCCTTCATGAACAGCAGTACTTCGCTGCCTTTGACGAGTTGGTCGATGCGTTGCTGGGTGTCGCTCATGAAAATTCTCCTTGCAGGACGGTGCCTGACATCATTGGGACGGATTATCCCAGTTCAAGCCATTTCCCGCCGGAACACCGCTCGATGCCCGCGAGGTCCCTGCGGCTCGCGACGCACTGGAATCCGGCGGCCTCGAGCAGAGCCCTCACGTCAGCGGCCTGGTCGTAGCCGTGTTCGAGCAGCAGCCACGCCCCGGAGGCCAGGAACGCCGGGGCCTGTGCCACGATGGACCGCAAGTCCCGCAGACCGTCGCTACCGGCGGCCAGAGCTGAGCGCGGCTCGTGCGCCAGGGCGTCCAGGTGCGGATCGTCCTCGCGGACGTAGGGCGGGTTGCTGACGATCAGGTCGTAGCGCCCCTGCGCGCCGTCCAGCCAGCTTGCTTCGCGCAGACTGAGTTCCAGGCCCAGCGCCTGTGCGTTGGTGCGCGCAACTGTCAGCGCCGCTGCGCTGCGATCGACTGCTTCGACCGTGGCGTGTAGCCTGGCTTGCTTGATCGCCAGCGCGATGGCGCCGCTGCCCGTACCCAGGTCGACCACACGCGCCGGTTGGTCCACCGGCAACAACTCCAGAGCCCATTCGACGAGCGCCTCGGTCTCCGGTCGCGGCACGAGCACGCGGGCGTCGACAGAGAAGTCCAGGCCGAAAAATTCCTTGCGGCCCAGGATGTACGCCACGGGCTCGCCCGCGGCGCGGCGGCGACAGAATGCATCGAACGCCGCCGCTTGCGCTTCACCCAGCGGGTCGGTGTCGTGCGCGAGCAGCCAGGCCCGCTCGTGAGAGGCACGGCCCAACGCGTGCAACAGCAGCAAGTGCGCGTCCATGCGCGCAATGCCTTGCACAGCTGCGGCCGCAAGGCATTGCGCGATGTTCATGCACGGACGCCCGTACTGAATTCCAGCTCCTCCAGCTGCTCCGCCTTGCGGGCGAGCAGCAACCCGGCGACGACTTCATCCAGGTCGCCGTCCATGATGAACTGCAGCTTGTAGAGCGTGAGGTTGATGCGGTGGTCCGTGAGGCGCCCTTGCGGAAAGTTGTAGGTGCGGATGCGGTCGCTGCGGTCGCCGCTGCCGATCAGGCCCTTGCGTGTAGCGGCTTCCTTTGCCGCGCGTTCGCTGCGCTCTTTTTCCTTGATGCGCGCCGCTAGCACCTGCATGGCTTTCGCCTTGTTGCGGTGCTGCGAGCGGTCGTCCTGGCATTCGGCGACGATGCCGGTCGGCAAGTGGGTGATGCGCACGGCCGAATCGGTCTTGTTGATGTGCTGGCCGCCCGCGCCGCTTGCGCGATAGGTGTCGATGCGCAAATCGGCCGGGTTGATCTGCACCGCCTGCGCCTCGTCCGGCTCCGGCAGCGCCGCGACGGTACACGCGCTGGTGTGGATGCGGCCCTGCGTTTCGGTCGCGGGCACGCGCTGCACGCGGTGGCCTCCCGATTCGAACTTGAGCTTGCCGTACACGGCGTCCCCGACGACGCGGATCACGACTTCCTTGTAGCCGCCGACTTCGCCCTCGCTCTCGCTGACGATCTCGCAGCGCCAGCCCTGGCGCTCCGCGTAGCGCGTGTACATGCGCAGCAGGTCGCCCGCGAAGAGCGCCGATTCGTCGCCGCCCGTGCCCGCGCGGATTTCAAGGAACGTGTTGCGGACGTCGTCCGGATCCTTGGGCAGCAGCAAGCGCTGGAGTTCGTCCTCCAGTTCGGGCAATTGCGTTTCGAGCGCGGCCACTTCATCGCGCGCCATTTCGGCCATCTCGGCATCCGCGAGCATCTCCTTCGCTTGAACGAGCGCGCTCTCGCCTTGCAGGAAGCGCTCGAACAAGCCGGCGACTTCGCTCACTTCCGTGTGCTCGCGTGTCAGGGCGCGGTAGCGATCCATGTCCTGCACCACGTCGGGCTGCTGCAGGAAGAAATCGAGTTCCTGCAGGCGGATGGGGTAGCGCTCGAGTTGCTGGCGGAGATAGGTTTTCATGGGCGAGGCGGGTGATTCCAGGGGCTGTCATTGCGGACCTGATCCGCAATCCAATGCGGGGTCATGGATGCCGGGTCGAGCCCGGCATGACAGCCGGGGACCCGTCGCAGCCCAGCTAACGCTCTTTGCGCAGGAAGAAGTGCTGGATCGCCGAAGTCGCGCGCTCGCGCGATGCGGCGTCACCGGTGTGCAGTTCGGCCATCGCGCCGTGAAGCATCTTTTGCGTCAAGCCCTTCGACAGGGCTTCCATCACCGCATCGACGTTCTCGCCCCGCGCGATCATCTTGCGCGCCCGTGCCAGCTCCAATGCGCGCCATTCCTCGGCCTGCGCGTTGAGCTGCTGGATCAGCGGAACGCTGCCGCGCTGGTCCATCCAGTGCAGAAAACTCTGCACGCCCGCGTCGATGATGGCCTCGGCCTGCGCCACCGCGGCCTGCCGATTGGCTTGCCCCGTCTGCACCACGCTCGCCAGGTCGTCGACGGTGTACAGGTACACATCCTCCAGGTCCTTGACCTCGGGCTCGATGTCGCGCGGAACGGCGAGGTCGACCATGAACATCGGCCGGTGCTTGCGCGCTTTCAGTGCGCGCTCCACGGCGCCCAGCCCGATGATCGGCAGCGTGCTGGCGGTGGAGCTGATCACCGCGTCGAACTCGTGCAGCCGCGAGGGCAGGTCGGCCAGACGCATCACCTCGCCGCCGAAGCGGGAAGCCAGCCGCTCACCGCGTTCCAGCGTGCGGTTCGCGATGGCGATGCCCTTGGGATTGCGCGCCGCGAAGTGCGTGGCCGCAAGCTCGATCATTTCTCCGGCGCCGACGAACAGCACCCGGATCTTGCCGAGATCCTCGAACAGTTGCGAGGCCAGGCGGACGGCCGCGGCGGCCATGCTGATCGAATGCGCGCCGACTTCGGTGGAAGTGCGAACTTCCTTGGCGACCGCGAACGAGCGCTGGAACAACTGGTTGAGCGTGGTGCCCAGCGCGCCGGCCTGTTCGGCCATGCGCACCGCGTCCTTCATCTGGCCGAGGATCTGCGCCTCGCCCAGCACCATCGAATCGAGACCGCTCGCGACGCGGAACGCATGGCGCGCCGCCATGCCGTCGTGCAATGTGTAGGCATGCGAGCGAAGCACGGAAGGCGAGACGCCGCCCGAGTTCGCGAGCCAGGCCAGCGTATGGTCCATGTCGCCCTGGTCGCCCGCGCAATAGATCTCGGTGCGGTTGCAAGTCGAGAGGATCGCGGCCTCCGGTCGGCGCGAAAGCGAAGCGCGCAAGGCGTTCAATGTGGGCTCGATCTGGTCGATGGCATAGGCGAAGCGGCCGCGCATATCCAGCGGCGCGGTCGTGTGATTGATGCCCAAAGCCCAGACTGCCATGGATGGGATTATAAAATTTGCGGGCTCGCATCGCTGTTGACCCGCATCAAACCCCCATCATGGGCCCCTTGGACCTCATCCTTCACGCACTCGGATTCGCCGCACCCGCCCTGGCTGTCGCGCTGCTGGTTGCGCTCGGCGCGCGCCTTGTGCTGCCGAGGCAGGCTGTGGCCCGCGCGTGGTGGAGCGATACTGCTATCAATTCCATAGTTGGCATGGCCGTGCTGGCGACCGGCCTGTGGCACTTCGGCGTCGACGGGAAGATGGCCACCTATGCGGCACTGGTGGTCGCCATCGCCACGTGCCAATGGGGCCTGGGCCGGGCATGGCGCGGCTGAACCGGGAAAATCCCACGCCCGGGAACATCGCGCCCGGCGCAAAATCGAACCACCCATGAGTACCACCCAGACCCAGCAGATCACCCCGCAATTGCGGCAATGGATCGTCGAGCAGGCGCAGGCCGGGCACGCGGCGGACGTCGTGCTCAAGTCCATGCTCGCTTCCGGCTGGAACGAGGATGTCGCCGTCCAGGCGATGGAATCGACGTTGCGCGGCCACCTCGAAGAGCAGGCGGTGCAGCAAGGTCTGCCCGCCGGCGTGAAGGTGCCCGAGCCGCCACTGGACGAGTCGCCGCTGTATGTGGACGCCGGCGACCGCCAGGTCTGCATCCTGCAATCAATGGTCAGCCCGCGCGTCATCGTGTTCGGCGGGCTGCTCTCGGACGAGGAGTGCGAGGAACTGATCGAACTCGCCAAGCCGCGCCTCGCTCGCTCGCTCACGGTGTCGATCAAGACCGGCGGCGAAGAAGTCAACGCCGACCGCACCAGCAACGGCATGTTCTTCCAGCGAGGGGAGAACGACATCGTGCGGCGTATCGAATCGCGAATCGCGCGCCTGGTCCAGTGGCCCGAGGAAAACGGCGAAGGCCTGCAGGTGCTGCATTACCGGCCGGGCACGGAATACAAGCCGCATTACGATTATTTCGATCCCAAGGAGCCGGGCACGCCCACCATCCTCAAGCGCGGCGGCCAGCGCGTCGCGACGATCGTGATGTACCTCGGCGAGCCCGAAAAGGGCGGCGGCACCACGTTCCCGGACGTGCACCTCGAAGTCGCGCCCAAGCGCGGCAATGCCGTTTTCTTCAGCTACGAACGCCCGCATCCCACGACCAAGACGCTGCACGGCGGCTCGCCCGTCCTCGCCGGCGAGAAGTGGATCGCGACCAAATGGCTGCGCGAACGGCGTTTCGAGTGAAGGCGCGCGCGTGAGAGTCAGGGCCAACGGCATAGACATCGAAGTGGAGGACACCGGGGCGGACGGTTCGCAGGTTGGACGCCCGGTTGTCCTCCTCATCATGGGCCTGGGGATGCAGTTGATCGCATGGCCCCCCGCTTTCGTGCAGGCGTTGCAGGAGGAGGGATTCCGCGTCGTGCGGTTCGACAATCGTGACGTGGGGCTGTCGCAGCATTTCGATCAGCTCGGCATCCCCAACCTGCTGTGGGAGAGCTTCAAGTTCCGCATCGGCATGCCGGTGCGCGCGCCTTACAGCCTGCAGGACATGGCGGCGGACACACTCGGCGTGCTCGACGCGTTGGGCATCGCGAGCGCGCATGTCGTTGGCGTGAGCATGGGCGGGATGATCGCGCAGCGCGTTGCGCTGGCGGCTCCCGAGCGCGTCGCCAGTCTCACCAGCATCATGAGTTCGAGCGGCGCGCGAGGCTTGCCCGGCCCGAGCGGCACCGTGTTGCGCGCGCTGCTCTCCCGCCCAAAGGGGACGGGTGAAGAGGCCATCGTCGACCACTATGTGCGGCTGTTCCGCGTGATCGGCAGCCCGGCCTATCCGCTCGACGAATCGGCGCTGCGCGAACGCGTGCTCCTCGCGACGCGGCGAAGTTTCCATCCCGCCGGCACCATGCGGCAGATGGCGGCCGTCGCGGCGGATGCACGTCGTGCCGGTGAACTGGCACGCATCCAGGCGCGCACGCTCGTGCTGCACGGCAAGGCCGATCCGCTGGTGCCGTTCGTTTGCGGGCAGGACACCGCCCGGCGCATTCCCGGTTCGCGCTTCCTGGGTATCGATGGCATGGGCCACGACCTTCCGCCCGGTGTCGTGCAGCGCCTGCTGGAGCCGCTCGTTCCCCATCTTGCGGGGGCTGCGCGATGAGCACGCCCGAGCAGTCCTTGCTGGGCAAGCCGGCGCCGTACGTCGATCATTACGACGCGTCGCTGCTGTTCCCGATCTCGCGGCAGCCCAAGCGCGCGGAACTCGGCCTGCACGCCGCGATGCCGTTCTTCGGCGCGGACCTGTGGACGGCGTTCGAGCTGAGTTGGCTCACCCCGCGCGGCAAGCCGCAAGTCGCCATTGCGCATTTCACGGTGCCTTGCGAAACGCCCAACATCATCGAGAGCAAGTCGTTCAAGTTGTACCTCAACAGCTTCACCAACACCTCGTTCGCTTCGGCCGACGAGGTGCGTGATCGCATCCGCGCCGATGTGAGCGAGGCCGCGTGGCGCGGCGCGCCTTCGCAATCCTCGGTGGGCGTGCGAATCCTCACGCCCGACCAGTTCGACCGCGAGCCGGTGCATGAACTCGACGGCGTGAACCTGGACCGCCTCGATATCGAGTGCACGCAGTACACGCCCGACCCGGCGCTTCTCACGGCCGCGTTCGACGAGAAACCGGTGCAGGAGGTGCTGACCAGCAATCTGCTGAAAAGCAATTGCCTGGTGACGGGCCAGCCTGACTGGGGCAGTGTGCAGATCCGCTACAGCGGACCGCAGATCGACCAGGGCGGGCTGCTCAGGTACCTGGTGAGCTTTCGCAACCACAACGAATTCCACGAGCAGTGTGTGGAACGGATTTTCGTGGACATCCAGTCGCGCTGCAAACCGGTGAAGCTCGCGGTGTATGCGCGCTACACGCGGCGCGGCGGGCTGGACATCAACCCGTTTCGCACCAGCCATCCGATGGCGGTGCCGGCGAACGTGCGGACCGCGCGGCAGTAGCCCTACATCTCCCGGAACGATGCGAGCCCCGGCAGGTCGGGGAAATCGCCCGCGCGCTTGTCCTTCATCGCGGTCACGGATTCGCGCACATGCGCATTGCTCCAGATCGCGCCTTGCACCCAGCCCATCTGCTTGAGCGAGTCATCGACCGAGTGGTCGCGCGTGTAGTGGATCACCTGCTTCGTACCCCAGATGGCCACGGGTGGCTTGGCCGCGATTTCACGGGCGCATTGCATCGCCGCTTCGAGCATCGCGGGTTGCGTGTCGAATACCTCGTTCACAAGCCCGTAGCCGAGCGCCTTCTGCACGCCCAGCCGGCGGCCCGTGTACGCGAGTTCCTTGACGACGCCGAGCGGCACCAGCTTGGGTAAACGCTGAAGCGTGCCCACGTCCGCCACCATGCCGATGTTGATCTCCTGGATGCAGAAGAAGGCATCGGCCGTCGCGTAGCGGATGCAGCAGGCTGTCACCATGTCCACCGCGCCGCCGATACAGCCGCCCTGAATCGCAGCGATCACGGGAATGCGCATCGTCTCCAGCCGCGTGAAGGTCGTTTGCATGTCGGTCAGCAGGTCGTAGATGGCGGCGCGGCCCTCGGGCGTGCGGTCGTCCATCGCGATCGCGCCGCCAAAGGTGGCGAGGTCCATGCCGGCGCTGAAATGCTTGCCAGTCGAAGAGATCACGAGCACCCGGGCCCGGCCCTCGCGGTGCAGCGCGGCGAGCACCTCGTCGAGCTCGCGCCAGAAGCGCGGATCCATCGTGTTCATCGCTGCGGGGCGGTTCAAGACGAGATGGGCGACGTGGTCCTCGAGCGTCAGCGCGAAGCATTCCATGGCAGTCCTTGGCGGTGGGAATGCGCGCACTGTAGCTCGCGGCATGCGCGGTACCTGCAAAGTGCGGGACAGCCGGAAGAATCAGTTGCGAATCCAGTCGCAACGCACCTTGCGCGCGCGATGGGCACTGCTTCGCCAGGAGACATAGAGCCCCGGCGCGGAGACGGCCAGAAAGCACAGCGGGATGAGCCACAGGGCATGGATCGCGAACGCGGGCACCCAGCCCACCCAGCCCATGACCCAGAGCGTCAGCATCATGTCCCAGAGGTGGTACTCGACGGGGTGGTCATTGCGGTGGGCGACGTGCCACTTCTTGATCCGTTGGAGTTCGTCGAGCGTCATGGGCAGATTTCGAAGGTGAGCTATTCTGTAAGTTACGCGTAAGAACACTGTAAGTTCACGGTAAGGTGGCGTCAAGCGCGGCAGCGCCTTACCATCCGGGCGGTGAAACGCCGCGCGTTCGTGTTCGCATTCCCTTCCATCGCCTTTGGAGGTACCGCCATGGCCGACTTGCCCGCAGTGCAAACGCTCGACGAATCCCTGCGCTGGCTGGACCGGCTCGAGAAGGCGAAGGCCGCCCGGGCGGTGGGCGCATGGCCGCTGGGCGCCGTGCTCGAACACCTCGCACAGAGCATCGAGATGAGCATGGACGGCTTTCCCCAGCCGAAGAGCGCGCTCTTCCAGAGCACGGCCGGCAACATGGCGTTCAAGTATTTCAAGTGGCGCGGGTCCATGAGCCATGGGCTGGCCGAACCGATCCCTGGGGCGCCGGCGCTCGCTGCGGGTTCGGACTGGAAGCCCGGCGCTCAGCGACTGCGTCACGCGATCACGCGCTTCAATGCCTACGGAGGCCCATTGAGGCCGCATTTCGCGTACGGCGCGCTGAGCAAGCCTGAATTCGCGCTGGCCCACAACCTGCACATCGCGAACCACCAGGACGAAATCCTGCTGGGCTAGAACAGGTCGAGCGTCCCCGCGTACGGCGCTTCGGTTTCACGCGCCACGTGTTCCGCCACGGGCAAGCCCTGCGCCTCGGGCGAGTCGGCCTTCGCGAGCTTGCCCACGCGCACGCCGAGAAGCCGCAATCTGCGATCGAGCGGCACTCGCTTGAGGCACAGCCCCGCCGTCTTGCGGATCGTCACCGCATCATCGGTGAAGCGCTCGATGGTCTGGTCGCGCGTCGCGATCCTGAAATCGTCGTAGCGCAGCTTGATGCCGATCGTCTTGCCCACGTAGCCCTTGCGCTTGAGGTCGCTCGCGACCTGTTGGCACAGCTCGGTGAAGATCGAACCCAGCTCCGCGCGGTCGCGCACGGCGTGCAGGTCGCGGTCGAACGTCGTCTCGCGGCTCATGGAGACCGGCTCGCTCGACGTCTCCACCGGCCGGTCGTCGCGGCCCCACGAGGCCTCGTGCATCCACGCGCCGTAGGCCTTGCCGAAGTTGTCAATCAGCCATTGCGGATTCTGCGCCGCGATGTCGCCGATGGTGTGCAGGTGCAGCTTGTGCAGCTTCACCTCGGCCTTGGGCCCGATGCCGTTGATCTTGCGCACGGGCAGCGGCCAGATCGTCGTCTGCACGTCCTCCTCGTAGACGATCGAGATGCCGTTGGGCTTGTTGAATTCGCTCGCCATCTTGGCGATCAGCTTGTTCGGCGCCACGCCGATCGAGCAGGTGAGGCCGCTCTTGTCGAAGATGGATTTCTGGATCAGTCGCGCGAGCACGCGTCCGCCCTCGCGCTGGCCCCCGGGCACATCGGTGAAATCGATGTAGACCTCGTCGACGCCGCGGTCCTGCACCACGGGCGCGATCTCGGCGATCGTGCTCTTGAACATGCGCGAGTACTTGCGCACCTCCTCGAAGTCCACGGGCAGCACGATCGCATGCGGCGCCAGCTTCGCGGCTTTCATCATCCCCATCGCCGAGCCCACGCCGAACTGGCGCGCGGCGTAAGTAGCCGTGGTGATGACGCCGCGGCCCGCATAGTCCTTGAGCAGCGGGAAGGCGGACGCGGGGATCTCCGAGAGCGGCAGGCCTTCGTAGCGCTCGCGGATCATCTCGTCCACGCGGCGCCTGCCGCCGCCGATGACCACGGCGAGCCCCTTCAGCTGCGGGTACCGCAGCAACTCGACCGAGGCGAAAAACGCGTCCATGTCCAGGTGGGCGATGCGGCGCAACTTCATGCCCCCGATTTTGCGTCCCGAATTTGCGTCCTTGACCGCGCCTCGCGATCCGGGTGAAATTCCTCACTGACAGTTTCCTGAAATGCTTTCTAGAATCGCGGGCTGGAAGGAGAACACAACATGAAGAAGTTTCTGAAATGGACCTTGGGCGTGGTGGGCGCCCTGGTCGTGGTGGCGGCGGTCGGGGCCTTCATCGGCTGGCAGATGGCCGACAGCAAGATGGCTCGCAAGATCGATATCAAGGTGGCGCCCGTGGCGTTCACCAGCGACGCCCAGGCAAATATCTGTTCGAATCGCGCGGCTGCGTGGACTGCCACGGCGCCAATGGCGGCGGGCGCACTTTCGCGGAGGACGGAAAGGGCCTGAAGTTCGCGGGGCCGGACATCACGTCCGGCGGGCAGACCAAGGCGTACAAGCCCGAGGACTGGGTCCGCACGATCCGCCACGGCGTCAAGCCCGACGGCACGGCCGCGATGATCATGCCGAGCGAGGACTACAACCGCTTCACCGACCAGGACCTCGCCGCCCTGGTCTCCTATGTTCGCCAGCTGCCGCCCGGCAAGGGCGCGAAGGCGATACTGGACTTCCCGCCGCCGGTTCGAATCCTCTACGGGTTCGGAGCGATCAAGGATGCCGCCGCCAGGATCGATCATTCGCTACCACCCGCGCAACCGGTCGAGGCCGGCGTCAACGTGAAGCACGGCGCGTATGTGGCCAACATGTGCATCGGCTGCCACGGCGAGCATCTGTCCGGCGGCAAGATTCCGGGCGGCCCGCCCGATTGGCCGGCGGCGGCGAACATCACGCCCGGCGAAGGCAGTGTGTTGTCGCGTTATCCAACGCCGACTGCATTCGTCGCGATGCTGCGCAGCGGCAAGCGGCCCGACGGGTCAGCGATCAAGGTCATGCCTTTCGAATCGCTCGGAAAGTTGAGCGACGTCGATGCCGAAGCCGTCTACGCCTTTCTCAAGACCGTGCCGGCGCGTCCCGCCGGCGGGCGATGATTCCTCGCGAAGGACGCCGCGATGATGAAGCTGCTTCTCGCCTGTGCGACCGCCCTCGCGCTCTTGGCGTGTGCCACTCGCCCCATGGTTCCGACCATGTCGCGTGACGAAGCGAAGCAGCAGGTCGTCGCCGTCGAGAAGGCGTTCGCGAAATCCATGGCGGATCGCGACCTGCGCGCCTTTGCAAGCTTCGTCGCGGATGACACGGTGTTTTTCTCCGGCCCGACGCCGCTCCACGGCAAGAAGGCGGTGGTGGAATTCTGGTCGCGCTTCTACCAGAAGCCCGACGCGCCTTTCTCGTGGACACCGGAGGAAGTCGAAGTGCTGGATGCGGGCAACCTCGCGCTCAGCGCGGGGCCGGTTCTCGATCCGAAGGGCAAGTTGATCGGGCGCTTCTCGTCGATCTGGCGCCTGGAAGCGCCGGGGCAGTGGCGCATCGTCTTCGACAAGGGCGGCGAAGTCTGCGACTGCGCGAAGCCTTGAAAACAAGGCCGCGAGCGTTCAGCCCGCGCGCAGCACGATGATGTGGCCCGCCATGTCCTTGCCGCCTTCCTTGCGCAGCGTGCACGGCTCCTCGACCAGAACTTCAAAACTGTTCTGCGCTGCAAGCCGCCGGATGTAGGCGAGCGACTGCGCGTAACGCCGCGAGGCGCGCAGCTCGAAATCCGCATCCGCGCTCGTCTCGATCGAAAAACCGAACAGTCCCCCCGCGCGGATCGCCTGGCGGGCTCCCGTGAACACTTCCGTGAGGTCGCCGATGTAGATGAAGACATCGGTGGAGACGAGCATGTCGAAGGACTGCGGCGCGCTCTTGCGCAGGAACGACGCCACGTCGTCCTCCACCAGCGTGGTGTAGATGCCGCGCTCGCGCGCCTTGTCCAGCATGCGCGGGGCGAGATCGACGCCGGTCATGCTGCGTGCCACCGGCGCAAGCAGTGGCGCGCACAGGCCGGTGCCGCAACCCAGGTCCGCGATGTCGAAAGCGCCTTGCGGCTGTAGCTTCAGGATCGCCTTGCAAAGAACTTCATGCGCTTGGTAGCCGAGGCCATTCACGAGGTGGTCGTCGAAGCGGCTGGAGTAGCGATCGAACAGGCTCACGATGAAGTCCTGCGGCGCGATCGGCGGCGCGTCGCCGGCGCCCATGGCCGCCAGCACGAACTGCCCGCCATGCGCATTGCCGCCCAGGCGCAACGCCTCGCGATATGCCTCCACGGCTTCGTCCATGCGGCCGAGCTCACGCAGCGCATGCCCGCGGTTGTGATGCGCCTCGGCGACGCCGGGACGCATCGCGATGACGCGATCGTAGGTTTCCAGCGCTTCGGCGTATTGGTCGAGTTGCCCGAGCACGCTGGCGCTGCCATCCAGCGCCTCGAAGTAATCCGGCCGCAGCGCGAGGGCGCGGTCCAGGGTGGCGAGCGCGAGATGCGGCGTGCGGGAGAGGCGCAGCAGCATGTGCGCGCGGTGCAGCAAGGCCTCCGGGTAGGCGGGCCGCAGGTGCAGCGCCATCTCGAAGGCCTGCAGGGCTTCTTCGAATCGTTTCGCGTTCTGCAGTCCCAGGCCGTAGTTGAAATACGCCTCCGGAAAGCGCGAGTCCAGCCGCAGCGCCTGCTCGAAACTGGCCATCGCTTCGTCGTGGCGTCCCAGCATCGTGAGGGCCGAACCGCGGTTGTTGTGCGCATCGGCGAAGGCAGGCAGAAGCGCGATGGCGGCATCGTATGAAGCCACCGCGTCGGCGTAGCGCTCCAGCACGTGCAGCGAGCGGCCGCGGTGATTCATCGCCTCGGCGAGGTCGGGCCGCAGCGCGAGCGCATGGTCGTAGGCGGCGACCGCTTCTTCGAATCGTCGCAGCTGATGAAAGGCGAGGCCGCGCGTGAACCATGCGCGCGGATGCTTCTCGTCCAGCGCGAGCGCCTGTTCGCAGCGCTCGAGCACGCGGTCATGCAAGCCGAGATTGAAGAGGGCCCAGGCCAGGTTGGCCAGCGCATCGGCGTCCTGCGGATGCTTGACCAGGTGGAACTCGATCAGCCGGCGCGCGTGGAACCAGTCGCCGCGCTGGCCCATGATTGCGCCCAGGAGGTGGGGCACGTGCGAGTAGCCGGGGTACTCCGCCAGGATGCGCTCGTAGTCGGCCTGGGCATCATCGAGACGGCCGGCCTGCTGGTGATCGACCGCCCGTTGGAAAAGCTCTTCGGCCTGCGCCTTGTCCATGCTACTGCCCCTGGTTGATCAGCGGCAGTTTAGCCGGGCAGGCAGCGGCCCCTCATCAGTACGTTCCCGGCAGCAGGATGCCTTTGTCGACCCGCTCAATGCGGGTGCGGCCGCAGAATGCCATGGAGAGATCGAGCTCGTTGCGGATGATCTCCAGCGCGCGCTCCACGCCTTCCTGGCCCATCGCGCCCAGGCCGTACAGCATCGCGCGGCCGATGTAGGTTCCCTTCGCGCCGAGCGCCACGGCCTTCAGCACGTGCTGGCCGGAGCGGATGCCGCCGTCCATGTGTACTTCCATGCGATGGCCGACGGCCTCCACGATGTCGGGCAGCGCGGAGATGGAGGAGGGCGCGCCATCGAGCTGCCGTCCGCCGTGGTTGGAGACGATGACCGCATCGGCGCCGCTCTCGGCGGCGAGGATCGCGTCCTCCGTGTCCTGCACGCCCTTCAGGATCAGCTTGCCGCCCCAGCGCTTCTTGATCCACTCGACGTCGTTCCAGGACAGCGCCGGATCGAACTGCTTGGCCGTCCATTCCGAGAGCGAGCCCATGTTCTCCACGCCCTTGACGTGGCCCACGATGTTGCCGAAATGCCGGCGCGGCGTGCCGAGCATGCCCATGCACCAGCGCGGCTTCGTCATCATGTTGAGGATGTTGGGGATGGTGAGCTTCGGCGGCGCGGAGAGACCGTTCTTGATGTCCTTGTGGCGCTGACCGAGGATCTGCAAATCGAGCGTCAGCACCAGCGCCGAGCACCCGGCCGCTTTCGCGCGGTCGATCAGGCTTTCGATGAACTTGCGGTCCTTCATCACGTACAGCTGGAACCAGAAAGGGTGGTTGTCCGTACCCTTGGCGACGTCCTCGATCGAGCAGATGCTCATCGTGGAGAGCGTGAAGGGAATGCCCATCTTCTTCGCCGCTCGCGCCGCGAGGATTTCGCCGTCCGCGTGCTGCATGCCCGTGAGGCCGGTGGGCGCGATCGCGACGGGCATCGCGACATCCTGTCCGATCATGGTCGTGCGGGTGCTGCGGTTCTCCATATTCACCGCCACGCGCTGGCGCAAGAGGATGCGCTCGAAATCCGCTTCGTTCGCGCGGTAGGTGCTCTCGGTCCACGAGCCGGAGTCGGCGTAGTCGTAGAACATGCGCGGCACGCGGCGTTGCGCGAGCACGCGCAGGTCTTCGATGTTGGTGATGACTGGCACTGCTTGTCTCCTCGTTGGCCCCGGAATCGTATCGACTTCCCGGATGCGGCCGCCTGAAGAATTTTGACGAGGCGCCGAAATTTGCTCAGCGCGGAACTGCCCGTGCGGATAAGCGTGGGCGGGAAAGCGAAAACCTGGATCCCGGGTCGAGCCCGGCATGACAGCTGTTATGCGAGGCGAGCGCGATGCCGCGCCACCTGCGCGCGCACCTGCGAAGGCGCCGTCCCGCCCACCACATTGCGCGCATTGAGCGAGCCGCGCAGCGACAGCACGTCGTACACGTCCTTCTCGATCGCCGCATTGAACTGCTGCAACACCGCCAGCGGCAGTTCCGACAAATCCACCTGGTGTGAAATCGCCGCCTTCACCGCATGCGCCACCGTCTCGTGCGCATCGCGGAACGGCAGGCCCTTCTTCACGAGGTAATCGGCAAGGTCGGTCGCGGTGGCGTAGCCCTTGAGCGCCGCCTTCTCCATCGCTTCCGGCTTCACCTCGATGCCCGCGACAAGCTCCGCGAAGATGCGCAGCGTGTCCTTGAGCGTGTCCACCGTGTCGAAGAGCGGCTCCTTGTCTTCCTGGTTGTCCTTGTTGTAGGCCAGCGGCTGGCCCTTGATCAGCGTGATCAGGCCCATGAGGTGGCCGACGACGCGCCCCGCCTTCCCGCGTGCGAGCTCGGGGACATCCGGGTTCTTCTTCTGCGGCATGATCGACGAGCCGGTGCAGAAGCGGTCCGGCAAATCGATGAATCCGAAGTTCTGGTTCATCCAGATGACGAGCTCTTCCGAGAGCCGGCTGATGTGCAGCATCGCAAGCGTCGCGGCGCCGCAGAACTCCACGGCGAAGTCCCGGTCGCTCACGGCGTCGATCGAGTTCTGGCAGATCTCCTCCATCTCAAGCGCGCGCATGACGTGCTCGCGATCGAGCGGGTAGGTCGTGCCGGCCAGCGCGGCCGCGCCCAGCGGCAGGCGGTTCACACGCTTGCGCACATCGGCAAGGCGCTCCGCGTCGCGCGCGAACATCTCCACGTACGCCAGCATGTGGTGGCCGAAGCTCACCGGCTGTGCCACCTGCAGATGCGTGAAGCCGGGCAGGATCACCTCGACGTTCTTGTCGGCGATTTCCACCAACGCCTTTTGCAGTTCCACCAGCAGCGCGAGGATCAAATCGATCTCGCCGCGCAGCCACAGGCGCACATCGGTGGCGACCTGGTCGTTGCGGCTGCGGCCGGTGTGCAGGCGCTTGCCCGCATCACCGGCGAGTTGCGTGAGGCGCGCCTCGATGTTCAGGTGCACGTCCTCCAGGTCCAGCTTCCACTCGAATTTGCCGGCTTCGATCTCCTGCGTGATCTGGGCCATGCCTTTGCGGATAGCCTCCAGGTCCTGCTGCGAGATGATCTTCTGCGTGGCCAGCATGTCGGCGTGCGCGAGCGAGCCCTGGATGTCCGCCTGCCAGAGGCGTTGGTCGAAATCCACGCTGGCGGTGTAGCGCTTCACCAGCTCGCTCATGGGCTGGGAGAACAGGGCCGACCAGGCCTGGGATTTTTGATCGAGTTGGCTCATAGGAAAGGATGGGGGTCGCGCCTTCTGGTTCGACCCGGGGGTGTTGCGGCAAGGATCACCAATAATCGGGCCGAAGGCAACCGTTCTCGATGAAGGATTCCCAAATTTTATCGGCGTTCCACGATGGGCCCGCCCCGGCCATGCCGGCGGCGGCCCCGGCGCAGGCGCTCGTCTTCGACGCGTGCCACGTGGGCGTCGTCCTTCGCGCCGTGCTGTTCGTCGAGATCGTGATGTCCGTCGGGGCGATGTTCGGCGCCAGCGGCGTCTCCGACTGGTTGCTGCGCGTCTCCGTCCTGAGCGGCGCCGCGCTGCCCGCCACGCTGGCATGGCTCATCGTCGGATGCAGCCTGAAGAAATTCCTGGCCCGCCGCTCGCCGGTCACTCAGCAGGTGTTCGGCATGGCCTTGGGCGCGCTCGCCGGCCTTTACGGGTGCGCGTTGATGG
This sequence comes from Pseudomonadota bacterium, assembly GCA_040385005.1. Classification (GTDB taxonomy): domain Bacteria; phylum Pseudomonadota; class Gammaproteobacteria; order Burkholderiales; family Burkholderiaceae_C; genus Ramlibacter. The sequence continues at coordinate 16,069 of JAZKIF010000187.1, forward strand.
CGCTGGTCGGTTTCGCCGCCGCCACGCCCTGGATCGCCTCGGCCTGTTCCGGCGCCTTGCTCGCCGCCGCGCTGGTGGCCGCCCTGGTGCTGAGGGCCAAGGGGCGCATGCCGGCCGACACGGCGGCCCGCCTCGCCGAGCTGCAGGCGCGCATCCGGCCGCACTTTCTCTTCAACACGCTCAACGGCGCCATCGCACTGGTGCGTGAGGACCCCGCCCGCGCCGAAACCCTGCTCGAAGACCTGAGCGAGCTGTTCCGCCATGCACTGGTCGACCCTGGCGAATCCGTGACGCTCGCCGAAGAGATCACGCTGGCCCGCCGCTACCTGGACATCGAGCAGGTCCGGTTCGGCGAGCGCCTTCGCATCGAGTGGTCGCTGGACCCCGCCGCCGGCGGCGCGAAGGTGCCGCCACTCTTCCTGCAGCCGCTCGTGGAGAATGCCGTCAAGCATGGCGTGGAGCCGAGCGCCAGTGGCGCGGAAGTGAAGGTGAGCACGAAGCTGCGCGGCGGCACGGTGGTCATCAAGGTGACCAATACCGTGCCGGGGGGGCAGGGCCGTGCGGGCCATGGCTTGGCGCAAGACAATGTAAGAAACCGGCTGCGCCTGCTGCATGATGTCGAGGGGCAGTTCCAGGCTGTCCTGAAAGATGGGGTCTATCAGGTGAGGATGGAAGTTCCCGCGTGAATCGCGCGGCTCTCGGGGGTGTTCGCATGACTTTGCAAGTGCTGGTTGTCGACGACGAACCTTTGGCCCGATTGCGCCTGCGCACCCTGCTGGGCGATTGCAACGCGCCCGGCGCGATCGTTGCAGGCGAGGCCGGCAACGCCACGCAGGCGATGGACCTCATCCGCCGCCTCCCGCTCGATGCGGTGCTGCTGGATATCCGAATGCCCGGCGCCGACGGGCTGGCGCTCGCGCGAGTCCTGAGCACCATGCCCAAGCCGCCTGCCGTGGTGTTCGTCACGGCCCACGCGGAACACGCCGTTTCCGCGTTCGAGCTGGAGGCGGTCGACTACCTCACCAAGCCGGTTCGCCTGGAGCGCTTGCAAGTCGCTTTGCAGAAAGTGGATCGACAGGTTCAGGCCCAGGCCGGCGGCCCGGCCGCGCCTGAAGTCCTGCTCATCCAGGACCGCGGCCGCACCGAGCGCGTGCCGCTGGACGAAGTGCTTTATTTCAAGGCGGAACTGAAGTACGTTACCGTGCGCACGGCCGGCAGAAGCTATATTCTGGATGCGTCGTTGAGCGAGCTGGAAGAGCGACATGCGGGTCGTTTCCTGCGCGTGCATCGCAATGCGCTGGTTGCGCGCCGCTCGGTTCGCGCGCTGGAAAAGCATTTCGATCCCGAGGAGGGCGAAGGCTGGGCCGTCCGCCTGAACGGTGTGGACGAATTGCTCGCGGTGTCGCGGCGCCAGCTCAGCGCGGTGCGCGAAGCCATTTCCAGTTGAGGCAGCGGAAATCAAGAGTAAACCCCGGGTTCCAGGGACTCGCAGTCGTGGAGAGCCATCCTGAATCCTGAAGACAATTCCATTTCCGGGTCGCCATCGGCGCCAGTGCCGCAAGGCAATCCGGTCGAGGCCCAGGCGCCTGCGCCGGTGGAATCGCCCCAGCCGACCGGCGAGGAGGAAGTCTCCCGCGTGCTGCTGCACATGCCGGTCGACGTGCGCAGCGTTTCCCTCGCGGTGCTCGCGACCATCGCGGTGCTCGCGACCTTGCGCTGGGCGAGCCCCTTTTTCATTCCGCTGATGCTCGGGCTGATGTTCAGCTACGCGCTTTCGCCGCTGGTGGATGCGGCGCAGCGCTGGCGCATCCCGCGCACGCTCAGCGCGGGCGTGCTCATCCTGGGCCTGTTGGGCCTGGCCGGCGGGAGCGTCTATTCGTTCAGCGACGACACCTCGCAGTTGCTCAATTCGCTGCCCGACGCCGCCGTGAAGCTGCGCGACGCCGTGCGCGCCCGTGCGGGGCACAAGGAGACGCCGCTCGGCACCGTGCAGAAGGCGGCGGCGCAGCTCGAACAGGCCGCGGAAGAAGCGGGCCCGACAACGCAGGCGCAACGCGGCGTGCAGCGCGTGATCATCGAGAAATCGCGGTTCAACATTCGCGATCACCTCTGGAGCGGCACGATCGGTCTCATGAGCGTGATCGGGCAGGTGGTGCTGGTCACGTTCCTCACGTACTTCCTGCTGCTCTCGGGCGACACCTTCCGGCGCAAGCTGGTGAAGATCGCCGGCCCCACCTTCGGGGCGAAGAAGATCACCGTGGAGGCATTGAACGAGATCACCGCGCAGATCCAGCGGTATCTGCTGGTGCAGTTGCTCACGAGCGCGGCGGTGGGCCTCGTCACCGGACTCACCTTCCTCGCCATGGGCATGAATCATGCGGCCGCCTGGGCGCTCGGCGCCGGCATCCTCAACCTCGTGCCTTACATCGGGTCCGCGGTCATTGCGGGCGCGGCCGCGCTTGTCGCCTTCATGCAGTTCGGCACGATCGAGATGGCGGTGGCGGTCGCCGGCGCATCGCTCGTCATCCACACCATATCGGGCAACCTGATCGTTCCCTGGCTCACCAGCAAGGCCAGCCGCATGAACCCCGTCACCGTCTTCATCGGCGTGCTCGCCTGGGGCTGGCTGTGGGGCGTGTGGGGATTGCTGCTCGGCATTCCCATCCTGATGGTCGTGAAAGCGGTGTGCGATCGCGTCGAGGACCTGAAGCCGATCGGGGAACTTCTGGGAGACTGAGCCGCTGGATGCCGGATCAGGTCCGGCATGACAAGCTCAATCACCACCGTACCTGGCAGTTCTCGCAGTAGAAGCTGCGGCGCATCGTCTTGCCAAGGTGTCCCTTGCTGAACGGGATATCGCATCGCGGGCACGTGCGCTTCGTATGCGCGAGCCAGTGCTTGCGCAGCACGAACGCTTTCTTCCACTCGAAGAAATCGAAGCTGTATTGCCGCGCCTCGCGCACGAACTCGTTCAACTTGCGCGGGGGCAGGGCGCCGACGGCGGACAGCGGATGCACGCGGATGCGAAACAGCACTTCGTTCTTGATGATGTTGCCCACGCCGGCGAAGATGTCCTGGTCGAGCAGCGCGTCGCAGGCCAGCAGGTGCGGCTGCGCGCGCAATCGCTTGCGTGCGAGCGCCGGGTCCCACGCATCCGACATGACATCCGTGCGCCAGTCGTACACCTCGTCCAATGGCTCCTCGATGAAGCGCACCGAGCAGCTGTACAGGTTCAGTTCGCCGTTCGTGAAACGCAACCCAAGCCGCGGCGTGGCATCCGCCTTGCGCTCGTCGATCCGGTAACTTCCCCACAGCATGAAGTGAACGCGCAATGTGAACTTCGGCATCTCGACGAGGAAGTGCTTGCCCCAGCTGCGCAGCGCCACGACGCGCTGGTTCAGCAAGCGCTCTTTGCCGATCGTGGTGTTGCCCTCCACCGCCAGGATCCTGCGGCCGGCGAAGTGCGCCGCTTGCTCCTTGAGGATGACGATGGAAGGGCCTTCGGGCATGCGTGCGTGCTGCGCGTGGAAATTTGAAATCGATTATTCTGGACAGCGAAATTTCCCCTTGTAGTCCTCGTTCCCTTCCCTCGATTCCCCCCATGCAAAAAATCCAGCTCGGCCAGAGTGACCTGCGCGTCACGCCAATTTGCCTCGGCACCATGACGTTCGGCGAACAGGTCCCGGAAACCTCGGCGCACACCATCCTTGACCGCGCCGTGGCGCTGGGCGTGAACTTCATCGACACGGCGGAGATGTACTCCACGCCGGTGCGCGCGGAGACGTATGGCGCGACCGAAACCATCATCGGCAACTGGTTCCAGAAGAACCCCGGAATGCGCGACAAGATCGTGCTCGCGACGAAAGTCGCCGGCCCGTCTCGCGGGATGCCGTGGGTGCGCAAAGGCGACGGCATGACGTCGCAGGAGATCATCGACTCCTGCGAAAACTCGCTGAAGCGCCTGAAGACGGACGTGATCGATCTCTACCAGATCCATTGGCCCGAGCGCAACGTGCCCAACTTCGGGGAGATCTATTTCGACCCGGCGAAGGAGCGCACGAAGACCCCGATCCAGGAACAACTCGAAACGCTGGGCCGGCTGGTGAAGCAGGGAAAGATCCGCCACATCGGCGTGTCCAACGAAACGCCGTGGGGCGTGTGCGAATTCACCCGCCTTGCCGAGCAGCACGACCTGCCCCGCATCGCCACCGTCCAGAACGTGTACTGCCTCATCAGCCGCGCGGTGGAGAATGGCCTGGACGAAGCCATGTACCGCTCAAACGTGTCGCTGCTCGCGTATTCGCCGCTCGCCTTCGGCCTTCTCACCGGCAAATACGATGAGACGGGCACGGACGGCCCGAACACGCCGCGCGATGCGCGCATCGGGAAATTCGAATCCGTGCGCAAGCAACGGTGGGGCCGGCCGGGATCGTTTGCCGCGGCCAAGCGCTACAACGCGCTGGCCCGCGGGAACGGCATGACGCCGACGACGATGGCGCTGGCCTGGTGCTACACGAAGTGGCAGGTCGCCAGCACCATCATCGGCGTGAGGACCGTGGCGCAGCTCGAGGAAGATGTCGCCGTGTGGGGCACGAAGCTCTCGCCCGAGGTTCTGGCCGAGATCGACAGGATCCGCGCGGAAATGCGGGATCCGGCGGGGTGACGTGGGCAAGAAGGACCGAGTCAGCGAGACGCCCGCCACCGCTTTGCTGAAAGCGAACGGCGTCGCGTTCACCGAGCACCCTTACGAATACCTGGAGCACGGTGGCGCGCAGCACAGCGCGCAGGTGCTCGGGCTCGATCCGTTCACCGTCGTCAAGACGCTCGTGATGGAAGACGAGAAGGCCAGGCCGCTCCTCGTCCTGATGCACGGCAACCGCAAAGTCTCGACGAAGAACCTCGCGCGCCAGATCGGCGTGAAGTCCGTGGAGCCGTGCAAGCCGGAAGTGGCCAACCGCCACAGCGGCTACCTCGTCGGCGGTACGTCGCCGTTCGGCACGCGGCGTGAGATGCCCGTGTACATCGAGGAATCCATCCTCGCGTTGCCGAAGATCGCGATCAATGGCGGGCGGCGCGGCTACCTCGTGGGGATCGACCCTTCGGTGTGCGTGCGCCTGCTGGCCGCGACGCCGGTGAACTGCGCGCTGGCAGAATAGCTGCCGTGCAGATGCTCAACTCCTTCCTCGCCGTAGCGGCCGCCTACCTGGTCGGCTCGCTCGCCTTCGCCGTGATCGTCAGCCGCGCGATGGGCCTGAAGGACCCGCGCACCTTCGGCAGCAAGAACCCGGGCGCGACCAACGTGCTGCGCTCGGGCAGCAAACCTGCCGCGATCGTCACGCTGCTGCTCGATGCGATGAAGGGACTGCTGCCCGTTCTGGCGGTGAAGTTTTGGGGAGAGCGCTACGGGCTGGAAGAGGGCACGCTCGCACTGGTGGGACTCGCGGCTTTTCTCGGCCACCTGTTCCCCGTGTTCTTTCGCTTCCAGGGCGGCAAGGGCGTGGCCACGTTCATCGGCGTGGTGTTCGGCATCAACGTGTGGCTGGGTGTCGCGACGGGCCTCACGTGGATCATCATCGCGGTCTTCTTCCGCTATTCGTCGCTCGCGTCGCTGGTCGCCGCGGTGTTCGCGCCGGTGTATTACCTGATGGGCGACAACGTCGCGTGGCCCGCGCACGGGAGCATCGCCATGGCGCTCTTTGTCATGGCGATGCTGCTGGCCTGGCGGCACCGCGAGAACATCTCGCGGCTGGTTCAGGGCAAGGAATCGCGCCTGGGCGCGAAGAAGGCATGAGGCGGGTTTAGCGCTTCGCGCTGGCCGCCGCTTCCTTTTCCTTGGCGGTCGTCACGTCCACGGTCGGCACCGTGATCGACTTCTCTTCGGTCTTCACCGTCGGGACGGTGATGGTCTTCTCGGCCGAGCCGACCTTCACGTCGGGCGTGGTCACGTCGTACTTCGGCACGGTGACGTTGCCTTCCTGCGTCTTCGTCACTTCGTATTTCGGCGCGGTCACGCTGCCCTCTTGCGTCTTCTTGACGTCGCAGCCGGCAAGGCCAAGTGCGCCGATGGAAACGATGGCCGCGGCCAGGATGGTCTTGTTCATGAATCTCTCCCAGATGGTTGATAAGAGCGCTGCCTGGATGACCTTCGCGGCCGTGGCGTTGCGCTGATTGAATTCTGGTCGAGCGAGCCCAACACGGCTGTAGGAATGGCCCGCCAAGGCCTGTGGGGGCATGCCCCACAACCGTGAGCTCTACCGTTCGATGAGCAGGCGCGTGACCAGGGGCGGGGATTCGGCCGTGTGGAACGACAGCTTGCGATCGCGCAGCTGCACGTCCGCCGCCGTCACGCGGTCGAAGCGGCGCAAATGCTCGGTCCACGACTCGTCCGTGACCTGCTCGACATAGCGGCCGGGTTCGTACAGGTCGCGCAGCAGCTGCCAGTCGAGCGCGCCCTGCCGCATGCGGCTGCGGCGGCTCTCCTGCATGAGCTCCATGAACTCGGCCGAGCGTGCGGGGTCGATGCGGTATTCGATGTTCGTCTGGATGCGACCGGTCTGCGGCGGCGCCTCGTTCTGCGGCACCTTGAACGCGCGGGACGGGGTGAGGTCTTCCTCGATCCCGCGGTCGGGAACGAGCCTCTGGGCGACGAGCATGAGCACGACGCTCGACACTGCGGCGATACCGATGCTTTCGTGGATGTTCGTGAGGTTGGCGATCTGTCCCCATAGCGCGGCGCCGATCGCGGTGGAGCCCATCAGCGCCATCTGGTAGATCGACATGCCGCGCGCGCGCACCCAGTCGGGCAACACCATCTGCGCGGAGACGCTCAGGGAGTTGGCCACCGTCATCCAGGCCATTCCGCCCAGGACCATGCCCGGGACCGCGACGTAGATGTTCGGCGCGAAGGCCACCGTCAGCATCGCGATGGATTCGACCACGGTCCCGGTGAGCACGAGCCGGTCCACCGACATGAGTCGGCGCACGCGTGTCAACGAGAGCGCCGCGATGATCGATCCGACGCCCATCGCCGCCAGCAGTGTCGTGAAGGTGCCGGCGGCGCCCCCGTGAAGCCCGCGCGCGAGGAGCGGCAGCAGCGCGAGCAGGGCGGTGGAGTGCAGGAAGAACAGCGAGATTCGCAGCAACACCGCGCGCAGGCGCCGGGACTGCCAGACGAACTGCACGCCCACCCGCATCGCGCTCGCGAAGCGCTCCCGCCCGAGCGGGCTCTCCACGTGCTCGCGCCGCCAGCGCATGAGCGTGAGGCCCGCGACGACCGACAGCACGGCGTTCAGCACGAACACCCAGGCGCTGCCGGTGCTGGCGATGATCGCGCCCGCGAGCAGCGGCCCGACGATGCGCGAGGTGTTCATCGCGACGCCGTTCAGCGCCATCGCCGCCGGCAGGTGCGCGCGCGGGACGGCCTCCGGCACGATGGCGGAGAACACCGGCCAGCGCATCGCGAGGCCGACGCCGTTGGCGAACGTCAGCGCGAGAAGCAGCGGAGCGGTCATCCAGTCCATCAGCACCGTGACGCAGATGACGATGGCGATGGCGGCCACCCAGAACTGCGTCATCATCAGGTAGCGCTTGCGGTCCAGGATGTCCGCGAGCGCGCCGCTGGGCAGGCCCAGCAGGAAAACGGGCAGGGTGGACGCCGACTGCACGAGCGCCACCCACAGCGGCGTTGGCGCGAGCGAGGTCATCAGCCACGCGGCGGCGACGTCGTTCATCCACATGCTCATGTTGGCGGCCAGCCAGGTGAGCCAGAGCATGCGGTAAACGGGCGTGCGCAAGGGCGCGAGTGCGGACAGCGTTTCGTCCACAGGACGCGCGGCCGGAGCGGTCTTTTCGGCGTGTTCCGGCATCAGAACCGGCGCTCCAGCACCATCACGTCGTTGTCCCGTTTCATCTGGAAGCGGGCGAGGAAGCTGTTGCCCAGCAGCACGAAGGGCATGGACATCGGCAGGACGAGGCCGTCCACGTCATTGACTTCGACGTCGCCGATTCGAACGGAAGCCAGCTTCACGCGCCAGACGTTCACGACGCCGTTGGCCGTGCTGCTGCGGCCCATGGGGGCGGACTTGTAGTCGATGCCGATGCGCTCGGCATCGGCCGCGCCGATCCCGATGTTCGTCGCGCCGGTGTCCACCATGAACTGCACGGACTTGCCGTTGATCGCGCCCTGCGACATGAAATGCCCGCCGCTGCCCGCCGTGAGGACGATCCGCGCGCCGTTGAGCGCGGGGGGATTGCCGCCGACGCTCGCCGGCGCCTCGCCGACACGCAGCGTGTGCTGCCTGCCCTTGATCTCGACCACCGCCTGGTCGCCGGAGGTGGAAACCACCTTCACGCCCTTGAACGTCTCCCCGGCCGCCACGGTCTTCGGGGCGGAGCCGTCCACGATCAGGAGCGCCTTGGCCCCCAGCATGCCTTGCAGCGCGACCGATTGCGCGGCTGCGGCGGTTGAGACAAGCAAGCCCGCCAGAAGGGTCGCGCGGACGAGAAAGGCTCGCATCAGTCGCGGAAGTTGTTGAAGGAGATTGGCACGTCGCTGATCTCCTTGCGCAGCAAGGCCATCGCGGCCTGCAGGTCGTCGCGCTTCGCGCCGGTGATCCGCACGGCGTCGCCCTGGATCGCGGCCTGCACCTTCAGTTTGCTGTCCTTCACGAGGCGCGTGATCTTCTTGGCCTGCTCGGTCTCGATGCCGCTGCGCACCTTCAGCACCTGCTTGACCTTGTCGCCGCCGATCTTCTGCACCACGCCCTTGTCGAGGAAGCGCACGTCCACGTTGCGCTTGGTGAGTTTGCCGGTGAGGATGTCCTCCACCTGGGTCAGCTGGAACTCGGCATCTCCGAACAAGGTGATCTCCTTGTCCTTCAGCTCGATGTCCGCGGACGTGCCCTTGAAATCGAAGCGCGTGCCGATCTCCTTGGCGGCGTTTTCGACGGCGTTTTTAACCTCCACCATGTTCGGATCGCAGACTGTGTCGAATGACGGCATATGGTCTCCCCCGCAATGCATTGCTCGATGCGACAATTCTCCCATGTTCGTGGAGCAAAACGTACCCCTGCAAGCGCACAACAGCTTCGGTATCGTCGCCAAGGCGCGCATGCTCGTGCGCGTGCGGGGCGAGTCGGACATCCAGCAGCTGCTTGCCGACGGGGAGCTGCGCAACGTGCCCAAGTTCGTCCTGGGCGGCGGCAGCAACATCGTGCTCACGGGGGATGTGAAGCCCCTGGTGCTCAAGGTGGAGGTCCCGGGCCGGCGCGTGATCGAGGATGGGCCCCGCGCCACCGTGATCGAGGCAGGCGCCGGCGAGAACTGGCACGACTTCGTCACCTGGACCCTGGAGCAGGGTCATGCCGGCCTGGAAAACCTCGCGCTGATCCCGGGCACCGTGGGGGCGGGACCGGTGCAAAACATCGGCGCTTACGGCGTCGAACTGCAGGACCGGTTCGAATCACTCGACGCGATCGACCTGGTCACGGGCCAGGCCTTCACTCTCGACGCCGCCCAGTGCGCCTTCGGCTACCGCGATTCGGTGTTCAAGCACGTGGCCGCGAAGGAAGGCGATTTCGGCCTGGGCGGCCGCGCCACGATCCTGCGCGTGCGGTTTCGCCTGCCCAAGCCGTGGAAGCCGGTGCTCGGCTACCTCGACCTGCAGCGCAAGATCAACGAGTCCGGCGTCGCCGCGCCCACTGCGCGGCAGATCTACGACTGGGTCTGCGCGGTGCGCACCGCCAAGCTGCCGGACCCTCGCGTGATCGGCAACGCCGGCAGCTTCTTCAAGAACCCCACGGTGACGCCCGACCAGTGCCAGGACATCATCGCGCGCGAGCCGAACATCGTGCACTACCCCATGCCCGACGGCACCGTGAAGCTTGCCGCCGGCTGGCTGATCGACGCCTGCGGCTGGAAGGGGAAGTCGGTCGGCAATGCGGGTGTGTACGAGAAGCAGGCGCTGGTCCTCGTGAACCGTGGCGGTGCGACCGGCGGCGAAGTGGTGACGCTCGCGCGGGCGATCCAGACCAGCGTTTACGAACGATTCGGGATTCGGCTGGAGCCGGAGCCGGTGGTGGTCTAGCGCAATTCAGCTCTCGGCCGGCCGCGCATAACCGGCTTCCCGCTGGCTGCGGATCGCCAGCACGAAGACGGTGTCGAATATTCGCTCATAACGGTACAGGGCGACGTAGCCGCGGCTGCCGCGGCCCAGCACCAGCTCGCGCAGGCCACTCTCGACGGGCCGACCGATCAATGGGTGCTGCTGCAACACATCCAGACCGGCAACGATCTCGCCGATTCGATCCGGAATGTCCGGCACATCGTACCGGGCAAGGTGGTCGAAGATCCGGTCGAAATCCTGAAGGATGCCGGGTGCGAGCTCGATGCGGACCAAGGTGTCAGATCTTGCGCGCGCGGGGCTTGGCGGGCCGCTTGCCCGCGGCACGCGCCTGCAGGTAGCTGCGCACCTCGTCCCACGCCAGGGCTTTGCCATCGGCGGCGATCTTTTCCATGCGCTGCTGCGCCTGGGCATGAAAGTCCGACCGGCGTTCCACCTGTTCGGTCTGCTCGGCAATGGCTTGCAGGATGAAGGCGTGCGAGGTGGTGCCGCTTTGGGCGGCCGCCCGCACGACACGGCCTTTCAGGGCTTCGGGCAAGCGGATGGTAGTCGTCGACATCCGATCAATGTAGCACACGTGCGCTACATTGATCGACGCGATGCACCTTGGCACTTTGCCCTACACTTCGGCCTTGCGCCCAGGCGCAAACTTCCGGGTGATGCGGCTATCCGTCACAGCCACCCGTTCCATCGATCGCCGAGCGACACAATCGCTCGCAAGGAAGGCCACATGACAGAGCACCAAGCCCTGCGCTTGCACGTGCCGGAGCCCAGCGGGCGGCCCGGCTGCGCTACCGACTTCTCCTACCTCCACGTCTCCCCCGCGGGCGCTGTCCGCAAGCCTCCGGTAGACACCACCCCCGTCGACACGAACGACCTCGCCTATAGCCTGGTGCGCGTGCTCGACGAGAACGGCAACGCCGTCGGGCCGTGGAAGCCGGACATCGACGCGACGCGAATGCGCAAGGGTTTGCGCGCCATGATGAAAACGCGGACGTTCGATTCACGCATGCTGATCGCGCAGCGCCAGAAGAAGCTCTCGTTCTACATGCAAAGCCTGGGCGAAGAGGCGATCGGCGCCGCGCATTCCTTTGCGCTGGAAGACGGCGACATGTGCTTTCCCACCTATCGCCAGCAAAGCCTGCTGCTGTCCCGCGACGACATCGCGATGGAGGAGCTGATCTGCCAGCTCATGAGCAACTCCGGTGATCCGCTGAAGGGCCGCCAGTTGCCGGTGATGTACTCGTACAAGCGCGCCGGCTTCTACACGATCTCGGGCAACCTCGCGACGCAGTTCATCCAGGCCGTGGGTTGGGCGATGGCCTCGGCGATCAAGGGCGACACGAAGATCGCGTCGGCGTGGATCGGCGACGGCGCGACCGCGGAAGCGGACTTCCACACCGCCTTGACGTTCGCGCACGTGTACCGCGCGCCGGTGATCCTCAACGTCGTCAACAACCAGTGGGCGATCTCGACGTTCCAGGCGATCGCGGGCGGCGAAGCGACGACCTTCGCCGCGCGCGGCGTCGGCTGCGGCATCGCTTCGCTGCGCGTGGACGGCAACGATTTCCTGGCCGTCTACGCTGCATCGCAATGGGCGGCGGAGCGCGCGCGCAGCAACCTCGGCCCCACGCTGATCGAGTGGGTGACATACCGCGCGGGTCCGCACTCCACGTCGGACGATCCCTCCAAGTACCGGCCTGCCGACGACTGGCAGCGCTTCCCGCTCGGCGACCCGATCGCGCGCCTGAAGCAGCACCTGATTGCGATCGGCGAATGGTCCGACGCGCAGCACGAGCAGGTGCAAAAGGAACTCGACGCCGAAGTGATCGCCGCGCTGAAGAAAGCGGAGAGCTTCGGCACGTTGCTGGACGGGCACATCCCGGGCGCGGCAACGATGTTCGACGATGTGTACAAGGACATGCCCGCGCACCTGCGCCGGCAGCGCCAGCAACTGGGGGTGTGAACATGCTGACCAAGACCAAGGAAGAGACGATGGCGCAGAACGCGCGTGACGAAGGCGGCGTACCGATGACCATGATCCAGGCGCTGCGCTCGGCGTTGGACGTGATGATGGAGCGCGATCCGAACGTGGTCGTGTACGGGCAGGACGTGGGCTATTTCGGCGGCGTGTTCCGCGTGACCGAAGGCCTGCAGCAGAAGTACGGCAAGTCGCGCTGCTTCGACGCGCCGATCTCCGAAGGCGGCATCGTCGGCACGGCGGTGGGCATGGGCGCTTATGGATTGCGGCCGGTGGTGGAGATCCAGTTCGCGGATTACTTCTATCCCGCGTCGGACCAGATCGTGTCCGAAGCGGCGCGGCTGCGCTATCGGTCCGCCGGCGACTTCACCGCGCCGATCACGATCCGCATGCCTTGCGGCGGCGGCATCTACGGCGGCCAGACGCACAGCCAGTCGCCCGAGGCGCTCTTCACCCACGTGTGCGGCATCCGCACCGTGATGCCGAGCAATCCGTACGACGCGAAGGGCCTGCTGATCTCGTCGATCGAGAACGACGACCCGGTCATCTTCCTCGAGCCCAAGCGGCTGTACAACGGTCCGTTCGACGGGCACCACGACAAGCCGGTGGTCCCCTGGTCGAAGCACGAGATGGGGAAGGTGCCGGAGGGGTACTACACGGTGCCGCTGGAGTCGGCGACTGTGTTCCGGCCGGGCAAGGACGTCACCGTGATCGCCTACGGAACGATGGTGTGGGTCGCGGAAGCCGCGGCCAACGAGACCGGCATCGACGCCGAGATCATCGACCTGCGATCGATCTGGCCGATGGACCTCGATACGGTTCTGGCGTCGGTGAAGAAGACCGGCCGCTGCGTCGTCGTGCATGAAGCGACGCAGACGAGCGGCTTCGGCGCGGAGCTGCTGTCGCTGGTGCAGGAGCATTGCTTCTACCACCTCGAAGCGCCGATCGAGCGCGTGGCTGGCTACGACACGCCGTATCCGCATGCGCAGGAGTGGGCGTATTTTCCGGGGCCGGAGCGCGTCGGCGCCGCCCTCAAACGAGCGATGGGAGCCTGATCATGGGTGCATATGTGATCAAGATGCCGGACATCGGCGAAGGCATCGCGGAAGTTGAATTGGTGGCCTGGCACGTGAAGCCCGGCGACATGGTGACCGAGGACCAGGTGCTGGCGGATGTCATGACCGACAAGGCGACGGTGGAGATTCCTTCGCCTGTCGTCGGGAAGGTGATGTCGCTCGGCGGCGAGGTTGGTCAGCAGATGGCCGTGGGGTCGGAGTTGATCCGGCTGGAGGTGGAAGGCGCCGGCAACGCCAAGGATTCCGGCTCCCCTCGTGCAGCGCCGGCCGCACCACTGGCGAGCCCCCACCCTAACCCTCCCCCAGAAGGGGAGGGGACGAAGCCCGTCGCGCCGGTGGCTGTCGCGCAACGCGCGGCACCCCCGCGCGCAACCCCCGCTCCCATGCGCGCCGAAGGCGAAAAACCCCTCGCGTCCCCCGCAGTCCGCAAACGTGCCTGGGAACTCGGCATCGAACTGCAGTTCGTCCACGGCAGCGGCCCCGCCGGGCGCATCGTGCATGAAGACATCGACGTCTACCTCGCCTCGCGCGGCCAGCCCATGCAAGGCAAAAGCGCGGGATACGCCGAGCGACACGAGGAAGAAGCCATCCCCATCATCGGCCTGCGCCGCAAGATCGCGCAGAAGATGCAGGAGGCCAAGCGCCGCATTCCGCACTTCAGCTACGTCGAGGAGATCGACGTCACGGAACTCGAAGCATTGCGCGCGAAGCTCAACACGAAATACGGCGCCGAGCGCGGCAAGCTCACGCTGCTGCCTTTGCTGGCACGCGCTGTCGTGCTCGCGGTGCGTGACTTCCCGCAGATGAACGCGCGGTTCGACGACGACGCAGGCGTGGTCACGCGCTACGGCGCGGTGCACCTGGGCATGGCGACGCAGACCGACGCGGGCTTGATGGTTCCGGTGCTGCGCCACGCGGAAGCGCAGGACCCGTGGGGCTTCGCGAGCGAGGTCATGCGACTCGCGGAGGCCGCGCGCACGGGCAAGGCCGCACGCGAGGAGTTGTCGGGATCGACGATCACGATCTCCAGCCTCGGGCCGCTGGGCGGCATCGTCACGACGCCGGTCATCAACTATCCCGAGGTCGCGATCATCGGCGTGAACCGCATCGTCGAGCGGCCGATGTTCCAGGCTGGCAACATCGTCGCGCGCAAGCTGATGAACCTCTCGTCGTCGTTCGACCATCGCGTGGTCGACGGCGTCGACGCGGCCGAATTCATCCAGGCCATCCGCGCGCTGCTGGAAGCGCCCGCGATGCTATTCGTCGAGTAAGCACATGAAAACACAAACAACGACCCTGCTGGTCATCGGCGGCGGGCCGGCCGGCTACGTGGCCGCGATCCGCGCCGGGCAACTCGGCGTGCCGACGCTGCTCGTGGAGGGCGCTGCGCTCGGCGGCACCTGCCTGAACATCGGCTGCATCCCATCGAAAGCCTTGATCCACGCGGCGGACGAGTACGAGAAGGCGCGCCACTGGTCCAACCACTCCGCGATCGGCATCCATGTCGATTCGCCGCGCATCGACATCGCGCAGACCGTGAAGTGGAAGGATGGCATCGTCTCGCGCCTCACCGGCGGCGTCGGGGCGCTACTCAAGAAGAACGGCGCGCAAGTGCTGGCGGGATGGGCGAGCATCGTCGACGGCAAGACTGTCGACGTTCGCACGCCGGATGGAGAGACGATCCGCGTGCAGTGCGAGCATCTGCTGCTCGCCACCGGCTCGACGCCGGTCGAAGTGCCGGGACTTCCTTTCGGCGGCATGGTGATCTCCTCCACCGAAGCGCTGGCGCCGAAGACTCTGCCCAAGCGCCTCGTCGTGGTCGGCGCCGGCTACATCGGCCTGGAGCTCGGGACCGCGTACCGCAAGCTGGGCTCGGAAGTGACGGTGGTCGAAGCGACGGATCGCGTGCTGCCCGCATACGACGAAGACCTCGCCAAGCCCGTGCTCACCGCGCTGAAGAAACTCGGCGTGGTGTTGCATCTGGGCTGCAGTGTGCAAGGTCTCGCCGACAACGGGGTGCGGGTGCGCACCGCCACAGCGGACGAATTCGCCTTGCCGGCGGACCAGGTGCTCGTCGCCGTCGGCCGCAGGCCGCGCACCGAGGGCTTCGCGCTCGAATCGCTGGGGCTGGACATGGCAGGGCGCGCGGTGAAAGTGGATGACCAATGCCGCACGTCGATGCGCAATGTCTGGGCGATCGGCGACGTCACGGGCGAGCCGATGCTGGCCCATCGTGGCATGGCGCAAGGCGAGATGGTGGCGGAGATCGTCGCGGGCAAGCGCCGCCGCTTCGCGCCGGCAGCCATTCCGGCCGTCTGCTTCACCGATCCGGAGGTCGTGGTCGTTGGGCTTTCACCGTCGCAAGCGGAAGCATCGGGCCTGGATTGCATCACCTCGGCGTTCCCGTTCTCCGCGAACGGCCGCGCGATGAGCATCGAATCCACCGATGGTTTCGTGCGCGTCGTGGCGCGGCGTGACAACCATCTCGTTGTCGGCTGGCAGGCCGTGGGGCGTGGCGTGTCCGAACTCAGCGCGGCGTTCTCGCAATCGATCGAGATGGGCGCGCGGCTGGAGGACGTGGGCGGCACGATCCATGCGCACCCGACACTCGGCGAGGCGGTGCAGGAAGCGGCGTTGCGTGCCCTGGGGCACGCGCTGCACATCTGATCAGGCCAACAGCGCCTTCATCCGCTCGCGCGTGAACGGCACGGTGCGCACGCGCACGCCGGTCGCGTCGAACACCGCGTTCGCCAACGCGGCGGGCACCGGACTCGATGCGGCTTCGCCCGCGCCCAGCGGCGGTTGGTCGAGGCGTTGCACGAGATCGATGTCCAGCCTCGGCACTTCGGGGAAGCGCAGCAGCGGATAGCTCGCCCAATCGACACTCGTGACGCGCGAGCGGTCGAACGTCGTCTCTTCGTGCAGCGTGCGCGAGAGGGTCTGCAGGATGTTCCCTTCGACCTGCGCGCGCACGGCATCCGGGTTGATCATCAGGCCGCAGTCGTGAGCGCAGGCAATGCGCTGCACGCGGATCTCGCCGGTCGTGCGGTTCACCTCCACGACCATGCCCATCGCGACGAAACTCTCGTTGTGCTTGTAGTGGATGAAGGCCATGCCGCGGCCCGTCGCAATGGCTTGCCGCGATGACGCTCGCAGAGACGGCCGCGATTCCCAGCGCATCAGCTTCGCGACACGTTCGATCACTTCGCGCGATCGCGGATTCGCGAGGTCGCGCATGCGGAACTGGATCGGGTCGACGCCGGCCTTCGCCGCGAGTTCGTCGACGAAGCTCTCGACCGCGAAGCAGTTCGCGACCTTGCCCGGCGCGCGGATGTTGGAGGGCCGCAGCGGCGCGGCGCCCAGCCAGTGCACGTGAACCTTGATGGCATTCGTCGGGTACGACGGGTCGCCGTTCTGCGTGACGAGGCCCGTGGATTGCCCCACGGGTTGCGGCAGCCCCGCAGCAGTTGGCGAGAGCAGCGGAATCCACTCTAGATTCGCCGTGGCGCGCGGCAGCCACATCTCGGTTTCCCATGCATCGATGCGTCCGTCCGCCGTGAGCGTGCCGCGCAACTCGAGCAGTTGCGGTGGGCCTTTCGGGTCCCAGCCAAGCTCGTCCTGGCGGCTCCATTGCACGCGCACCGGCTGGCCCACGGCCTTCGAGAGCATTGCGGCTTCGACCGACGCATCGTCGTGCCCGTTCATGCCGTAGCAGCCCGCGCCGTCGAGATAGACCACGCGCACCTTGTCGCGTGGCAGGCCGAGCGCTGCGGCGCAGGATCCGGCGAGCCGATGCGTGGCCTGCGATGCGGACCACACCGTCGCGTTGTCGGCCTTCACGTCGGCAACAGCGCATGAAGGGCCCATCGATGCATGCGATTGAAGCGGCCAGGTGTACGTGGCGGAGAGCTTATCCGGCGCGTTGGCAAGCGCGGCCATGCGCGCGGCATCGCCCTTGTTCACGATCGTTTCCTCGCCAAGGAACGGGCCTTTGCGCGCCCAGTCAGCGACGCCCTGGTGCGAGACCAGCGGCGCGCTGTCGCTCCACCGCACCTTGAGCTCGCGCGCGGCGCGGATCGCGGCCCACTCATCGGTGCTCACGACGCCGACGAAGTCGTTGATGCGCACCACCCGAACGCCGGGGAGTCCAGCGACGGAAGCGTTGTCGATGTCGATCACCTTCGCGCCGACCGAAGGTGGGCGCACGACGCGTCCATGCAGCATGCCGGGCACGGTGTGGTCGTGCACGTAGACGAAGCGACCCGTGATCTTCTCGGGGATGTCGGGACGCACCAGCGGTTTGCCGACCAGCGCGTATTGCGCCGGGTTCTTGAGCGCTGCCTTGGGATTCATCTTCAGCTCGAGCGGGCGATCGCCCACCAATTCGGCCACTTTCACGCGCGTGCCGTCGGAGGACTGCACGACGCCGTCAATAAGCGTCAGCGAGTCCACGGGTTTCTGCAATTTCAGCGCGGCCATCGCGAGGATGCGTTCGCGCAATGTCGCGGCGGCCTGGCGCAACTCGACCCCGCCGCGCATCACGCCGGTGCTGCCTGCCGTCGGGCCTTGGTTGGGCGTGAGGGCGGTGTCGCCCTCCACGAGTTCGATGCGGTCCACGGGCAGCGACAACTCTTCGCCCACCATCTGCCGCATCGCGATGCGGTGGCCCGTTCCCAGGTCGACCTTGCCCGAGTACACGACGGCGGACCCGTCGGGCCGGATCGCGAGGAAGGAATCGACCTCGGTCAGCGCGAGCGAGCGGCGCGGCGCCGACTGCGCGCGGGCCGCGAGCGGAACAAACGAGAACCCGACGACGATCGCACTCGTCTTGAGGAGGTCGCGGCGCGAGAGGGCGGTGCCAACGTGTGTTGCGGTTTCCATGTCACGCCCTCCCACCCGAAGCGCGCTGCACGGCCTTGAGCACGCGATCGTGCGAGCCGCAGCGGCACAGGTTGCCCGCGAGCGCGGCCTGTGCCTGTTCGCGCGTGGGGTTGGGATTGCGGCGCAGCAGCGCGATGCTGCTCATCACCATGCCGTTGGTGCAGTAGCCGCATTGCGCGGCCTGCTCGGCGATGAACGCGGCTTGCACGGCGTGGGGTTTGTCGGGAGAGCCGAGGCCTTCGGCGGTGGTGATGGGCTGGCTCCCGACCTGCGACAACTTGACGACGCATGAGCGCGCCGGTTGATCGCCGATCAGCACCGTGCAGGCGCCGCATTGCCCGAGCCCGCAGCCGAACTTCGCCGCATGCAGCTCCAGGTCGTTTCGCAAGGCATAGAGGAGCGGCATGTCGCCGTCCCAGGCCTCGACCTCCTTGGGGGTGCCGTTGACCACCAGCTTGTACCGCGCCATGGCTTGCTCCTCGTGCAAAAAGCCAGCGCAGCTTACACGGGGCACCCGCCCGTGTCACGCGGGTGAGTGTCTAGCTGAAGAACAGCGCGGCGAGCGCCAGCAGGGCGGGCAGCGCCTGCACGAAAAAGATGCGCTTGTTGACCGTGGCCGCGCCATAGACACCCGCGACGATGACGCAGGCGAGGAAGAAAACGAGGACCGGCTTGCCGGCTGCCATGCCTTGCAACAGGCCCCAGATCAACCCTGCTGCGAGGAAACCGTTGTAAAGCCCCTGGTTCGCGGCCAGCACCTTGGAGGCTTCCGCGAATTCCGGGGTGGTGTTGAAGACGCGCCGCCCCGTCGGCTTCGTCCACAGGAACATCTCGAGCACGAGGAAGTAGAGATGAAGCAGCGCGACGAGCGCGATGAGGACCGTGGCAATCATGAAGGGGCTCCTGGCACGGATGAGTTACGGGTAGCGATTATGCGGGAGCGCATGTCAGGGGAACCGCGGTGCGGCTTGCCGTTCCTTAATCCGCAACTCGATACTCGATACTCGATTCGGAGTTCTCATGTCAGTATCCGGCGCCTTCGCGGCAAACACGTCGTCCGGCTACGGCCGTCCCTCAGCGTCGTACGACCGCGTTTTGAAACGGCTCGGAGTCCCCACTGCGGTGTGGCCGAAGCTGCAACCCCACTTCGGCACGCTCGAGGAACTCTTCGAGTCGGACGAACCGGCGCTGATGTTCAGGGGAAAGGATCCTTACGAACCCGGTCGCGGGCCGGGCGGGGCGTTTCCGGCGAGCACGGCCGCACTGGCGCGCGATCTGGCCCGTTGGGCGCCTGAACAGGCGTTCAGCGTGCTGGCCGTCGTGCTGCGCTACACGGACGATGAGGTCCTGCAAGGCGATGTTGCACGCGCCCTTTCGCAAGCGTGCGCAGGCTCCCCCGATGCCAAAAGCAAGTGGGCCGGCGTCGCGGCATGGGACAAAGCGCGTGCGATGGATGACATCGGAAAACTGGTGGAGGCGTCGAGGGGGCCGCATCCGCAGCCTTTGTCGCCTTCATCTTTCAAGCCTGCACCCGTCTTGTGCCGGCAAGTCGCGGTGCTCTTCTTTCGGGCGCTGGCGGCCGGCGATGGCGAAGTCGCCGCGGCAGCACTAGCAGGGCTTGCGAACTGGCCCGATCAACCGCTGTTGGAGATCTGCCAGCATGCGGGGGCCGCCCATGTGCCGGAAAAGCTGGAGGTTCAGCAAGACGGCCCGGGTGACGATCAGGCCAACGTGCCGGCAACAGGTCTACGTGCGGTCGCCAAGTATGTACCTCAGCATTCGCGGGTGGCGCAAGCGTCTGCCGTTGCAATGGATGATGAACTCCCTGAGCTGCCCGCGGACGAGCCGTCAGTGCCGCACTCGCCGGCGGAGACGCTCGCGCAGGCCGTGCGCCAGGGCAGGCTGGACGAGGTCAAGCGGTTCCTGGGCGGCGAGGGCGCCCACGCGCTCAACGCGTTGCTGATGCCCGAGGGTTCGACGGCGCTGAGGCTGGCAGCGTTCCACGGCCGCACCGACATCGTCCGGTTCCTGCTGGGTCAGGGCCGCATCGACGTGAATAAGACGGACCTGCGCGCCAATACGCCGCTGCATGCAGCGGCGTGCGGGGGCCATCTCGACATCGTGCGCATGCTTCTGGCGGGCGGGGGGAACATCGATGCAAAGGGCGACGATGGGGTCACGGCGCTTGCACGCGCGATCTTCTCTGGCAGGAACGACGTAGCCAAGTGCCTGCTGGAGAAAGGGGCCGATCCTTCGCTGGACGACGACCGTGGCAATACGCCATTGCATTTCGCGGCGCGCCTGGGGAACCTTGAAATCGCCGATCTGCTCCTCGATAAGCCCAAGACACAGGTTGATGCGAAAGACTACATGGGGGGTTCGCCCCTGCGGCTGGCTGCCTGGCACGGCCAAGCTGGGATCGTCGAGCTGTTGCTGGTCAAAGGAAAGGCGGATGTCAACCTGCGTGACCGAACGGGATTTTCGCCTTTGTGCGCGGCATTGGTGAGCGCCAAGGAGCGTGGTGTGCCTGTCGATGCCCTGCACCGGATCGTCAGATTGCTCCTGCGCCGGCAGGAGATCGACCTCACTGCGTCGAGCCAATACGGCGAAACGGCGCTGCACATGGCGGCGAACCAGGGGGACGGCGACATCGTCAACGCGATCCTGAAGGCACCTCTCACGATCGCGCAAAGCAGGGCCCTGGCCAACGCCCGCGACTGCTGGGGCATCCGGCCCTATGCGCTGGCGATCGAAGTCGGCATGGAAGCCGGGGCCCTCAGCTCCCTCATGGAAGCGACAGACATCGATGAGGCTCAGGACGAGCCGTCGCCCGAGCGGGACGACTCCCGTGCGGGTTTCATTTTGGGCGGTGACTTGCCGAATTTCCCATTGGCGAAGTTGCGCTGGAAGATGCTGAAGGGCCGCATGGGATTGATCGAGCACGGCAACGGTGTTCAGACCATGGACTTCTCGCGCCTCGCACGATTGCCTGCCGCGCCTGGCACGCTGAAGCTCGCGCTCTTTCATGGCGGACCCGCTAATTCGAACCTGTACTCCCTGTCACCCGCAAGGCCGATCATCTCGGGCGACCGCACCCAATTCGTTCCCATGGTGGAGGCACTCCGCGCAATTTGCGCAACGAAGCCGCGCAAGATCAAGTTCTACTGCTGTCATTCGCTTCTTGTGGTGGAGCGACTCATGCGGCGCATGAATGAAGATCCGGAATGGCCGAAGCCGTTGCCCGAGGAGATCGTGATCGTGGGGAGCAAGCATCTCCAACTGGCGGACGCGGCCCAGGACGATGTATTGAACGACTTCGACGATGCAATCGCCGAGAAGCATGGAGGGCCGGGCGGCACGATGGAGAAGCGGACGATCGATGGGATGCGGACGCTGAAAGTGAATGCTCTCACGGGCCAGGTCGAAGTCGAGCGCAAACGATTCGAGAAGGCGCCGAAGGAGTTGACCGCGCACCAGGTGCAGCGGAAAAAAGACTACCAGCTTGCCAAGCGTGCCGTGCGCAGGAACCTGACGAAGCTGAAGCAGAGCGTGAAGCATGGCGCCGACATCAACTTTGTCAGCTCTTTCGGCGTCACGGCCCTGCGACACGCTGCACTGGGAGGCTGGAAAGAGGGCGTGGAATACCTTCTGTCCCAGCCCGGCATCGACCCTCACAAGACCGGCAGGGGGGGCTGGAGCCCCTTGATGTGCGCATGCGACGCGGGGCGCCACGACGTGGTGGCCGTCATGCTGGAAAAGCTGGGTGCGGATGGATATCGCGCGATGCCTGGGCGGTATCCGTTTGAAGTGGCTTGCAAAAACGGCCACGCTGAAGTTGTCTCCCTGCTGCTCAAAAAACTGGGGCCAGCCGCTCTCGATCGTTCGGATTCACTCCAGCGATCATTTTTCGCCGCTGTCGGGAATGGGCACAAGGAAGTTGTGGCTGCGTTGCTGAAGGACGCAGGCCTGGATGTCAACTCAACCGAAGAAGGCGAGACCGCGCTGCATTTAGCGGCTGCGCGGGGCGACACCTCCCTGGTCAGGTATCTGCTTGCGCAGCCGGGGGTCAAGATCGGTCCAAGGAACTTCCAGGACAAGACTCCCCTGGCGCTTGCCAGGAGGTACGGCCACGCGAAGATCGTCGCGCTGCTCGAAGACGCGCGCAATACCAGGCGAGCCGCCAAGACTGCGCACGCGTAAAACCGCGGCGTCAGCCCAGCCGGCCCGCGGCCGCGCGGCCTGGCCTCAATTTTTCTTGCGCCCGTCTTCGAGGCTCGGCAGCGGCGATCCATCGCCCAGGTGCAGCAGCCCGGCCTTCTCGTACACGCCGAGTTTCTCGCGCGTGTCGACGATGTCCAGGTTGCGCATCGTGAGTTGCCCGATGCGGTCGCGAGGCGAGAACATCGACTCGCCCTTCTCCATCGTCAGCCGCTCCGGCTTGTACGTGAGGTTCGGAGACTCTGTGTTCATCAGCGAGTAGTCATTGCCGCGGCGCAGCTCCAGCGTGACTTCGCCGGTGACCGCACGCGCGACCCAGCGCTGCGCCGTTTCGCGCAACATGATCGCCTGCGGATCGAACCAGCGACCCTGATAGAGCAGGCGGCCGAGCTTGCGGCCGTTGTCGCGGTACTGCTCGATGGTGTCTTCGTTGTGGATGCCGGTGACCAGGCGCTCGTAGGCGATGA
>JAZKIF010000188.1:0-2543 GCA_040385005.1 Pseudomonadota bacterium
CGTCGGGCAATGGTTTTGGTGCAGCGAACGCGAGCGTCGTGCCCGCGATGCGCAACTCCCCGGGCGCAGCCTGTGCCGCAAGGAAGTTCATGCCCGGCGAGCCGATGAAGTGGCCGACAAAAGTGTGCTGCGGGCGCTCGAACAGCGCGTCGGCGCCGCCGACCTGCACGGCCCGGCCACGCGTCATCACGACAACCTGTTCGGCGAAGGTGAGCGCCTCGACCTGGTCGTGCGTGACGTAGATCAGCGTGAGCTTGAGTTCATGGTGAATTTGCTTGAGCTTGCGGCGCAACTGCCACTTCAGATGCGGATCGATGACAGTCAGCGGCTCGTCGAACAGCACGGCCGACACATCGGGCCGCACCAGCCCACGGCCGAGCGAAATCTTCTGCTTGGCATCCGCGGCCAGGCCGGCGGCGCGCTGGTTCAACTGGCCGGAGAGCTCGAGCATCTCGGCGATCTGGCCGACGCGCTGCTTGATCTTGTCGGCGCTGACGCCGCGGTTGCGCAGGGGGAACGCGAGGTTCTCGGCCACCGTCATCGTGTCGTAGATCACCGGGAACTGAAACACCTGGGCGATGTTGCGCTCCTGCGGGCTGCGCTTCGTAACGTCTTGTCCGTCGAACTTCACGCTGCCATGCGAGGGCGCCACGAGGCCCGAGATGATGTTGAGCATCGTCGTCTTGCCGCAACCGGACGGGCCGAGCAGCGCATAGGCGCCGCCGTCGTCGAACGTCATTTTCAGCGGCAGCAGCGCGTAGTCGCTGTCTTGCTTCGGGTTGGGCTTGTACGCGTGCGCCAGGTCGAGGTCGATGCGGGACATCAGCGTGCCTTTCTCGCGGGTGCCACCAGCAGTGAGCCGGTCGCGTCGAACACATACACCTGCGCGGGGTTCAGGTACAGCGTGATGGGTGCGCCCAGGTCGAAGTAGTGAACGCCAGTGAGCTGCGCCACCACTTCACCGACGGATGTCTCTACGTGTACGAAGGTGTCCGAGCCGGAGATCTCGGCAAGTTCCACCTTGCCCTGGAGCGCAACATCGCCATCCCGCTTTTCCACCTTCAATGCCCCGGCGCGAACTCCGATGGTGAGCGACTTGGAAGCAGCGGCGGGAAGGGGGATCGAAAGCTCCGGCCCCGCATCCAGCTTGACGCCCAACACCGCAGCCTCAGCCGAGATCAAATTCATCGGCGGATCACTGAAGGCACGCGCGACGCGCAGCGACTTGGGCGAGTGAAACACTTCGGCCGTCGGCCCGTACTGGAGCAGCTCGCCCGCGTCCAGCACCGCGGTGTAGCCGCCCAAGAGCAGCGCTTCACCCGGCTCCGTGGTCGCGTAGATCACTGTCGAATCGCCGGCGGCGAAGAGCTGCGCCAATTCTTCGCGCAGTTCCTCGCGCAGCTTGTAGTCCAGGTTCACCAGCGGCTCGTCCAGCAGCATCAGCGGTGCGCCCTTCGCCAGCGCGCGCGCCAGCGCCACTCGTTGCTGCTGGCCGCCGGAGAGTTCGGCGGGCAGGCGGTCCAGGAACATATCGATGTGCAAGCGCTCCGCGAGCTCGCGCACCCGCTGCGCGATGTTCTTCTCGCCGCGCAGCTTGAGCGGCGAAGCAATGTTGTCCGCGACCCTGAGCGACGGGTAGTTGATGAACTGCTGGTAGACCATGGCGACGTTGCGATCGCGCACCGGCATGCCGGTCACGTCGCGGCCGTCCACTTGCACGCGGCCATGGCTGGGCGTGTCCAGGCCCGCCATCATGCGCATCAGGCTGGTCTTGCCCGCCTGCGTCGCTCCTAGCAGCACCGTGACGGCGCCCGGCCGCGGCGCGAGGCTCATCTCGTACAGCCAGTCCTGCGCGCCGACTTTTTTGCTGATGCCATCCAGGGTCAGCTGCATTACGCAACCTTTCTCATATCAGTGATCCATTGCGCTGCGCACGACAGGCGGCGCATGAACCGGCGCGCGCCATTCGGGGGACGCCGCGGAACCGGCTTCGCCGGGCCGCTGGTGTCGCCCCCTTGAGGGGGAGGCGCCGAAGGCGCTTCGGGGGTGGTTCGCTGTTCCCATCCACTGCGCCACGTCGTCGCGCTGCTGGGCGTCGTAATGCAGACCCAGCTTGCTGCGCCGCCACAGCACGTCGTCGGCCGAGTTGGCCCACTCCTCGCGCCGCAGGTAGTCGAGCTCGGCTTCCCACAAGCCGGGCGCCACTTCGCGTCCCATGCCGGGCGCCGATTCTGCAAGCACTTGGTCGATGCGTGAACCATACGAGCGCGCCATGCGTCGCAATGGCGACTCCGCGAGCCACGGATAACGCTTGCGCACCGCGACAGCGAAGCGCTCGAAGTCCATGTCGGGACGCTGCGCGGCATCGATCCAGGCGGAAAAGTCGCCGCCGGGAAGCGACGCGCGTTCCGTCCACGCGCTGCGCGCATCGCCGAGCATGCGGCCGACCTGGTCGGCGGCTTCTTCGGCGAGCTTGCGGAAGGTGGTGATCTTGCCGCCCCAGATGGAGAGCAGCGGCGCGGCCTGTGTGTTGGACTCGAGCA
>JAZKIF010000188.1:2553-3351 GCA_040385005.1 Pseudomonadota bacterium
ACGAAGTCCGCGTCCTTGCCGCGAGACAGCTTGGGCCGCACGCCCGAATAACTCCAAGCCACTTCGGACGGATAGACCGGCCGGCTGAAGTACCGGCTGGCTTGCTCGCAGAGGTAGCGCGTCTCCTGCGCGTCGATGCGCGCGCTGCGCGGCTCGCCCTGCAGTTCGACGTCGGTCGTGCCGATCAGCGTGAACTTCTCTTCGTAGGGTATGGCGAAGATGATGCGCTTGTCGGCGTTCTGGAACACATAGGCGTGGTCATGCTCGAAGCGCCGCGGGATGACGATATGGCTGCCCTTGATCAAACGAAGGCTGCGGCTGGCGAGCGGTTCGGCATGGGCGGCGCGCGCCTCGTTGCGCAGGAACGACTCGGCCCAGGGGCCGGCGGCGTTTACCAGCGCCCGCGCGCGCACCTGACGGCTCGCGGTTGCGCCTTGCAGCGTGACGGTCCAGCCGTCGGCGCTTCGCTGTGCGGCAACGCAACGCGTCCGCGTATGGATGGTGGCGCCGCGCGCTTGCGCATCGATTGCGGCCAGCACCACGAGCCGCGCGTCGTCGACCCAGCCATCCGAATAAACGAAGGCGCGGCCCAGGTGTGGCTGCAGGCATGCGCCCATTTCGTGGCCGCGCAGGTCGATGGTGTCCGTGCCCGGCAGCACATCGCGGCGCGCCAGGTTGTCATACAGAAAGAGGCCGGCACGAATCATCCATGCCGGGCGCATCGATGGGTCGTGCGGCATGACGAAGCGCATCGGGCGGATGATGTGCGGCGCGCTGCGCATCAGCACCTCCCGCTCC
>JAZKIF010000188.1:3361-4445 GCA_040385005.1 Pseudomonadota bacterium
CCGAGGATGTATGCGACGCCAGGTCGTCCTGCTCGCACAACGTGACGCGCCAGCCGCGTCCGGCGAGGTCACGGGCAATGCCCGCGCCGTTGATGCCGCCGCCAACGACCAGCACATCGCAATCGAATTCATTCGACGGCGCGCCGGTGACGGGCACGGCCGATGCGGCGCCACGAGGAGGAACGACAACAGACACGGAGATCCCTAATTGAAATGTATCAATATGTTTTTCGTATTCTTTCTATTGTTGTTCGTTTCGTTTCGTTTTGGCTAAGCGTTTTCCCTTAATTTGCTCCTTCTTGTTCGTATTACGCTCGCCGTGGGCGCCACTCGCCCGAAAGAAAACGCGTGAATTCAAATCCAAGGCAGCTCAAGCTGCTTGACGTCGTGAGGGGCCGCGGCTCGGCCACCGTGGAAGAACTGGCGGACCAGTTGGGCGTGACCTTGCAGACCGTGCGCCGCGACGTGCAGCGCCTGGCCGACGAAGGCTTGCTCGCTCGGTTTCATGGCGGGGTGCGCGTGCCGAGTTCCACGACCGAAAACATCGCGCACCAGCAGCGCGAAAGCCTCCATGCGGGGGGCAAGGCTGCGATTGCGCGCGCGGTGGCGAGCCAGGTGCCGAACGACTGTTCGCTGATCATCAACATCGGTACCACCACGGAAGCGATCGCCCGCGCGTTGATGGGTCACACGGGCCTTCGCGTGATTACGAACAACCTGAATGTCGCGGCGATCATGAGCAGCAACCCGCAGTGCGAAGTGATTGTCGCCGGCGGGGTGGTGCGTACTCGTGACCGGGGCATCATCGGCGAGCCGGCCGTGGACTTTATCCGGCAGTTCAAGGTCGACATCGCGCTGATCGGCATTTCCGGGATCGAGGCCGACGGCTCCTTGCGCGATTTCGATTACCGGGAAGTGAAGGTCGCGCAAACCATCATCGAACACTCCCGCGAAGTCTGGCTTGCCGCCGACCACAGCAAGTTCAACCGGCCCGCGATGGTGGAGCTGGCCACGCTCTCGCAGATCGACCGCCTGTTCACCGACAGGGCACCGTCGGAGCCGTTCCCGCAATTGCTGGCCGACG
>JAZKIF010000189.1:0-2016 GCA_040385005.1 Pseudomonadota bacterium
CATCCAGCACGGCCAGCAACGTCTGCGGCAGTTGCAGGACGATCTGAAAGAAGCCGAACGCGCACGCCTGGAAACCGAATCGCATCTGGGCCACGACCGCACCTTGCTGCTGACCCTCGGCGAAGAGCTGGACATGCTCACCCCCGAGCAGGAAGTCACCAGCGCCGCCGCCGAAGAGGCCGCCGCTGCGCTGGAAGATTCCGAATCGGTCATGCACGGCTGGCAGGAGCAGTGGGACGCCTTCAACCTGACCGCCGCCGAACCGCGCCGTCAGGCCGAGGTCCAGCAGTCGCGCATCCAGCAGCTGGAAACCAGCATGGGGCGTCTGGCCGATCGGCAAAAGCGTCTCGGCGAAGAGCGCGCGTTGCTCTCGGCTGACCCGGAAGACGCGGCGATCATGCAGCTCAATGAGCAGCTCGCCGAGTCCGAAGCGACGCTCGAAG
The DNA here is from genome assembly GCA_040385005.1 of Pseudomonadota bacterium. Classification (GTDB taxonomy): domain Bacteria; phylum Pseudomonadota; class Gammaproteobacteria; order Burkholderiales; family Burkholderiaceae_C; genus Ramlibacter. Next base: position 444 of record JAZKIF010000189.1, read on the forward strand.
ATTTGCAGACCAGCGAAGAAGCGCAGGTCGAAAAGCTTGAACAACTGCGCCAGGAATTGCAGCAGGCGTTGACCTCGCAACAACAGGCGCAGGGCGACTTGCAGCGTCTTAACGGTCGCCTTGCGTCCCTCGAGGCCTTGCAGCAAGCCGCGCTCGATCCGGGCACCGGCACCGCCGAATGGCTGAAGGAACACAACCTCGCCGAGCGTCCGCGTCTGGCCGAAGGCCTGAAGGTCGAGGCCGGTTGGGAGCTGGCGGTGGAAACCGTGCTCGGCGCCGATCTGCAAGCGGTGCTGGTCGACGATTTCAGCGGCTTTGATTTGTCCGGTTTTACTCAGGGCGATCTGCGCCTGCTCAGCCCGGCCAGCGATGGCGTGCGCGTCGCCGGCAGCTTGCTCGACAAGGTCGACGCGCAGATCGATCTGTCGCCGTGGCTCGGTCAGGTCAAACCGGTCGACAGTCTTGAGCAGGCCCTGGCCTTGCGCGGGCAGTTGAGCGCTGGCGAGAGCCTGATCAGCCGCGACGGTTACTGGGTCGGTCGGCATTTCCTGCGCGTGCGCCGGGCCAGCGAAGCGGAAAGCGGCATGCTCGCCCGTGGCCAGGAAATCGAAGCGCTGCACCTTGAGCGCGAAGAGAAAGAAGCCACGGTCGAGGCCATGGAAACCCGTTTGCAAACCCTACGCGCGCAACAGCGTCAGCAGGAAAACGGTCGCGAACATTTGCGCCGTTTGCTGCAAGACGAAGCGCGCCAGCAAGGTGAGTTGAAAGCCCAGTTGTCGGCCGGTAAAGCCAAGGCCGAACAGCTGACCCTGCGCCGCACTCGTCTCGATGAAGAACTGGTCGAACTCGGCGAGCAACGCGAGCTTGAGCACGAACAGATCGGCGAAGCGCGCATGCAATTGCAGGACGCGCTGGATGCCATGGCGCTGGACACCGAGCAACGCGAGTTGCTGCTGGCTCAGCGTGACAGCCTGCGTGAACGTCTCGACCGCGTGCGTCAGGAAGCGCGCCAGCACAAGGATCACGCGCATCAACTGGCCGTGCGTCTTGGCTCATTGCGCGCGCAGCACGACTCCACGCGGCAGGCGCTTGAGCGTCTGGAAATGCAGGCCGAGCGCCTCACTGAAAAGCGCGAACAGTTGAGTCTCAATCTGGAGGAGGGCGAGGCGCCGCTGGAAGAGTTGCGCCTGAAACTCGAAGAGTTGCTCGACAAGCGCATGACCGTCGACGAAGAACTGAAGACCGCGCAGATCGCTTTGGAAGACGCCGACCGCGAACTGCGCGATGCAGAAAAACGCCGGACCCAGGCCGAGCAGCAGTCGCAGCTGATTCGCGGCCAGCTCGAACAGCAACGCATGGAATGGCAAGCGCTGACGGTGCGGCGCAAGGCTTTGCAGGATCAATTGCTCGAAGACGGCTACGATCTGAATGGCGTGCTCGCGACTTTAACCGCGCAAGCCAGTGAACGCGAAGCCGAAGAAGAACTCGAACGCATCAATGCGCGGATTCAGCGCCTGGGCGCGATCAACCTCGCGGCCATCGACGAATACACGCAACAGTCCGAGCGTAAACG
>JAZKIF010000190.1:0-3343 GCA_040385005.1 Pseudomonadota bacterium
TGGGCAAGATCTGCCGCAAGGTGGTCAAGGGCCTGCTGCTCAAGAAGTACACGCCGCAAGTGACGGTGACGGCCGAGAACCTCAACGAGTTCCTGGGCGTGCGCAAGTTCAGCTACGGCCGCGCCGAGAACCAGAACCAGGTTGGCCAGGTGGTGGGCCTCGCATGGACCGAAGTCGGCGGCGACCTGCTGACGATCGAGGCCGCGCTGATGCCGGGCAAGGGCATCATCACCACGACCGGCTCGCTGGGCGACGTGATGAAGGAATCGGTCTCCGCCGCACGCACCGTGGTTCGCAGCCGGGCGAAGCAACTGGGCATCACCGATGAAGTGTTCGAGAAGAAGGACATGCACATCCACGTGCCGGACGGCGCGACGCCGAAGGATGGTCCGAGCGCCGGTGCGGCGATGACCACGGCCATCGTGTCGGCTCTCACGGGCATTCCGGTGCGCGGCGACGTGGCGATGACGGGCGAGATCACCTTGCGCGGCGAAGTCACCGCGATCGGCGGCCTGAAGGAAAAGCTGCTGGCGGCCTTGCGCGGCGGCATCAAGACGGTGTTGATCCCGGAAGAGAACACGAAGGACCTGCAGGACATCCCGGACAACGTGAAAAGCGGCCTGGAGATCATCCCGGTGAAGTGGATCGACAAGGTGCTGGAAGTGGCGCTGGAGCGTCATCCGACGCCGCTGCCCGAGGACGAAGCCGCCGCCGCGGCCGCGCCCATCGCGACGACGGTGGAAGGGGTTGCCCCCAAGGGCACCCCGGCTTCAATCAAGCATTGAAGTCGGAATTGAAAGCGGGCCAAAAATTGCGCTATAATTCGAGGCTCGAAACGCGGGAATAGCTCAGTTGGTAGAGCGCAACCTTGCCAAGGTTGAGGTCGAGAGTTCGAGACTCTTTTCCCGCTCCATACTTCGAAAAAGGGAAGCAATGCTTCCCTTTTTCATATCTTGCGGCGCGATAGCAAAGCGGTTATGCAGCGGATTGCAAATCCGTTTAGCTCGGTTCGACTCCGGGTCGCGCCTCCAGTGGATAACAGCCCCGCCAGCTCATGTTGCCGGGGCTGTTTTGTTTTTTTGGCCCACAATGCAATGGCGGGCCTCGATGGTGAAATTGGTATACACAGCGGACTTAAAATCCGCCGCTCAGCTGCAAGGCGGCGTGCCGGTTCGACCCCGGCTCGAGGCACCAGAAAGAACCCGGGTAACCGTATGTCCAGCTACAACGCTCCTTTCGAAATCCACGTCCACGGCGACGTCCCGCTGCGCGCGGAAGTCACGTACAACGAGCTGCAGGACGCGCTCAAGCCCTTGTGGAAATACGCGGGCGCCAAGTCGCTGGCCTCGGCCGCGGAGAGCACCTACGAAGAAGAGCCCGGCATCAAGTTCGATGCGCAGGAACACCTGTTGCAGATGTGCTGGACGATCCCCGGCGACGAGGATTTCCGCCAGTCGCTCGACGAGATGTGCATGAGCCTCAACGAGCTGGCGGAGCAGGGCGCCGCGATCGAGGTCACCTTCTACGACGCCGAATTCGACGAAGAGGAAGAAACGCCGGAATCGGAATCGCGCGACGACTTCATCATGCTGTTCGTCGGCCCGAACCCGGCGGCCATCATGCAGGTGCAGCGCGACCTGCTGGTCGAGGATGTGGTGAACCTCATGGAGCGTCACTTCGACGGCTCCGAGCTCAGCGGCGTGGTCGCCGAGATCGACAAGCTCTTCGCGCAGCGCTTCGACGCGCTGGTGAATTCGCTGGAGATCGGCCGGCCGCCGCGCGGTTCCGGCGGTGGCCCCGGCCATGGCGGCGGACGCCGCCCGCGCCACCTGCATTAGCGCTCCCTCGTGGCGCTTTTCTCCCAGGAAGCACTGAACCCCGGCGTGCGCAAGCGCGAGGTGTTCGGCTGGGCGATGTACGACTTCGCCAACTCCGGCTACACGACGGTGGTGATCACGGCCGTGTTCGCGGCGTACTTCGTCGGCGGCATCGCGCAGAAGGCCGAATGGGCGACCTTCGCGTGGACGGCGGCCCTGAGCGTCTCCTATGCGATCGTGATGCTCACGATGCCCAGCATCGGCGCTTATGCCGACCTGCGCGGCGCGAAGAAGAAGCTGCTCGCGATCTTCACGGCGTGCTGCGTGGTCGCCACGGCGGCACTGGCGTTCGCGGGACCCGGCAGCGTGGCCCTGGCCATCTTCCTCATCGTCATCTCCAACACGTTCTATTCCTACGGCGAGTCGCTCACCGCGGCCTTCCTGCCGGAACTCGCGCGGCCCGACGCCATGGGCAAGGTGAGCGGCTGGGGCTGGAGCTTCGGCTACTTCGGCGGCATGCTGGCCCTCGGCTTGTGCCTGGGCTACGTCATCTGGGCGCAAGCGCACGGCATCAAGGCCGAAAGCTTCGTGCCCGTGACGATGCTGATCACGGCCGTGCTGTATGGGGCGGCGGCGCTGGTTACTTTCTGGCTGCTCGGTGAACGCGCGAAACCCAACCCGAGGGCCCTGCGCGAAGGCGGCTTCAAGGCATCGCTCGAGCAGTTGCAGGCGACTTTCCGTCAGGCGCGCCAGTACAAGGACTTCATGTGGCTGCTGCTGTGCGCGGTGTTCTACCAGGGCGGCGTCGCGGTGGCGATCACGCTGGCCGCGATCTACGCCGAATCCGTGATCGGGTTCAAGCAGCAGGAGACGATGGTGCTGATCTTCGTGCTGAACCTCGCCGCCGCCGGCGGTGCCTTCGCGTGGGGCTACCTGCAGGACCGCATCGGCCACAAGATCGCGCTGGGCAGCACGCTGGTGGGCTGGATCGCGACCTGCGTCATAGCCGCCACCACGACGACCAAGGGCGGCTTCTGGTGGGCAGCCGCGATCGCCGGCCTGTGCATGGGCTCGAGCCAGTCCGCGGGCCGCGCGATGGCCGGCATGTTCGCGCCCCCGCGGCAACTGGCGGAGTTCTACGGCCTGTGGACGTTCGCGATCCGGCTCGCCAGCATCATCGGGCCGCTCAGTTACGGCGCGATCGCGTGGGCCACGGGCGGGAACCAGCGCCTGGCCATTCTCTCGACGACCGGGCTCTTCATCGCTGGGCTGGTGTTGCTCATCCCCGTGAACGTGGCGCGTGGACGAGAGGCGGCGCTGCGCGCGGGCGGCAATTCGCCGGGCTAGGGCCGGTTCACACTGAGGATGCCAAACAATTGGGGTGCGAGTGCGTTCGCATTCCCTTGCCGGGGCAGCAACGCCGTGCATGGCCGGGCCGCGGCGCGGCTACGGCGTCAGGCTTCGGCGCTAACGCGCCTCCCGCCGGAGTCCCCGCGCCGGACGGTCTTGCGGCCCCCGAAAAACAA
>JAZKIF010000191.1:0-13746 GCA_040385005.1 Pseudomonadota bacterium
CTGCTGGATCAGCTCGTCCATCGAGGCGATGAAGCTCTCGCCGCCTTCCAGCGAAAAACGCTTCTGGCCGACGTACTTGGTGTGCAGGAAGCGCTCCAGGCCCTCGGATGCGGTCACGCGGTCCAGGATGTGCTTTTTCTGCTCGGCCGTGAAGTTCGGCTTGCTGCGGATCGACTCCAGCCGCTGCTGCCACCAGCGCTTGTGCGTCTGGTCGCTGATGTACATGTATTCGGCGCCGATGGTGCCGCAATAGGTTTCGCGCAGCGCGTTGATCAGCTCGCGCAGCGACATCGACTCCTTGCCGAAGAAGGTGTTGCTGGTGTTGAACACCATTTCCTGGTCCGCGTCGGAGAAGCCGTAGAAGGAAGGATCGAGTTCGGGGATCTTCTCGCGTTCGGCGCGCTTGAGCGGGTCGAGGTCGGCCCAGCGCACGCCGACGTTGCGATACGCCGCGATGAGCTGCTGCACCGCCGTGCGCTTGCGCGCGGTCTCGAGGTCCGCGCCGCCGGCGACCACCACCTGGGTGCCGCCCTGCTTCGCGCGCTCGGCGAACGCATTGACGACCGGCAGGTGCGGAACGTCCTTGGCATTGCTGCCGTCCGCCGCGGGCACGTGCTGGAGCGCGTCGAAATATTCGCGCCAGGTGTCGGGCACGCTGCCGGGGTTGGCGAGGTAGTTTTCGTACATCTCCTCGACATAGGGCGCATTGCCGCCGAAGAGATAGGAATTGCCCTGGTAGGCCGTGTAGACGGTGCCGGGATCGCTCATGACTGCGCTACTTTCCGCTCCCCTGCAGGGAGCACAAGCTGGTTTAGGAAACCTTCCGCGACACGGCTGGACCGATTGGCGGATGCGACTGTGGCTGGGGAAGGGGCCTTGGTTGCGGGAACGATTGTGCCACGTTCCGTGTCCCAATGATCCCCGCAACCCGGCCCTTGGCGTATTGACGACCCCCTCTCCCCGGCCCTCTCCCCGGCCCTCTCCCCGAGGGAGAGGGGGCAAGTCACGGCGTGCGCAGTTGGTCTCTTATCTGCTGGAGCGCAGTAGGGTCTTCGATGGTCGTGAGGTCGCCGGGGTCGCGGCCTTCGCAGACGGCCTGGATGGCGCGGCGCAGGAGTTTGCCGCTGCGGGTTTTGGGCAGGAGGGAGACGAAGTGAACACGCGAAGGTCGCGCTACCGAGCCGAGCTGGCCGTCGACGACTTTCATGATGTCGCCTTCGAGTTTCAGTCGGGCTGCGTTGTCGGAGAGCGATGCCGCATCGCGCGGCACCACGAACGCCATGGCGACCTGGCCTTTGAGCGCATCGGCCACGCCAACGACCGCGACCTCGGCAACATTGGGATGGCTGGAGATGCTCTCCTCGATTTCGCGCGTACCCAGCCGGTGGCCCGCGACGTTGATCACGTCGTCGGTGCGGCCCAGGATGAAGTAGTAGCCATCGGCATCGCGGATGCCCCAGTCGAAGGTGCTGTAGACCCTCTTGCCCGGGACGGTTTCCCAGTACGTTCTCGTATAGCGCGCATCGTCGCCCCAGACGGTCTGCATGAAGCCCGGCGGCGTCGGGCCATGGATGACGACGACGCCTTTCTCGTTCGGGCGCGTCAACTCCTCGCCGGTGTTCTCGTGCACGAGCCGCACGTCGAAGCCGTACATCGGCACGCCCGGGCTGCCGAAATGGCTCTCCTTGCGCTCGACCCCATTGGCGATGGTGAGGATGGGCCAGCCGCTTTCGGTTTGCCAGTAGTTGTCGATGATCGGCACGCCCAGCCCTTCGCTGATCCAGCGGGCGGTCGGCTCGTCCAGCGGCTCGCCGGCGAGGAACAGCGCCTTGAGGCTGGAAAGGTCGTACTTGCGCAGGAACGCCGGGTCCTGCTTCTTGAGCACACGCACGGCCGTGGGCGCGCTGAACATGCCCGTCACCTTGTACTTCTCGACCAGGCTCCACCAGATGCCGGCATCGGGCCTGATCGGAAGCCCCTCGTACATGATGGTCGCCATGCCGGCGATCAACGGGCCGTAGACGATGTAGCTGTGGCCCACCACCCACCCAATGTCGCTGGTGGAGAAATACGTCTCCCCGGGCTCGCCGAGAAAGATGTGCTTCATGCTGGCCGCGAGTGCCACCGCGTAGCCGCCCACGTCGCGCTGCACGCCCTTCGGAGTGCCTGTCGTTCCACTCGTGTAGATCGTGTAGCTGATGTCGGTCGCGTCCAGCCACTCGCAATCGACAGTCACGCCTTGCTGCTTGCCGCACAACGCCGCCCAGTCGTGGTCACGATCTGGAATGAACTCCATCGGCGCGAGGCCGCGGTCGACCAGCAGCACCGATTCCGGTTTGTGACGCGACAGCCGAATGCCTTCGTCCAGCAGCGGCTTGTACGCGAGCACCTTGCCGCCGCGCGAGCCGGCATCCGCGCTGATGATCACCTTCGGCGTCGCGTCCTCGATGCGCGAAGCCAGCGACACGGATGCGAAGCCCCCGAACACCACGGAATGGATCGCGCCGATGCGAGCGCAAGCGAGCATGGCGAACGCGGCTTCCGCGATCATCGGCATGTAGATCAGGACGCGGTCGCCCTTGCGCACGCCCAGGCTGAGCAGCGCACCGGCGGCCCGCTGCACTTCGTCATGCAATTCACGGAAGGTGTAGGTGCGCTCGATGCCCGTCTCGGTGGAGACGTAGATCAGCGCGGGCTGGTCGGGACGGTCTTTCAGGTGACGATCGACCGCGTTGTGGCACAGGTTCGTCTTGCCGCCCGCGAACCAGCGCGTGAACGGCGGCCGGCTGTCGTCGAGGATTTTCGCGGGCGGTGTTTGCCAGTCGATCAGCTTCGCCTGCTCGGCCCAGAAAGCTTCCGGCTCGTCGATGGAGCGGCGGTAGAACGCGTCGTAGGTCATGCAGTTCTCTCCTAATCCGCCTATTTGACCAGCGCCAGCACCTCCTTGAAAGCCGGGTGTTCCGCAGTACGCAGCCACTCGAAGGCCACCATCTCGGTGGTGACCAGTTCGGCGCCAGCGCCGGCGAGGCGGTCGAACGCAGCGTCGCGGTTGCGCTCGGTGCGTGAGCTGCACGCGTCCGTCACCACCCAGACTTCGAACTCTTCCTCGAGCAGGTCGAGCGCCGTCTGCAGCAGGCACACATGCGCTTCGCAGCCGGCGATGACGATGGTATTGCGGCTCTCCTGCTCGGGCGCGGGCTTTTGCAGGTGCTTGGGCAGGCTGCGCGCATTGCCGCCGCGCTGGGGGGGCGCGGGTGGGCGCAGCCATTCGACCAGCCCATCGGCGACGCCGCTGAAATGCTGCTTGGACAGCGTCCGCGCGCATAGCGTTTTCACCTCGGCGACGTTTTCGCCCAGGCCCTGGGTGTTCTCCTCGGTCCCCCAGACCGGCACGTCCAGCAGCTGCGCGATGCGTCCGAGCCGCTGCGCGTTGCGCAAGACCAGCTCGGCCTCGTGGATCGAAGGCATCAGGCGGGACTGGTAGTCCACGAGGACCAGCTGGGATTCATCGGCGTCGAGCAGCATGTTTTATTCTTTCTCCGGTTTCCCGATTATTCCAGCGCTCTGGAATGGCGGGCCGCCGACGCGGAGAAAGAGTCGGGAGACTCAGGCGACGCTGGCGGTCCGCGACAACATGCCCAGGCTCATCGGGCGTGAGTGGCGCTCGCGCTCGCGGCGCATGTAGTGATGACGGCGCTGTTCCCGCTGTTGTGTCCGCGCCAGCTCGACACGCAGTTCGTGCTGCAATTCGGCGACGTTAAAGGTGGCTGCATCAGCCGTCTCGATCAGGAAATCGGGGACCAGCACGATCTCGCTGTCGCCGGCCTCGAACTCCACGCTCACCGGCGCACCCAGCACGCGCTGCATGCGCTGCAAGGCCTTCGAGCGCCCGAGGCGCGGCAGCACGACGGTGAATTCCGCCGGGCCGGTGCGCGCCGCGAATCCCGAGCTGCCGGCCAGCGCGGCCAGCTTGCCCACCACCCGGGCCAGGACGTCGCGCGCCACTTCATTGCCGTAGATCGCGCGCACTTCCAGCAGGTCCGCGAAATCGAACACGACAACCGACAGCGGCTTGCCTTCGGCGAGGCAGGCTTCCAGCAACGCGTTGCCGCGCGCCTCGAAACCCTGCTGGTTGCGCAGGCCCGTGTATTCATCGACGCCATGCCGGATCGGCGCGCGCCGCCAGAACAGCAGCCAGTCGGCGAAGCTGCGCAGGCCATGCGTGGGTTGAGTCGTACGGTCGTGGCTGGCGTGGGCAATGGATTGGGCGGCGTTCATGGAATCTTTCCTGGCGCCGGCCGTCTGGCCAGCGCATGGAGGTATGAAACCATGCGGCCCCCGCGCGGACGTAAGCCGTTGCGGCGTGCCGTCTTAAGGGAAATCCCTAAAGCCTCGCCCGACCCGTCCTCGCGTCACCGTCCCTGCGGCGTCTCGTGGACCAGCAGCCAGTACACCTGCAATCGCTGCACCTGCTCCACGAAACGGCTGAAGTCCACGGGCTTGCGCACGTAACTGTTCGCGCCGTTGCGAAGGCTGGCAACGATGTCTTCCTCCTCGCTCGACGACGTGAGGATCACCACCGGCACGAACCGCGTGCGATCGTCCTCCCTCACGCGCCGAAGCACGTCGATGCCGCTCAGCTTTGGCAATTTCAGGTCGAGCAGCACCAGCGCCGGAACCTCTCGCGCGTCGCGTCCTTCGTAGCGCCCGGTGCCGAACAGGTACTCGAGCGCCTCCAGGCCGTCGTTGGCCACCACCACTTCATTGAGCACGTTGTTTTCGGCCAGGGTCATCAGGGTGAGCTCCTGGTGGTCGGGGTTGTCTTCCACCAGGAGGATCCGGCTGCTGGGTTTCATCGATGGCTCCTGACTTCAAGGTAAACAGAAAAGTTGCGCCCTCACCGGGGCTGGACTCCGCCCACACGCGCCCGCCGTGGCGCGTGATCACGCGGTGGACCGTGGCGAGGCCGATGCCCGTGCCCTCGAAATCCGTCGCCGCGTGCAGCCGCTGGAACGCGTTGAACAACTTGTCGGCATAGGCCATGTCGAAGCCCGCGCCGTTGTCGGAAACGTAGATCACGTTCTCGCCGGATGCGCCCGCCTTGCGGCCCACCCGGATATGCGCTGCGGCTGCGCGCGCGGTGAATTTCCACGCGTTCTCGATCAGGTTCTCCAGCACGACGGCGAGCAGGCGCGCATCGCCCGCGCAACGGATGTCGTCGTCGATATCGACTCGCACCTCGCGCTCGGGAAACCGCAGGCGCAGCCGCTCCACGATCTGCGCCGCCTTGGGCGCGAGGTTGACCGGTTCGACGCGCAGTTCGGTCCGCGTCACGCGCGCGAGGGACAGCAGGTCTTCGATCAGGTCGCCCATCTGCCGCGTGTTTTCGCGGATGCGCCGCAGGAAATGCCGGCCCTTCTCGTCCAGGCTGTCCGCATGGCGCGCCAGCAGGGACTTGCCGAACCCGTCGATCACCTGAAGCGGCGCGCGCAGGTCGTGCGACACGGAATACGAGAACGACTCCAGCTCCTTGTTGGACATCGCCAGCTCGCGCGTGCGCTCCTCGACCCGACGCTCCAGGGTTTCGTTGAGCTGAAGCAGCGCTTCCTGCGCCTGCAGGCGCAGCGTGATGTCGTGCGCGAGCACCATGCGGGCGGCGCGGCCAGCGTAGTCGAGGGTGTGCGAGGAAATCTCCACGTTGATCACCCGGCCGTCCTTCAGGCGGTGCCGCCACATCGCGGGCATGTGGTGCTGCGACTCTTCCGACATGGATGCGACCAGCGGCTCGATGTCTTCCTCGGGGCGGATGTCCTTGATCGTCATTCGCAGGAATTCGTCGCGCGAATAGCCGTAGTGCGCGACGGCGGAGTCGTTCACCGTGAGGATGCGCAGCGTCTCCAGGTCGAACACCCACATCGGGTGCGGATTGGACTCGAAGAGCGTGCGGTAGCGCAGCTCGCTGTCCTTGAGCGCTTGCTCCGCACGGTACGCGGCCGTGACGTCGGCGAACACCATCACCGCGCCGTGCCGCTCCCCTTGCGGCGACCGGAGCTGCCGCGTATGCCCCTGGATGATCTTCGGCGCGCCGCCCGAGAGCTCACCTTTCAGCAAGTAGCGGAAGTTGTCCAGGTCCTCGCCGGCGAGCGCGCGGAACACCGGCCCCCCTCGCGCCAGCGGCGTGATGCCATCCAGCTCGTAGGCGCCCCATTCGGCGGCCGGCGTGGTCCGCGGCGACCGGGTGCGATTCATCTCCGCGAGCCCGGGCATGACCTGGTGCGCCGCGGCATTGATGTGGTCGAAGCGGCCGCTGTTGTTGACCACGATGACGCCCTCGGCCATGCTGGCGAGCACCGACTCGAGCAGGTTCTTTTGCGCCGCGAGTTCCGACAGCGCCGCGTCGCGCAGCAACTGGCGCTCGACCAGGCCGCGCGCGAGCTCGCGAAAGCGCGAATCGAGCTCCCTCAGCTCGGCGATGCGAGTCGGCGCCTCGGGTGCATCCAACGGGGATTCTTCACGCCGCAGCGCATCGATGCGCTGCAATGTCCGTGCGACGGGGCGCGCCAGCACGCGGTCGCCGAAGAACCAGGCGCAGGCAGCGGCCAGCAGGGTGATCAGCGCGAGCGCGGCGAGCTGACCTCGCAGTTGCCGGGCCGAAGGCGCCAGCAGGTCGGCCCTCGAAATCATGGCGGCGACGAACAGCTTGCCCGCGCCGGTCTCGCCGGTGGGCTGCACGGCGTAGAGCCACTCGGCGCCATCGGCGCCCTCGTCGCGGTCGAATTGCGGCCGGCCACCCAGGACCGCGCGGCGCAGGAACTCCTCTGGCAGCGCCGAGCCCACCTCGAGCGCGCGCGCACCCGCCGCGGCGAGGATCGTGCCCTTGGAGTCCGAGACCATCAGCGTGACGTCCGGCGCCAGCTGGAGGCGGCGCAGTTGCTCATGCGCCTGCGTGAGGTCGAGCGCGAGGTAGGCGACACCGCGCAATTGCGTACGCGCTTCGTCGTGAAACACGGGAAGGCCGAAAGTCAGGACGGGCCGGCCGCTCGCGCGGCTGATCGTGAATTCGCCGACGCTGAATTGCCCGGTGCTCACGGCGCTCCTGAAGAACACGCGGTCGCTGGAGTTGACAGGGGTCGTTGGCCGCGTCGCCCGACAGATCAGGTTGCCCCCCGTGTCGAGCAGGCCGAAGGTGCCGTAGCCGTTGGCGTATTGCTGCTGCAGCCGGCGCATGTAGGCCATGCAGGCCTCGACGTCCTCACCGTAGACCGGCGGCGCGTAGGCCACCGCGGCCAGAACCTGCCGGGCGCCTTCGATGAAGCGTTCCTGGTGGGCCGCGCCGAGCTCGGCGATGGCGCGCAGCGAAGCACCGGCGCGTTCAACCCTGGCGCTTCGCTCGGACAGCGACGCCTGGACCACGACACCGAACACCGGCGCGATCGCGATCAGCACCAGGAAGGTCAGCGCCGCCCGCAGCCCGAACGTACGTATCACTAAGTTTTCCCTGTGTCTTGTTGTTGCATGAGTGTGGCGGCGCGGGTGCAACTGTCAAGTGCAGACTTCACCGGATAGACCAATGTTTGACTCGGCCGGCGCGTAAACTTCGCTCGAAACGGAAACACGACGTGACCCCTGCCGAAGCCCCCACCACGATCCGGTTGCTCTGCGTCGAAGACAACCCCGACGACGTCGACCTGATGGGTTTCGCGCTCGAGCGCGCGGACCCGCAACGCCGCTACCTGATGCACCGCGTGGACGACCCGGCGGCATTCTCCGACGCCTTGCAGCAGGACTTCGACGCGATCCTGTGCGACTTCAACATGCCGCGCTTCTCGCCATACGCGGCGCTGCAGATCCTGGTCGCCCGCCGCAGCGGCACGCCCCTCATCGTGGTGACGCGCGCGATCGGCGAGGAAGCCGCCGTGCACGTGCTGCGCTGCGGAGCCAAGGACTACGTCACCAAGGACAAGCTGGGCACCCTGCCCCAGATCATCGAGCGCGTGATGGCCGAGCGCCGCCGCGTGCAGGAGCAGGAACGCATGGGCCGCGAACTCGAGGCCGCGTATGGCCGGTTGAAGCAGCTCTCCGCACGGCTCGTGGTGGCCCAGGAGCGCGAGCGCACCCTGATCTCGCGCGAGTTGCACGACCAGCTCGGGCAAACCCTGACCGGTATGGTGATCCACCTGCACGCGGCCAAACGCGCCACCGATGCGGCGGCGGCCCAGAAGCACACCGACACGGCGATGGAGATGGCGCAAGGCGCCGTGTCGCAGGTCAAGACACTGTCCTTCTCGTTGCGGCCCGCCCAGCTCGACCTGCTCGGGCTCGTAGCCGCCGCGCAGTCCGCCGTGCAGCGCATCGCCGAGCCCGCGGGGCTTGCCTTCTCGGTCACGTCACGCGGGCCCGAACCCAAGCCGCCCGGCGAGACGGCGTCGGTCGCGCTGCGCCTCGTGCAGGAGGCGCTCAATAACGTGATCCGCCATGCAAATGCGTCGATGATCACCGTGCGCCTCAGGTTCCTTGCGCGCGGCCGCATCGGCGTGCTGGTCGTGGACGACGGCGTCGGCTTCGACAAGCACGAGCTGCTCGACGGGCCGCGCAGCGAGCGCAACTTCGGGCTGCACGGGATGATCGAGCGCACCGAACTCGCGGGCGGGCGGCTGCACATTCGCACATGGCCGGGCCAGGGGGTCGCGATTCGCGCCGTGCTTTGAGGTGTGTGCGGTATAACGCAGGGCAGGAGGCTCCATGAGAAACAACGCGCCACCGAAGCACGTACGGATCGTCCTTGCCGACGACCATGACCTCGTGCGTTCGGGTATCAAGGCACTCCTCACGATGATCGAGGGCGTCGAGGTGATCGCCGAGGCACGCGATGGCAGGGAGCTGATCGCACTCGTCGACGACCTCAAGCCCGACATCGTGATGACCGACATCTCCATGCCCGGGATGGACGGCATCGCCGCCATCGCCGAGATCCATGCCAAGAACACAGGCGTCCGCATGCTGGTGCTCTCGATGTACGACACCGTCGACTTCGTGAAGCGCGCCGTTGCGAGCGGCGCCTGCGGCTACCTCATGAAGGACGCGCCGCCGTTCGAGCTGGAACAGGCGGTGCGCAGCGTGATGGCAACCGGCAGCTACTTCAGCCCCGCCATCGCCCAGCGACTGCTGCAGCCTTCCGAGCCCACGGTGGACGACGAACTCACTCATCGCCAGGTCGAGATCCTGAAGCTCATCGCGCAAGGGCGCGCCTCCAAGGAGATCGCGTTCGAGCTCGGGCTCTCGCCCAAGACGGTGGATGTGCATCGCGCCCGGATCATGGAGCGCCTGCGGCTGAACGATATTGCGAGCCTCACTCTGTATGCGGTCCGCAAAGGGCTGATCAAGCCCTGAAAACTTTTGTTGCTTTTTTATAAGAATCAAGGAGTTAGGCGATTTTCCTCGCTTGACTTCTTAGCATCAGGGCCGCTATCCTTGCGTCCGATGTCCCGATGGCTCTGCCTTCTCGTGCTGGTTGCCGCCAGCGCCCATGCCGCCCCGCCCGCCACGGCCGAGGACGACATGACCCGTTTCATGGAAGAAAAGGGCCTCTTCGGCAAGCTGGAGCAGGTGCGCCTGACGGTGCGCGACCGGGCCTCCCAGGTGAGCAATCGCGCCTCCGAACTGGTGGTCAATGCGATGGGCTTCCTGGGCGTGCCCTACCGCCGTGGCGGGAACAACGCCGACACCGGCTTCGACTGCAGCGGCTTCGTGCGCGCCATGTACGAGCAGACCGTGGGGCTCGTTCTTCCGCGCCGCGCGAACGAGCAGGCCGCCGCGACCCAGGCCATCGACAAAAGAGACCTCCAACCCGGCGACCTCGTGTTCTTCAACACGATGAAGCGCGCGTTCAGCCACGTCGGCATCTACATCGGCGAAGGCAAGTTCATCCATTCGCCCAAGCCCGGCGCGCAGGTGCGCGTCGAGGACATGGGTGGCAATTACTGGCAGACGCGCTTCAACGGCGCGCGCCGGGTGATCTCGCCGCAGGCGGCAGCCGAGATTCCCCAGAACCAACCCTGAACGAAGTTCAGGTCTTGCGCGGCGGCGGCACGTCCGTACACGTGCCGTGCGCGATCTCCGCGGCCATGCCGATGCTCTCGCCGAGCGTGGGGTGCGGATGGATCGTCTTGCCGATGTCCACCTCGTCCGCGCCCATCTCGATGGCCAGCGCCACTTCGCCGATCATGTCGCCCGCGTGCGTACCGACGATGCCGCCGCCGAGGATGCGGTGCGTCTGCGCATCGAACAGGAGCTTGGTGAAGCCTTCGTCGCGCGTGTTGGCGATGGCCCGGCCCGAGGCGGTCCACGGGAAGTGGCCCTTCTTGATCGCGATGCCTTCGGCCTTGGCCTGGTCTTCGGTGAGGCCGACCCACGCCACTTCCGGGTCGGTGTAGGCGACGCTCGGGATCACTCGCGCGTTGAACGCTGAGTTCTCGCCGGCGGCCACTTCGGCGGCCACGTGCGCCTCATGGACGGCCTTGTGCGCGAGCATGGGCTGGCCGACGATGTCGCCGATCGCGAAGATGTGCGGCACGTTGGTGCGCATCTGGATGTCCACGGGGATGAAGCCGCGGTCGCTCACGGTGACGCCCGCCTTCTCCGCACCGATCCTCTTGCCGTTGGGGCTGCGACCCACGGCCTGCAGCACGAGGTCGTAAAGCTGCGGATCCTTCGGCGCCTGCTCGCCCTCGAACTTCACGAGGATGCCGTCCTTCGTCGCTTCCGCCCCGACGGTTTTCGTCTTGAGCATGATGTTGTCGAAGCGCGGCGTGTTCATCTTCTGCCAGACCTTGACCAAATCGCGGTCCGCACCCTGCATCAGGCCATCGAGCATTTCCACCACGTCGAGGCGCGCGCCGAGCGTCGAATACACCGTGCCCATTTCAAGGCCGATGATGCCGCCGCCCAGGATCAGCATGCGCTTGGGATTGCCCGCCAACTCGAGCGCGCCGGTGGAATCCACGACGCGCGGATCCTTCGGCATGAACGGAAGCTGCACGGCTTGCGAGCCCGCGGCGATGATCGCGTTTTTGAACTTGATCGTCTGCTTCTTGCCGGTTTTCTCCTGCGCGGCGCCGGAGGTTTCCTCGACTTGCAGGTGGTACGGATCCACGAATGCGCCGATGCCGCGAACCACCGTGACCTTGCGCATCTTCGCCATGGCGGAGAGGCCGCCCGTGAGCTTGCCGACGACTTTCGACTTGTGCGCGCGCAGCTTGTCCAGCTCGATCGTCGGTTTGCCGTAGCTGATGCCGAGCGCATCGAAGTGGCTCACTTCGTCCATCACGGCCGCGACGTGGAGCAATGCCTTGGAAGGGATACAGCCGACGTTCAGGCACACGCCGCCGAGGGTGGCGTAGCGCTCGACCAGCACGACCTTCATGCCGAGGTCGGCCGCGCGGAATGCAGCGGAGTAGCCGCCAGGGCCGGCGCCCAGGACGAGCATGTCGCATTCGAGATCGGCGCCGCCGGCGTAAGTGGAGGCCACCGGGGCCGGCGCGGGCTTGCCCTCACCCCGACCGTCTCCCGCAGGGGCGGGAGAGGGAGAGGACGCGGGCTGTTCGCCCCCTCTCCCGCCTGCGGGAGAGGGCTGGGGTGAGGGTGCAGCAGCCGCAGCGGCTTCAAGGGTCAGCAACACCGACCCCTCCTTCACTTTATCCCCCACCTTGACCCGCATCTCTTTCACGACCCCCGCATGCGTCGCCGGAATCTCCATCGACGCCTTGTCGCTCTCCACGGTGACGAGCGACTGCTCGGCCTTGATCGTGTCGCCGGCTTTCACCAGCACCTCGATGACGGAGACCTCGTCGAAATCGCCGATGTCCGGCACCTTCACCTCGATGGTGCTCATTTGGCTTCTTTCATCTTCAAGGTGAACACGTCGGCCGGCGGGGCCGAGTTGCGGTCGAACTCACAACCGGCGGCGATGCCCGCTTCGGCGACTTCCTTCGCGGTCTTGGCCTTCGCGTAGATCGAGTGCATCGCGCCGAGCGCGAAGCTGCGGCCGGAGCCGATACCCCAGAACTCCTTGAACTCGAACACCTCGCGGTAGCTGTACAGGCCGTAGATGCCGGTCGCGTTGGCGATCACCACGCTGAACTGGCTCGACTCGTACGGGTCGCTGTCTTCCTCCTTGGTCTGCAGGAAGAAGTTTTCCTTCAGGTAAGGATGCAGCTTGGTGAACGTGTCGAAGACTTCGTCGCGGCTGCCGAGCCTGAGCAACTCACGCGGCATGGAGCCGATCGCCTTGCGCAGCACCGGGAAGTGCGCCACCGTGCCGGCCATGCCGAGGAAGCTCGGCCCCGTATCGGTGTCGACCTTGAAGACCTTCGTGTTGTCCTCGAACCGGTGCGCCAGCCGCGTATCGCCGAACGTCACCAGCGTGTCCGCAGCGATGGCGACCTGCCCCGCTTTTTTTACCACCACCACAGTTGTCATTCAGAACGCTCCGGGTTCATCAAAGGAGGACGCGGCGGAAGTCCGCGAGGATCTGGCCCAGGTAGGCGTTGAAACGGGCAGCCGACGCGCCATCGACGACGCGGTGGTCCCACGACAGGGACAGCGGCAGCATCAGCCGGGGCTGGAACTGCTTGCCGTCCCAGACCGGTTCGATCTGGCTCTTGCACACCCCGAGGATCGCGACCTCCGGGGCGTTGATGATCGGCGTGAAATAGCGCCCGCCGATGCCGCCGAGCGACGAGATCGTGAAGCAGCCACCCGACATGTCGGCGGGGCCGAGCTTGCCCTCGCGCGCTTTCTTCGCGAGCTCGCCCATCTCCTGGCTGATCTGCAGCACGCCTTTCTTGTCCGCATCCTTGATGACCGGGACGACCAGGCCGTTGGGCGTGTCCGCCGCGAAGGCGATGTTGTAGTACTGCTTGAAGACGATCTGGTCGCCGTCGATCGACGCGTTGAAGTCGGGGAATTTCTTCAGCGCCGCGACGCAGGCCTTGATGAGGAAGGCGAGCATCGTGACCTTGACGCCGGACTTCTCGTTTTCCTTGTTGGTCGAAACGCGGAAAGCCTCGAGCTCGGTGATGTCGGCATCGTCGTGGTTCGTGACGTGCGGGATCATCACCCAGTTGCGATGCAGGTTGGCGCCGCTGATCTTCTTGATGCGGCCCATGTCCTTGCGCTCGATCGGGCCGAACTTCGCGAAGTCGACCTTGGGCCACGGCAGCAGGCCAAGCGCTTCGCCGCCACCGCCCGCGGACGTCTTGCCGCCGGCAGCCTTGGTGCTGGCTTCGCCCTTCATCACGGCCTTGGTGAACGCCTGGACGTCTTCCTGCGTGATGCGGCTCTTGGGACCCGTGCCCTTCACTTCCTCGAGGGGCACGCCGAGTTCGCGGGCGAATTTGCGGACGGATGGAGAAGCGTGGGGCAGCGAGCCGGTCGGGGTCGTTGGCTCGTGGGGCGGCAACGCAGCGGTAGGTGGCGTGCGTTGGATACCGCCCTCACCCCCGACCTCTCCCGGGGCGGGAGAGGGAGCAGGAGCCGGGCTTTGGCTCCCTCTCCCGCTTGCGGGAGAGGGCTGGGGTGAGGGCGCAACCGCACCACCACTCCCCTCCACCACCGCGATCAAGTCTCCAATATTGACCTTGTCGCCAATCTTGACCTTCATCTCTTTCACGACGCCGGCCGACGACGATGGAATCTCCATCGACGCCTTGTCCGACTCCACGGTGATGAGCGACTGCTCGGCTTTCA
>JAZKIF010000192.1:0-9857 GCA_040385005.1 Pseudomonadota bacterium
GGCCACCGACAAGATCGAGTACCGCACCAGCGGTGTTCACAACCGCGTGCTGATCGAGAACGTCGGGACCGAGGCCAACTTCAATTCCCCATTCGACATCGGCGGCTTCTCCCTGCTCAGCGCCGACACGGTGAAAACGCCCTTCGCCGCGCTGTCGTTCGAGGACGACGGCCCGAGCGTAACCACCACGGGCACCAGCCCGACGATGACGGTGGACGAGTCGGACCTCGGGACGAACGCACAGGGAAACTTCGCGCCGAACTTCACGGCGGCCTTCGGCGCGGATGGGGCTGCTGCCGCGAACTCGCTGACCTTCTCCCTTGGCGTGAGCACTGCGGGAGTGGATTCGCTGCTCGTGGATACGGCGACGAACAACCACGTGTTCCTGCGCGTCGAGTCCGGCGTGGTGGTGGGACGCGAAGGCACGAATGCGACGGATGCGATCGGTGGCGACATCGTCTTCACGGTGGCCGTCAATGCTTCGGGCGTCGTCACGCTCGACCAGCAACGCGCCGTCGTGCATGACGACCCGCTCGATCCGGACGAGAGCACTTCGCCGGCAACGATCGCGGCATCGCTCATCACGTTGACCGCCACCGCCACCGACAGGGATGGCGACACGGCGTCCGCGCCGCGCAACATCGGCGACACGCTGAAATTCGAGGACGACGGCCCGACCGTGGGAACGACAGGAACCCGGCCGACGATGACCGTGGATGAAACCATCCTGGCGACGAACGCGCAGGGAAACTTCGCGCCCAACTTCACGGTCGCCTATGGCGCCGACGGCGCCGGTGCGGCGGCGGTGGGCTACACGCTGGGCGTGAGCGCGGCGGGTGTCGATTCGCTGCTGGTGGACACGGCGACGAACAACCATGTGTTTCTGCGGGTCGAGTCCGGCGTGGTGGTGGGACGCGAGGGCACGAACGCGACGGATGCCATCGGCGGCGACATCGTGTTCACGGTCGCGGTGAGCGCCGCGGGCGTGGTGACGCTGGACCAGCAACGCGCTGTCGTGCATGACGACCCGCTGGACCCGGACGAGAACACGTCGCCGGCGACCATCGCGGCCGGGCTGATCACGTTGACCGCGCGCGCGACGGACAAGGACGGCGACTCCGCATCCACGCCGCTCGGCATCGGCGACACGCTGAAGTTCGAGGACGATGGGCCTGCCCTCTCGGTCGGCAACGTCATCGGCACCGGCACCATCTTGCCGCAGACCGGCTATTGGACCGGCTCGGCAGGGAACGACGGGCTCGGTGCGGCGGGGGTCAACATCTCGATGACGGCCTTCACGCTCGTGCGTCCGGACAACTCGACGACCGCTGGCACCTTCACTTTCGCCGAGCAGGCCGGCTCGCCCGATGTCAACGGCAGCTACCTCTTCGGCGGCTCGCTGACGGGTGACTTCGACAACGTCGCGTCCACGCCCAATACCAAGGTGGACTTCAGCCTGACCGCCTATGCCGACGGCCACTACACGATCGACCTGGTGCAGGGCTTCGCATCGACCGTGACTCTCAGCACCGCCAACGGGAAGCTGGGCGCCGGCGGGCCGGATCCCGTCCAGACCTTGACGATCGCAGGCCCGCCGAGCGACACCGTCGTGTTCTTCTCGGCGAAGAATTCGGCGTCGGATGCCGACATCCTCCTGGGTATCGGCAAGGGCTTGCCCGATCCGACGGAGGGGCAGGTGCAGACGACGCCGCTGCCCGGATACATCGACCCGCAATCGATGAACGTCAGCACCTCCGGCATCGGCGTAGCCAACAACCTGCTCGAAGGGGATGCCACCCAGACCATTGGCGGAATCGACGAGAGCTTCGTCGTCAATCCCGGCAGTCTCCTGTCGAGCGTGACGGTGAAGATCGACAACTCTGTGGGCGGCTACGAATTCACCAGCGGTGAGCGCCTGTACTACAAGGCGTTCTACGAGGATGGCAGCAATTCGGGCAACGTCCTGGTCCAGGCGAACCTTGGCCTGGCCAACAAAGGGCAGGCAACGTCCTTCGTGATCAATACCACGCCAGGCCACACCATCGACGCAGTGCAGTTGACGATGGCCAGTGGCGCGATCAAGGTTCCGGAAATCCTGTTCACCACGAGCACCGACAACCTGGCGAATGACGTGAAGCTCGACTTCCTGGCCACCATCGTGGACAAGGACGGCGACACCGCTTCGGATGCCTTCTCCACCGACCTGTATGCGAACGAAGTTGGCACGCCGACCTTCGACTTCCTGCTGGCCGGATTGGCCGGCGAGCAGGACTCCTACAACGTCGATTTGTCCGGAACGCGCAACAAGTACCAGGTGAGCGGGTTCGAGGTCGGCAGCGACAAATTGCTGTTCATCGGCAACGCGACCGCGGGGACGCCGCAGATCGACAACACCGGCGCCAACAGCATCGTGACCATCCTGGAATCGGGCGGACAGACCACGACCGTGACGGTGGTGGGTGTGGACCTGACGCTCGCCGACATGACGGTGCTGGCTTGAGGCGCGGGTTCAGGGCCGGCCGATGACGATCTGGCTGACAGCGTTTTGCGTCGCGTCGTAGTTGAGCAGCGTGCCGGCGATGCCGCTGCCCGCGAAGGTGCTGCTGGCCGCGCTGTTCATCTTGATGGTGGCGCTGGTCAGCGTGCAGCTTCCATTGGACGCGGTCACGCACTTCGCGGCGCCGCCCGGGGAGAAGGTGCCATTGACGGTGGCATTGGCCACCGGTGCGCCCGTGTTGATGTCGCGGACCGCCACCGCGGCTGACGCGCGCCAGTTGCCGCCGGTTTTAGCGGCGCTGCCCGCCATCGACTTGAATGCCACGGCCTGGGCGGACGGCTCCGCCGGGGCCGAGCCGCTCATCGAGTAGAGCAGCAGGTTGGGCGTGCCGGTGCCGGTCGCATACAGGCGGTTGGGCGTGGCGCGGGTCTTGATGAAATCGGCGACGGCGGCGGGCGTGGCGCCCGGCGTGGCCTGCAGCACCAGCGCGGCGACGCCGGCCACGTGCGGCGAGGCCATCGACGTGCCGCCGATGGTGTTGGTCGCGGTGCTGCTCGTGTTCCACGCGGACGTGATGCCCGCGCCGGGCGCGAAGACGTCGACGCAGGTTCCCCAATTCGAGAAGGAGGCGCGGTAGTCGAGGCTGGTCGACGCGCCCACGGTGATCGCGGAGGGCTCGCTCGCCGGGGATGCGGTACAGGCATCCGCATTGCTGTTGCCGGCCGCGACCGCGACGACCACGCCCTTCGCCACGGCGCCGGCGACCGCGGCGTTCACCGCGGCCGACACGGAACCGCCGATCGACATGTTGGCGACCGCGGGGCGAAGCGTGCTGTTGGCGACCCAGTCGACGCCGGCGATCACGGCGCTCCAGCTGCCCGAGCCCGCGCAATCGAGGACCCGCACCGGAATGATGGAGACGCCCTTGGCCACGCCCCAGGTCGAGCCGCCGACGGTGCCGGCGACGTGCGTGCCGTGTCCGTTGCAGTCGTTCGTGCCGTTGCCGTCCGCCACAGCGCTGAAGCCCGGCAGCATGCGGCCGGTGAATTCCATATGGTCGGCGCGGATGCCGCTGTCGATGATGAACGCATTGACCCCGGCGCCGGTCTGGTTGAAGTGGTACTGCGTGTCCAAGGGCATGTCGGCCTGGTCGATGCGGTCCAGGCCCCAGGAGGCCTGGTTCTGCGGCGAGCTCAGCTGCTGGAGCGAGACGGTCTGGTCCTGTTCGATGAAGTCGACATGGGGGTTGTTGCGAAGCCCCTGCAATGCGGCTTCGGGCAAGGTCGCGGCGAATCCCTTGAGTGCGCCGCGGTAGGTGTGATGCAGTTGCCCGCCCTGACCGCGCACCACTTCCGCGGCAGCGGAGGGGTCGGTGCCGTCATTCCTGAGCACGACGATGTAGCGCCCCGGCATGGGGCGCGATGCCTTGTAGGGATAGGTTGCAACCTGGGGCTGGGCGGCGGGCTGCGCAACGGCGGGTTGTGCGAAGGCGAGGATGGCGGCCGGAGCGAGAAGCGCCGCGCCTCGCAGGACACGGGAAAGTAGATGTCTCATCGGTGTGTGATCTCGTGGGGGCTGGGGGGCGGCCAGGGGGCCGGCGAACGGACGAGCGGGCAAGCCGCTTGGGGACTCGCGGTAATGCTAAAGCGCGACCGATGAGCTCGCGCGAAGCTCAGCCGTTGTTACGTAAGCAGATGAGTTGCCTTGCTCACAATTGATGAGCAAGGGCCGGGAATCGATGGGGAAAAGTTACGGCTGGTTGCGCGGCTCGAGGCGCGCTGGCGAGCGCGCAGCCGCGTTACCGCTCGTCGTAGCTGACGACGACCTTGGCCGTGAGCGGTCGGGACTGGCACGTGAGCACGAAGCCCTTGTCCATCTCCCATTGCTCGAGCGTGAAGTTCTTTTCCATCTCGACCTTGCCTTCGAGAACGCGCGCACGGCAGGTGCAGCAGACGCCGCCCTTGCACGAGTAAGGCAGGTCCAGGCCCGCGTCCAGCGCGGCGTCGAGCACGCGATCATCGGCCGCCATGCCGAGGTGATGCGTCTTGCCGTCCAGGACGATGTCGAGCTGGTGCGTGTGCGCCCCATGAACGCGGGCTTCCGGCACGACGCGGTGCCGCGCCGACGTGGGATCTCCGGGTGATGCGAATCGCTCGGCGTGCACGCGTTCCGCCGGCACGCCTGCGTTTTTCAATGCGCGCTCAGCGCCTTCGATCATCGCCTCGGGCCCGCAGATGAATGCCTCGTCGATGCTTGCAGGAGGGATGAGCGCCTCCAGCAGTTCGCTCACCTTCGCTTCGTCCAGCCGGCCGTGAAACAACTGCACTTCCTGCGGTTGCCGCGACAGCAGGTGGATCAATGTCAGTCGCGCGGGATAGCGATCTTTCAAATCCTGCAGCGCTTCGTTGAACATGATGGTGTTCGCGCGCTGGTTGCAGTACGCGAGCGTGAAGCGCGACTCGGGCTCATCCGCCAGAGTGGTTGCGATGATCGAGAGGATCGGCGTGATGCCGGACCCCGCCGCGAAACCCACGCGATGACGTGCTTGCGGATCGTGCGGCGTGAAGCGGCCATCCGGCGGCATGACATCGAGTACGTCGCCTTCCCGCAATTCGTTCGCGGCCCAGCGCGAGAAGCGGCCGCCTTCGACCGGCTTGATGCCGACGTCGAACTCCCCTTGCGCGGTGTAGCGTTGATGCGGGCTGCAGATGGAATAGCTGCGGCGCGTGTCCTCGCCGTCGATGACCGCGCGCAACGTCACGAACTGGCCGGGGCGGAAATCGAACTGGCCGCGCAACGCATCGGGCACCGCCAACGTGATTGCCGCGGAGCCCGCTGCGTCGGGCGTGACGCGCTTGACGGAAAGAGGATGGAAATGGGCGGCCATCAGTAGGGCTTGAAGTGGTCGAAGGGTTCGAGGCAGTCCAGGCACTTGTAGAGCGCCTTGCACGCGGTCGATCCGAAGTGCGAAGTCTCGGTCGTGTTCGTGGACCCGCACCGCGGGCACGCGACGCCGTCTTCGCGCGGCCGGGATCTGGCGAATTTCACGACGTTGCCCGAAGGCGCCGCGGTGTGGGGCGGCGCGATGCCGTACTCGCGCAATTTCTCTTTCGCCGCCGCTGTCATCCAGTCGGTGGTCCACGCCGGTGCGAGACGCGTCACGATGTTCGCGCGGATGTCGTTGGCCGCGAGCGCGGCGCGCACGTCGTCTTCGATCTGGCCCATCGCGGGGCAGCCGCTGTAGGTCGGCGTGATTACCACTTCCAGCGAATCGCCGCGATCGTTCACCTCGCGCAGGATGCCCAGCTCACGGATGGAGACCACGGGGATCTCCGGGTCCGCGACAGTATCCAGCACGCGCCAGGCGCGCTCGGCGGGAGTCACCATTGCGCTTCCGGGTGCTGCCGCGCGAGGCTTTGCATCTCGCCCAGCAGATAACTCAAATGCTCCGAGTGCAGGCCCTGCTTGCCGCGCGTGACGTGCCCGCCGTCGTCCGGCCGGCGCAATGTCGCTTCCGCGAGCGCGTCATCCAGCATTGCGTTCCAACGCTCGCGCAGTGTCGAAGGATCGACGCCCGTTCCGTTCGATGACGCTTGCGCTTCCGGTGGAGAGATGGTCCAGAACTCCTGGGTGTACGGCAGCAGGTGGTCCAGCGCGGCTTGCGTGCGGCGGTGGGATTCCTCGGTGCCGTCGCCAAGCCGGATCAGCCAGTCGCGCGAATGCCGCACGTGGTAACGCGTCTCCTTGAGCGACTTCGCCGCGATGGCGGCGAGCTGCTCGTCCTTCGACGACTGCAGTGCTTCCCACATCAGCAGCATGAGTGAGCTCTGGAGGAAGTTGCGCACGATGGTCGTCGCGTAGTCGCGCTCCGCGATGGCCGTGCCCGCGAGTGGGCCGTGATGCGGCAACTCCACGAGCGTCCAGTTGCGAAATTGCGATGCGTCGCGGAAATACGCGAGGCTGTCTTCCGTCGCGCCTTCGCCCATCAGCGACGCAGCGTGCTGGTACAGCAGGCGTGACTGGCCGATCAGGTCCAGGCCGATATTGGCCATCGCGATGTCTTCTTCCAGCACGGGTCCGTGGCCGCACCATTCGGCGTTGCGCTGGCCGAGCACCAGCGCGCTGTCCGCGAGATGCAGCAGGTAGTCGACAGGCGCGTTCACATGTGGCCCACGTCGTCCGGGATCGCGTAGAAGGTCGGGTGGCGGTAGATCTTGTCGGCGGCGGGGTCGAAGAATTCGCCCTTGTCGTCGGGCTCGCTCGCCGTGATGAGCGTGGAGGGCACGACCCAGATGCTCACGCCTTCCATGCGGCGCGTGTACACGTCGCGCGCCATCTGCAGCGCCTGCTTCGCATCGGCGGCGTGGAGGCTGCCGCAGTGCTTGTGTTCGAGGCCCTGTTTGCTGCGCACGAACACCTCCCAAAGTGGCCACTCATTTTTCACGTCGGTCGTCATGCCGCCTCCTTCAACTCACGCGCCCCTTGCTTGCGCGCATACGCCAGCGCCGCATCCCGCACCCACTGTCCATCTTCATGCGCCTTCACGCGCGTCGCGAGGCGCTCCTTGTTGCACGGGCCGTTGCCGTTCACCACCGCCCAGAAATCATCCCCGTCGATCGCGCCGTAGTCGAAATGGCCGCGCTCTTCGCTCCACTTCAAATCGGGGTCGGGCACGGTGACGCCGAGGATCTTCGCCTGCGGGATCGTCGCGTCCACGAACTTCTGCCGCAGGTCGTCGTTGCTGATGCGCTTGATGCCCCAGCGCATGCCTTGCGCGCTGTTGGGGCTGTCGGCATCGGGCGGCCCGAACATCGCGAGCACCGGCCACCACCAGCGGTTCACGGCGTCCTGCACCATGTCCCGCTGCGCCTGCGTGCCTTTCATCTGCACCATGAGGCTCTCGAAGCCCTGGCGCTGGTGGAAACTTTCTTCCTTGCAGATACGGATCATCGCGCGCGCATACGGCCCGTAGGAGCAGCGGCAGATCGGCACCTGGTTCATGATCGCCGCGCCGTCGACCAGCCAGCCGATCACGCCGACATCGGCCCACGTGAGCGTGGGGTAGTTGAAGATGGAGCTGTACTTCGCCTTGCCTTGATGCAGCGCGTCGAGCAACTGGTCGCGGCTTGCGCCCAGCGTTTCGGCGGCGCTGTAGAGATAGAGGCCGTGGCCGCCTTCGTCCTGCACCTTGGCCAGCAGGATCGCCTTTCGTTTGAGCGAAGGCGCGCGCGAGATCCAGTTGCCCTCCGGTTGCATGCCGACGATCTCGCTGTGCGCATGCTGGCTGATCTGGCGGATCAAGGTCTTGCGGTAAGGCTCCGGCATCCAGTCCTGCGGCTCGATCTTGCGGTCGGCGTCGATGCGCGCATCGAACTGCGTCTGCAAATTAGCCTGCGCCCTGTCAGTCGGCGCAGGGACGGACTTGAGGGCGCGTTGGGCGTCCGGGTCAGGCAGGTCGAGGGCTTGCGTGTACATGAAGGGCAGTATAACAATTAACCGACCGAGCGGTCGGTTAATTGTCCTGATGCGACACTGTGCCGATGGGAAACCTGCGTCTTTCAGTCAAGGGCATGGCCGCGGTGCTGGTGCTGGCGGGTTGCGCAGGCACGCCCGGGCCTGCCGGCGATGCAGCCGCCGCGCCCGCGAAGCCGGTGGCTTGGGTAGTGCTTGCCGGCGCGAACACTTGCGGTGTCCCGGGATTTCGCGATGCGTTCATCCGGCAACTTCGCGCCGCACGCGCGGCAGCCCATCAATGCGGCAACGTGTCCATGCAGCCTGCGCCTCCACTCGCGTGGAGCGACGCGCTCTTCAGCGCGGCCGCGCGTCATTCCGCGGACATGGCACGCCGCGACTACTTCGACCACGCCAGCCCGGAGGGCGTGCGCGTCGGGCAACGGGTGACCGCTGAGGGCTACACGTGGCGCGGCGTCGGCGAGAACATCGCGGGCGGCGACAAGTCGATCGATCGCGTGATGGCGGGCTGGATGCGCAGTCCCGGGCATTGCAAGAACATCATGCAGCCCGAATTCACCGAGGTCGCGGTGGCCTGTGTCGAGCGGCCGGACAGCCAATGGGGGACGTACTGGACGATGGTGCTGGGGCGGCGGTAGCCGGCCCAGGCGCGCTTCTCAGCCGCCGGTTTCCAGCGACTGGGCTTGGCCCCGGCCGCGTCCCAGGATCTGCAGCATCTGCGGCAACGCGGCTTGCATCGCGGCCTTGAGCGTATGTGGAGGGTTGATGACGAACATCCCGCTGGCCGTCAGGCCCTGCCCGCGCTGTGCCGGCTCGCCGATCACATTGCGCTCTTCGTCTTGCCCGATGGCCAGGGTGGCGTGCAGCCAGGGCTTGCCGGCCTGGTTCGACAGCGTCTTGAGCCGGCGGGGCAGGTCATGGGCTTCGGGTCGGGGGATGATGGGGTACCAGACCGCGTACGTGCCCGTCGCGAAGCGCTTGAGGCTGTCTTGTATGCAGGTGCTTACTTTCGCGTAATCGCTCTTGATCTCGTAGCTGGGGTCGATCAGCACGAAAGCGCGCCGGGATGGCGGGGGGATGAAACCCTTGAGCCCTTCGAAGCCGTCTTCACGGGCCACGGCGACTTGCCGGCCCGCCTTCAATTGCGCGATGTTGCCCGCGAGCGACTTGACGTCGGTGGGGTGCATCTCGAACAGCTTGAGCTTGTCCCGGGCCTCTTCGCGCAGCAGGCTTTGCACGATGAAGGGGGAGCCGGGATAGACCGTGAGCGCGCTGCCCTTGTTGAATCCGGCGATGAGGTCCAGGTAGTCCTGGAGCGCGGGCGCTACTTCTTTGATAGCGGGACCGCCAGGATTCTTGTCGCCGAGCGCCGCTGCCAGCTTCAGGATGCCGTCCGCGGCCTCACCCGACGTGCCCGCATAGTCGCCGTCGAGCCGGTACAGGCCCGCGCCCGCGTGGGTGTCGATCGCGACGAGGGCCGTGTCCTTCTCGGTCAGGTGTCGCAGCATCGCGATGACCATGGTGTGCTTGAGCACGTCGGCATGGTTGCCGGCATGGAAGGCGTGGCGGTAACTGAACATCCGGCGATGTTAACTCCGCCCCTCTGGGGGTTGGCCTCAGCCTTGCGCTAAGTCCTTGATTTTTCGTATAATTGCGGGCTCTGCAGCGCCTTGTGGCCCCGCGTCAGATGTATTCGGAGGGAAAACGACACTACGTTTTCCCGATGAAGAATCCCACCTAAGAGATTCCCGCTAGAGGAACGCCGACCGTGGAAAAGGGCCCGCCCAAACCTTCACTCGAAAGAGACTCATGAAAACGTTCAGCGCCAAAGCAGCTGACGTGACGCACGAGTGGTTTGTGATTGACGCGACCGACAAGGTCCTCGGAC
>JAZKIF010000193.1:0-15027 GCA_040385005.1 Pseudomonadota bacterium
TACAAGCCGTAACAGAGTGAAGGCGAGTTGTTTTTCGGGGGCCGCAAGACCGTCCAGCGCGGGGACTCCGGCGGGAGGCGCGCAAGCGCCGGAGCCGGACGCCGTAGCCGCGCCGCGACCCGGCCATGCGCGGCGTTGCTGTCCGGATCAAGGAGCGCGAGGCAGTTTCTCGTTCGGTCCGCGCCGGTTCACTTCGTGCATCACGGTGCGTAGCCAGCGGTTGGCGGCGTCGTGCTGCATGCGGCGGTGCCAGAACTGCAGCACGTCGATCTGCGGCGGCTTGAACGGCAGGTCGATCCGCTTGATCGGCACGTGGCGCTCCAGCACGGTGGCGATGTCCTGCGGAACGGTGGCCAGCAAGTCGGTGCCCGGAAGGATCGCCAGCAGGCTCATGAAGTGCGACAACTCCAGCGACACCTCCCGCTCCCATCCTTTGTCCTGCAGGTATTTGTCGAGCATGTGTTCGCGGCCGTCGGGCCGCACCACCACGTGCCTCGCGGCAAGGTACTGCTTCATGGTGACGCGCGCGGGCGCCGCGGCGTTGCGCGCGCAGGCGATGCACGCGTAGGACGTTTTGAACAGCGCCTGCTGGAAAAAGCCCGCCTTGCGCAAATCCGGATAGAAGCCGACCGCCAGCTCCGCCGTGCCGGACTCGAGCGCTTGCGCGGCGGCATTGCGCGGCATCGAGATCGTGCGCAGGTGGACGTGCGGAGCCTCCTGGCGCACGCGCCGCAGCACGCCCGGGATGAAGGCCACTTCGCCGATGTCGGGCGTGACGATGGTGAAGCTGCGTTGCGCGCGCGCGGGATCGAACTGCGCCTGCTGCAGGATTTCCGTGGAGATGGTTTCGACCACGCGGTGGATGGCGGGCGCGAGTTCGAGCGCGCGCGGCGTCGGCTCCATCTGGCTGCCCGCGCGCACGAAGAGCGCGTCGTCGAAGACCGTGCGCAGCCGCGCGAGCGCGCCGCTGGTCGCGGGCTGGCTCAGGCCCACCGCCTCCGCGGCGCGGTTGACGCTGCGCAGGCGCGCCATGGCATCGAAGATGACGAGCAGGTTGAGATCGACCTTGCGAATATCCATGGCGTCGATTGTATGTATCCGCATCATCCCCTGTACGGATGACCGTCGGCTGCCTAGCATCCACCTCCGGAGACATACGAATTGGAAAAAATCAACCTCACGCGCTGCGGCTGCGGCATCGACGCGCACGCGCACGTCGTGCCCGAAAATTTCCCGACATGCATCGGCGCCAGCGTGCCGCCCGATTGGCCGTCCATGGCGCCGGCCCACGAGTGCCATCGCAACGTGATGATCTCCGGCAAGGTGTACCGCACGGTGTCCGACAAGTGCTGGGACACGGGCAAGCGCCTTGCCGACATGCTGGAGATGGGCCTGGGCCTGCAGGTCGTCTCTCCCATGCCGGAGCTGCTTTCCTACTGGATGCCGGCCGACAACGGGCGGCAGCTCGCGCGTTACCTCAATGACCAGATCGCAGCGATGTCCGCGGAGAGCGGCGGCAAGATCCTCGGACTCGGCGCGGTGCCGCTGCAGGACATCGACCTGGCCATCGCCGAACTCGAATACCTCATGAAAACGCCGGGCTTCGTCGGCGTGGAGATCGGCAGCAACATCAACGGCGTGCCGGTCGGCTCGCCCTCCTTCGATCCGTTCTTCGAGGCCTGCGAATCCCTGGGCGCGAGCGTGTTCGTCCATGCGATCCGGCCTGCCGGCATGGACCGGCTCGTGGGCCCGCCGGCGCTACAGCAGGTGCTGGCGTATCCCGGTGACGTCGGGCTGGCGGCCGCGTCGGTGATCACGGGCAACCTCATGGTGCGCCGTCCCCGGCTGCGCATCGCATTCAGCCATGGCGGCGGCACGCTCGCCATGTTGTTGCCTCGCCTGCAGCAAGGCTGGCACACCTTTCCCGCGTTGAAGGAGGCGGTGCAGGCCGCGCCGGTGGAGCAGGCCCGCCGGCTCTACTACGACACGCTGGTCTTCGACGGCCCCACGCTGCGCCACCTGTCGGACACATTCGGCAGCTCGCAATTGATCGTGGGCACGGACTATCCCTTCAACTTCCACGACCGCACGCCTGTCCAGCGGATCCAGGAGGCCGGATTCGACACGGCGACGGCCATGCAACTCATCCAACACAACGCGGAACGTTTCCTCGACCTGAAGCTGGAGCCCCAGTCATGAAGTCCCTCTTGATCCAGGGTGTGCGCAGCGTGGCGCTCGACCTCCCCGACCTCGCCGCCGCCGAACGGTTCTACACGCAGGTGTGGAATCTGCAAGTCGCCCATCGTTCGCCCCAGGCCATCTACTTGCGCGGCAGCGGCGCCGACGAGTACCTGCTGGCGCTCCACCAGGGCGGGGAGGCTCCGCAGGTGCGGCATGTCACGCTGCGGGCACGCAGCGCGCAAGCGCTCGCGCAGATCGCGGAGCGGGCCGTGAGCGTAGGCGGGCACGTAGTCACAGCCGCCGGACCGGCAACGGACGATCCCGCCGGCGGCACATCGCTCACCCTCCGCGATCCGCACGGCCGCGTGTTCCGCATCGTGCATGGCGATTCGACGCGCAGCGCGACAGTTGTGAAGGACACGCCGATGCGAATCGCGCACGTGGTCCTCAACAGCCACGCGGTGGACGAAACGCAGAAGTTCCTGTCGGACGCCCTCGGGTTCGTGCTGGCCGACAGGACCGGGATCATGGCCTTCATGAACTGCAACGACGACCACCACACGCTGGCCGTCGGGATCACCGACAACGATGCGCTGAACCACATCGCCTTCCTGATGCCCGACGCGGATGCCGTGATGCGCGGCGGCGGGCGACTGAAGGACGCGGGCCATCCGTCGGCATGGGGACCCGGGCGCCACGGGCCGGGCAACAACGTCTTCAACTATTTCATCGATCCTTTCGGGATCGTCATCGAGTACACGTCCGACGTCGAGCAGGTCGACGACACGTACGTGCCGCATGGGCCGGAGCACTGGAAGTGGCCGCCCGGCCGCGTCGACCAGTGGGGCATCTCGCCCGCTCCGGGCCCGGATCTCAAGGAAGCGCAGCGCCGCATCAAGTTCGCCCCCGCCCAGGAAAACACGAAATGAAATTCACCACCTACCTCAAGAACGGCGCGCCGCGCCTGGCCGTCATCGACGGCAACGATCTCATCGACATGAACGACGCGGACGCGACAGTACCCGCGGACCTGCGCGCCGCGCTGATCGCCGGCGTGGACGTGCAGGCGGCCGGCCGTGCCGCCGTGTCCGGAAAAGCCGCAAGGGTCGCGCTCGCGTCCGCGAAACTCGCGCCCCTCGTGCCCGAGCCCGGCAAGATCGTGTGCCTCGGGCTCAACTACTACGACCATGCCAAGGAAGGCGGCCGCGAAAAGCCGGACTACCCCTGGTTCTTCTTTCGCGGCGCGAGCTCGCTGGTCGCGCACAACGAGGCCGGCGTCGTGCCTTCCGTGTCGGTGAAATTCGACTACGAGGCCGAACTCGCGGTCGTGATCGGCAAGCGCGTGCCCCGCCACACGAAGCAGGCCGACGCGCTGCAATATGTCTTCGGCTATTCGTGCTTCAACGACATGAGCGTGCGCGACTACCAGAAACGCACGCCGCAGTGGACGATCGGCAAGAACTTCGATGGCACCGGTGGATTCGGGCCGTCGCTCGTCACCGCCGACGAACTCCCGCCGGGTGCGGTCGGCCTGAAGATCCAGGGGCGCCTCAACGGGCAGGTCATGCAGGACGCCAACACGAGCGACATGATCTTCAGCGTCGCCGAAACCATCGAACTGCTGGCCGACGTGCTGACCCTCGAGCCCGGCGATGTGCTGGTCATGGGCACGCCGGCCGGCGTGGGCCAGGCCCGCACGCCCCCCGTGTGGATGAAGGCCGGTGACAAGTTCGAAGTCGACATCGAGCGCGTCGGCGTGTTGTCCAACCCGATCGCGGCCGAGGCGCAATGAACGAGGCAAGCGTCTACGACGTCGCCGTGGTCGGCCTTGGCCCGGCCGGCGCCTTCGCATCCGCGCTGCTCGGGCAGGCCGGCCTGAAGGTCTACGCGTGCGACAAGCTCGAAGGCGTGTACGGGATCCCGCGCGCCATCGCGCTCGATCACGAGATCATGCGTGTCTTCCAGCAGCTGGGCATGCTCGATGCGGTCGCGCCGCACTGCGAGCCGTTCACGCCTTCGGAGTATTTCGGCGTCGACGGCAAGTTGATCCGCCGCATGACCATGGTGGCGCCGCCCTATCCGCAAGGCCATACGCCCTCCATCGTGTTCAGCCAGCCACCCGTGGAGCGGGCGCTGCGCGCGCGCATCGCCGAGATGCCGAATGTCGACGTGGCGCTCGGCGCGGAGGTGCTCGCGGTCGAACAGGATGCGCACGCGGCAAGTCTTCGTGTCCGCACTTCCGATGGCGGCACGCAGGTGATCAAGGCGAAATTCGTGATCGCCTGCGATGGCGGCTCCAGCCGCGTGCGCAGCCTCCTGGACATGCCGCTCGACGACCTCGGTTTCGACGAGCCGTGGCTCGTGGTCGACGTCCTTCTCAACGACGCGGGGCTGGCGAAGCTGCCGAAGGTGAGCATGCAGTATTGCGAGCCCCAGCGGCCCTGCACGCTCGTGATCGGCCCGAAGAACCACCGGCGCTGGGAGATCTCGCTCAAGCCGGGCGAGGATGCGGCGCAGGCCGCGACCCCCGAAGGCACGTGGCGGCTTCTGTCGCGCTGGATCACGCCCGAGGACGGGCAACTGTGGCGGCAAGCCTCCTACCGCTTCCATGCGCTCGTCGCATCGCGGTGGCGCGAGGGCCGCGTGTTCCTGGCCGGCGACGCCGCGCACATGCAGCCGCCGTTTCTCGGCCAGGGCATGTGCCAGGGCGTGCGCGACGTCGCGAACCTCAGCTGGAAACTTGCATCCGTGCTGGACGGCTCGGTGAAGGGCGCGGCCGCGCAAGACCTCCTGGACAGCTACGGCATCGAGCGCAAGGCGCATGTGCGCGAGCTCACGAGCCGCATCAAGGCGATCGGCGCCGTGATCTGCGAACGCGACTCCGCGAAGGCCCGCGAACGCGACGCGCAGATGCTGGCCGATTGCGGCGGCGTCGTGAAGGACACGCCGCGGCAGGACATCCTCCCGAAGCTCGAAGCCGGTTTCATGTCCTCGCACGCTCACGCGGCGCGCGGCTCTCTCTTCCCGCAACCGCGGTTGATGGATACCGCTGGCCGGCCCCAGCTCATGGACGAGAAGTTCGGCCATGGCTGGCGGCTGGTGACTTGCGCGAATGCCGAAGCTGGGAAGCGCCTTCCGCCCGCCATCACGCTCGTGGACCTCGCACAAACCCCCGAGGCCGATGGCGTGGTCGCGCAATGGATGGCGAAGTTCGAATGCGAGGCCGCGCTGGTGCGGCCCGACAACTACGTATTCGGCGCCGCTTCCGGCGCCGGAGAGATTTCCGCGCTGCTCGACGAGTGGCAGCAACGCATGGCCCCCGCCGCACAACTTGAGGAGACGAATTGATGGACCGCAGAACATTCACGCTCACCACCGCCGCCGCCGCATTGACCGGATGGGCGCCCCTGGCCCGCTCGCAATCCTGGCCCGACAGGCCGGTGCGCATCGTGCTGTCGCAGCCGGCAGGCTCCGGCCCCGATTCGATGGCGCGCATGATCGGCGACCAGCTCTCGCGCAAGTGGGGCCAGGGCTTCATCGTGGAGAACAAGCCGGGCGGACAGAACGCCATCGGCGCGCAGGCCGCCGCGAAATCCGCGCCCGACGGCTACAACTTCTACTTCGCGACGACGGCGGCGCTGGTGACGAACACCTACCTGTTCAAGACGCTGCCCTACGATCCGGCGAAAGACTTCACACCAGTCGGCATGGTCGGCAAAGTGCCGTTCGTGCTCTGCGTGAACGCGAACTCGCCGATCAGGACGCTGCAGGAATTCGTGGCCTACCTCAAAGCCAACCCCGGCAAGGCGAACATCGCGAACGAAGGACCCAAGACGTTCGGCGGCATGATGACCCGCCTCATGGCGGCGCAGTTGGGCGTGCAGGTCAATTCCGTGCCGTACGTGTCGGTGGGCGCCGCGGTGACGGACACCATCGGCGGCCAGACCGAATTCGTGATGAGCGACATGCCGGCGGTGGTGCAGATGTTCAAGACGAACCGCCTGCGTCCGCTCGCCGTCACCACCGCGAAGCGCGTGGCGGGGCTGGAGAATGTGCCGCCGATCGCGGATGTCATTCCCGGGTTCGACTACGCGGGATGGCAGGCCATCGTCGCGCCGGCGGGCACCCCGCCCGCCGTCATCCAGCGCTTCAATCGCGACCTGGACGCCGTGCTGGTCGACAAGGACATGGCCGCGAAGATCCTCGCGAT
Source organism: Pseudomonadota bacterium (assembly GCA_040385005.1). Classification (GTDB taxonomy): domain Bacteria; phylum Pseudomonadota; class Gammaproteobacteria; order Burkholderiales; family Burkholderiaceae_C; genus Ramlibacter. The sequence goes on from JAZKIF010000193.1 coordinate 6,392, forward strand.
CGGCCCGATCACGGAAGGCGCGGGCACGCCCGAGCAGATGGCCGCGTTCCTGAACAGCGAACACACGCGATGGGCCAGGCTCACGAAGGAAATCGGCGTGCTTCCCGAGTAAGCAGTGCCCGGGGAGTATCCTGCGCGCACCCACTCGATCGGTGCGGCAGGAGAACCCATGAGACCCAGGCTCGCACGCTTGCTCGTTCGCACGACAGTGGGGTTCGCCGCGCTCGTCGCGGTGCTCGTTGCGGTGGCCTGGTGGGTCTTGTCCCAACCGCAGTTCGGCGCGCCGATGACCGGTGCCCGGCTTGCACGCGCGCAGGCCAATCCCCAGTACCACGACGGCCGCTTCGTCAACCTCGAACCGGAGGCCGCGAGCACGACGTCGTTGATCGATTACACCGTGCGCCAGATGTCCGGCGACGAGGTGCGCGTGCCGCCGAAGCCCATCCCCGTGGTGGTGGTCGACAAGACGGCTCTGGCAGCGCCACCACCGCCAAGTGGCCTGCGCGCGTTCTGGATCGGCCACGCCGGCACCTACGTGGAGATCGACGGGCTCAGGATCCTCATGGACCCGGTGTTCGCGCAGCGCGTGTCGCCGTTGCCCGTGGGTCCCGGGCGATTTCATCCGCCGCCGATCGCGCTGGCCGACCTGCCGCGCATCGACGCCGTGCTGATCTCCCATGACCACTACGACCATCTCGACATGGACACGGTGCGCCACCTCGCGCGGCGCGGCTCGAAGTTCTATGTGCCGCTGGGCATCGGCGCGCACCTCGAACGATGGGGCGTGCCCACAACGCAGATCGAGGAGATGGAATGGTGGCAGGAGCGAGCGGTGGGCAGCGCGCGCATCGTGTGCACACCGACCCGCCACTATTCCGGCCGCGGCCTGGACAACCGCAGCTCGACGCTGTGGTCCAGCTGGTCGGTGATCGGTCCGCGGCATCGTTATTTCTACAGCGGAGACACCGGCTACGCGAAGCTGTTCTCGGACATCGGCACGCGTTTCGGCCCGTTCGACATGGCTTTCCTCAAGATCGGCGCGTATGGACCCGGGCAGGCCTGGACCGACATCCACATGACGCCCGAGCAGGCCGTGCAGGTGAATCGCGATGTCCGCGCGAAGCGCATGTTCCCCGTGCACTGGTCCACCTTCAACCTCGCGTATCACGATTGGGATGAACCGATCCGGCGCGCGGCGGCCGAGGCAAAACGCGCCGGCGTCGAGATGGTGACGCCGCGTATCGGCGAGGTGGTGGATGCGGACCAGCCGTTCGCGTCGCAGTCCTGGTGGGAAGCCGTGCGCTGAACCTGACCGCCACCTGAGCGGGCCGGTGGCCGTGACGCCCGAATCGGCATAGAGTCATGTTTCGATTCCACCAGGAGCCGCCATGACCGCCGAAGCCGCAGCCAGTTCCCCCGCGCGCAAGCCCCTGTACCGGTCGCTCTACGTGCAGGTGCTGGCGGCGGTCGTCATCGGCGTGCTGCTCGGCCATTTCTTTCCTGCGACGGGCGAGGCGATGAAGCCGCTCGGCGATGCGTTCATCAAGCTCATCAAGATGCTGATCGCGCCGATCATCTTCTGCACGGTCGTGGTGGGCATCGCCGGCATGGAGGACATGAAGAAGGTGGGCAAGACGGGCGGCCTCGCGCTCCTGTACTTCGAAGCGGTGAGCAGCCTCGCGCTGGTGATCGGGCTTGTGCTGGTCAACGTTATTCAGCCGGGCGCGGGCATGAACATCGACCCGGCGACGCTGGACACCAAGGGCATCGCCGCCTACACCGGCCCCGGCAAGATGGGCACGACCGTCGACTTCCTCACCAACATCATCCCGCTCACGGTGGTCGATGCTTTCGCCAAAGGCGAGGTCCTGCAGGTGCTGCTGGTGGCCGTGCTCTTCGGGTTCGCGCTGCATCGCTTCGGCGGGCGCGGCACGCTGGTGTTCGACATGATCGAGAAGACCTCGCACGTGCTCTTCACGATCGTGGGCTACATCATGAAGCTCGCGCCGATCGGCGCCTTCGGTGCGATGGCCTTCACCATCGGCAAGTACGGGCTGGGCAGCCTGTTCTCGCTGGGCAAGCTCATGGCCGCGTTCTATGCGACGTGCCTCATCTTCATCTTCGTGGTGCTCGGCACGATCGCGCGGATCCACGGCTTTTCGGTCTGGAAGTTCATCAAGTACATCAAGGAGGAGTTGCTCATCGTGCTGGGCACCTCGTCGTCCGAATCGGTGCTGCCGCGAATGATGGAGAAGATGGAGAACCTCGGCGCGGCCAAGAGCACCGTGGGGCTGGTGATCCCCACCGGGTACTCGTTCAACCTCGACGGCACCTCGATCTACCTGACGATGGCCGCGGTGTTCATCGCGCAGGCGACCAACACGCCGATGACGCTGATGCAGGAGCTCACGCTGCTCGCCGTGCTGCTGCTCACTTCCAAGGGCGCCGCCGGCATCACGGGCAGCGGCTTCATCGTGCTCGCCGCGACGCTGTCGGCCGTCGGGCATGTGCCGGTGGCCGGGCTGGCCCTGATCCTGGGCATCGACCGCTTCATGTCGGAGGCGCGCGCGCTCACGAACCTGGTCGGCAACGGCGTCGCCACGCTGGTGGTCGCGAAATGGACCGGCGAGCTCGATACGGAACGCCTGCGCCAGCGGCTGGACCAGCCGGGCCCGGACGAGACGGACGAGCCGGAGTTGCTGCATGAGGCGCGCGATGCGCGCATGGCGGCGTCGAAGGTGGACGCCTGAGGCCGAGTCCTCACGCCTGCCAGGCAAACGGCGCGAAGTGCCCGTTGCGCGTGCCGCTGGCGTCCTCCCAGTCGACGCCGAACGCGTGGAACTTGCTGCGTGTCGCCTTCGCGAGCGACAGGCGGGTGTTCACCGGATGCGCCACGTTGTCGATGACGATCGCCTCGCCCGGCCGCACGGCGCTTTCCAGGCCCTCGCAGGCCTGGTCCACCAGTTCGCCCGCCTTGAGCGTGTAGTTCAGGCCCTGCCGGGTGAACTGGATCGGCCGCTTCTCGAGACCGGCCACCTTGCCGACGAGCGGGGCCAGCGCGGCCATCGGGCCACCGGCTTCGCCCGTCGCGATGGACTTGATCGCGTCCACCTGCGCATCGTTCGCGGCGTCGTCCACGATCAACCCGACGGTGATGTTGCCCTGGCCCATCGGCCCGGGCGAATGCAGCATGACGACGAACGACAGGCCATCGAGCTTCACGCCGTCCTTCTCGCCCTGGTCGATATGCAGCGCCACCGCGGCCTCGCACGCGCCCTCGGTGGGCCGCGCCGTCATGTTCGACCAGATGCAGGGGCACAGCAGCGTGCAGTTGCAGGTCTCCATGTATTGCCCCTTGATGTTCCAGCTGGACATGACCGTGCTCCTTGCGAGTGACACCAGCGTTCAACATATGCCGCGTGCGGGGGCACTGCAAGCTCAACGAGCAAATCGCATTGACACCCCGGCCTCTTTCGACCATCTTGAATGCAGAACCCGCGCGGTGCGGGTAGGCGCGGGAGGCACCATGCTGCAAGCCGACATCAGGGAACATCCCGCCGGCGCGGTGCTCGTGCTCGGCATCAGCGCGGCGGGATGGCTGTTCCTCGCGTGGCTCGCGACGGACATGACGTCGGCGCTCGCGCAACTCGTCATGCCCATGTCGCCCGACTGGAGCGCATCCGTCCTGCTGGCGGTGTGGAGCATGTGGTGCGTGATGATGGTGGCGATGATGCTGCCCTCCGCGCTGCCGATGATCCTCACTTTCGTCCAGGTCGCGCAGCGCAACGGCGAGGCCGCCAGGGCGCATGCGTTCGTCGCCGCCTATGTGCTCGTCTGGCTGGGATTCGGTGCGGCCTGCACGGCCGGCCAGTGGGCGCTGCAGCGCTTCGACGCGCTCGACGCGATGGCGCTCAGGAGCTCGGCGGCCGCCACCGTCTGGCTGCTCCTCGTCGCCGGCCTGTACCAGTTCTCGCCGCTCAAGCGCGTGTGCCTCGCGTCCTGCCGCACGCCGTTCGCGTTCCTGCTCGGCGAGTGGCGTCCCGGCACGGGCGGCGCATTCCGCATGGGCCTGCGGCACGGCCTGCTGTGCCTTGGCTGCTGCTGGGCGTTGATGGCGCTGCTCTTCGCCGGCGGCGCGATGAACGTGCCGTGGGTGGCGGCACTCGCGGTCGCGGTGGCCATCGAGAAGCTCGCGCCCGGCGGGGAGCGCATTGCCGGGGTGCTGGGCGTGGGTTTGATCGGGGCCGGGTTGATCCGGTGGGTGCTTGTCGGCATGTAATTTGCCGTCATCCCGGCAGTGATCACTCCGCGGTGATCCCCCGCTCTTTCACGAGCTTTGCCCACTTCACGCTTTCGCTCGCGATGAACGCGCGCAATTCCTCGCGCGTCCCGGTGTCCGGCTCGTATCCCTGCGCGGCCATGGCCTTTTGCACTTCGGCGCTCTTGATGGCCTTGACGAATTGCTCGTTCAGGAAATTCAGGACGGGCTCCGGCATGCCCGCGGGTGCGATCATGCAGTACCAGTTGAGAACCTCGTAGCCCGGGTAGCCCTGCTCGGCGATCGTGGGAATGTTCGGCATCAAGGGAGACCGCTTGCCGCCGGTCACGCCCAGAACCCGGACACGTCCGGAAGACGTGAAGTCTCCCAGCGCGGGCAGCGTGGAGAACAGGGCCGGAATCTGGTTGCCCAGCAAGTCGTTCATGGCCGGTCCGCCGCCGCGGTAGGGAACATGCGTCAAGGCAACCCTGGAATAGCTGCGGAACAGCTCGCCTGCCAGATGTCCGCCGCCGGCAATGCCCGAGGAGCCGTAGCTGGACTTCTCGGGGTGCGCCTTCACGTAGTCCACGTACTCCTGGAGGTTCTTCACCGGGAGCGCCGCGTTGACCACCAGGGCGTTGGGTTGCACCGCGATGAGGGTGAGCGGTGCAAAGTCCTTCTCCACGTTGTAAGGGACCTTGGCGCCCAGGTGCGGCACGACCGCGAGCGGACCGACGGAGTTCAGCATCACGGTGTAGCCGTCGTTCAGGCTCTTGAGCTGGCCGGTCACCACGGCGCCGCCGGCGCCGGGCCGGTTCTCCACGATGACGGACTGCTTCAGTTGCTCCTGCAGCGGCTTGACCAGCATGCGCGCGAGGATGTCGGTCCCGCCGCCCGGCGCGAAGCCGACGATGATGCGCAGCGGTCGTTGCGGGTAGCCGTCGGGACCGGTGCCCGCCAGCCCCGCCGCCGCCGACAGCGCCAGTGCCAGGCCGCAACATACCGTCTTGAAAGTTGTTCTCATGCCAGCTCCTGTGTCTCGGGGGATGGGCGGCGCGCTACGCGAAGAAGGCGCGCAGTTCGGCATAGGTCTCGTCCGGGCACTCTTCCTGCAGGTAGTGGCCGGAAGGCACGGTGGTTGCCTTGACGATGTTCGTCGCATAGTCCGCCCACACGTCGGCGGCCTTGTGGTTGCGGCCCACGCCGCCCTTGGCGCCCCACAGGATCAACGCCGGGATGTGGACCTTGCGGCCGGCCTCGTAGTCGGCCGTGTCCATCTCCAGGTCGATCCCGAAGGTCGCGCGGTAGTCCTCGCACATCCCGTGGATTGTCTCGGGGTTGCGGATGCAGCGGATGTATTCCTGCAGTGCCTCGGGTCCGAAGAAGTTCGTGCCCTGGTCCGTCTTCGAGAGCTTGCGGCGGATGTAGAACTCCGGGTCCGCGCCCATCATCTTCTCGGGCGTCGGATAGTCCTGCGCCATGAAGCTCCAGTGCCAGGAGAACCTGCACCAGCGCAAGGTGATGTTGTTCAGGAGGTGGTGCTGCGGCAGCATGTCGAGGAAGGCGGCCTTGCGCACCGTGTCGCCATGGTCGAGGCACATGCGGTGCAGCACGCGCGCGCCCCGGTCGTGTCCCGCCGCATGGAACGTGTCGAAGCCGAGCGACTTCATGACTTCGACCTGGTCCTGCGCCATCGCGCGGAAGGAGTATTCGGCGTGGGCGTCGCCGCCCTTCGGCTTGGAGCTGTCGCCGTAGCCGCGCAGGTCCGTGCAGACCACCGTGAATTCCTCGGCCAGGCGCGGCGCGATCATGTGCCAGGACAGGTGCGTGAACGGATTGCCGTGCATCAACAGCAAGGGGGGGCCGCTGCCGCCGACCGTCGTGACGATCTCCGCGCCGCTGGTCCTGACGACCGACTTCTTGAATGCCTTCTGGAACTGTTCGTAGTAGTTGCTCATGCTGCGCACTCCTGGTTGAGGTTCGATGCCGCCTTGCGGGCCTTTGCGTTGTCCACGGCCACGCGAAACGCCGCGATCATGGCGCCCGGGTCGGCCGTGCCCGTGCCGACGATGTCGTAGGCGATGCCGTGCGCGGGCGTGGAATAGACCGTCTTCAGCCCGCCGGTGAGGGTCACGCCCTGGCTGAAGCCGAGCAGCTTCGTGGCGATCTGTCCCTGGTCGTGGTACATGATGACGACGGCGTCGAAATCGCCGCGCCGCGCCTTGATGAAGACCGTGTCGGAGGGATAAGGCCCTTCGCTCGCGAGGCCCTTGGCGCGCAGCTTCTCCAGCGTCGGGCCGATGATGGTGATCTCCTCGTCGCCGAACAGCCCGTTCTCGCCGCCATGCGGATTGAGCGCGGCGACCCCGATGCGCGGCGCCGTCTTGCCGAAGGCTCGCAGGGTTTCGTGGGCCAGGGTCAGCGCGCCTTCGATGCGGTCGGGCTGGACCATGTCCACGGCCTTGCGCAGCGCGACGTGCGAGGTGACGCGGAAGGTGCAGAACTGGGGAATGATGTTGACCTCGCCGTAGTAGCCCGCGTGGCCGGTCCAGGCGGCGAACATCTCGTGCTCGTCCCGGAATTTCCAGCCGCCACGGTTCATGGCCGCCTTGTGCAAGGGCGCGAAGCAGATGCCGTCGAGCTCGCCGGCCATCGCGAGGTCGGTCATGACCTTCAGCGTCTCCCCGGTGAGCCGACCGGACTCGGGGCTCATCTTGCCGCGCTCGTACAGCGCCGGGTCCACGTTGCCCAGGTCGATGAGGGGCACGGCCTGCGCGTCGTGGTCGGCTTCACGGATTCTGTCGATCCTGACGTAGGGAATCCGTTGCCCTGCGTCCTTCATGCCCAGCTCGAGAACGCGGGCGTCACCGAAGATGACGATGTTGGCCTGCCGACGGGTCTCGGGTGCGAGCAGGAGCTTCACGACGAGTTCCGGGCCGATGCCGGTGACGTCGCCGAGCATGAGGCCGATGAGGGGTTTGTGTGCCATGTTGATCTGCGAATGGGAGACCCGGAGTGTTGTGCGTCTTCCTCCAACCCGCAATAATCCAAAGCTCAACTCATTCGATACTTGCGGTTAGCAATCATGAAGTACGGCCATGCTCGATCGCGGTGACCTCCTCTTGCTCATGGCCGTGCGCGGTCAAGGCCGCATCGCCGCCGCGGCCGACCAGTTGGGGGTGACGGCCGCGGCCGTCAGCAAGCGGCTGGCTTCGATCGAACGCGGGCTGGGCGTGAAGCTCTTCCTGCGCACCACGCGCCGCATGAGCACCTCTGACGAGGGCGAACTCTGCGCCACCCTGGCCATGCAGTTGCTGGAGGGTTTCGAGGACCTGGAGGCCCAGGTTTCCGCGCGCAGCGAACGCGTGTCCGGAACGATCCGCCTGGTCTCGAACGCGGGCTTCGGGCGTGTGCACCTGGCCCCGCAGATCGCCGAATTCCAGGCGAAGTACCCACAGATCGCCGTGGAACTGCAGTTGGCGAACGTACTGCCCGACCTGCAGGCGGAGGGCCTGGACGCCGCCGTCTGGCTCTGGGCGCCGACGTCCTCCCAGTGGGTGGTCTCCAAGCTCGCGTCGAACCACCGGATCGTCGTGGCGTCGCCGCAGTACGTGAAGCGTCACGGCAAGCCCGCGACGCCGCAGGACCTGGCCCGGCACCAGTGCCTCGTGATGGCGCGGCACGACGCCTTCGACCGCATGTGGCGGCTGCGCAAGGTCGGCAAAAAGCTCGAGGCGTCGCGGCAGGCGGCTATCGAGGTCAAGGTCAAGGGCTCGCTGCGGAGCAATTCCGGCGAAGTCGTGCGCGACTGGGCATTGCAGGGCCACGGCATCGCGCTGCGCCCGATGTGGGACATCGCGCAGCACATACGCAGCGGCGCGCTGGTGGACATGCTGCCCGGCTATGCGCAGCTGGAGTCCGACGTCCAGTGGCTGGCGCCGTTCCGCTCCAACATTCCGCGCCGTCTCGTGTTGCTCAGGCAATGGTTGCAGGAGGCCTTCGCTCGTCCGGGGTGGAATTGAATCGAACCGACGTGCCGACGCTGGCGCGACCGTTCGTCCTCCAGCCATCGGGCAAGCGCAATATGCCGCATGAGTTCGGGTAAAAAATCACCAGGCAGGGATTTACCCTAAGCGCAGCCGCGTGGCTGGTGTTCTGATATGCGCCGGAGCCCATACAAAAGGTGCAGCCATGAACATCGAACAGAGAAAATGGACCGAAGCCGCCGGATGGGCTTCAGGCGCTCCCGGCGACTTTGCCGCGTCCTGTCAACTGGTGCTCGTCTTCGGCGCCACCGCCGTCCTGCGCCGCCAGCACCTCGTCGCCGACATCCGCGAGCACTATCCCGCCGCCCACATCTTCGGCTGCTCCACCGCCG
>JAZKIF010000194.1:0-2633 GCA_040385005.1 Pseudomonadota bacterium
GACGCTTCGCCAAAGCATCACACCGGGTGCGATGCTGGGGCGTGTGTCGTCGGTGTTCCTGACGGTCAATGCAGGCTCGCGCCCCGTCGGCGCCGCGCTCGGTGGTCTCGTCGGCGCGACGTGGGGCGAGGCGGCGTGCCTGTGGCTGGCACTGGCCGGCTTCATCGTGCAGGCGGTGGTGATCCTGCTTTCGGCGCTGAGCGAACTGAGTGTGCTGCCGGAGCCGGCGCACTAGGAGCCAAGCTCAGGCCGGCCCGCGCACGAACTGCTTCGGGTCGTAGAAGAACTGCTCCTCCGCGATTTTTTCGCCTTCCCAGCGCTGGTAGGCCAGCTCCTCGATGCGGCCCGTCGTGCCGTCCTTCCAGGTGAAGACGAAAATCCAGCGGATGACGACATGGTCACCGTTCACGAACACCGGACGCACGCACGTCGAGTGGACCGAGGCAGCGCGCGCCAGCGCTGCGGCCTCGTGCGCGACCAGTGTGTCGCGGCCGACGCGCGGCGCCGTCAAGTTCTCCTGCATCGAGGCGTGCTCGGCGTAGAACTCCTGGATGGCCTCAACGTGGGCGTTGCTTTCCACGCGGGCGATGAAACGTTCGAGGGTGTCGTGTGTAGGCATGTGGTGGAGATGAAGCCGGCTGAGGACGCCATGATGCCGTGGATGCAGCCCGCGCGTTTCGCCTCACTACGGCGTGACCAGATGCGCTTGCGTCGCCCCATTCACCGCCGTCAATGGAATGCGGATGTCAAAGCTCACCAGCCGGCCACCGTTCTTTATGGCCAAACCCAAGAGATAGAGGTCGGTGATCTGCCGGTGGCTGTGCATGTGAGCCTGGTGAAACAGCTCGGCATCCAGGATGCTGGCATCGTCTCTCCAGAACTCGTGGAATGCAGTGGAGGCGGATTTCCGGAGCATGTTGAGCAGCACTGCCAGCGGTTGCGCGCTGGGATAGGCAGGCTGGCTCATGATGCGGAGGCAGCCGTTCTGCGTGAGCGGGCAACTTGCCCAGCCCGTCTTGGCGTTCGCCGCGAACCAGTCGGTCGCTCTTCGGTGATGGACGTGGTCGCGATCGTGCAGGGCAATCAAGACGTTGACGTCGAGCAGCGCCCGCATCAGATTCCTTCCTCGTCGCGCAGCCGATCGATCAGTTCATTGGTGATCAGCCCGCCACGGGCCGGCAACGGGTGGATTCCATAGGCCGCGAGCGGCTCCGACACGTATTCGGCATGCTGCGTATCTGGAGACGGGCCGCGTCCCTGGGCGAATGCATGACGAGCCAAGTCACTGATGACTTGGCCGAGAGACTTCTTTTCGCGACGGGCGATTTCCTTCGCGGCGTAAAGCACGTCGTCTTCGATGTCCAGGGTGGTGCGCATGGCGTGATGTTACTGCATCACGCATCACGCATCAACAGCCAATGGTTGCAGAGGGCTCAACCGTTGCTCAAATGCGGCCCCACCACCTTGGCCAGCTCGAACATCGTCACCTGCGGCTTGCCGAACACCGGCAGCAGCTTGGCGTCGGCGTTGATGGCGCGCTTGTCCTTGGTGTCTTGCAGGCCGTTGGCCTTGATGTAGTCCCATAGCTTCTTGATCACCTCGGTGCGCGCGAACGGCCCGGCGCCGATGACGGCCGCAAGCGCGGCGCTCGGTGCCAGCGTGCCGGTCTTCGGTGCCTTGGGTGCGGCAGCTTTCTTCGCGGGCACCGCTTTCTTGGCCGGCACTTTCTTTGCAGCGGTTTTCGCTGCGGCCTTTGCAGCCGCGCCGTACTTCGCCGCGGGCTCTTTTGCCGCCGGCGTCTTGCCCGCGGCGGTCTTGCGCGGCGGGAATTTGCTCGCGCGCGGCTCGAACTCGAAGGTCACCTTGCCCTCGTCCTTGTTCCAGGCCAGGAAGGCCTTGAACGCGCGGCGCGTGCGCATGGACACGAATTTGTCCAGGAGGTCGGTCTTGCCCGCTTCGAGAAGCTTCGTGATCTGCTCGCGCGCGACGGGCTGTTGCAGGATGATCTTGCCGCTCTTGAAGTCGCAGGTCGGCGTGGGCTGCGATTGCGTCGGCACGGAGCGCTCGCAAACATAGTTGCTGCCGTGCTCGAACACACGGCCGCCGCACTTCGGGCACGGCCCGAGCGGATCCTGGGCGGAGAAGTCGACGATCTCGCCCGTCTCGGCCGCGTTCTTGTCGTCGCCGAAGTCGAACTCGAGCTTCCAGTTCTTTTCTTCCTCGTTGTACTTGATGACGATGTCCGCCGTGAAGGGCCAGCCCGCCTTGGAGCGGAAGCCATCCAGCGGTCCGATCTTCTTGTCGCGCAGCAACTGCTCCACTTCCTGCACTTCGAACGTGCGCCCAGCCGGTGTCTTGCCGAAGGAGAAGCCGCAGCCTTGCGTATCGGCTTCGCCCGAAGTGCCCTTCGCGTCGGTATCGGCGGTGCCGGCGGGCCTGCCGATGCAGGCGAAGCGGCGGTAGTTCTCCTTGACCACTCCCCCGCAGTTGGGGCACGGCGTGGTGAGCGTGGCATAGTCACCGGGGACGGTGTCGCGGTCGTATTCCTTGGCCTTCTTGACGATGTGTTTCGTCATCTCGCCGATCTCGCGCATGAAGGCTTCGCGCGACAGCTTGCCGTGCTCCATCTGCGC
>JAZKIF010000195.1:0-18712 GCA_040385005.1 Pseudomonadota bacterium
GCGCCGCCGATCTTCTTTTTCACCACCGTGTAGCCGCGGTCGATGTAGCTGCGCATCTCGTCCTTGAGCTTGCCGTGGTCCTGGCCGGGATAGTAGTAGCCGCCGGCGGCATAGACGAAGATCTTGCGGTCGGGCTTGCCGTCGCCGTAACGGTCGGCGAGCAGCTGGAACAGCGGCTTGCCTTCGATCTTCGCGACGGCGTCCCACACCGCCATGTCGATCGTGCCGATCGCGACCGAACGCTCGCCGTGACCGCCGGGCTTCTCGTTGGTGAACATCGTGTTCCACACCTTGTGCGGATCGAGGTTGTTGCCGGTGGCATCGACGAGTGAATCGGGGGAAGCTTCCATGATGCGCGGGACGAAGCGCTCGCGCATGAGCTTGCCTTGTCCGTAGCGGCCATTGGAATTGAAGCCGTAGCCGACGACGGGCTTGCCATCGCGGATCACGTCGGTGATGACGGCGACGAGGCTCAGCGTCATCTTGCTAAAGTCGATGTACGCGTTGCGGATGGGCGAGCTGATGGGAATGGTTTTTTCGCGGATTTCGACGATCTTCACGGGCAGGCTCCTGGTTTCGGGTGAGTGCCATGATCCTCGCGCAAAGCGATCTCCATGGCCAATGCCCATTTCCTCGCTTTCCATGCCCTGAAAGCACCGATGCTCAATCTCCTCTGGCTTGAAGACTTCCGCACGCTCGCCGCGACGGGCAATTTCTCGCGCGCCGCGCAGGAGCGGAACATGACGCAGCCCGCGTTCAGCCGCCGCATCCGCGCGCTGGAGGAGTGGTTGGGCGCGGAGCTGTTCGACCGCAGCACGCAACCCGCGAAGCTCACGGAGGTCGGCGAATGGTTTCGCGGCGTGGCCGATGAACTGCTCGCTCGCGTGGACCGTGTGCCGGGCGAGGCGCGAGTGGTGGCCGAAGCCAATTCCGTGATCTTGCGTATCGCCTCGACGCATGCGCTCTCGTTCACGTTCCTGCCGCGGTGGTTGCGCGGGCTCGAAGCGAAGACAACCATCGGCCCGGTGCAGCTCGTGTCGGACGTGCTGCAGCGTTGCGAGGCGCTGATGCTGCAGAGCAAGGTGCAGTTCGTGCTGAGCCACTCGCACCCGCAAGCGGCCGGTGCGTTGGAAGGGGACGGGTTTCTTTCCACGCGGGTCGGTGATGACCTGCTGATCCCCGTGTCGGCGCCCGACAAGCGCGCCAAGCCGCGGCATCAATTAGGAAAGCGCGGCGCGGCGGAAGTGCCCGTGCTGCAGTACACGTCGGAGTCGGGGCTCGGTCGCATCGTGCGCGCGGTCGTGGGCAAACGGCTGGAGTCGCTGCCGGTGCGAGTGGTCTTCACCGCGCACCTCGCGTCGGTGCTGAGGACCATGGTGCTGGATGGCCGCGGCATCGCATGGTTGCCGCGAACGCTGGTGGACGAGGATCTGGCGAACGGCCGCCTCGTTGCCGCGGCCGGCGGTGACTGGAATGTCCCGCTCGAGATCCGGTTGTACCGCGAACGCGGCGCCGCGTCGGGTGCGGCGGAAGCATTCTGGAGTGCGGCAGCCGCTACTTGATGTGCGCCTCGCGCTCCATATCGAACGTCAGCTCGACCTTCAAGCCCGCAGGGTCGGTGAAGAAGAGCTGCATCATGTTCCAGCCCGGCACGGGTCGCGCGTCGAACGCCACTCCGGCCGCAGTCAGGCGCTGCTTCGCCGACTCCACGCCGCTGGCTTTCAGCGCGATGTGATCGAACTGGCCGGTGGGCTTGCCGCGCGACATCGGCTCGGAGGTCTCCGGCAACGTTGCCGCGAGGTGCAGGATCGCGGCTTCGGCGCCGCCGTACAACCAATAGCCGGGGAAACCGAAGTTGGGACGCGCGCCTTCGGTGAGCCCGAGCACGTCGACATAGAAATCGCGGATGGCGGGCAGGTCCGACGGGCGGACGCGGATGTTGAAGTGGTCGAGGTGGGTGACGCGCATGGTGTGCTCCTCAAAGCGGAAGTGTGGCGCGGTTTCAAGCGCGTTCGAAGTCGATGTAACCCTGCGTCGCATCGACGGACACCAGCCGCACGCGCGCCGCATCGCCGACGTCCAGCCCTTCGAAGCCGCGCACGACGCGGCCTTCCACCATCGGGCTCGCGATGCGCACGAAAGTGCCCTTCGTCGCAGCGCCGGTGACCTCCGCATCGAAGGTTTCGCCGATGCGATCCTGCAACAAGTACGACGCCGCGGCCTTCAAGACCTGCCGCTCCACCTTGCTCGCGTTGTCCTCCTGCAGCGTGCAGTGCTTCGCAATGTCTCCGAGGTCAGCGGCGGAGTAAGGCGGCTCTTTCCGGGCAAGCGCCGCCTTCAACAGGCGTTGCGTCACCAAGTCCGGAAACCGCCGGTTGGGCGCGGTCGAGTGCGCGTAGTCGGCGACCGCCAGCCCGAAGTGGCCAGGGCCGGCGTCGTCGGCCCCGGTCGCGGCGTACTCGCCGGAACCGAGCATCTTCACCACGGACAACGACAGGTCCGCAAACCCATTCGGGTCCGCGGCGCGGCGCGCCTGAAGGAACCGGTCGAGCGCGATCGGGTCGGGCGTGGCGGGCAGTTGCGTACCCTGATCCGCTGCGAGCTTGACGATGCGATCCCAGCGCCGGGGCGCCTGCAGGAGGCGCCGCAACGAGGGCAGGTGATGCTGCGACAGAAAGCGCGCCGTCGCGCCGTTGGCGGCGATCATCAAATCCGCGATCACATCCTTGGCGCGATTGCGTTCGTCGGGGCGCAGGTCCACCAGCACGCCGTTCTCGAACACGGGGCGGGACGACGAGGTCTTCACGTTCAGCGCGCCGCGCGACTGGCGCCATTTCGCGAGCTGCGCCGCGACGCGGTCGTGCAGGCGGATCTGTTCTTCGAGGCCGGGCACGCGCGCGAGCTGTTCGAGCGCCGGGCCCGAGCCATCCAGCCACGCCGAAACGCCGTTGTAAGTGAGCTTCGCGTGGTTGAGAACCACGGCGCGATAGATCTCCGATCCGGAGACCGTGCCATCGGGCTGCACCTGCATGTCGACCACCACGGCGAGCCGCTCCTGCCCTTCGTGCAAGGACGTGAGGCCGGTCGACAGCACTTCCGGCAGCATCGGGAACACGCCAGCCGCCGTGTAGACCGACGTGGTGTTCGCCGCCGCATGCGCATCGACCGCGCCGCCTTGGGCAACGAATGCATCGACATCCGCGATCGCGACCATCAGCCGCGTCGCGCCGCCGGGCAGCGCCTGCGCGACGCTCAGCTGGTCGAGGTCCTGCGTATCGTCGTTGTCGATGGAGAACCAGCGCAGCGAACGCAGGTCGCGGATGTCGGCGTCGCGTTCCGCGGCTGCGTGGCGGGCGCCTTGCGCTTCCTGCAAAGCCTGCGGCTCGAACTCGGGAAGCAGGCCACGCGTGCGCATGGCGGAGGCGGCGAACTCATGAAGATCGATAGGTGGCATGCGTTGCCAGCCTACCTCATCTTCCGGCGCTCGTGTCGCTCAATGCGTAGCCGCCGTCCGCAATTCCCCCCGTGCATGGCTCAGCACCGTCCACGCGCCGGTGAGCGCCAATCCCGCCATGATCGCCGCGACCAGCAGGTCGGGCCAGGCGCTGCCGGTGCCGAACACGCCCAGCGCGGCCAGCATCACCGCGATGTTGCCGAGGGCGTCGTTGCGCGAGCAGATCCACACGGAGCGCATGTTCGCGTCGCCGGTGCGAAACCGGTAGAGCATCAGGGCGACGCCGGCGTTCACGACCAGCGCGGCGAAGCCCACCGCGCCCATCGTCGCCGCCTCGGGTGCGACGCCGCTCTTGAGCGACCACAACGCCTTGCCGATCACGAACACGCCGAACGCGGCCATGCACGCCGCCTTGAAGAGCGCGGCCTTCGAGCGCACCGTCGCCGCCATGGCGAGCACGGCCAGGCTCAGCGCATAGTTCGCCGCGTCGCCGAAGAAGTCGATCGAGTCCGCCAGCAGCGAGACGGAGCCGGAGCTCCACGACGCGCCCAGCTCGACAACGAACATGATGGCGTTGAGGACCAGGGCCACCCACAGCACCTGGCGGTAGCGCGGGTCGACGGCGGGCGTGGCGGGAGCGGAGCAGCAATGAGCGGACATGTTCAGGGGCTTGGAGTGTATGGCAGCATTGGAAACCCTGTAGCCGGTACAGGGTCAAGCAGTGGGGGTACTTTCATGCGGATCGGTGAATTGGCGGCGCAAGCCGGGTGCGACGTGCAGACGGTGCGGTTCTACGAGCGCGCGCACCTGCTGGAAGAACCCGGGCGCGACGCTTCCGGCTACCGGAGCTATGACGAGAGGCATTTGGGCCGGCTGAATTTCATCCGCCATTGCCGGTCGCTGGACATCCCGCTGGCCGACGTGCGCCGCCTGCTGGACTTCACGAACGAGCCGGAGACTTCCTGTGCCGAAGTGAATGGCCTTCTCGACACGCATATCGGGCTGGTCCAGGACCGCATCGCATCGCTGCAGTCGCTCGAGAAGCAACTCGTCGCGTTGCGCAGCACGTGCGATGGGGATGCATCGCATGCCTGCGCGATCCTCGAATCGTTCATGAGCGCGGCGCAGCAGAGCGCTTGCGCGTGTCACCCCATAGCGCCGGGCTCGACGCACTGATTCGCTTGGGGCGCGGAAGACGCGCCGTCGCCGATGTCATCGGCCGGCTCGGCCTGCCGCGCCGGGATCGCCTCGGTCCACACCGCGATGTCGCGCGGCGTCATGGTGCTCGCGGGCGTCAGGCGTCCGTCCACATAACCCAGTCGCTCCACGTCGTGCAGGTACTGCTCGCGCGAGAGCAGCGTGCCGGCGCACACATGCCGGTCCTCGTCGGGCCGCAGCATCGTCTCCGCCGTCAGGCGATCGATCAGCTTGTCCATCACCCACTTCGGGATGCGATGCCGCTCGCCGGGATAGATGTAGCCGAACAGCGTGAGGTGCGCGAGGAGCACGCGCCAGTTGGCGCCGAAGCGATGCATCAGGCCCTCCCAATCGAGCTGCTCCGCGTTGGCTTGCAAGGTGTGCGCGATGTCCGCGCCGTCGTAGCGCTCGCGCTCCATGATGAAGGCCTTGGAGAGCAGGCTGTCCTCCTGGTTCGCGATCAGGACCGGCACGCCGAGCACGTCGGCGCGGGGATTGCCGCGAAACCAGCGGTCGTCCACCGGCGTCACCCCGTTGCCGGAGTTGAAGATGAGATCGATGAAATCCGCGCCCGCGTAGATCTTCGCGAGCCAGTGCGGGTAGGTGAGTTCGGCGCGCCAGCCCTGCGCCTGCATCAACGTGGCAACCCGGTCGTAATCGTCGCGCCGGATGAACAGGTCCAGGTCCTTGGTAGGACGGCGGATGCCGGTGAAGCACGCATGCGCAAACGCGCCGCCCACGAGGAAGGGCACGTTCGCATCGACGAGCGCCTGCAGCGCACGACGGTAGAAGCGCGCGGTTTCCGGGTGTACCTCCTCCTCCAGCGACGGGGCCAGTGCGGTGGAGCAGGCTGCGACAGGGGAGGAGAGTGATGTCATGGCGCCAGCCTAACCGTGGGTTCGCCGCACGGGCCCTGACAACTTGCCCCACAAAGCGTCGGCTTTGGCCTACACCCCGCGACGGCGGATCGCCCCCCGCGCGGTGGGGGCCGGCCTGCATGATGGCTTCATGGGAAAGTCCGCCAACACCGTTCGCTTCGCCGCCGTCGGCGATCTCCACGTCACGAAGGATTCCGCGGGAACGCTGCGCGCATTGTTCGCGCAGGCATCCGACGCCTGCGATGTGCTGCTGCTGTGCGGCGACCTCACCGACTACGGCACCGCCGAAGAAGCGAAAGTCCTCGTGGATGAATTGAGCGTTGTCAAGGTGCCGATCGTCGCGGTGCTGGGCAACCACGATTACGAATCGGGGACGCCCGAAGTCGTCGTCGCGGCGCTCACGAGTGCCGGCGTGCGCGTGCTGGATGGCGAAGCCGTGGAGATCGAAGGCGTCGGCATCGCCGGCGTGAAGGGCTTCGCGGGCGGGTTCGGACGCGGCTCGCTCGGCGCGTGGGGCGAGCCCGCGATCAAGCTCTTCGTGCAGGAGGCGATGAACGAGGTGAGGAAGCTCGAGTCGGCCCTTGCCAAGCTGCGCACGCCGCGCCGAATCGCGCTGCTGCATTACTCGCCGATCACGGGCACGGTGCAGGGCGAGCCGCCCGAGATTTTTCCCTTCCTCGGCTCGAGCCGGCTGGAGGAGCCACTGCTGCGCTATCCGGTGGATGCCGTGTTCCACGGGCACGCGCATCGCGGCACGATGGAAGGGCGCACGATCAACGGGGTGCCGGTGTACAACGTGGCGAAGCCGCTGCTGCAGCGCAGCCGGCCGGACGTGCCTGCATTTCGCGTGTTCGAGGTGCCGCGCGAATTGCCTGCCGAGCTGCCGCATGCCACGGCCGTCGCGGGCAACTGACGCGTTAGACTTCCCCCCGGGTGCCGCGCCGAACTCGGGCGCGTCAGGTTTTGCGATTGGTCGGGCCGCCGCGCGGAATCGACGCGCCCATGCCCACCTCGCCACCCTCTTCCGTTGAAATCCTTGCCGCGATCATCTTCGCGCTGGCGCTGATCCACACGTTCGCGGCCGGACACTTCGAGCGCCTCGCGCATCGCTATCCGCGCCACGCGGGCGCGCTTCATCTGCTGGGCGAAGTCGAGGTCGTCTTCGGCTTCTGGGCCATCGTCCTCGTGCTCGTCATGGCCTTCGTGGTGGGCGGCGCGGACGCTTTGCGCTACGCGGAGTCGCGCAATTACACGGAGCCGATGTTCGTCTTCGTCGTGATGGTGATCGCGGCGTCGCGTCCCGTGCTCGCCACGGTCACGGCCACCGTGGACCGCCTCGCGCGCCTGATGCCGTTGCCGACGCCATTGGCCACCGCGTGGCTGGGGCTCGCGGCCGTGCCGCTCCTGGGTTCGCTCATCACGGAGCCGGCGGCCATGACCATCGCGGCGCTCATGCTCGCGCCGCTGGTGTTCCGGCCCGCGATGCCGGAACGCCTGAAGTACTTCGCGCTGGGCGTGCTGTTCGTGAACGTGTCGATCGGCGGGACGCTCACGTCATACGCGGCGCCGCCTGTCCTGATGGTCGCGCCGGCCTGGCAATGGGACAGCGCTTTCATGTTCACGCAGTTCGGCTGGAAGGCCGCGATCGCGGTCGCGATCAACGCCACGGCGTGTGCCGCGCTGATGCGCGGCCATCTTCGCGAGGAGGCAGTGCCTGCGTCGAGGCCTGCTGGAGATCCTGTTCCCCGCGCCATCGTCCTTGTTCATTTCGCGCTGCTCGCGGCCGTGGTGTTGCTTGCCCACCATCCGGTTGCGTTCCTCGGCCTCTTCCTGATGTTCCTCGGGTTCGCGCAGGCCTACGTGCGCCACCAAAGTCCGCTCATCGTCAAGGAGGCGTTGCTCGTCGCCTTCTTCCTCGCCGGCCTCGTGGTGCTGGGCGGCCTGCAGGCGTGGTGGCTGGCGCCGATCGTGGGCGGTCTGGAGCCGCTCTCGCTCTTCTTCGGCGCGATCGGACTCACGGCCGTGACGGACAACGCGGCGCTCACCTATCTCGGTTCATTGATAGCAGGTATCCCGCCGGAGTCGCGCTACATGCTGGTGGCCGGTGCGGTGGCGGGCGGCGGCCTCACCGTGATCGCCAACGCACCCAATCCGGCCGGCGTGGCCCTGCTCAGGCGCGGCTTCGCCGATGAGTCGATTGGCGCCGGCGGCCTGCTGGCCGGCGCGCTGTTGCCGACCGCGGTCGCCGCGATCTGCTTCCTGCTGCCGTGAGTAGCCGCCGCTCAGGACGAAGGGCCGGAAGACGGGCCGATCATCACCTTCGCGCCCTTCGGGTCGGCGCCGAGCGCGGCCGCGAGCCGGCCCAGGTCCTTGTCCAGCCGTGTGAGTGTCTGTGCGTCAAGCGAGGCGAGCGCCGCGGGAAGCACGCTCGGATAGGGGCCGGGCGCGCGCCGCAGGATGCGCGTGCCGGCGGCAAGGATTTTCAGGTGGACGGCGCGGCGATCGGTGCTTCCCTTGGCCGCGGCCACCAGCCCTTGTTCCACCAGGCTGCGTACCAGGTTGCTCGCCGTGGATTGGTGGACGTCCATCGCGCGCGCGAGTTCGTTCATGCCCAGGCCGGGCCGCTCGCGGATCACGCTGAGCGCCCACAGCTGGGCGCCGGGGACGCCGGTCATTTTCTCGGCGTCGCGGAAGTGCGCCTTCACGGCGTTGAAGACCACGCGAAAGCGCCGCAGCACGCGCGCGGCTGCATCCTGGGAGTCGATGGTTGAGCTTGTCTTCGCGGCGGGCATCGCGCCATCTTAAAGGCGCTTCGCGCTGGCGATCCGCTGGAAATCAGGCGGCCGATGGCTCAAAGCCGCGCAGCCCGCTCGACCCAGCCGCCGACCAGCGACTCGCCCAATTCCGCCCGAGGTGCATCCGGCGTCACGCCGCATGCGCGCAGCAGCGACCACACGAGGCACAAGTTGGACGACAGCACCGGCTTGCCGGTTTTCCTGGCCAGCGCCGACATCACGCGCAACGTCGGCATGCCGGTACCCGAAAGAAGAATCGCCTGCGCGTTGCTCGTATCCAGCGAGGCCGCCGCTTCCAGCACCATCGGCGCGCGGATCTTGTAGACCGCGCGCGTGTCCGAAGCATCCATCTCCTTGCGCGCGAAGCTCACGATGTCCAGGCCGCATTGGCGCCAGTACTTCAGGCTCGCGTCGACGAGGAACGCCGGATAAGGAGCGAGGAGGGCGATGCGCGACACGCCGAGAAATTCGCACGCATCGCGAATCGCGTGCGCCGCCGTGATGACGGGGTAGCCGAAGCGCTGCGTGAATTCGTCCGCGCGCCGGCGCTCTTCATCAGGCCCGATCAAATAACTCGTGCCCGTGCACGCAAAGCCCAACGCGTCGGGCTGCGCCGTGTCGAACGCTTCGATGCTCGTGCCCAAGTTGTCGAGGTACTGCACGAGGCGGTTGCCCGAATCGGTGCGGCTGCCTTGCAGGCGCGTGGCGACGACGCCGACGCCCGCCGGGACCAGCGCGGAGAACTCCGGCTCGACGATGGGGTTCGCTTGCGGGACGGCGACCGCGAGCAGGGCGCGCGCGCTGTATTCGCGCTCGGGATGGGCGGGGGTGTCAATGTTCATGAGGTCTTGCCTGCATCGGTGCGCGGTGCGAGATGAAAGCCGCCCTGGTCCGGCGTGTCGGCCCACGCCTGGAACGCTGGCGACGGCTTCACCTTGCCCGAGCGCAAGACCTTCAGCCACACGCCGCTCGCTTCGAGAAATCTATTCACGCCGCACGGCCACAGCACGAGGCTCAACGCCTCGGCGATCTTGGCTTCCGACACACCGCGCGCATAGCAATCTTCCAGCTCGACTTCGAGACCCCAGTGCTGGTCGCGCGATGCGAACGAGACGAGCAGCGCGAGGTGCGTCAGCTCGGACGCGACGTCGCCCGATTCGGCGAGCAGCGCGGTCTTGCCCGCGACATACGCGGCGCGCGCGCCCGGTGCGGGAAAGTATTGCTCCCAATGTTCCTCGAGGAAATGGTAGGTCTCGACGCCTTGCGCCCACGCGACCAAGCGAAACGCCGTCTGCGCCTGCCGGTCGGTGCCGCCGGCCTTGAAGAACAGGTCGATGTGGTGCGTGCCGACGTGCTCCTTCGCGGCGGTGAGCAACGCGAGCCACACGAACTCGCGCTCGAACTCATCGAGATGATGCGTGTCGAGCGTGAGCGTCTTGTAGATGACGCCGTACACGTCCTGCAACTCGGGCAGGGCCGCGGCCATCGCGCCCTGGTGCGGCAGCACATAGCCGCGCCGCGCCCTGAAGGCTTCGATGCGTTCGCGCACCGCTTCCGGTGTCGGCGAGTAGGGAGGCTTCGCCGTCAACTCACTCGGCCTTGATGTTGCCCGCGCGGATCACGTCGCCCCAGCGCTTGCGGTCGGCCTCGATCAGCTTCAGGAATTGCGGCTGCGTCATGGACATCGGCTCCGCGCCGAGGTCCGCAAGTCGCTTCACCACGGCCGGGTCGGCCAATGCGGTCTGGATCGCGCGCGACAGCGACGTCATGATCGGCTCGGGCAGGTGCGCCGGGGCGATGATGCCGAACCAGTTGCTCATGTTGAAGTCGGGCAAGGTCTTGCTGATGAGCGGCAGGTCCGGCAATTGCGGCGATGCGCGCTCGCCGCCGAACGCGATGCCGCGCAGCTGGCCGCCCTTCACCTGCCCGAGGTAGTCCGACATGTTGCCCAGCAGCATGTGCACGCGGCCGGCCTGCAGGTCGACCATCGCCTGCGAGCCGCCTTTGTACGGCACGTGCACGATGTCGATGCCGGCCTGCCGGCGAAACAACTCACCCGCGAGGTGCCCGATGGAGCCGGTGCCCGCCGATGCGTAGGTGAGCTTTCCCGGGTTCGCCTTGGCATACGCGATGAGTTCGGGCACCGTCTTGAACGGCGCGTCGGGCGCGGCGACGAGGAGCGAGAAGATGTTGGCGATGGGCCCGATCGGCGTGATGTCCGTCTGCGTGTTGAACGGGACCTTGATGCCGGGCAATTGCGGCGAGACCGTCAGCATGCTCATCGTCGCGAAGCCGAGCGTGAGCCCGTCGGGCGGCGAATGCGCCATCGCATCGGCCGCGATGAAACCGCTAGCGCCGGCGCGCGTGTCGACGATCACGCTCTGGCCGTAGATGCGGCTCAAGCCTTCGGCGAGGATGCGGCTCACCATGTCGCCCGAGCCGCCGGCCGCGAAGCCGTTCATGATGCGCACGGGCTGCTTGGGCTTCCAGGCTTCGGCCTGCGCATGCGAGGGCAGGGCCGTGGTGGCGAGGCCCGCGGCCAGTGCGCCGAGCACGGTGCGGCGGTTGATCGGCGTGGTTTGCTTGTCGTCGAATTGCATGGTGTGTTTCCGGTTGCGATCAGTTCACGGTGGCGTTCGACGACTTCACGACCTTGCCCCAGCGCACGATTTCTTCGTCGAGAAAGGCGTTGGCTTCGGCCCGCGAGGTGCTGATCGACTCGGCGCCCATCTCTGTGAGGCGCGTGCGCATGGATTCGGATGCGCCGGCTGCGAGGATCTCCTTGTTCAGGCGATCGAGGATCGCCGTGGGTGTCTTCGCCGGGGCCGCGATGCCCCACCACACCGACACGTTCTGTTCAGGGTAGCCCTGCTCCGCGAATGTCGGCACGTTGGGCACGAGCTTGGAGCGCTGCGGCGAGGCGACGCCAAGCACCTTGACGGCGTTGCCCTTGATCTGACCGATGACGTTGGCCTGGTTGGTGAAGAACACCTGCACGTGGCCGCCGATCACGTCGCTCACGGCGGCTGAACCGCCCTTGTACGGCACGTGCGTGATGTCGATGCCGGCGAGCGTCTTGAACATTTCGCCCGCGAGGTGCTCGGAGCTGCCCGGACCGCCGGAGCCGAAGTTCAAGGTGCCCGGGGCCTTCTTGGCCATCGCGACGAATTCCTTGACGTTGTTCGCGGGGAACGAGGGCGCCACCAGCATGATGCCGGGCGCGCGGCCGACGATGGCGACCTGCGTCAACTCCGTCTTCACGTCGTAAGGCATCTGCTTGAACAGCGTGACGTTCACGGCGTTGCCGGGCGAGGTGAGCAGCAGCGTGTAGCCGTCCGGCGCCGACTTCGCGACGAAGGTCGAGCCGACGTTGCTGCCCGCGCCCGTCTTGTTCTCCACGACGACCGGCTGCCCGAGGCGCGTGGTGAGTTCCTGCGCGAGCGTGCGGCCGATCGCGTCGACGCTGCCGCCCGCGCCGTACGGCACGATGATCTTGATCGGGTGGCTCGGGTAGTCCTGCGCGTTGGCCTGCAAGGCCGACAGCGGCAGCAGGGTTGCGGCGACGGCCATCGCCGTGATCGCGCGGCGCAGGGGCTTGGGGGACTGGATGCGGGATGTCATGGAAGCTCCTTCGAAGCGGGTGCGGGGGCGGGTGTAGGTTCGGGATCTGGAAGCGCGCTGTACACGCGGCCGTAGTGCGCGCGGATCTCCGCGAGCTGGCTGGGCGGCGGCTGCTGGTAAGTGCAGCGGCGCGACGTCCACACGCCGCCCATGGAAGCGCGCAGTCGCACGGCCGCCTCGCCCATCTTCACCAGCGCCTTCACGCCGTTGACCACGGGCAGCCCGGACGGGCTCGAATGAATGCCGGCGCGCGCGAGCAGCACCATGAGCACGCCCACCGCGGGGATCACGGCTTCCGCGCCTTCCGCGCCGACGGCTTCGACCTCGGCGAGAAAGCGCGCGATGAGCGCCTTGCCCGTCGCCGGATCGGAGAAGCCCTGGTCGAGGTCGACCAGACGGATCATCTGCATCGAGCGCGCGCTGTGCAGCGTGTGGGTATGCCCGTAGCGGCGAAAGTTTTCGACGAGCCGGGGCACGTGCTTGGGTGAGCCGGTGACAAGCGAGAAGTTGCCCGCCATCAGGCTCGCGAAGTAGCCCGAGGTTTCACCGAGGCCGATCACCGGCATGTCCGTGATTTCGCGTGCTTCGCGCAGGCCCGGATCGGCGATGTTGCCGATGAGGAAGGCATCGAACCCTTCGCGCGTGGCGCGCTCCACGTTGGCGAGCACTTCCTGCGTTTCCAGGAATTCAAGGTAGCGGTACTGGTCGCCGACGCCGCCGCGTTCTGCGATGCCGTGGACCTCGATGTGCGTATCCGCGTCGCGGACGGAATCAAGCACTTCGCGCAGCGCCGCGTTGTAGGCGGGCCAGGCGGAAGCCTTCGTCATGCTCTGGTACCAGATCTTCATTCGGCGATTCCGTGGCGTTACGCCAGACAATATAAGGTAACGCTCATCATAACGGTGAAGCAAGGCCCGGACAAGCGGCCCGCCTTGGTCGGAAGGCGCTTTATTTCAGGGCGTTGAAGGAGTCGTGCGCCTGCCGGCGGAAGTGCCAGCGCGCGTACGCGTCGCTGTTGAGCTGCATCGAGAGCTCCGTCGCGCAGGCGTGCAGGACGTCGACTTGCTTGCGCGTCGGCGGGTTGGGAATGTTCTGGATCGAGCCGACGATGGCGATCGCGCCGGCGAGCACCACGCCGTCGCGAAAGACGGGCACCGCGACGGTGTTGACGCCGGTCATCACCTCGCCGTCGCTCACGTCGAAGAACTGTTCCTGGATCAGCGCGAGCCGCTGGCGGATCTTTTCGGGATCGACCATCGACTGCGGGGTTTCGGACGCCATCGGGGCGGCCAGCACTTCGTCCACCAGCGCCGGCGCGGAAAACGCCAGCGTGACGCGCCCCAGCGCCGAGCAGTGCGGCACGGGGCGGTTGCCGGGTTTCACGCCGATCATGATGCGCGCGTAGATGTTTTCCAGGTTGGAGATCACCATGGGCCGGCCGTTCAAAGGCACCGCCAGCACGGCCGTTTCGCGCAGCTCGTCGCGAATGCGGATGAGGTACGGCTCGGCGCGCGCGCGCAGGTCGAACTGCGACCCGGCCGCCTCGCCCAGCTGGAACACGCGCCAACCCAGCCGGTAGCGCTCGGTCTGCTGGTCCTGTTCCACGATGCCCATCTCGCGCAGCGTGGAGAGGTGCCGGTGAACCCGCGGCTTGGTCTCCTCAAGCAGGTCCGCCAACTCCGTGACGCCCATCGCGCGCTGGGCCAGCGCCAGCTCGTCCAGGATGCGGACGGTGACCTTGACGGCCTCGACGGAGTTGAGTTTCTTTTGCATAAGCGCAGTGTAAGACCAGCTATTTATAGATGTAATGTATCGACAGGCGAAACATCGGTAAACTGGGCGCTGAAATATGCCGACCGCTCGCGCCGTCCCCCTTCATCTGGTTACCGGGTTCCTGGGCAGCGGGAAAACGACCCTGATCAACCGCGTCCTGCGCGAGCCGGGGTTCGCGGGGACGATGGTGGTGGTCAACGAGTTCGGCGAGGTCGGGCTGGACCACCTGATCGTGTCCAGCGCGCAGGACAACGTGCTGCTCCTCGAATCGGGGTGCCTGTGCTGCGCGGCCTCGGGCACCTTGCGCGATACGCTGATCGACCTCTTCTCGCGGCGCGCGACCGGCGCGGTGCCGGCGTTCGACCGCCTCATCGTCGAGACGAGCGGCCTCGCGAACCCGGGGCCGATCGTCGCCTCGCTGCTGGGGGATTCCGCGCTGCGTCCGAGGTGCGAGCTGGTGCAGGTGCTCACGCTCGTCGATGCGATGAATGGCGCCGTCACGCTGGACAAGTACCCGGAAGCCGCGCGGCAGGTCGCGTTCGCGGACCGCATCCTCCTGACCAAGGTGCGGGAAGCGCCCCGCGAACAAGTGCCGGCACTTGAAGCCCAGGTTCGTGCATTGAATTCGCACGCGCGGATGGATGTTGCACAGGGCGACGTTCCCGCGACGAGCTACTTCGAAGCGACGCCGCTGGGCCATCGCCCGCCCGCGACGCCGAACGCCTGGCTGCGGGGCCCGTTGAAAGCGCAGTACGGCGGCGACGAGGCGGTTCACGGCGACGCCTTCGGCCAGATCGCCACGCACACCTTCGCCGTCCCGCATGCGGTCGACTGGCAGGCCTATGCCGCCTGGTGCGACGGCATGCGCCGCAAGTTCGGACGGCGCCTCCTGCGCTGCAAGGGCCTGCTCAAGCTCGGCGACACGCATGTGCCGTGGATCGTGCAAGGCGTGCAGGGTTTTTTCGCGCCGCCCGTCAAGTACACCGGCATGCCGGCCGAAGGCTTCATCGTCTGCATCGGCGAGGACCTGGACCGGGGCGATCTCGATGACATCTTCACGGCGCTCCAGGCCGGGCGTCCGCCGGGCGCACTGGAAAATCCGCCCCCCGCCTAAGCAATCCCCCTAAGGGTCGCCTCGGAGCGACCCCTAAAGTTCCTGCATCCCCCGCAAGGAGTGCAGGCCATGCCGCTACCCCACATCGATCGTTCCCCGACAATGCGCGCCGCATGGCTCGCGGTGCTTTGTCTCGCCATGTGGGCAGGCGCCGCGACCGCGGCCGTCGAGACCGTCACGCTCGGCGGGGCCGGTGCGGGCCTGAGCACGATGCGCGCGCTGGCGGCCGAATTCGCGAAAGTCGCGCCGGACGTCTCCATCGTCATCCTGCCCAGCATGGGCAGCGGCGGAGGCATGAGGGCCCTCAGCGCGAAGGTGGTCGACATGGCCGTGGTGTCGCGGCCTGCTTCGCCGCAGGAAGCCGCGCGCGGCCTGGTGGCCGTCGAATACGGCAGGACGCCGTTCGTCTTCGTCACCAGCAAGGACGACGTACACGGTTTCGACAACGTCGCGCAGGCCGCCGAGATCATCAGCGGACGGCGGCACGCGTGGCCGGACGGCACTCCCATCCGCGTCGTGATGCAGAACAAACGCGATGGCAACACCGTGCAATTGGAGAAGATATCGCTTGCAATGAATCAGGCAGTGCAGACCGCTCTCGCGAAGCCGGGTGCGATCATCGCCTCGTACGGCGAGGCGGCCGCCGAGACGATCGAGCGCACGCCCGGCGCCTTCGGCACGAGCAACATGGCGCTGGTCCTCACCGGGCATCGGCACCTCAACATGCTGTCCATCCAGGGCATCGCGCCGAGTCCGAAGGCGATTGCCGACGGCAGCTACCCCTACTACAAGACGATGTTCGTCGCCCATGGAGCCGCGGTGTCCCCGGCGACGCGGCGCTTCATAGCGTTCATCTTCTCCGCGAAGGGCCGACAGGTGTTGCTGCGTTCGGGCCACTGGCTGCCCGGCCAGCCAGCGCAAGGGTGAGCGTCATGGAGCGCCTCCTGTCCATCACCGCGGCGGTCATCGCCGCCATCGTGGCCCTCGCGATCCCGCTGGGCTATTTCGCGGTCAACTACGAATCCGACCTGGCCGAGGTGCGTACCGAGATTCACATCACGTCGACGCTCGTGAGCGACATCGTGAATTCCAATCCCGTGGCGTGGCGCTTCGAGCAGTCGCGCCTCGAGGAGCTGCTATCGCGCCGGCCCTGGAACCTGGAACCCGAAGCGCGCAAGCTGCTGGACGTACGCGGGGAACTGGTTGCCGAGAGCAGCGACGCCCTTCGCGCACCCGTGCTGGAAGAGCGGCTCGACGTGCACGATGCGACGGGCAAGGTAGGCACGCTGGTGATCGCGCGTTCGCAGCGGCCGCTGGTGCACGAGACGATCGCGCTCGCGCTCGTCGCCGCGCTGCTCGCCGCCGTGGCGTACGCGTGCCTGCGGATCTTCCCGACGCGGATGCTGCGCAATACCGTGGACCTCCTGGTGCGCGAACGCGAAGGCCGGCGCGAAGAGCGCAGCCGTCAGCAGGCCATCCTGCGTTCGTTGATCGATGCGATGCCGGACGTGATCACCTACAAGGATGCCGAGGGCCGCTACCTGAGTTGCAACACGGCCTTCGCGCGGATGGTCGGCAAGCCGATGGAGGAGATCATCGGCCGCACCGACTCGCAGTGGCACGAGCCCGGGCGCGCCGAAACCATCCACGCGCGCGACCGCGAAATCCTGCGCACGCGCGAGCCGATGTTCCTCGAGGAATGGATGACGTTTGCCGATGGCCGCCAGGCGTGGGTGGAAGTGAGGAAGACACCGGTGTGGGACGACGAGGGCCGGCTGATCGGCCTGGTGGGCGTCGGGCGCGACATGACGCAGCGCAAGGAAGCCGAGGACGAGATGCGGCGCGCGCGCGACCTCGCGGAAGAGGCGACGAAAACGAAATCGGACTTCCTGGCCAACATGAGCCATGAGATCCGCACGCCCATGAACGCCATCCTCGGCCTGTCGCACCTGGTGCTGAAGACCGACCTGAGCGCGCGCCAGCGCGAGTACATCCGCAAGGTGGAGACATCCGGCCAGCACCTGATGGGGATCATCAACGAGATCCTCGATTTCTCGAAGGTGGAGGCGGGCAAGGTGGAGATCGAGCATGCCGCGTTCGAGCTGCAGGCGCTGCTGGACACCACGTCGAATCTCGTGGGCGAGAAAGCCGCGGCCAAGGGCCTCGCGATGGTGTTCGACATCGCGCCTCACGTTCCGCGCCATCTCGTGGGCGACAGCCTGCGGCTGGGCCAGATCCTGGTGAATTTCGCGGGCAATGCGGTGAAGTTCACGGAGCGCGGCGAGATCGTCATCGGTGTGGCCGTGAGTCGGCACGATGCGCACGGCGCGCTGCTGCGTTTCTCGGTCCGGGACACGGGCATCGGCATGACGCCCGCGCAGATGAAAGGCCTGTTCCAGAGTTTCCACCAGGCCGACACATCGATCACGCGCAAGTACGGCGGCACCGGGCTGGGCCTGGCCATCTCCAGCAAGCTGGCGGAGCTGATGGGCGGCGCGGTGGGGGTGGAGAGCGAGCTCGGCAGGGGCAGCGAATTCTGGTTCACGGCGATGCTGGGCCTCGGGGTTGCACCTGCGCCGGTTCCAGCGCCCGAGCCGAAGCCGTTCGACGTCGTCTACCTGGACACCCCGCGACTCGCCTCCATCGCCGGCGCGCGCGTGCTGCTGGTGGAAGACAACGACATCAACCAGATCGTCGCGTCCGAGATCCTCACCGACGCGGGGCTGGTGGTGGACATCGCGCAGGACGGCCGGGCCGCCGTCGCGATGGTGCGCCAGCATCCCTACGACATCGTCCTCATGGACATGCAGATGCCGGTGATGGACGGCATCGAGGCGACCATCGCCATCCGCAAGATGCCCGGCTTCCAGTCGCTGCCCATCGTGGCGATGACGGCGAACGCGATGGAGCGGGACCAGGTGCGGTGCATCGAGGCGGGGATGGACGACTTCATCAGCAAACCGATCGAGCCCGACGACCTGTGGCGGGTTCTCCTGCGGTGGACGCCGCAGACGAAGGCCGTCGCGGCGGCGTGAATCGCCTCGTTCGCAGGCTTGACTTTATTAACGCCTTGGTGAATTATTCACCACATGGCCAGAGAACCCACCCCACCTCCCGAAGAGCGCCTGCGTGACGCCGACCGTTCGCAGGCCACGATACTGGCGGCGGCGCGCGACGAGTTCGCGGAGAGCGGGCTCGGCGGCGCGCGCATGGACAAGATCGCGGAGCGCGCGGGGCTGAACAAACGGCTCATCTATTACTACTTCGAGGACAAGGAAAAGCTGTTCCGCGCCGTGCTGGAGCAAGCCTACAAGGATATCCGCGCGCAAGAGCGAAAGCTCAACCTGCTGGCGCTGAAGCCCGCCGATGCGCTTCGCACGCTTGTGGAGTTCACCTGGAACTACTACCTCGAGCACCCGGAATTCATCACGCTGCTCAACAGCGCGAACCTGCACAAGGCGCGGCACCTCGAAGACACCGAACGCGTGCAGGAGATGAACTCGCCGCTGATCGCGACGCTAGGCGAGGTGCTGGAGCGCGGCCGCAAGGAAGGCAGCTTTCGTGGCGGCGTGGACCCGGTTCAGCTCTACGTGTCCATCGCCGGGCTGTCGTACTTCTACCTGTCGAACAACCACACGCTCTCAGCCATCTTCGGGCGTGACCTGCTGTCCGCCAAAGCCCGCAACGAGCGCCTCGCGCACATGTGCGACGTGGTCCTGGGTTACGTGCTGCGGGATTGATCCGCGCTTTATAATTCCCCAATCAGTTAATTAAACCCGCAGTTCAAGAGGAGCCCGCCATGGCCACGCAACGACTGGGAATCATCATGCACGGCGTCACCGGACGCATGGGCATGAACCAGCACCTGATCCGCTCCATC
>JAZKIF010000196.1:0-3151 GCA_040385005.1 Pseudomonadota bacterium
CTCACGGCGCTGCAGCAGTTCAAGGACGACTACGCCAAGAACCAGCCGATGTGGAAGATCCTGCCCGAGTTCTGCCAGCAGTACCCGCGCTACGAGCGCATGGGCCTGGCGGACCTGTGCCAGCACGTGCACGAGCTCTATGCGCGCTACGACATCGCGCGCCTAACGACCGACATGTACCTGAGCGACCTGACGCCGGCCATGAAGCCCAGCGATGCTTTCGCGTACATCGCGCACCGCAAGACGGAGCGCGTGGGAATCGACGATCTGGAAGGGCGCATCACGACCTCGCTCGTGACGCCTTACCCGCCGGGCATCCCGCTGCTGATCCCGGGCGAGGTGTTCAACAAGAAGATCGTGGACTACCTCAAGTTCTCGCGCGAGTTCAACGCGCAGTGCCCGGGGTTCGAGACGGACATCCACGGTCTGGTGGAGGAGGTAGGTGCGGACGGCAAGCTGGGTTACTTCGCGGACTGCGTGAAGGGCTGATGGTTCCGGGACGCCGAACTGGAACGGGTTTCCGCGAAGGGGTGACACAGGGGTTCCGCAGCAGTCCCTCGAGAACCCGTCCATGCCACGCAGTGTATTTGCCCCGATCGGTCGAGCATTCATCCCCGCGAGCCGCGAACGCGACGTCAAGCAGGCGATCAACGACTTCCTGAAGCACGATGCCATCGACCTGAGATATGGCGCCCAGCCCGTCGCCATCGGCGCGTTCTTCGGGTCGGTGGCGGACGCAGCAGGTCCGCCCCGCTCCAGGGGCGAGATCTTCGAAGTCACCCTCGGTTCGGCGATGCTTCTCCAGGACAGCTGCCGGGGCTTGAGCGTTTCCGAGGCGCTCGCATGGCAGGAAACGGCTGCCGGGCTCAGCGCGCAGTTCGCCGACTACGGCCTTCCCATCCGGATTCTGTTCGATGCGGACATGCAGGCGGCCGCGAACAATACCGGCGCCCATTCCGCGCAAGTACCTGTCATGGCCTGCGATGCGACGGAGTCGACCGCCGGCCGGTACAGATTTTTTGGCACACCGATCGATCAGCTGCAAGGAGATGAACCGATCCGGAACGGACAGATAGAGATCAACGAAAACTCAGCCCGGGTTCGCACGCACGAATCTGGCCATGCAGTGACCTTGCAACACCCTCCGCTGCACTCGATGCATCCGGACCTTGCGCGGCAGATCTGCGACGGTTCGGCGGATGCCTTGCCTTCGCGGATGCGATATGAGAGTGTGTGCAAGGAAGCGGGCTTCCTGAATTCCGAAGACGGAGCGCGCGATCCTGGCAAGCTGGGACCCACCGATCTGTGCGCTCTCGAACTGGCGACGACTCACCACACGCAGCAAGAAGCCGTTCTCGCCAATTGCGAGAACAAGATCTACGACTACATCGCTGCAGCCGCGGGTTCACGCACGGCGTGGTTTTTCACGGCCTCGGTGGCATCGGCGATCGTCGAGCGGGCATTGGTCCACGCCGTTTTCCGCAACACGGATCCAGGATTCAACAGGAACGCAGCACTCCTGGCTGCTTCGGGTGTCGCGGGCCTGGTCCGCGCCACCATCGTCGCGCAGGGGGTTGGCGGCATCGCGGCTTTCGGCGTCGGCACCTACGTTGGCGCGCCTCTCGCCACTTTCGCGGGCGGCTTGGCCGTCAAGGGCGTCGTCAAGACAGGACTTCTTGGTCCACTGGTTGGATCGGTCGCCGGATTCATCAATGAACACAACCTCATCGGAATCCTGTACGGCTTGTGGACCGACGCGAGTTGGACGATGAGCGCCATGGTCGGTTCGGCCGTTGGAACACCAGCGGGAAACGCCGTGGGCGCAGTGCTGGATGCGATTCTGGAATATTGCGCTCCATTGCCCGAAGAGGCTCGTGCCGCCAAGGCCGACTACTATCGCCCCGCTTCCGAAAAGCCCCCCCGGGCCTGGCCGGCATTGGTGCGGCCGGCGGTGGAAGCCATCAACGGCCGAGTGGCGGCCGGCGTAGCCACCTCGTACGAAGGAATCATGGCGATTCAGCGGTCACTGGCCGCCGGGCTCGACCGGTATTTCGTGCTGGGCGGTCTGACGATGTATATCTGCCCCGCGGACCAGGAGAAGGTCGATGAGGAGCATGGCATCGAGCGCATCGTCCGCGAAGCCGGTGAGGCCGCCTCGAGCGGCGAGAACGGCGGTTACGTCACCGCGGACGACGACGATTCCTGACCGATCGGTCGGGAAATTACCCGCGACGCGTCGCCGCCATTCATCCTTTCTTGCGGCAGTTCGTCGCACGGCCCCGCGTCCTGTCGCACCGGGGATGAAAGCCCGGGGCCGCCTGCCTACAGTCCCTCCATCGAACCACTTCAGCGGTTCGGCCAGGAGAAGATTCATGAGCAAGTTCAACCGTCCCTTCCACCCCGCCTTCAATGGATCCCGGGTCACCGAAACCGTATTGGAAGTCGGCATGACGATTGCCGCGGCCGGGCTCACCGCCATCATCTGGGTGGGGGTCGGCGCATGGGCGGTGCTTCCGGCGGCAACGGCCGAAACCGGGGAGTCCGCTTCGGTGCAGGCACCCACACAGGTCACGCTGCCCACGGTCGTGATCGTCGGCAAGCGCGAAGTCGAAGGCACTCCGGTCACCACCACGGCCCAGAACACCGCCTCGATTGCGGTTACGCTTCGTTGATGAATCCATCTCCGCGCAACGATCCCGGCGCGGCCCGCGGATCGCTGATCAGCTGGCTTGCCCGACTGAATACCGAGGTCTCCCAATGGGCCTCTTCGATGTCCTGGTGGCGCCTTATCTTCCTGTTCCTGCTGCTGCTTATCGCGGGCAGCATCATCGCCGAGCTGCTGCACCTCAAGCACGACCGGGTGCGCGTCGGCACCAAGGAGCAGGAGATGGTCGTCACCATCGGCGGCAAGGACGGCATCCAGATCCGCGGCAAGGACGGCGGACCCTTGATGATCCCGCCCCATCCAACGGTGTCCCCGAAGGCCGGCGACGCGGATCCCGATGACGACGACGACAAGGAAGTGGTCGTCGCCCGCAAGATCATCACGGCGCGCGGCGTCCTGGGCGACATCGGCAGCGCGTTGATGGTGATCTTCTTCGCCTATCTGGCCGCAGCCAAGATCGTAGTGCGCAAGGTGGCGCAAGCCGAC
>JAZKIF010000196.1:3161-8119 GCA_040385005.1 Pseudomonadota bacterium
AAGGTCCGCACCGCCGTCGATGCGGCCGAGCGCGAAGCCATGGAGCGCCAGCTCGTGCAGGCGCGACTGCAGGTGCTGCAGGCGCAAGTCGAGCCGCACTTCCTGTTCAACACGCTCTCGGCCGTGGACTACCTGATCGAGACCGAGCCGAGCCGCGCTTCGAAGATGCAGAAAGCGCTCATCACCTACTTGCGCGGCGCATTGCCGCAGATGCGCCAGGAGACTTCCACGCTCGGCCGCGAGATGCGCCTGATCCGCTCTTACCTCGAGCTGATCCAGATGCGCATCGAGGAACGCCTGCAGGTGGACATCGCCGTGCCCGAAGGGCTGGAGAGCGCGGACTTCCCGCCGATGATGCTGCAGTCGCTGGTCGAAAACTCCATCAAGCACGGCATCGAGCCGAAGTCCGAGGGCGGCACGGTACGCGTCGCGGCGGGCGTGCAGAACGCGCAGCTGTGGGTTGAAGTGGGCGACACCGGGGTGGGCGTGCCCGACGGCGAGATTCTCGACGGGCCGACTTCCGGCACGGGCATCGGCCTGCAGAACATCCGCGAGCGCCTTGCCGTGCTGTATCCGGGCAAGAGCCGGCTGATGCTGCGCTCCGACCCGGCCACGGGCACCGTCGTGCGCATCACCGTGCCGTACAACGTCGCCCCGGAAGCGGCGCGCATCGACGACACCGCGTTCGCGACGGGCAAGCCGGCATGAGAGCCTTCCCATGAGCGACAACGACACCGCACGCCCCTTGCGCGCGCTGGTCGCCGATGACGAGCGGCTGCTGCGCGAACAACTCAAGACGCGCCTTTCGGAAGTCTGGCCGGACCTGCTGATCGTGGGCGAGGCGCGCGATGGGAAAGAAGCGATCGACAAGGCCGAGGAGCTCGAGCCCGACGTCGTGTTCCTGGACATCCGGATGCCCGCGCTCAATGGCATCGAGGCGGCGCGCGAGATCGTGACGTTGCCGGGCTGGCGCGGCGAGATCGTCTTCGTCACCGCCTACGACGAATACGCCGTCTCGGCCTTCGAGCAGGGCGCGCTGGATTACCTGTTGAAGCCGGTGGAGAGCGAGCGCCTCAAGCAGACCGCCCAGCGCGTCAAGGCGCGCATGCAGGTACGACGCGCCGAAGCGGTCGCGCCGGAGTCGCCGGCGCAGGAGGCGGCGCTCGACTCGCTGCTCGAAAAATTCCTGCACGCGCAGCAGTCGATGGGACGCGCGAATCCGCAGGAGGCGATGCGCTGGATCCAAGCGACATCCGGCAGCACGACGCGTCTGATCGACGTGAAGGACGTGCTCTTTTTCCGCTCGGACGAGAAGTACACGCGGGTGCAAACGAAGGACCAGGAGGCGTTCATCCGCACGCCGATCCGGGAGCTGATGCCCCGGCTCGATCCGCAACAGTTCTGGCAGATTCACCGGTCCACGATCGTGAACCTCGCATGTATCGCGGCAGTAACCCGGGACGATACCGGTCGTCAACGGGTTCAGATCAACGGGCACCCCGAGGTGCTCGAAGTAAGCCGCTCCTTTGCCCACCTGTTCCGCGCTTCCTGAAGCCGCGGGACAGGTGGCATTTTTTTATTCCGCAGCCGGCTCGGCGATACCGCCGACGACGTGGCTGAAGCCGCCGTCCACGTAGGTGATCTCAGCCGTGACGCCGCCTGCGAGGTCGCTCAGCAGGAAGGCAGCCACGTTGCCCACATCCTCGATCGTGATGTTGCGGCGGATCGGCGAGGCTTCCGCCACGACCGACAGAATTTTCCCGAACCCCTTGATGCCGCTCGCCGCCAGCGTCTTGATCGGCCCCGCGCTGATGCCGTTCACGCGCATGCCTTGCGGGCCGAGCGACTCGGCCAGGTAGCGCACCGACGCTTCCAGCGACGCCTTGGCAAGGCCCATCGTGTTGTAGTTCGGGACGGTGCGGATCGCGCCCAGGTAGGTCAGCGTGAGCAACGCGGATTTCGCATTGAGGTAGGGCAGGGCAGCCTTGGCCATCGCCGGGAAGCTGTATGCGCTGATGTCGTGCGCGATCCTGAAACCTTCGCGTGACAGGCCGTCCAGGAAATCACCGGCGATCGCTTCGCGCGGCGCATAGCCGATGCTGTGGACGAAGCCGTCGAACTTCGGCCACGTCGCCGAAAGGTCCTGGAAGAGCTTCGCGATCTGCGCGTCGTCGCCGACGTCGCAATCGAAGATAAGAGTGGAGCCGAAGTCCGCCGCGAACTCGGTGATGCGCTCCTTGAAGCGCTCGCCGACGTAGCTGAACGCCAGCTCGGCGCCTTGCTCGCGGCATGCCTTGGCGATGCCATACGCGATGGAGCGATTGGATAGCACGCCCGTGATCAACAACTTCTTGCCGGCGAGGAAGCCCATGGTGTTCCCGAATCAAAAAAATAGCGTGCAGAATTGTCGCATGCGCTTCTGGCTCTTTTTATTGATGCTGCTCGCGGCCCCCATGGGCTGGGCAGCCCCCGGTTACGCGGTGTGGGGCACTTTCAAATACGCGCCGGGCTTCGATCATTTCGACTACGTCGATCCGGCAGCTCCCAAAGGCGGAGAACTGCGGCTGATCGGCGCCTCGCGCATCTCGACCTTCGACAAGTACAACCCGTACACCTTCAAGGGCAACGCGCCCACTTTCCTCGGCGAACTCATGTTCGAGGGCTTGCTGACCGGCTCGATGGACGAAGTCGGCGTGGGCTATGGCTTGATCGCCGAGGACGTGGAAGTGCCCGCCGATCTGATGTCCGCGACGTTCCGCATCCGGCCCGAAGCGCGGTTCCAGAACGGCGATGCGGTGCGCGCGTCGGACGTCAAATACAGCTTCGACACGCTCATCTCGAAGTTCGCGCATCCGCTGTATGCCACGACGCTGGCGGACGTCGCGGGCTGCGACGTGATCGACGAGCGCACCGTCAAGTTCCGCTTCAAGAAGAAGGATCGGCAACTGCCGCTCGTGGTCGGCGCGATCCCGATCTTCTCGCCCAAATGGGGCATGGAGAACGGCAAGGCAAAGCAGTTCGACCAGGTCGTGATGGACACGCCGATCGGCACCGGACCCTACAAGCTCGGGACAGTGATCTTCGGCCGCGACATCACGTACGTGCGAGACCCCAACTACTGGGCACGGGGGCTCGCGGTACGCAAGGGCATGAACAACTTCGACCACATCACGGTCAAGATCTACCGCGACAACACGGCGCAGCTGGAGGCATTGAAGGCCGGCGAGTTCGACATGATGG
This sequence comes from Pseudomonadota bacterium, assembly GCA_040385005.1. Lineage (GTDB taxonomy): Bacteria > Pseudomonadota > Gammaproteobacteria > Burkholderiales > Burkholderiaceae_C > Ramlibacter. The sequence goes on from JAZKIF010000196.1 coordinate 6,402, forward strand.
AGTTCTTCTCCGCAGGCGACTGGAACCGGCGATTGAACGGCAAGCGCATCGAGCGCGGCGAACTGGCGAAGAAGGCTTTCATGCACCGCACGCCCGACGGCTTCTACAGCTTCGTGCTCAACCTGCGGCTGCCGAAATTCCAGGACCGGCGCGTGCGCATGGCGCTCGAACTCGCGATGGATTACGAGTGGATGAACCTGCATCTGTTCCGCGGCAGCTACGCGCGAGTCAAGGGCCTGTTCGGCAACACGGACTGCGAAGCTCAGGGCCTGCCGTCGCCCGAAGAGGTGGCTTTGCTCGAGCCCTTCCGAGCCAGCCTGCCGCCGGAGACTTTTGGGCCGATGGCGCTGCCGCCGCGCACCGATGGCAGCAGTTCGCTGCGTGACAATCTGCGCAAGGCGCGCGAGCTGCTGGCCGAGGCGGGCTGGACGTTCCGCGACGGTGCGCTGCGCAATGCCAAAGGTGAGGCGTTCACCATCGAATTTCTCGACAGCACGGAGGCGCGCGGCGCCACCACCACCGCATCGTGGAAGCGCGCCTTGGCGATGCTGGGCATCGACTTCCAGCTGCGGGAGGTCGACTACGCGCTCTACCAGGAGCGCATGGACGCGTTGAAGTTCGAGATGGTCGGCGTCGCGTTTCCCGGCACGCATTTCCCGGGCTCCGACTATGTCGACATGTTCGGCAGCAAGGCGGCCGACATCCCGGGATCGAACAACTACGGTGGCATCAAGAATCCCGCGCTCGACGCGCTGGCGGCACGTCTCACGGTGGCGAGCGACCTCAAGGAATACCTTGCGACCTGCCACGCTTTCGAGCGCGTCTACGCGCATGGCCACTACATGATCCCCGCGTGGACCACGCGCGAAAAGCGCATCGCGTACAGCGACTGGCTGCTGGAGCGGCCCAAGGTGGTTCCGCCGTTTCCGCCGGAAGGCGTCCCTTACATGCAGTGGCCCATGATGACCTGGTGGGCCCGAACGCCACCGCGCACCGCGAAGTGAGACGACATGGCCGCCTACATCCTCAAGCGCTTCCTGCTCATGCTGCCGACGCTGTTCGGCGTGCTGCTGCTCACGTTCATCGTCACGCAGTTCGTGCCCGGAGGGCCGGTGGAGCAGTTCATGGCCGAAGCCCGGCGCACGCAAGGCCGGGGCGACACGTCGGCCTATCGCGGTGGCCAGGGCGTGGACCCGAAGCGCATCGAGCAGATCAAGGCGCAGTTCGGCTTCGACAAGCCGCCCGCCGAGCGGTTCTGGCAGATGATGGGGCAGTACGCGCGCTTCGACCTGGGGCGCAGCTTTTTCCAGAACAAGCCGGTGTGGGATCTCATCAAGGAGAAGCTGCCGGTGTCGATCAGCCTGGGCCTGTGGACGTTCTTCATCAGCTACCTGATAGCGGTGCCGCTCGGCGTCGCAAAGGCGGTGCGCGCGGGGTCGCGATTCGACTTCATCACGACGCTCGCGGTGCTGGTCGGCTATGCGATTCCGGGCTTCGTACTGGGTGTCGCGCTGCTCGTGATATTCGGCGGACAGTTGCAGTGGTTTCCCCTGCGCGGTCTCATTTCTTCCAACTGGTCCGACCTGAGCTGGCCCGCGAAGATCGTCGACTACCTCTGGCATATCACGTTGCCGGTTACGGCGATGGTGCTGGGGAGTTTCGCGATCACGACAATGCTGACGAAGAATTCGTTCCTGGAGGAGATCCGCAAGCAATAC
>JAZKIF010000196.1:8129-59687 GCA_040385005.1 Pseudomonadota bacterium
GCGTGTGCTGTGGAAGCACATCTTCCGCAATGCGCTGATCCCGATCGTCACGGGAGTTCCCGCGGCGTTCATCGGCGCGTTCTTCACCGGGTCGCTGCTGATCGAGACCTTGTTCTCGCTCGACGGCCTCGGGCTGCTCAGCTACGAGAGCGTGATCCGGCGGGACTATCCCGTTGTGCTGGGGACGCTGTACCTTTTCACGCTGATCGGTCTTTTCACCAAACTCATCAGCGATCTCAGTTATGTCTGGGTTGATCCACGTGTCAAGTTCGACTGAGGCACCGACCCCCGAAGCGGTTGAAAGCCCGCAGCTCCATCTGTCCCCGTCGCGCAGGGCGTGGCTGCGCTTCAAGCGCAACAAGCTCGGCTATCGCAGCCTGATCGTCTTCACCGTGCTGGTGGTGCTGAGCCTGTTCGCGGAGGTCATCTCCAACGACAAGCCGCTGCTGGTGCGCTACAACGGCCAGTACTACGTGCCGATGGTGCATGACTACCCGGAGACGACGTTCGGCGGGGACTTTCCCACTCCCACGGATTACCTGGACCCGTACATGCGCAAGAAGCTCTACGAGGGCGACAACTGGGCGATCTACACCGTCAACGCCTACGGGCCCGAAACGCTCAGCTACTACTCGAAGTTTCCTTTCCCCAGTCCGCCTTCGGCCGACAACTGGTTAGGCACGGACGAGCGCGGCCGCGACCTCGTCGCGCAATTGCTTTACGGATTTCGCTTGAACGTGCTTTTCGGCATCGCGCTCACGGCCATCGGCGTGCTGGTCGGCGTGCTGTCCGGCGCCGTGCAGGGCTACTTCGGCGGCAAGACCGACCTCGCGTTCCAGCGCTTCATCGAAATCTGGTCGTCGATGCCGGAGCTGTACCTGCTCATCATTTTCAGCGCCGTGTTCGCTCCCAGTGTGGCGTTGCTGATCGTGCTTCTCAGCCTGTTCGGATGGATGGGCCTGTCGGACTATGTGCGGGCGGAGTTCTTTCGCAACCGGCAGATGGACTACGTCAAGGCGGCCCGCGCGCTCGGTGTCGGCAACGGCCGCATCATGTGGCGGCACATCCTGCCGAACAGCATGACGCCCGTGGTGACCTTCCTGCCGTTTCGCATGAGCGCCGCGATTCTCGCGCTGACCTCGCTGGACTTTCTCGGCCTCGGCGTGCCGCCGGGAACGCCGTCGCTGGGCGAATTGCTCTCGCAAGGCAAGCAGAACATCGACGCGTGGTGGATTTCCCTCGCAACCTTCGCGGTCCTCGTGATCACGCTGCTGCTGCTCACCTTCATGGGCGACGCACTGCGTGACGCGCTCGATCCCAGAAAGGCGGACCGATGAGCGCCTTGCTCGAAGTCAAGGGCCTGCGCGTCGCGTTCGGCGGCAAGGAAGTGGTGCGCGGCATCGACTTCTCCGTCGCGCCCGGCGAGAAGCTCGCGCTGGTGGGTGAGTCGGGCTCGGGCAAGACCGTCAGCGCGCTGAGCCTGTTGGGGCTCGTGCCCAACGCGGAAGTCACGGGTTCGGCGCGATTCGATGGATTGGAATCTGGAGGCGCTCGCGATCTCCTCGCGTTGCCCGAGCGCGAACTGCTCGCCATCCGTGGCCGCGAGATCGCGATGATCTTCCAGGAGCCGATGACGGCGCTCAATCCGCTCTTCACCGTCGGCGACCAGATCGCGGAAGTTCTCCAGCTCAAGGAAGGCCTCACGAAGCGCGAGGCCTGGGACGGTGCGGTGGAAGCCCTGCGCGCCACCGGCATTCCCGAGCCGGAGCGCCGCGCGCTCGCGTATCCGCACCAGCTCTCCGGCGGCCAGCGGCAGCGCGCGATGATCGCCATGGCGCTCTCGGGCCGCCCGCGTCTTTTGCTCGCGGACGAGCCGACGACGGCCCTCGATGTCACGCTGCGCACGCAGATCCTCGATTTGCTCGGCGAAGTGCAAAAGCAAAACGGCATGGCGATGCTGCTCATCACGCACGACCTGAACCTCGTGCGTAAATTCGCCGACCGTGTCGCCGTGATGGAGAACGGCCACCTGGTGGAGCACGGCCGCGTGGAGGAGATATTCGCGAACCCGCAGCATCCGTACACGCGCAAGCTGATCGACAGCCGACCGGAGCGCGACGTGGAGGAGGGCGCGTCCGCGGCCGCCGAGTCGGTGATGGATGCCAAAGGACTGCAAGTTGGCTATCCCGTGAAGCTGGCCGGATTCCGGGGCTGGTTCCGCAAGGGTGAATTCATTGCGGTGAAGGACGCCGCCTTCTCGATTTCTCCTGGCCGTACGCTCGGCGTGGTGGGTGAGTCCGGCTCCGGAAAATCAACGCTCGCGATGGCGGCGCTAGGTCTGATTCCGCATCGCGGCGAGCTGGACGTGGTCGGGCGGCGCTGGGGTCCCGATGCCGCGGGCAACAAGGCAATCCGCCGCGTCGTGCAAGTGGTGTTTCAGGACCCGTTCTCGTCGCTCTCGCCACGCATGACAGTCGAAGAAATCGTGGGCGAAGGGCTCCTCGTGCACGAGCCCGCTCTCGACATCGATGCGCGAAGGGCGCGCGTGTTGCAGGCGCTGGACGACGTGGGCCTGTCGCAGCGGCAGTTCCCCAGCTTGTTGCAGCGGTATCCGCACGAGTTCTCGGGCGGCCAACGCCAGCGCCTGGCGATCGCGCGGGCGTTGATCGTCGGGCCGCGCCTGCTGGTGCTGGACGAGCCCACCAGCGCGCTCGACGTGACGATCCAGAAGCAGGTGCTGAAGCTCCTGCAGCGCCTGCAGCGCGACAAGGGCTTGAGCTACCTGCTCATCACCCACGACGTGGATGTGATCCGCGCCATGGCGCATGACGTGATGGTGATGAAGGACGGCGACATCGTCGAGACCGGTACGGTCGCCGAAGTGCTCGATTCCCCGCGTGAGCAATACACGCGCACGCTCGTTGCGGCGGCGTCCTGATGAGCTCGACCGTGTCGAATCGACCAGGCGTCCCGCCAATCCCCGAATCCGAGGTGGAGATCACCGCCATGCGGGCGCAGGGCGCCGGTGGCCAGAACGTGAACAAGGTGTCCAGCGCGATCCACCTGCGCTTCGACATCCACAACTCATCCTTGGCGCCGGACCACAAGGAAAGGCTCCTCGCGTTGGCCGACCAGCGGATCACGCGAGACGGTGTGCTCATCATCAAGGCCCAGACGCACCGCAGCCAGGACATGAACCGGGCCGAGGCCATGGGCCGGCTGCAGGAGTTGGTGGACAGCGTGGCCGAACCACCCCGCGTCCGCCGCCCGACCAAGCCCACGAAGGCATCCAAAAGGCGGCGCCTTGAAGCCAAGTCCCTGCGCTCCCAGGTGAAGGTTCTGAGGGGCCGGGTGGACGACTAGGCGCTGGCGTTTCGCTGCTGCAACCCCTTGCAAATCAATGGTTTGCGAGGTACAATCCTTGCTTCACGACCAAACGGGCGGGTAATCACCGCCCGTTTTTTTTGGTCGATCGTTTATTGAAGCAGTCTTTCGGCAGGGCAAGTAGCAGCAGTGGCATTTCAGGACATCGTGGAGCAAACCGTGACCGGACTCGGTTACGAGCTGGTGGAGATCGAACGCTCCGCCGGGGGCTTGCTGCGCATCACCATCGACTTGCCATGGAAGCCGGGCCACGAGCAATTCGTGAACGTCGAGGACTGCGAGAAGGTCACGCGCCAATTGCAATTCGCGCTCGAAGTGGAAGGCGCCGAGTACAAGCGGCTGGAGGTGTCGTCGCCGGGCATCGACAGGCCGCTCAGAAAAGAGCAGGATTTCGAGCGCTTTTCGGGCCAGCTGGTGGATGTCACCCTCAAGGCGCCGATGGGCGCGGCGGCTGCCGGCCAGGTGGCGGCCAACCGCAAGAAGTTCAGAGGCGAGCTGTCGCGCGGTGAAGGCGGCGGCTGGCAGATCACGTGGAGCGATGAGCCCGAAGTCAAGCCGGGCCAGAAGGTGAGCGCGAAGAGAGCGCTGCCCCCGCTCCAGGTGTTGGGATTCACGCTGGACGAGCTGAGAGAAGCGCGTCTGGCACCGGTTGTTGATTTCAAGGGCAGGAAGCCCAGGCAGTTAGGAGAGTCGTGAAATGAATCGCGAAATGTTGATGCTGGTCGAGGCGATCTCGCGCGAGAAGAACGTCGAACGTGATGTGGTGTTCGGCGCCGTCGAGGCAGCCCTGGCGCAAGCCACCAAGAAACTCTATCCGGGCGACGTGGATATCCGCGTGGCCGTGGACCGCGACAGCGGGAACTACGAGACCTTCCGCCGCTGGCACGTCGTCCCCGACGAAGCCGGGCTGCAGCTGCCCGACCAGGAAATCCTCCTGTTCGAAGCCAAGGAAGAAATGCCGGACATCGAGGTGGACGAGTTCATCGAGGAATCGGTGGATTCGGTGCCGATCGGCCGCATCGGCGCGATGGCCGCCAAGCAGGTGATCCTGCAGAAGATCCGCGACGCCGAGCGCGAGATGCTGCTGAACGACTTCATGTCGCGCGGCGACAAGATCTTCGTGGGCACCGTCAAGCGCATGGACAAGGGCGACATCATCGTCGAGAGCGGCCGCGTCGAAGGGCGCCTGCGCCGCGGCGAGATGATCCCCAAGGAAAACCTGCGCAGCGGCGACCGCGTCCGCGCCATGATCATGGAAGTGGACCTGACGCTGCGCGGCGCGCCGATCATCCTGTCGCGCTCCGCGCCGGAATTCATGATCGAGCTGTTCCGCCAGGAAGTCCCCGAGATCGAGCAGGGCCTGCTGGAGATCAAGAGCTGCGCCCGCGATCCGGGTTCGCGCGCCAAGATCGCCGTGCTGTCGCACGACAAGCGCGTCGACCCGATCGGCACCTGCGTCGGCGTTCGCGGCACGCGTGTGAACGGCGTGACGAACGAGCTCGCCGGCGAGCGCGTCGACATCGTGCTGTGGTCCGAGGATCCCGCGCAGTTCGTGATCGGCGCGCTGGCGCCCGCGAATGTTTCTTCCATCGTCGTCGATGAAGAAAAGCATGCGATGGACGTGGTGGTCGACGAGGAGAACCTGGCGATCGCCATCGGCCGCGGCGGCCAGAACGTGCGCCTCGCCTCCGACCTCACGGGGTGGAAGATCAACATCATGGACGCCAACGAGTCTGCCCAGAAGCAGGCCGAGGAAACCACGGTGCAGCGCGCGCTCTTCATGGAAAAGCTCGACGTCGACGAGGAAATCGCCGACATCCTGATCTCCGAGGGCTTCACCAGCCTCGAGGAAGTGGCCTATGTGCCGATCCAGGAGATGCTGGAGATCGAGTCCTTCGACGAGGACACCGTCAACGAGCTCCGTTCGCGCGCCAAGGATGCGCTGCTGACCATGGAGATCGCCCGCGAGGAGAGCGTCGAGGAGGTCTCCCAGGACCTGAAGGACCTCGAAGGCCTGAACCCGCAACTGATCGGCAAGCTGGCTGAAGCCGGCGTGCATACCCGCGACGACCTGGCCGACCTGGCCGTCGATGAACTCACCGATATCACCGGCCAGTCCGCGGACGAGGCCAAAACCCTGATCATGAAGGCTCGCGAGCACTGGTTCACCAGTGCCACCGCGGTCCAAGAGTAATGTGATGGAAGGCACCACAACACATGTCCAGTACCACCGTCGCCGAGTTTGCCAACGAACTCAAGAAATCAACCGACACGCTGCTTGAGCAGCTTCGCAGCGCGGGCGTGGCCAAATCGGCCCCGACCGACGCCCTGAGCGAAGCCGACAAGCAGAAGCTGCTCGGCTTCCTGCAGGCCAGCCATGGCACTTCCTCGCCCGAGCGCAAGAAGATCACCCTGGTGAAGAAATCCACCAGCGAGATCAAGCAGGCCGACTCGAGCGGCAAGGCGCGCACCATCCAGGTCGAAGTGCGCAAGAAGCGCACGTTCGTGAAACGCGACGACGGGTCGGACACGGCCGTGGTCGAGGCGCCCGAGCCGGAAGTTCAGCAACCCGCCGCCCACCAGATCGACGAGGCCGAACTCGCCCGCCGTGAGGAAGAGGCGCGCCGCCAGGCCGAATTCATCCGCCACCAGGAGGAAGAACTCGCCGAGAAGCGCCGCCTGCGCGAAGAAGCCGAAGCTCGTGAACGCGCCGCCGCCGAGACGGCCGCCGCACAGCAGGCCGAGGCCCGCAAGGTCGAGGAAAGCGCCCCCGAGAAGTCCGCCTCCAAGGCCGTGGTCGATGAGGCCGCGACCGCCGTGGCCAAGGCCCAGTCCGACGCCCGGGACAAGGCTGTCTCCGATGCCCGCGAGAAGGCCGTTGCCGAATCGAAGGCCCGCTCCGACGAGGAAGCCGCTCGCGCCGCCGACCTGGGCGAGCGCCGCCGCAAGGCCGAGGCCGAAGCCGCTGCCATCCGCTTGATGATGTCCGCGCCCAAGAAGGTGCTGGTGCCCCACAAGGCTCCCGAACCCGTCAAGCCGGTTGCCAAGGCGGATCCCGCGAAGCCCGGCGCCAAGGGCACGCTGCACAAGCCGGCCGTCGGCACGGGCACCGGCCGTCCGCCCGCGCCCGGAGCCCCGGCAGCGCCCGGCGCCGCCGGCGCAGGCAAGGAAGTCAAATCCGCGAAGCTGTCTTCCAGCTGGGCGGGCGATCCGGCCAAGAAGAAGGAAATCAAGACGCGTGGCGACAGCACCGGCGGCGTGGGCCGCAACAGCTGGCGCGGCGGGCCGCGTGGCCGTCGCGACAACCGCGACCACCGTGGCGATGACCATTCGCAAGCCGCACCGGTCGAAGCCCGCATCATCGAAGTGCACGTGCCGGAAACCATCACGGTGGCCGAACTCGCGCACAAGATGGCGGTGAAGGCCGGTGAAGTGATCAAGGCGCTGATGAAGATGGGCCAGATGGTCACCATCAACCAGCCGCTGGACCAGGACACGGCCATGATCGTGGTCGAGGAAATGGGCCACAAGGCTGTCACGGCCGCGCTGGACGATCCGGAAGCCTTCACCGAGCAGGACGCCGGCGCCGCCGAGGGCGAAGCGCTCTCGCGCGCACCTGTCGTCACGGTGATGGGCCACGTCGACCACGGCAAGACCTCGCTGCTGGATTACATCCGCCGCGCCAAGGTCGCCGCGGGTGAAGCGGGCGGCATCACGCAGCACATCGGCGCATACCACGTCGAGACGCCGCGCGGCATGATCTCCTTCCTGGACACCCCGGGCCACGAGGCGTTCACCGCCATGCGTGCGCGCGGCGCCAAGGCGACGGACATCGTCATCCTCGTGGTTGCGGCGGACGACGGCGTCATGCCGCAGACCAAGGAAGCCATCAAGCACGCTAAGGCGGCGGGCGTTCCCATCGTGGTCGCGATCAACAAGATCGACAAGCCCGATGCCAACCTGGACCGCGTCAAGCAGGAACTGGTGGCCGAAGAGGTCGTGCCCGAAGAGTACGGCGGCGAATCGCCGTTCGTGCCGGTGTCCGCCAAGACCGGCGAGGGCATCGACGCGCTGCTCGAGCAGGTGTTGCTGCAAGCCGAAGTGCTGGAATTGAAGGCGCCTGTCGAAGCCATGGCCAAGGGCCTGGTGATCGAGGCGCAGCTGGACAAGGGCCGCGGCCCGGTCGCGACGGTGCTGGTTCAGTCCGGCACCCTCAAGACAGGAGACGTGGTGCTGGCCGGCCAGACCTATGGCCGCGTGCGTGCCATGCTGGACGAGAACGGCAAGCCGGTGAAGACGGCCGGACCTTCGATTCCGGTCGAAATCCAGGGCCTGACGGAAGTGCCGCAAGCCGGCGACGAGTTCATGGTGATGACCGACGAGCGGCGCGCTCGCGAAATCTCCACGTACCGGGCCGGCAAGTTCCGCAACACCAAGCTGGCCCGCCAGCAGGCATCGAAGCTGGAGAACATGTTCACCGACATGACCGCCGGCGAGGTGAAGATGGTCCCCATCATCATCAAGGCCGACGTGCAGGGTTCGCAGGAAGCGTTGGGCCAGTCGCTGCTCAAGCTCTCGACCGAGGAAGTCAAGGTGCAGCTGGTGTACTCCGCCGTGGGCGGTATCAGCGAGTCGGACGTCAACCTCGCGATCGCTTCCAAGGCGCTGATCATCGGCTTCAACGTGCGGGCCGATTCGGGCGCGCGGAAGCTGGCCGAGGGCAACGGCGTCGAGATTCGCTACTACGGCATCATCTACGACGCCGTGGACGAGCTCAAGGTCGCGATGTCGGGCATGCTCGCACCGGAAAAGCGCGAGGAAGTCATCGGCACGGCCGAGGTCCGCACGGTGTTCGTCGCCTCCAAGATCGGAACGGTGGCCGGCTGTATGGTCACCTCCGGCCTGGTCAACCGCTCGGCGCATTTCCGCCTGTTGCGCGAGAACGTGGTGGTCTATACCGGCGAGGTCGACTCGGTCAAGCGGATGAAGGACGACGTGCGCGAGGTCAAGGAAGGCTTCGAGTGCGGTATCAAGCTGAAGAACTACAACGACATCAAGGAAGGTGATCAGCTGGAGTTCTTCGAGATCAAGGAAATCGCCCGTACGCTGTAAAGCGTCCAGTGAGCCACGCATGCCCGCGAAGAAGTCCGCCACCCCCAACCGCGCGTTCAAGGTCGCCGATCAGATCCAGCGCGATCTGACGGAGCTGATCGCGCGCGAGTTGAAGGACCCGCGCGTGGGCATGGTGACGATCCAGGCCGTCGAAGTGACGCCGGATTACGCCCACGCCAAGGTGTTTTTCAGCGTGCTGGTCGGCGATGCGGCGGAATGCGAGGTGGCCTTGAACCAGGCCGCCGGGTTCCTGCGCAACGGCCTTTTCAAGCGCCTGCATATCCACACCGTGCCGACGCTGCACTTCCAGTTCGACCGCACCACCGAGCGTGCGGCCGACATGAACGCCTTGATCGCCAAGGCCGTTTCCTCGCGCGCCAAAGAGGATTGAGCATGAACGCGCCACGCACCAGGGTGCAGCGGCGCCCTGTGCATGGGGTGCTCCTGCTCGACAAGCCGCTCGGACTTTCCAGCAACAACGCATTGCAGCGATGCAAGTGGTTGTTGCGTGCGGAAAAGGCCGGCCATACCGGCACGCTCGATCCGCTCGCAACCGGCGTCCTGCCGCTGTGCTTCGGCGCGGCGACGAAGTTCAGCCAATTGCAGCTCGAGGCCGACAAGACCTACGAAGCGACCATCCGGCTCGGCGTGAAAACGACGACGGGCGACGCCGAAGGCGAAGTGATTGAAGAGCGTGCCGTGCCCGCGATCGATGCGGCGCAACTGGCACAGCTCGTGCAGCGGTTCACCGGTGCTCAGCGGCAGATTCCACCCATGCACAGCGCGTTGAAGAAAGACGGCAAGGCGCTCTACGAATACGCGCGCGCCGGCGAGCATGTCGAGCGCGAAGCGCGCGATATCGTGATCCACGAGCTCACCCTCGAACTCGAATCGCCTCTTGCCTTGCGCATGCGCGCGAAGGTCAGCAAAGGCACGTACATCCGCACGCTCGGAGAAGACATCGGCGAGGCGGTCGGGTGCGGGAGCCATCTCACTTCGCTGCGGCGCGTGGCGACAGGACAATTCGGCATCGCGCAGTGCGTGACGCTGGAGGCAATCGAAGCCATGGGCGAAGACGCGCGCATCGCGTCGCTGCTGCCCGTCGATTCGCTGTTGACCGGCCATACGCCTGTCACGCTCGATGCCGACAATGCGGGGCGATTCCTGAGTGGATTGCGCCGCCGCGGCGACTGGCGCGATGACGAGCAGGTGGCCGTGTTCGGCGACCGCCCGCGCGCCCTCCTTGGCACCGCCCACGTCAAGGGCGGCGAACTCATTCCCGGCCGGCTCCTGAGCCCGCCCGAAGTCGAACAGATTCTGGAAAGCAACTTATGACCAACAAGCAAATCCGCAACATCGCGATCATCGCGCACGTCGACCACGGCAAGACCACCATGGTGGACCAGCTGCTGCGCCAATCGGGCACCTTCGCCGAACACGAAAAAGTGGTCGACACGGTGATGGACAACAACGCCATCGAACGCGAGCGCGGCATCACCATCCTGGCCAAGAACTGCGCCGTGAGCTGGAAGGGCACGCACATCAACATCGTCGACACCCCCGGCCACGCGGACTTCGGCGGCGAGGTGGAGCGCGCGTTGTCCATGGTGGACGGCGTCGTGCTGCTGATCGATGCGCAGGAAGGCCCCATGCCGCAGACGCGATTCGTGACGAAGAAGGCGCTGGCCCTGGGCCTGCGTCCCATCCTCGTCGTGAACAAGGTCGACAAGCCGGGCGCGCGTCCGCAGTACGTCGTCGATGCCGCGTTCGATTTGTTCGACAAACTCGGCGCGACCGACGAGCAGCTCGATTTCCCGGTGGTGTATGCCTCGGGCATCAACGGCTGGAGCTCGATGGAAGAGGGCGGCCAGGGCGAACAGTGGGGTCCTGACATGTCGGCCCTGTTCGACACCGTGCTCGCCCACGTGCCGCCGCACGAAGGCGATCCCGACGCGCCGCTGCAACTGCAGATCTCCGCGCTCGACTTCTCCACGTTCGTCGGCCGCATCGGCGTGGGCCGCATCCACTCGGGTACGGTGAAGGTCGGACAGGACGTCCTCGTGATGGAAGGCCCGGAGGGCACGCCGTCCAAGGGCCGCATCAACCAGGTGCTGACCTTCCAGGGGCTGGAGCGCGTGCAGGTCACCGAAGCCGGCCCGGGCGAAATCGTCCTGATCAACGGCATCGCGGACATCGGCATCGGCGTCACGGTCACGGACCCGATCAACCCGGCGCCCCTGCCCATGCTGAAGGTCGACGAGCCAACGCTGACGATGAATTTCTGCGTCAACACGAGTCCGCTCGCGGGCCGCGAAGGCAAGTTCGTCACCAGCCGCCAGATCTGGGACCGGCTGCAGAAAGAGCTGCAGCACAACGTGGCCCTGAAGGTCGCCGAGACCGATGAAGAAGGCATCTTCGAAGTGATGGGCCGGGGCGAGTTGCACCTCACCATCCTGCTGGAAAACATGCGCCGCGAAGGCTACGAGCTCGCGGTGTCCAAGCCCCGCGTCGTGCTGAAGATGGTCGACGGCGAGAAGCACGAGCCGATCGAGCTGGTCACCGTGGATATCGAAGAAGGCCACCAGGGCGGCGTCATGCAGGCCCTGGGCGAGCGCAAGGGCGACCTCGTGAACATGGATCCGGACGGCCGCGGTCGCGTTCGCCTCGAGTACCGCATTCCGGCGCGAGGCCTGATCGGCTTCACGAACGAATTCCTGAACCTCACGCGCGGCTCCGGGCTCATCTCGAACATCTTCGACAGCTACGAAGCGCACAAGGGCGACATCGGCGGGCGCAAGAACGGCGTGCTGATCTCCATGGACGACGGCGAGATCTTCAACTATGCGCTGGGCAAGCTGGACGACCGCGGCCGCATGTTCGTGCGCGCCAACGACCCGGTGTACGAAGGCATGATCGTGGGCATCCACAGCCGCGACAACGACCTCGTCGTGAACGCCACGCGTACCAAGCAGCTGACCAACTTCCGGGTGAGCGGCAAGGAAGACGCGATCAAGATCACGCCGCCGATCACCGTCACGCTGGAGTACGGCGTTGAATTCATCGAGGACGACGAGCTGGTCGAGATCACGCCGAAGTCGATCCGCCTGCGCAAGCGCCACCTGAAAGAGCATGACCGCAAGCGTGCTTCGCGCGACGTCACGGCCTGAGAAACCGTTGCGCGACCCGGCCGTGAAGAAGCTTTCGCACGGACAAGCCGTGCTGCTCATGGTCGCGGTCACGCTCATGTGGTCGATCGCGGGCGTGGTCACGCGCCAGCTCGAACATGCGCGAAGCTTCGAGATCACCTTCTGGCGCAGCTTCTTCACTGTCGTTTCGCTGCTGGTGATCCTGCCGTTCTTCCAAGGCCGCGAGGTGTTCTCGCGCATCCGCCACGGCAAGGGCGCACTGTGGCTGTCGGGGCTGTGCTGGAGCGTCATGTTCACCGCATTCATGATGGCGCTGACGCTCACCACCGTGGCGAACGTGCTGGTCACGATGTCGCTCGGCCCCTTCCTCACCGCGCTGCTGGCGCGCATTTTCATCGGTCACCGGATTCCCTTGCGCACCTGGATCGCGATTGCCGTGGCGGGTGGCGGCATCGCGTGGATGTATGCCGGCGACGTGTCGTCGGGACAACTTGCCGGAACGCTGGTGGCGCTCTGCGTGCCATTGGCCGGCGCCGTCAATTGGACGGTCACCCAACGCTCGCACGCGCGCGGCGAGGAGGTCGATCTCGTGCCTTCGGTGCTGATCGGCGCGGTCATTTCCTCGCTCGTCACGCTCCCGCTCGCGATGCCCTTTCATGCCTCCGCGCACGACATCGGATTGCTGGCGCTGCTTGGCCTCGTGCAGCTCGCAATCCCGTGTGCCCTGTCGGTGATCTGCGCGCGCGTGCTGAAGGCGCCGGAGATCGCGCTGCTGGCGCTGCTCGAGGTGATCTTCGGCATCCTGCTGGCCTGGGCCGGCGCCGACGAGGTGCCCGGCGAGACGGTGCTGGCCGGGGGTGCACTCGTGATGGGTGCGCTCATCGCCAATGAGCTGGTCGGCTGGCGACAGCGCGCCTGAGCGGCCCTAGCGGCTGCGGGACTTCATCGCGCGCTCGACCTCGCGCTTGCCTTCGCGGTCCTTGATGGTGGATCGCTTGTCGTGCTCGGCCTTGCCCTTGGCCAGCGCGATCTCGCACTTCACCTTGCCTTCTTTCCAGTGCAGGTTGAGCGGAACGAGCGTATAGCCCTTCTGCTCGACCTTGCCGATGAGCCGCTTGATTTCTTCCTTGTGCAGGAGCAGCTTCTTGGTGCGGACAGAGTCCGGGCTGACGTGGGTGGACGCAGTCTTGAGCGCGTTGATCTGGCAGCCGATCACGAAGAGCTCGCCGCCCTTGACGACCACGTAGCCGTCGGTGAGCTGCACCTTGCCTTCGCGCAGGGCCTTCACTTCCCAGCCTTGCAGGACCATGCCGGCCTCGAACCTTTCCTCGAAGAAATAGTTGAAGGCAGCCTTCTTGTTGTCCGCAATGCGGCTTGCGGTGTCGGGTTTCTTGGCCATTGGATGACAGGTGGGGACTCCGAGGCGTCACTACAATGCCCGGCGGCCCCGCATTCTCTATGAAAACAGTCCACAAATCCGTCCTCATCTGGTACAGCGCCGAGGAAATGTTCGCCCTGGTGACCGACGTCGCGCGTTATCCCGAATTCCTTCCGTGGTGCGACCAGGCCAGGGTGCTGGAGCAAGACGAGAGCGGCATGCGCGCCGAGATCGGCATCGCCTTCGGCGGTATCCATCAGAAATTCACCACCCGCAATGACCACGAGGCAGGCCGCAAGGTGCTCATGAAGCTCGTGGATGGCCCGTTCTCGCAGCTGGACGGCGAGTGGCGATTCATCCCCCTGGGCGAAGGCCAGCGGGCCTGCAAGGTCGAACTGGACATGAACTACGGCTTCGACAACGTCGCACTCGGCGCCCTGGTCGGGCCGGTATTCGACAAGATCGCGGGTAGCCTGGTCGATGCGTTCGTCAAGCGCGCGGAGCAGGTGTATGGCTGAGCCGCGCATCACGGTGCTGGTGATCTACTCGCCGCGGGCGCGTGAAGTGCGTGAATGGCCGGTCCAGCTCCCCGTCCGCGCTACCACCTCCGATGCGATCGAAGCGAGTGGTTTCCACGCCGAATATCCGCAGGCCGATACCAGCGAGACGTCCATCGGCGTCTGGGGTCGCAAGGTCCCGGGCGCACACGCCTTGCGGGATGCGGATCGCGTGGAAATCTACCGTCCATTGCTCGTGGACCCGAAACTCGCGCGGCGTGAGCGTTTCCGCAAGCAGGGTTCGAGAGCGGCGGGATTGTTCGCGCGACAACGCGCGGGAGCCAAACCGGGCTACTGAGCCGCGACCTTGCAGTCGGCGGCGATCACGACATCGAGCCGCTTGGACTCCGCCGCGCGCTGCGCGTCATCGAGGAATTCGCGCTCGCCCTTGGCGTTCAACTGCGCGATACGCGCGCCGGAATCGTATTCAGCTTTGGAGCGCTTGGCCCGGGTGCAGTTCTCCGCCCGCATCTTCACGACTTCTTCGTCCTGCGCCTTCTTCTTGTCGGCGGCGGCGGCCTCGGCCAGCTTTTTCTTGTCTTCCAGCTCTTTGTCCTTGCCGCTCAATTTCGGCGCGGACGCAGCGGGCTTCGCAGGCGCCGATGCGGCGGCGGGCGTCGGATCGACGTAGGCCATGGACTTGCCCTTGGGACCGGACGGCTGCTTGAGGATGTTCTTCGCGGGCACGTCCGACGGCGGCGGCTGGTCGCTGAAGACCTTGCGTCCATCCTTGTCGACCCACTGCCACTGGGCGATGCAGACAACGGGCACGGCGCAGGCGAGGGCCACGAGGAGGGCGCGGAGCGAATTCATGCGGCGAGTGTAGCGCCGGCGTGGCGCAGCGCAACCGAGGCAGCCCGCATCCAATGAGCACTTGGTCACGAAGGCCATGCGAGGGCCGCACAGGGTAACTACCGGGGGGCACGAGTACAATCCGTCTTTTGGAGCTTTGACATGCGCCTCTTAGGAAAAGCGCTCACCTTCGACGATGTGTTGCTGGTGCCCGCGTTCTCCCAGGTCCTGCCCAAGGACACCTCCCTCGCGACCCGTCTCTCCCGCAACATCACCCTGAACCTGCCGCTCGTGTCCGCCGCGATGGACACCGTGACGGAGGCGCGCCTCGCGATCGCCATCGCGCAGGAAGGCGGCATCGGGATCGTCCACAAGAACCTCACGCCCAAGCAGCAAGCCGCCGAAGTCTCGCGCGTCAAGCGCTACGAATCCGGCGTCTTGCGCGACCCCGTGGTGATCACGCCCGAACACACGGTGCGACAGGTCAGCGCGATGTCCGAGCAGCTGGGCATCTCCGGCTTTCCGGTGATCGACGGTGGCAAAGTGGTGGGCATCGTCACCGGCCGCGACCTGCGCTTCGAGACGCGTTGGGACGTGCCGGTGAGCCAGATCATGACCCCGCGAGAAAAGCTCATCACGGTGCGCGAAGGCACGAGCGCCGCGGAAGCGAAGGCGCTCCTGAACAAGTACAAGCTCGAGCGCCTGCTGGTCATCAACGACGCCTTCGAGCTCAAGGGCCTCATCACCGTCAAGGACATCACCAAGCAGACCAGCTTCCCCAATGCCGCGCGAGACGGCTCCGGGCGCCTGCGCGTGGGCGCGGCGGTGGGCGTCGGCGAGGGCACCGAAGAGCGTGTCGAGGCGCTGGTGAAGGCAGGCGTGGATGCCATCGTGGTCGACACGGCCCATGGGCACAGCAAGGGCGTCATCGAGCGCGTGCGATGGGTCAAGCAGAACTATCCGCAGATCGACGTGATCGGTGGGAACATTGCCACCGGCGCGGCGGCGCTGGCGCTCGTCGAGGCGGGTGCGGACGCCGTGAAGGTCGGCATCGGCCCCGGCTCGATCTGCACGACTCGCATCGTTGCCGGCGTCGGGGTGCCGCAGATCATGGCGATCGACAGCGTGGCCACGGCCCTCAAGGGCAGCGGTGTCCCGTTGATCGCCGACGGCGGTGTGCGCTATTCGGGCGACATCTCCAAGGCGATTGCCGCGGGGGCCAGCACGGTGATGATGGGTGGCATGTTCGCCGGCACCGAGGAGGCGCCCGGCGAAATCGTCCTCTTCCAGGGCCGCAGCTACAAGAGCTATCGCGGGATGGGCTCCATCGGCGCCATGCAGCAGGGCAGCGCGGACCGATACTTCCAGGAGGCGACCACCGGCAACCCCAATGCCGACAAGCTCGTCCCTGAAGGCATCGAAGGGCGCGTGCCTTACAAGGGCTCGCTGGTTTCCATCGTTTTCCAGATGGCCGGCGGCGTGCGCGCGAGCATGGGCTATTGCGGCTGCGCGACCATCGAAGAGATGAAGAACAAGGCGGAATTCGTGGAGATCACGTCCGCCGGCATCCGAGAGAGTCACGTCCACGACGTGCAGATCACCAAGGAAGCGCCGAACTACCGGGCGGACTGATCGAGGATGCGGAATTTAAAAAGGCCAGAATTTTCTGGCCTTTTTATTTGGCTTGTCGCTACAATCTAGCCATATTCATTGATAAAAGGGCCAGATATGCAGGCCGTACCCATCCATCAAGCGAAGAGCCAGCTTTCGGAATTGATCCGGGCCGTGGAACAGGGCGAAGAAGTCGTTCTCACCCGGCACGGGAAGCGCGTGATCCGGCTCATCCGTGAGCCTGAGACCGTGCAGCCCACCCTGGAGGCGCGGCGTCAGGCCATCGTGGCCGAACTGGCGGCGCTGCGCGAAAAGGTTGGCGCGAAGAGCGGTCCGGCGTTCGAGGAAATCTGGACGGAGCACAAGCGTGAACTCGACGAGCGCGCGGAACGCTGGGTGGGCCCCGATGCTCGTCGTTGACGCTTCCGCGTTCGCGAGCTGGGCCTTCCCCGATGAAGGAGGGGACAAAGTGTCCCAAGCATTGATCCGCATCATGACCGAGGAAGAAAGCGCGTCCAGCGCTCCCATCTTCACGCTCGAATCCCTGCACGCGGCGGGTCGAGCACTGGCAAGCGGCCGATTCACTCCGAGCGTCCACCAGCACGTGCTGCGTTTGCTCAGCCGGTTGCCGGTGGCATTGGCACCGCTGCGGATCTCGCCGCTCGATTTCTGGTCCTGGTCCCAAACCCTGCAGCTCACGCCCCAGGCCGCCGCTTACCTGAAGCTTGCCGTCGACCTCAAGGCGCCGCTCGTCACAATGGACAAGGCGCTCCAGCGTGCCTGCCTCCAGCTCGATCACCCGCTGATCACCGATCTTTCCTGAGTTACCGCCATGTCTTCCCACCACAAAATCCTCATCCTCGATTTCGGCTCCCAGGTCACGCAACTCATCGCGCGGCGCGTGCGCGAAGCGCACGTCCTGAGCGAAGTCCATCCCTGCGACGTCAGCGACGAATGGATCCGCCAGTACGCGGCCGATGGCTCGCTCAAGGGCGTGATCCTCTCGGGCAGCCACGCCAGCGTCTACGAGGACACGACCGACAAGGCGCCGCAAGCCGTGTTTGAACTTGGCGTGCCTGTATTGGGCATCTGCTACGGCATGCAGACGATGGCGCACCAGCTTGGCGGAAAGGTCGAAGGCGGGCACAAGCGGGAGTTCGGCTCGGCGAGCGTGCGCGCGCGTGGCCATACGAAGCTGCTCGATGGCATCGCCGATTTCACGACGCCCGAGGGCCACGGCATGCTCGATGTGTGGATGAGCCATGGCGACAAGGTCACCGAACTGCCGCCCGGTTTCAAGCTGATGGCCAGCACCGAAAGTTGCCCGATCGCCGGCATGGCGGACGAGGCGCGCGGCTTCTACGCGGTGCAGTTCCACCCTGAAGTCACCCATACGAAGCAAGGCCGTGCGCTGCTGGAGCGCTTCGTCCTGGGCATCTGCGCAGCGAGTCCGGACTGGGTGATGCGCGACCACGTCGCCGAGGCGGTGGAGACGATCCGCAAGCAGGTCGGCGACGAGGAAGTGATCCTGGGGTTGTCGGGCGGCGTCGATTCGTCGGTCGCGGCGGCGCTGATCCATCGCGCGATCGGCGACCAGCTCACCTGCGTCTTCGTCGACCATGGCCTCTTGCGCCTGAACGAAGGCGACATGGTGATGGACATGTTCGCGGGCAAGCTGCACGCTAAAGTCATCCGCGTCGATGCAAGCGAAGCGTTCCTCGGCAAGCTCGCGGGCGTGAGCGAGCCCGAAGCCAAGCGCAAGATCATCGGCCGCGAATTCGTCGAGGTCTTCAAGGCCGAAGCGGCGCGCCTCAAGGCCGGCCTGGACGGTACGCACAAGGGCGCGAAGTGGCTGGCGCAGGGCACGATCTATCCGGACGTCATCGAGTCCGGCGGCGCGAAGAGCAAGAAGGCCGTCACGATCAAGAGCCATCACAACGTCGGAGGCTTGCCGGAGCAACTGGGCCTCAAGTTGCTGGAGCCGCTGCGCGATTTGTTCAAGGATGAAGTGCGCGAGCTGGGTGTTGCATTGGGCCTGCCGCCCGAAATGGTCTACCGCCATCCGTTCCCCGGTCCGGGTCTGGGCGTGCGCATCCTGGGCGAAGTGAAGAAGGAATTCGCCGACTTGCTGCGCCGCGCCGACGCGATCTTCATCGAGGAGCTGCGCAACCACATCGATGCCGAGACGGGCAAGTCCTGGTACGACCTCACCAGCCAGGCCTTCACGGTGTTCCTGCCGGTCAAGAGCGTGGGCGTGATGGGCGACGGCCGCACCTACGATTACGTGGTGGCGCTGCGCGCCGTGCAGACGAGCGATTTCATGACGGCAGACTGGGCCGAGCTGCCCTATGCGCTGCTGAAGAAAGTCTCCGGGCGCATCATCAACGAGGTGCGCGGGATCAACCGGGTCACCTATGATGTGAGCAGCAAACCACCAGCCACCATCGAATGGGAATAAGCGCGTGACGAGCGAGCCGAGGACCGAGACCACCACAGTAGTTTTCGCGGACCTCACCGGAAGCACCGGCGTCTTCGAGGCGCTGGGCAACTCGCTCGCCACGCAGGCCATCACCACCCTCACGCACTGGATTGGCAGCGTTTGCGCCGTTCATGGCGGACGCGTGGTCAAGACACTGGGAGACGGCGTTCTCGCGGTTTTTCCCGATGGCGGCTCCGCGATCGCGGCAGTCGTCGAGCTCCAGCGCATCCACAACCAGCGCCTGCAGGAATGGCCCAACAACCTGCGCATGCGCTTGCAGGTGGGCGTGGCCAGTGGCGAAGTGATCGAGGTCGACGGCGATTGCTACGGCGATGCGGTGAACGTCGCATCGCGCTTGTCGGACCTGTCGGGCGCCGACCAGATCTGGGCCACCGACACCGTGATCTCGCAAGTGGACGATCCCGGGCCGGGCGTGCGCTTCCTGAGCCTGGGTGCGATCCAGATTCGCGGCAAGGTGGAACCTCGCATCGTCTACCGCGCCGACTGGCAGGAAGACAGCGAAACGGTCAACCTCACGGCGCCGGCGTCTTTGCAGCATCTGCGGCCCGTGTCGCGCAAGGCGGCCGAGCCGTCGATCGAGCTTTCATGGCTCGACCAACGCGCGACCTTCGCCGCCACGCAGATGCCTTTGCATCTCGGGCGGGGGGAGGAAGCGCAGTTCATCGTGAACGACCAGCGCGTCTCGAGGCTGCACGCGCGGCTCGACTGGAAGAACGGCGGCTTCGTCCTCACGGACCTCAGCAGCTATGGGACGTGGGTGAAATTCCAGGGCAGCACGACGGAGCTCGCGCTGCGCCGCGACGAGTGCATGTTGCACGCCGCGGGCGAGCTCGCGCTGGGTGCACCCTTCCACGATTTCACGGTGCCCACGGTGGTTTTCCAGATGGTGAGCGCGCCTCCTTGAGCGGCGGCACAATCGGCCGATGTACCTGCCGCCCCAATTCAAATCCAATGATCGCGAGCATGCGGCCCGCCTGATGCGCGATCACCCGTTCGCGAGCCTGATCTCGACGGACGAGACCGGGCTCCCCTTCGTCACGCATTTGCCGCTTCACCTGGAAGACCGGGACGGGCAGTTCGTGCTTCTTGGCCACTGCGCCAAGCCGAATCCGCACTGGCGCTACCTCCAGCAGCGGCCTCGCGCCGTGGTCACCTTCCTCGGGCCGCACGCGTACCAGTCACCCAAAATTTATCCCGATCTCGCGCGGGTGCCGAGCTGGACGTACCTGGCCGTGCATTGCACCGTCGAGGCCACACTGGTCGAAGACCCGGTGGCCAAAGACGCTTTGCTCAAGAAACTGATCGGCGATCACGAACCGCCGTATGCGCAGCAGTGGCGCGGACTCGGCGAAGAATTCGCCCACAAGATGCTCGCGGGCATCGTGGGGTTCGAGCTGCGAGTCACCGAGCTGCAGTGCAAGCTGAAGCTGAACCAGCATCGCCCTGAATCGCATGCGGCGCTGAAGGCGATCTACGAACACGGCAACGAGAACGAGCGCGAACTCGCGGCCTGGATGAATACGCTCGGCATGTCCGGCGCCGAGACAACAGGAGAGCGGAAATGAGGATCATCTTCAGTGTATTGAGCCTGCTCGTCGTGGTCGCCGTCATCGGCGTGCTGGCGAAGAAGCAACTCACCGCCGTGGCGCCCACGGCCCAGACCGCGCCGACGACCGAAGGCGCGGTGGCCGCACCCACGGGCACGCCCCAGCAGCAGGTGCAGCAAGTCCAGCAGGCGGTGCAGGGCGCCTTGCAGCAGGCGCGGCCCGCGACCGACGAAACGAAGTGAGCGACGAGCGCTTCATGGCGCTGGCGCTGGACGAGGCGCGGCGGGCGGCCGGGCAGGGCGAAGTCCCGGTGGGCGCTATCGTGGTGAAGGACGGCCTGGTCATCGGCACCGGCCGCAATGCGCCGATCGCATCGCACGATCCGACGGCCCACGCGGAGATCGGCGCCTTGCGCGAAGCGGCAAAGCTTCTCGGCAACTATCGCCTCGATGGTTGCGAGCTGTACGTCACGCTCGAGCCTTGCGCGATGTGCGCCGGGGCGATGCTGCACGCGAGGCTGGCCCGGGTCATTTACGCCGCACCGGACCCGAAGACCGGCGCTGCGGGATCGGTCGCCGACCTGTTTGCCGACAAGCGGCTGAACCACCAGACTCGCGTCGAAGGCGGCATTCTCGCGGCCGAATCCAGCGCGCTGTTGAACGGATTTTTCGCGCAGCGCCGGCAGGACGCCCGCGGGTCCGCTTCACCGCTGCGCGAGGACGCATTGCGCACGCCTGAAGCGCGCTTCGCCAACTTGCCCGGCTATCCCTGGGGTCCGCATTACCTGAGCGACTTGCCCGCGCTCGCCGGGCTGCGCATGCACTACCTCGACGAAGGCCCCGCCGATGCGCCGATCACGTGGCTTTGCCTGCACGGCAACCCCGCATGGAGTTACCTGTATCGCCGGATGATCCCCATCTTCCTGGCGGCGGGCCATCGCGTCGTCGCGCCGGACTTGATCGGGTTCGGCAAGAGCGACAAGCCCAAACGTCTCGAGGCGCACACCTTCATCTGGCATCGGCAGGTGCTGCTCGATTTCATCGAGCGGCTGGACCTGCGCAATATCGTCATGGCCGTGCAGGACTGGGGCGGCCTGCTGGGCCTCACGCTGCCGATGGAAGCGCCCGAGCGCTATCGCGGGCTGCTGGTGATGAACACCGCGCTCGGCACCGGTGACGCTCCATTGAGCCCCGGCTTCCTTGCATGGCGCGAGATGTGCGCGAAGAACCCGGAGTTCGACGTTGGCCGACTTTTTTCGCGCGGTAACCCGCACTTGACCGCCGACGAATGCGCGGCCTACAGCGCGCCGTTTCCGGATCGGGGACACCGCGCCGCATTGCGCGTCTTCCCCGCCATGGTCCCGGACGCGCCCGAAGCCGACGGCGCCGCGATCTCGCGCCAGGCGCGCGACTTCTGGTCACGCGAATGGACTGGCCGCACGATGATGGCGATCGGCGCGCAAGACCCGGTCCTTGGCGTCCCCGTCATGCAAGCCCTGCGCGAAAACCTGCGCGGATGCGGCGAACCCATGATCATCGAAGACGGCGGGCACTTCGTGCAGGAACGCGGCGAGGCGATCGCGCACGCTGCGGTGGGATACTTCCGCCCGTGAAAAAACATATCTACATCTTCTCGCCCTCGAGCGCCGTGCGCGACAAGGCCGTCATCCGTCGAGGCGTCGCGCGCCTGAAGGCGCTGGGCTACGACGTCGAGCTCGACGAAGCGGCGCTCGCGACCCACATGCGCTTCGCCGGAGATGACGAAACGCGTGTCGCCGCCATCCACCGCGCGGCCGCCAGCGGCGCCGATGTCGCGCTCATCACGCGAGGCGGCTACGGCCTCACGCGCATCCTTCCCGAAATCCGTTACAAGGCCGTGGCGAAGGCAATCGACAAAGGCATGCGCTTCGTGGGCCTCAGCGACTTCACCGCGTTCCAGAATGCCTTGCTCGCGAAGACCGGCGCCGTGACCTGGGCTGGCCCCGCGCTCGGCGAGGACTTCGGCGTGGAGGGTGAGCCCGACGACATCATGCAATCGTGCTTCGAGGACCTGGTCAGCGGACAGGGGGAGGGCACGGGCTGGCAATTGCCCCGCGCTGAATCGCCGGCGAAGCCGATCAACCTCAAGGGACAGCTCTGGGGCGGCAACCTGGCGATCGTGGCTTCGCTGGCCGGCACGCCCTGGATGCCGAAGGTCAAGGGCGGCATCCTGTTCCTCGAGGACGTCCATGAACATCCGTATCGCGTCGAGCGGATGCTGACCCAGCTTCTATACGCAGGTGTGCTGCAAAAGCAGAAGGCGATCCTGTTCGGTCACTTCACCAACTACAAGCCGGCGCCCCACGACAAGGGCTTCCGGTTGCAGACGGTCGTCGATTGGCTGCGTGTGCAGGTCAAGGGGGTGGTGTTGACGCAGTTGCCCTTCGGCCATGTGCCGACGAAGGTCGCCCTGCCGGTCGGCGCGGACGTGCATCTTGCCGTCGAAGGCCGGGACGCTTTCGTGCTGTGGGGGCACCGCCACTAGGCGGAAAGTCGAAGGGCGATGACGCTCAGCCCACCAGCGGGCTCGGGCGCGAATTCAATCCGCCGGGCAGCAAGCCCTGGAACATGTGCGTGATGGAGGCTATCTTCTGGCGCGCCGCCGCTTCGCCGTGCATGGCGGCCAGCGCTCCCATCAAATCACCGCGCAAATACCAGAGCGCCTGGATGTCGTTGGCGTAGCGGATGCGCCGGGTCACCTGGGGGAAGTGCTTGATTCCGGTATCGCCCAGGACCGACAACATTGATTCACGAATGTCTTCCGTGCCGCTGTCCATGACCGACTCGGAGGGCGGCAATGGATTGCCCAGGAGTCCGTAGATACTGCCGCGGAGATTCGGTTTCAGCCAACGCATAAGACTTTTGTTGGAAATGTCCGGCAAGCCGAACTGATGAATCGGACTAACAAGTTATGCCTATGCTAGAGAAAGATCAAGGCAATCCTGTGACGCAGTTAACGGAAAATCGCAAGCAAATTCAATATCTTGGTAACTAGACGTCAAGTCGTTTCCATATGTCAGCAGCTTGGGTACTTTGGTATCCCGCCGCGCTCATCCCAGCAGGGTGGACCGGGAATTGAGGCCGTTCGGAAGCAAGCCGTCGAACATGCGCGTGACTTCGTCGAGCTGGTCTCGCGCGATGGCTTCGCCGTGCATCGCCGAAAGCGCGGCCATCAGGTCGCCGCGCAAGTACCACAGCGCAATGATGTCCCCGGCATACCGGATGCGCCAGGTGATCTGGGGAAACCGCGTGGATGCGCAGTCGCCCAGCATGGCCAGCATGCGATCGCGGATATCCTCGCATCCGCGTTCAAGCATGGAGTTGGAAGCAGGCGGGTGGAAGCCCAGAAATCCGTAGATGCTTGTTCGGAGATTCGGCATGAGCCAACGCATGCCCCTTGGTAGCGGGACGCTGCGGGCTGTTCCGGATCGCGCAAGCGAATCCGGCGGCCCCGGCCCTGCGTACCTCAATCAAGCACCACAATGGGCCAGCCCGATCGATTCCATGAACACAGACCTCAGAGACCAGCAACTCATCGCCCTTCTGGACCGCATTTCCGCCCGGCTGGTGAACGATGCCCAGCGGCCCGACAGCGAGGCCGCCCTTCGCCAGCTCTATGACGCGACGTCGTCCCGCCTCTATGGACTCGCGCTGCGTGTCGTGGGCAATCGGGACTGGGCCGAGGACGTCCTGCAGGAGGCCTTCCTGAACATCTGGCGCATCGCGGGCGACTACCGGTCCGCGCTCAGCCCGCCGCTCGCGTGGATGGGCGTGATCGTGCGCAGCCGGGCGCTGGATTTCCTGCGCCGCCGGGCAAGCGAACGAGCCGACGCGGCCGTGGAACTGGACGCCGAGCTCAGCGAATCGTTGCCGGGCAATTCGGCGGATCCGCTGGACATGAGCGTTGCCAGCGAGCAGGCGAGGGCGCTCCACAAGTGCCTGAGCAGGCTCGAGGCCTCGCATCGTGAAGTCGTGAGTCTCGCGTACCTGCGCGACCTGAGCCACAGCGAACTCGCCGAGCGGCTGAAGCTCCCGCTCGGTACCGTCAAGACATGGATCCGGCGCGGGATCGATCAGTTGCGCGGTTGCATGGCGCAGTACGCGTGAACGAGAGCACCAGGAAATCCCCATGAACCTGCTCGATCACCCCGACCTCGCCGACCGATTGGCTGCCGCCTACGCGCTGGGAACGCTGCGTGGCGGCGCGCGCCGCCGGTTCGAGGCGCAAGCTCGCCAAAGCCCGCGGCTGCGAGCGTCCGCCCTGGCTTGGCAAGAGCGCTTCACCGCAATCACCGAACTGCAACAGGCGCAGGTGCCCGATCCCAATGTGTGGAAGCGCATCGAGAACCTGATCGCGGCCGAGCCGCGAGCGGCGAAGCGCGAAGGGCCTGTCGAAAGCCGGAACAGGTCCGTCGGTCTTTGGCGCGCCCTGGCGTTGGGATCCGGCCTCGCGACGGTAGCCGCGTTGGGCGTGAGCTTCTACCTGGGCGGCGAGTTGGGCCAGCGCGAGTCGAGACTCGCGCAACTGGAGGGCAATCGCACCCAACTGACCCAGCAGAACATCCAGCTGGCGTCGCAATTGCAGGCTGCGCCCGAAATCCGCTACGTGGCGGTGCTCGCTGATGACCGCTCCCAGGCATCGGTGCTGGTCACTTTCGATCCCAAGCACAACACGCTGACGCTCAAGCGGCTGGGCGGCTTCCAGGAAGGCCCGGACAAGTCTCTGCAGTTATGGGCGCTGCCGGCGAGCGGCGGCCCGAAGTCGCTGGGAGTTTTGGGCGTCAACCCGATCATGCGTTTG
The DNA here is from genome assembly GCA_040385005.1 of Pseudomonadota bacterium. Lineage (GTDB taxonomy): Bacteria > Pseudomonadota > Gammaproteobacteria > Burkholderiales > Burkholderiaceae_C > Ramlibacter. Next base: position 32,996 of record JAZKIF010000196.1, read on the forward strand.
GCCGCAGGCGCGGATCAGGTACGAGAAACGCCTGCGCTGGCGATCAGCCTGGAGCCGCGTGGTGGTGTTCCGGGGGCTGGTGGTCCGACGGGTCCGGTGTTGTTCAAGGGGTCGTTGCTGCAAACGCCTTGATTGGGATTAGCACCTGACTCTCACATTATGAGAGTTGTATGCTTTTAGTTGCGACGCTAAAATAAGCATGTAACTCTCATATATCGAGATATGGCTGCTCTTTATAGTCCCGCCCCCGACATCACGAAGTCCAGCCTGACCACGGTTCGCGCGCGTCTGCAAGGAACGCTCGATCCCGGCATCGACGTCCGGTTCGAGGTCGAGGTCTCGGGTCGGGGCGCTGCGCCACCCGAATACCGGCGCTCGGAACTCGTCGTCCCACCGGCCGAGTACTCCATAGCGCCGTTCCAGCTGAACACCTACACGAATGAGGCACTCGCGGCGATGAAGGTAGGGGCTGCTCTGTCGCTGCAGCGCAATGCCGCCCGGGATCTCTACGATTTGCGCGACCTGATCCGGGCGGGGGCGCATCCCGTGGCAATCCTTGCCAAGCAATCCGGGCATGTACTTCAGGACTATGCGGAAAGAAGCCTCGGCAAGCTGGAGGGCCTGACGTACCAGCTCGCCCGGGATGAGTTGTTGCCGTACCTGCCGCTGGACGAGCGCGAGCAACTGACCGAGGACGCCTGGCTCGAGACGACCCTGGAGGTCGCGCAGGCCATCGAAAAATGGTGCGGCGAAGCGGCGGCGATGCAACGAGGCGACAAGGATTCAACCCCGGAGGCCGCGAAATGAACACGGCAACGTGGAAGCAGCAGCTCGAGCGCAGGCTGCTCGAAGGAGATACGCCCGAGGTGCTGACGACGGCGATGCTTCGCGCGATGACGATCGCGGGGCGCTCCGAACCGCCGTCGCCCGCAACGTTCGCCCGCTGGCTCCAGGACTGGGTCGCCAAGGGCATGCTGCGCGAAGTGATCAAGGGCGTGTACCTCAATCGGATCGGGCATCGCGACGTGACGCCCGCGGCGGCCGCCGCCCACATCCGCCGAGGCAGTATCGTGAGCATGAGCTGGGTGCTGGAGCAGGCGGGGATCACCAACAACTTCGGCGATACGGTCACTTGCATCATCCCCACGGATCCGGCCTGGCCGAATCCGCAGATCGGCGATCGCACGACAGCGGCTGGCACGTTCCGATTCTTCGGAATGCCGGCGAAAGTCGTCGATGCGGGCAAGTTCGAAGACAACCGGGACGCGCGTTTCGACTATCCGCGCGCCACGCCCGAACGTGCCTTGGTGGACTGGATCTACCTGGGCGCGTCGGCGCGCAGCCGGTTGAGCCCGCCGCCACGTGATCTGGACCTGGCCGGCTTGAAGGACAGGGCTCGCCTCAAACGGCTCGTCAAGGCAACCGGGGTTCAGCGTGAATTCGACGAATGGAAGTCGAAGTACGAAACCTATCAGCGGGACGAGGACGTCCGGGAGAACGCGGCGACAGGGATGCGGTGGTAACGGGGTGGAACCATCACCACCTCGCAGCACACGTCATTTCACATAATATACATCGTATAAAGTACGATGCAGTAATCAGACCACCTTCAAAGCCCGCATCAAGCCCAACCGCTTGGTCTCGAATTCCCTGGCCTGCGCAGTCAGCTCCGCCAGGTTTTCCTCTGGGGTGGCCAATGGCTTCCCATCCTTCAAGATCTGCTGCGCCTGCGACGCCAGCACGGCCCATGCATCCTTCGCCCAGTCTTCCGGCTTTTTCTTGCCGGCCGCGAACGACGCCAGAAACAGCTGGTGGAACCGCGGCACCGCGACGGCGCCCCCGGTCAACGGGCTGGCCAGGTAGCTTGCTTCGCCGCCCAACGCCGCGGCCTGCATCAGGTGACGGTTCAAGCGGTCGCTGGCGGGCTTGGCCCGCTGGACGGTCTCGGCATCCTGCGCCGGATGGATCGCGCCTTTGCCGGTCAGCACCATCACGGCCTGCACGACCTGGCCGAACGTCACGTTGCGGCCCTTGAGCTCGTTTTCCAGTTCGGCCACGGTCCTGGGCTTGTGGTCGGCCATCAGGTCCAGGATGGGCTTGTAGATGTCCTCGTTGAGGAGCATCTCGCCCTGGGCGCCCATGGCCTTGAGCGTCACGTCGGCCCGGTGCGAGATCAGCACGACCTGCTGTTGGCGCAACAAGTGCATCTGCTCCGGGCCTGTCAGCCGACGCGCGCCCTTGACCCAGTAATCCTTGCGAAAGCCCTGGTTGATGCAGAAATCGCGCACCGTCTGCTTGAAGCCCAGGTCGGGGATCTCGGCCAGCAATGCCTGCTGCTCGGCGGTCAGGTTCATGGCATCGACCGGCTCCAGGCAGTTCGCCGACCCCGCGAAGGACAGTTTGGCGGGCTCCAGCCATTGCGACATCCGCGCATAGGACATCGGCTCCCAGTCGCGGTTGAAGTACTCGTGGGCCAGGTAGTTGCGGTTGTGCGAAGAAAGCTTTTTCAAGCGCTCGACCACGTTGGGATTGGCCCGCGCAAAGGCCGTGTTGGCGGCCATGAGCTTTTCCGAGAACGCGAGCGAAGCTTCGATCCGCGAGATGCGGCCTTGCCCGGTAGACCCCATCACACCCGCATGCTCGACCAGCAAATCGCGCATCGGAACCATGGCGGCCCAGCCGGGCTGCGTGTTGTAGCTGATGTACAGGACACCGCCGACTTTCAGCTTGCGCCGCACGAAATCGACGATCACGGCCCGGTTCTCGTCGCTGATCCAGCTCCAGATGCCGTGCAGGGCCACGAAATCCATCGCCGGCACGTCGGGCCGCGCGCAGAACTCCGCGAACGATTCGTCGAACAGCTCCGCGTTGGCGCCCGAAGCCTCGGAAAGGCTTTGCGCGTAGCTGGCCTGCGACGGGTTGAAATCCGTGCCCCACCATTTGGCCCCGGAGGCCGCGGCGTGGATATTGATGCTCACGCCCTGGCCGAAGCCCAGCTCGCAGGCCGTCGAGACCTTCGGCGGCGCGACGCCCGCGTACAGGAACGACATGCGGGTGTTGAGCGGGTTGAGCTCCGAGTAATAGCCGTACGTGTAGCCGATGTCGGCGACGTAACCTGAAGTCCAGTCTTCGATTTTTCTTCTCCTCGCGCGGCACGTGCCGCATCCTTGGTTTACATCAAATGGCAGGCCCAAGCCATTGTCACCATTTACCTTTTGGTTGCGCAGCCCGGGTGAACCCGGCAATCAGCCCGATCGCATCCGGGCGGCTTGCCCGTTGCGCGAAATCCAGGGCCGAGAGTCCGAGCTGGTTCCGCAGGCCCGGATCGGCGCCCGATTCCAGAAGCAATTTCACGGCCTGCGTCGACCCGTATTGCGCCGCCATCATGAGCGGCGTCGTCCCGTTTGGCGACTCGGCGTCGATGTAGGCGTGGTTTTCCAGCAGCAATTCGATGATGGCGACGTGGCCGCCGGTGGCCGCATAGTGCAGCGGCGTCCATCCCGTCTTGTTGACGTCCGCGTCGCGAGCGATCAGGGCCTTGGCGATGTCGAGGTGCCCTTTCAGCGCCGCCATCATGAGCGGGCTTTCGTCCTTGGGCGTCCGGGTTTCGACCTTCGTCGATGGCCAGCTCACGAGCACTGGCACCACCTTGAGCGAACCGTCGCTCAGGGCCATGAAGAGGCCCGTCAGGCCGTCCGGGGTGGGCGTGTTGGGGTCGAAACCACGCTGGAGCAAAGTCGTGATCGCGCCGGGATCGTCCCGCTTCACCGCGATGAAAAAATCGTCGTACGAGCCCGCATTGGCGACAGAAAATCCAATACAAACAATGCAGTAAAAGATGAACTTGAAGTAGTTTCTCAATACTTCACCCCGCTGAACAGATGCTCGAAATTCGCACTGGTGACGGCGGCGACCTCCTCCACCGGCATGTTTCGCAGTTGCGCCAGCTGCTGTGCGACGTATGGCACATAAGACGGGTTGTTCGTCTTGCCGCGAAACGGCACCGGCGCGAGGTACGGGCTGTCGGTCTCGATCAGCAAGCGGTCCAGCGGCACGAAAGCGGCTACGTCGCGCAAGTCCTGGGCGCTCTTGAACGTGAGGATGCCGGAAAACGAGATGTAGAACCCCGCGTCGAGCGCGGCCCGCGCGACTTCGGCGGTCTCGGTGAAGCAGTGGAAGACGCCACCGGCGCTGCCGGCCGATCCGTCCTCGCCCTCCTCCTTCAGGATCGCGACAGTGTCCGTCGAGGCCGCCCGGGTGTGGATCACCAGGGGCTTGCCGGTCCGGCGAGCTGCATGGATGTGCGTGCGAAAGCGATTGCGCTGCCATTCCAGGTCGTCGATGGTGCGGCCACCTTTGCGCGCGTCCATCTCGTAGTAGTCCAGGCCGGTTTCGCCGATCGCCACCACGCGCGGCCGCCCGGCACGCTCGACCAGGTCCGCGAGGGTGGGCTCGGTCACGCCTTCGTTGTCCGGGTGGACGCCGACAGTGCACCAGAAGTTGTCGTAGCCGGTGGCCAACGCGTGAACGTCCTCGAACTCCTCCAGCGTCGTGCAGATGCACAGCGCGCGGTCGACGCCCGCCTGCGCCATGGCCTCACGGATGCGGGGCAAGTCCTGCGCGAGGTCCGGATAAGTGAGGTGGCAGTGGGAGTCGACGAACATGCGGGGGAATCGTTGGCGTGCCGCCCACACGCGAAGGCGGCAACGAAAGAAGTCTCAGATCGTCTGCGTCGGCCGTTCGGAAGCGAGGTGGCCGCCCAGGATCTCCTCGATCTTCAGCTTGAGCAGCCGGGATTTCTCGTCCGCCGGGAAGCGCACGCCGACGCCTTGCGTGCGGTTGGCGGCGGCTCGGGCGGGCGTGACCCACGCGACCTTGCCCGCGACCGGATAGCGTTGCGGGTCGTCGGGCAGCGACAACAGCACGTACACGTCGTCGCCCAATTTGTAGTCGCGCGTGGTCGGGATGAAGACCCCGCCATCGGCAAACATCGGGATGTACGCCGCATACAGCGCCGCCTTTTCCTTGATGGCCAACTGGATGACGCTCGGTCGGGGGGTGGAGGGTGCTGCGGTTGTGCTCATGGCGCGAGGTTCAAGGGCGAGAGTTTAGGGCCGAGCGGCCCTGGCTCACAAGCGCCTCCAGCATCAGGCCCGCATTGAATGGATGCTCGACGGTGCGCGCGGTGCGCATGAGTTCGCGGGACCACGCGGCCATTGCAGCCACTGTTCCTCCGGAGGGCAGGTCAGCCACTTCAAAAAAGCGCGTCGCCGCGCCGGCGCGGCTCGCCTGGATGTCGTGGCAGAGCTTTTGCAGCGCATCCAGCGCCTGTGACGGCGCCCAGTCCGCGAAGGCAGCCGCTTCTCCGCGCGCCAAAGCCTTGGGCAGGCGAGCCCACGCGGCAGGATCGAGGCCGGCGCGTGCATAACGCAACGCATCCTCCGGACGGCCGCCCGCGGCTCGCAGAAGTTTCGTCGCCCTTCCCGGCTCGACGTCCTGGCCGCTCAGCCATGCGATGGACTCGTCTTCGGCGGGCCAGACCATCGTGTGCGCGAGGCACCGGCTGCGGATCGTGGGCAGCAGCTGGTGCACGGCCTCGCTTGCAAGCACGAACCTGAGGTCCCCCGCCGGCTCCTCGAGCGTCTTCAGCAACGTGTTCGCCGTGATGTGGTTCATCCGCTCCGCGGGATACACCATCACGACCTTGCCGCGCCCTCGCCCGCTCGTGCGCTGCGAGAATTCGACCGCATCGCGCATCGCGTCGACACGGATCTCCTTGCTGGGTTTGCGGTCCTTGCCGTCGATCTCTTTCTGGGCCTTTTCGCCGAGCGGCCAGCCGAGTTCGAGCATCAGGGTCTCGGGCATGAGGATGCACAGGTCCGTGTGCGCGCGCACGTCGAACGCGTGGCAACTCCCGCAGTGCCCGCAGGCGCCTTCCGGGGACGGTTCGTCGCACAGCCACGCGCGTGCCAGGCGGATGGCGAGTCCGTACTGGCCCAGGCCCGACGGGCCTTGCAGCAACCAGGCATGCCCGCGCTGTGCCAACAGTTGCCGCGCCTGCGCGGCGATCCACGGCGGATCGAGGCTCACTTCAGCCATCCACGCTTCTCCAGGGCTGATTTGACGTTTTGCCACACGGCGTCGCGCGGGCGGTCGGCCGCGATGCGCTCGAAGCGATCCGGGCTCGCCTTCATGCGCTCCTCGTAACCGCGGGCCACACGCCGGAAAAATTCCACGGGCTGCGATTCGAACTTGTCCGGCACGCGCGCGCCGGCGAGGCGCTGCGCCGCCGTCTCGGGTGCCAGGTCGAACCAGAGCGTCACGTCGGGTTGGCGCAGCGTCCCCGCCGGCAGCGCATCGACCGTCTGGACCCAGAGCTCTAGCCCGGCGAGCACCGACAGATCGAAACCCCTGCCCGCCCCCTGGTACGCGAACGTTGCATCGGTGAACCGGTCGCACAGCACCACGTCGCCCCGGGCCAGCGCGGGCTCGATCACCTGCAGCAGGTGATCGCGGCGAGCGGCGAACATGACGAGCGCTTCGGTCAGCGGGTCCATCGGATCGTTCAGCGCCATGGCCCGGAGCTTTTCCGCCAGCGGCGTACCGCCGGGCTCGCGCGTCACCGTTACGGCGCGACCTTGAGCCCGGAACGCATCGGCCAGGGCTTCGACGTGGCTGGACTTGCCCGCGCCGTCGATGCCTTCGAAGCTGATGAAAAGGCCCTGTGTCATTGGCGGCGCTGGTACTTGTTCACCGCGCGATTGTGCTCGTCCAGGTTCGCGCTGAACTGGCTGGTGCCGTCGCCGCGCGAGACGAAGTAGAGCGCCTTGCTCGCATCCGGCTTCACGGCCGCCATCAGCGATTGCTTGCCCGGCATCGCGATCGGCGTGGGCGGCAGGCCAGGGCGCGTGTAGGTGTTCCATGGCGTGTCGGCCTGCAAGTCCTTCTTGCGCAGGTTGCCGTCGAACGACGCGCCCATGCCGTAGATCACCGTCGGGTCGGTCTGCAGCGGCATGCCGACGCGAAGCCGGTTGTTGAACACGGAGGCCACCATGCCCCGGTCGGACGCCTTTCCGGTTTCTTTCTCGACGATGCTGGCGAGGATCAGTGCTTCGTCGGGCGTCTTCACCGCCGCTTCGGGCGCGCGCTGGACCCAGGCGGCGGCAAGGCGTTTGTCCATGGCGCGCATCGCGCGGCGCAGGACAGCGATGTCGCTGGATCCTTTCGCGTACGTGTACGTGTCCGGGAAGAAACGCCCTTCCGGATGCTGGCCCGGCCGGCCCAGCAGGCTCATCAGCGCCTCGTCGGTGAGGGCGCGAGTGTCGGGCTTGAGCGATTCTTCCTTCGACAGCGCGGCGCGCACCTGCCGGATGTTCCAGCCTTCGACGAGCGTGAGGGCCTCCAGCGATTCCTCGCCGCGCGCCAGTTTGGCAAGCAATCTGGCGGGGGTGATGCCGGCTTCCAGCTCGTAGCTGCCCGCCTTGATCTGGCGTCCCTGGCCGGAGACGCGGAACCACAAGTACAGCAGGCCCGCATCGACGTCCACGCCCGCGTCCCTGACCGCCTGCGCGACGCCGCGCGGCAAGGTCCCGGGATCGATGGAGAGGTCCACGGAGGGCGCAGCCAGGCGCAACGGCTGGTGGACCCACCACCATCCCGCCGCACCGGCGGCGATGGCGGCCAGCGCCGCGAGCAGGAAAACCGTCCACAGGAAACGTCGCACCGGTTGCTGCCCTTATGCCATCAGGTGAATTGGAGCGACGATGATAATTGACCGATGACCGATCTTCTGAATGGTGTGGCCGAGCTGACTCATCTCGGCGTGATAGCTGTCGACGGCGACGATGCCGCCACTTTCCTGCAGGGCCAGATGACGCAGGATTTCGCTCTGCTGGACATGGACCATGCCAGGCTTGCGGCGTACTGCACCGCCAAGGGCCGAATGCAGGCGAGCTTCATCGGCATCCGCACGGCGAAAGGCTTTTTGCTGGTCACCAGCCGCGACATACTGCCCGCGACGCTCAAGCGCCTGTCGATGTTCGTGCTGCGCGCGAAGGCGAAACTTCGCGACGCCACTGCCGAGTTCAGCCTTCATGGGCTGGCGGGAGAAGCGGCGAATCGCGCCATGCCGGGTGACGCAGAACCGTGGAGTCGCGTCGACGTGGGCGCAGCGAGTGTCGTGCGCCTCTACCCCGCCGATGGCCAGGCAAGGGCGCTCTGGATCGTACCCGTCGGCGAAGCGGCACCGTCCGCCGCCGCGCTCGATGCATCGTCGTGGGCCTGGGGCGAGGTCCGCGCCGGCGTCGCGATGATCACCGCGCCCATCGTCGAGGCCTTCGTGCCGCAGATGCTCAACTACGAATCCATCGGCGGCGTGAATTTCAAGAAGGGCTGCTACCCGGGCCAGGAGGTCGTGGCACGTAGCCAGTTTCGCGGCACGCTCAAGCGCCGCGCCTGGCTCGCGCACGCCGATGCGCCCTTGACGGTGGGCCAGGAAATCTTCCATGAGTCCGATCCATCGCAGCCTTGCGGCGTGGTTGTGCAAGCCGCTCCGGCGCCGCGCGGAGGCTGGGATGCCATCGTGTCCATCCAGCTGTCCGCCACGAACAGCGGTGCGGTGACGACGGCCCAGCCCGATTGCGCACGCGTCGCCCTCAGCCCGCCGCCCTACCCTTTGCTCGCCGACGTCTGAGGTTTGGGCGCGAGCTTCGCCGCATACTCGCCGGGGATCTGCAACAGCACGGCTTCCCGGCGCTCCGGCGGCACCATCGCGAGCCCGGCGCGGTAGGCCTCAAGCGCGTTGTCGGGCATGTGGGCGCGCTTCGCGTACATGTCGCCGAGCTGCAACCATGCCTCCACGCTGCCTTGCGGCCAGCCCGCGATGCGCAGCCGCATCGCCTGGTCGGCGAAGGCGAAATCCCCCGCGCGGTCCGCCAGCACGAAGGCCGCGTTCGCGAGGTCGAAGTCATAGATCTTGTCGCGGATCGCATCGCGAGCCAGTTGCAAGGCCTGCGGCTCCTTGCCGGTCCGGCTGAGCAGCACGACTTCCAGCGAGCGCACCGCCGGCGCATTCGGCTGGATGCGCCGGGCACGTTCCAGATTGCGCATCGCCTCGTCGTTCTGCCCGAGGCTCAGGTAGCCGCGCGCGACGTTGGCGATGATCGCCACGATGTTCGGCCGCGACGACAGAACGCTCTCCCAGATCCACAGTGCGTTGCCCCAATCGCCCCAGCGCGCGAGCTCGTCGGCGACCATCGGCGTGATCTTGCGGTAATGCGGATTGAGCGCGACTCCTTCGCGGATCAGGGCCAGCATCTCGGCCTTGCGCGGATTCCAGCGCGGATCGTTCGGGTTGGGCGAAGCCGAAATGGTGAGCGCGATCTTCGTGGCGTTGACGATCTTTTCCTCGCTCGCGGCCGCCTGCTGCGTGATGTATGCCGCGAGCGCGAGGCAACCGATCGTCGCGCCCATCAAGGCATTGGCGGACGAGGGACGCCAGTGGAATAGCCCGGCGGCCCATCGCCCCGCGATGCCCAGGCGCGCATCCGATGCCGCGATCCCGGCAACGCACAACGCGAACAGCGCGCCGGTCGCGGCCATGCGCCAGGGAAAGCCCACGTTGCTCACCACCATCAGCGCCAGCAGGCTGCACAGGAACATCGCGCGCCAGGGCGCATCGGCCTGCTCTTCGGCGGTATTTGCTTTCCACGTCCTCCGTGCCGACATCGAGAGCCAGGCGAGGAGCGCCGCCAGGAAGACCCAGCCCACGAGCCCGTACTCGGCGAACAACTGGAGGAATTCGTTGTGGACGTAGTAATCGGTCTCGAGTTGCGAGCCTTCGGCCTGGTACAGCGGAACCTCGCTCTCCCACGCACCCGCCCCGACGCCTTGCAGCGGCCGGCGCTCGATGATGTTCATCGTCGCGCGCCACATCACCATGCGGATGCCCAGCGAAGGATCGGACGGGGAGATCGAGCCCGTGCGCTTGAAGCCGCGCTCGAGGGCCGTGTGTCCCCTTCCCTCTTCCGCGATTTTCGGATCGCCGGTCGGGATGGACCCGAGGCCGACCACGGTGCCGATCAGCACGCCCGCCGCCAGCACGCGCATGCCCCGGTCCCACTTGAACATCGCCAGTTGCTTGCGCGAATGCCATGCGATCAGCGGCAGCACCGCGATGAGCTGCAGCCACAACGCGATCAACGCGCTGCGCGTGCCGGTCATCAGGATCGCCGTGATGACGAGGCCCGTGGTGGCAGCAAGCAGCGCGACGACCGAACTCTGCCTGGCGCGGGCGATCAGCATTGCGGAAAACGGCAGCGTGCATACCGCGAATTCCGCGAAGAAATTGCGGTTGACGAAGGTGGATGCCGGGTGCGGCCCTTGCGGGAAGTAGCTGAACTCCACCCAGAACTGCAGCGCCGCCCAGAGCGATGTCAGCACCACGCCCGCGTGCACGCCCCAGGCGAGCATGCCCAGCCGGTCGCGCGCGAGCGTGTTGAGGCCGATCCACGCGAGCAGCGTGAAGATGAACCAGCGGATCGCTTCCACGCCGCCCAGAAAGGTGTGCGACCAGGCCATGCTGACCAGCGCGTAGGCCATCAGCATCGCGGGCAGCCACAGCACCGCGTGCCAGCGCAGCGGCTGCGTGCGCTTGCGCGCCTGCCAGAAGAACAGCAGCGCCGCGCCGAGGACGGCGAACGAGACGACGATGGATTTCAGCGTGTCCTGCAGCATCGTCTCGCTCGGCACGCCAATGGCGGGCGCGACGAACATCATCAACGCGAAGATCGCAACGATGCCTTCGCCGGTTTCGGGCGGGAGCCTGGGTGTGCTGCTGAACGTCGCGGCGCCCGCCGTCGGCGCGGACTGCGTCGGTGAGGAGGCCGGGCTCTCGCTCCGGTTCTTTCTTTTGCGCGCCATCGATTCAGACGAGAGAGCGGGCCATCTCGATGTGAGGGATGCCCGCTTCCTCGAACTCTTCCCCGCGCGGATCGAAACCGAGACCGAGATAGAACCCTTCGGCGCTGCGCTGCGCATGCAGCATCACCTCCGAATCGCCACGGGCAGCGGCAACGTTCATGAGACTCTCCAGGACCTGGCGCCCCACCCCGGAACCGCGCAACGCCCGATGAACTGCCATCCGTCCAATTCGTCCGACCCCTGGCTCGTGCGCCAGCAGTCGGCCCGTCGCGACGGCCTGCCCGATGCGGTTGTACGCAACGGCGTGAACCGCGACCGCGTCGCCGTCGTCCCATTCCATCTCGGCGGGAATCTTCTGCTCGTCCACGAAAACATCGGTGCGAAGCTGCCCCGCGTCCTTGCCGAGCGCGGTCCAGGCGCCCGTGGAAACCTTCACCATGGACTCGCCCGCCTCGAAACCAAGCAGCGTCTCGCGCAACGCTTGCGGGATGGGCTTCGATGTCTGCGTCGCCGGATTCGCGAACACATAGACCAATTCACACGTGACCAGCAACTCGTCTGCGCGGAAGATCGCGCCGGTGAACGTCATCGACGAATTGCCCAGCCGCAAGCAATTGAGCGCCACATCCAGCCGATCGTCCATGCGGGCCGACGCGTTGAATTCCACCGTCGCCTTCTTCACAAAGAGATCGCCTTCGAGCAGGTGCATGGCCTGCGCATACGGCATGGCGAGGGCGCGCCAGTAGTCCGTCATCGCCGTGTCGAAGTACATCAGGTAGTGCGCGTTGAACACGATCTTCTGCATGTCCACTTCGGCCCAGCGCACGCGCAGGCGGTGGAAGAATCGAAAGTCTTGTCGTTTCATGGATCGAGGGCAGGTTCGAGTGCGGCCGCAAGAGCCCGCGCGGCGTCGGCATGGGCGCGCCGCGCTTCGGGCAGGGCGCGGCCCATCTTGATGAATTCGTGGGTGACGCCGCGGTAGATTTCCAGGTCCACCGCCACGCCGGCAGCCCGCAGTTTATCCGCGTAGGCGATGGCGTCATCCACCACCGGGTCGTACTCGGCCAGGCCGAACCAGGCCGGCGCGACGTCATCGACGTCGGGCGCGTTGAGCGGTGCGAAGCGCCAATCCTCGCGCAGCGCGCGCGGGATGAACTGGTCGAAGAACCAGTCGATGTGCGGCTGCTCCAGCACCAGGCCGTGGGCGAAGCGTGTGTGCGAAGCCGCGTCCGTGGTCGAAGCGCAGCCCGGGTAGAACAGGAGCTGCAACACGAGCGGAAGGCCCGCGTCCCGCGCGAGGATCGCGCAGGTGGCCGAAAGCGTTCCGCCCGCGCTGTCGCCACCGACAGCGAACCTGTCGGTGCGCAGCCCTTTCTCCGCGCCGTGGCCCGCGAGCCATTGCAGCGCGTCCCAGGCGTCGTCGAATGCGACGGGGAACTTGAACTCCGGCGCGAGACGATAGCCGATCGACACCACGGCGCAGCCGCTCAAGCGGCTCAACTCGCGGCACAGGATGTCGTGCGAATCCACGCTGCCGATCGTGAACCCGCCGCCGTGGAAATACATCAGCGTAGGGAGTTTCCCGGCGCTGGGCGCGTACAGCCGGGCTGGCAAGGCAGAGCCGTCGCGGGCGGCGATATGGAAGTTTTCAACCCGGGCAAGCGTTGCCTTTGGCACTTCCAGCACGCCCGAGCCTTTCTCGTACGAGGCTTTCGCTTCCGCCGCCGTCTGTGTGTGGATCGGCTCGTAGCCGGCACGCGCCATGCGCTCGAGCACCGAGCGCATCTGGGCGGTCAACTGCGGGTATTCGGGAAGGAACATCGACGTCGGGTGCCGTTACAGTGGGGTTTTCCATCGTACCGCGCGGAGCCGCCATGGCATTCATCTACTACCTCACCCAGATCCAGTTCGACTTCGGCGCCGTCAAGTTGCTGAAGCAGGAATGCGAGCGCGTCGGCATCACGCGTCCGCTCATCGTGACCGATGCGGGCGTGAAAGCCGCCGGCGTGCTGCAAAAGGCGCTCGATGCGCTGGCGGACATGCCGGTTGCGATCTTCGACCAGACGCCATCCAACCCGACCGAGGCCGCCGTGCGCGCGGCAGTGGCGGTCTACAAGGCGAACAACTGCGACGGACTCATCGCCGTAGGCGGCGGCTCGGCGATCGACTGCGCCAAAGGCGTCGCCATCGCGGCAACGCACGACGGCCCGCTCACGCACTACGCCACCATCGAAGGCGGCTCGCCGCGCATCACCGAGAAGGCGGCGCCGCTGATCGCGGTGCCGACCACCAGCGGCACGGGCAGCGAGGTGGCGCGCGGCGCCATCATCATCGTTGACGACCACCGCAAGCTCGGCTTCCACTCCTGGCACCTGCTGCCCAAGGCGGCGATCTGCGATCCGGAACTCACGCTCGGCCTTCCTCCGAAGCTCACCGCCGCGACCGGCATGGACGCGATCGCGCACTGCATGGAAACCTTCATGGCGCCGGCCATAAATCCGCCCGCCGACGGCATCGGCCTGGACGGCCTGGAGCGCGGCTGGGCGAACATCGAGCGCGCGACGAATGACGGCTCGGACCGCGAGGCGCGCTTCAACCTGATGAGTGCATCGATGCAAGGCGCGATGGCGTTCCAGAAAGGCCTGGGCTGCGTGCATTCGCTCAGCCACAGCCTGGGCGGCGTGGATCCGCGTTTGCATCACGGCACGCTCAACGCGATGTTCCTGCCCGCCGTGGTTCGCTTTAACGCACAAGCGGAAAGCGTGAAGAAGGAGCGGCGCCTGGAGCGCATGGCGCACGCGATGGGCCTGGCTTCCGCCGGTGACATCGCCGAAGCGATCAAGGACATGAATGCCCGGCTGGGTTTGCCCACCGGTCTTGCCGCGATGGGCGTCGAGCGCGGCATGTTCGAGCAGATCATCAAGGGCGCGCTGGCGGACCATTGCCACAAGACCAACCCGCGCATCGCGACGGCGCAGGATTACGAAGAGATGCTGGCGGCGTCGCTTTGAGACCGAGGTGGTCGCATGGTGCGACCACCTCCAGTGATCCGCTTTGCCCATTGCCGAATCGGCGACTCGAACCAGCGCTCGCTCGCCGCGGCGGTGAGGCAGCTTGCGGCCAGCACTGCCATCAGCGTCAGCAAGCGCATGGCTAGCGGCAGTTCGGTCACTTCGACATCGGTGATGCGAGGCAACACGAACCACGCGAAGCCGAAGAAGAAAATCGGGTGCAGCAGGTAGCAGCCGTACGTGATGTCGCCGAGGAATTTGGCGACACGCGTCATGCGACCTTTCACATCCACTAACCCGCTCGCGAACACGACCGCGAAGCACGCGACGAACAGCACCACGCCACGCACGCCGAGCAATTCATCGCCTGGCTCCGCTGGATTGAGCGCGAGCAGCAACACCGCCATCGCGATCCAGACCCACGCGCCGCGCGTTATCGAAAGCGACGCGGCACCTTTGCGCCGCCAATGACCGATCACGCAACCACCGAAGAAGTAAGCCGCGAACGCCGGTGCCTGGTGATAGGCGACGGCGCTGGCCGCGTAGCCTGCCGGCGATCCGGCCGTGTTGAGAACCCATGCCCATTGGACGAATGCAAGCACCGCGGCAAGCACGACGCACCACACGGTCCGCGGCAGCGCCGCGAGCAGCAGCGGAAACGCGAGGTAGTAGATGAACTCGATCCCCAGCGACCAGCCGCCAACGGGTAGCGCCCAGACTGTCGGGTCATTCACGCCGAATGCAAAACTCGCATTGAGCGCGAAGCGCAACGGCAGCCGGTCCACCCATTGTCCGTTGCGCAGTGAGAGCATTGTCACGAACACCACGCACACCAGGACATACAACGGCGCGAGCCGCAGCCAGCGCACCAGCAGGAACGAGCGGGCCTCCCGCCAGGTGTTCAAGCGGCTTTCGTAGTTGTACGCGAGGCTGGCGCCCGAGAGGATGAAGAACAGGTACACGCCGTAGCTGCCCAGCGTGCTCACCGTCGCGATACCCTGCCAGTACATGAGGTGGTAGGAAGCCACCGCCAGCGCGCACAGGCCGCGCAGCATGTCCCAGCCCAGGACACGATCCGCGCCCCCTGCTGCGCGGGCAGTCGTCACAGCGCTTCCAACCGCGAGAGATCCGGCCTGGCAAGCCACTGCGCGAATTCATCGGCGAGCTGCCGGCTTGCGGACGCCGCCGTGGTCCAGGCCTGGATACGCCCGCGCAAATCCGTGCCGAATCGCGTGAAGTCATTTCGATCCGGCAGCTTGCCGCCGGGCAAGGCCTTGACCCATTGCGGGTCGGGCGCGAGCACGATGGTGCTGTCCAGGAAATGCGTGGCGCCGTGTCGCCACTTGAGGCCCTTGTCCAGCCAGCCGGGAACGATCGCTTTCTGGAAGTGCGGGTACAGCACCAGCCCCTCGCCGCCGCCCGCGTTGTAGTTCAGGTGCAGGTGGTAGTCCGTGATGCCGCCGTCCCAGTACGCGCCGCGCGGCGCGCCGGGGATGTCGTGGATCGCGCGCAGCACGAAGGGGATCGAGCAGCTCGCCTGCAACGCCGCCTTGAAGTTCTCATGGCTCAAAGCCACTTGCCGCGTGCGGTAGTCCGCCGTCGCAAAGGGCAATGCGGCTGGCGCATCCTCGCCCGGCGATGAAAACACCACCCGCTCCAGCCACGCGCCCATCGACTTGCGATGCACGCTGTTCGTGAGGAATGCGCCGAGGTAACCGAGCGGCGTGCCCAACCCGTGTTCGCGCCCCAGCACGTGCCGCCCCCGCGAAGTCACGATGTGCAGCCGATACCGTGGATTCCCCAACACCTGGTCCACTCGCCCGCCGTAGAACGATTGCAGGTTTTCGCCGAACCGCTCGCTCACGTGCGCGGCGGTGGGCGTCTTGCGTCCGGGCTCGAGTTCGTAGTCCTGCGCGATGTAGTCGCGCTCCAGCCGCTCGAACGCGGTGACCGGGTCCGTGAGGCAGGCAGTAGCCATGCGCCACGCGCCGATCGACGCGCCGACGAGGTCCACAGGGTGATCGCTCGCGGCGAGCCACTCGCCGAAGATGAAGCGGTCCAGCGGCCCGAGGATCAAGCCCTTCGGTCCGCCGGCCGCGCCCGGCACCACGCCCACATCACCCGCCTGCAACCCATTGCGCTCGATGTGCGCTCGCGCCTTGGGTCCGGCGTAGATGCGAAGGGCGGTCATTGCCGCTATTTTCGCAGGCCCTGCAATTTCGCGAACGCGCCGGCCATCGCCGTATTCGTCGGTGCGTTCTGCGGCGCACGCTGACCGCGGCCCGCGCCTTCGAACTTGTTGTCGCGCGGGCCATCGCGGCGGGCCGGTGCATCGCCGAGTTTCATCGACAGGCCGATGCGCTTGCGCGCGACGTCGACTTCCATCACCTTCACCTTCACGATGTCGCCGGTCTTCACGACCTCGCGCGCATCGTTCACGAACTTGTGCGACAGCTGACTCACGTGCACGAGGCCATCTTGATGAACACCGAGATCGATGAACGCACCGAACGCGGCGACGTTGCTCACCGTGCCCTCCAGGATCATCCCTTCCTTGAGGTCGGAGATGTCCTCGACACCGTCATTGAAGCGCGCCACCTTGAAGTCGGGACGCGGATCGCGGCCGGGCTTCTCGAGCTCGCCCAGGATGTCCTTCACCGTGATCACCCCGAACTTCTCGTTGGCGAACAGCTCGGGCTTGAGCGTCTTGAGCATCTCGGCTCGGCCCATCAGCTCGTTCACCGGCTTGCCGGTCGCGGCCATCATCTTCTCGACGACCGGATAGGTCTCGGGGTGAACGCCCGTCATGTCCAGCGGGTTCTCGCCGCCGCGGATGCGCAGGAATCCCGCGCTCTGCTCGAAAGTCTTCGCGCCGAGGCCGCTGACTTCCATCAGTTGCTTGCGGCTGTTGAAGGCGCCGTTCGCCTCGCGCCAGCGCACCACGGCTTTCGCGACGCTGCCGGAGAGCCCCGACACGCGCGAGAGCAGCGGCACGCTCGCCGTGTTCAGGTCCACGCCCACCGAGTTCACGCAATCCTCGACGACGGCTTCCAGCGTGCGCGCGAGTTCGCCCTGGTTCACATCGTGCTGGTACTGGCCGACACCGATGGATTTCGGGTCGATCTTCACGAGTTCCGCCAGCGGGTCCTGCAAACGCCGCGCGATGCTCGCCGCGCCGCGCAGGCTCACATCCACATCGGGCATTTCCTGCGACGCGAACTCGCTCGCCGAATACACCGACGCGCCCGCTTCGCTCACAACAACGCGCTGCAAGCCCGGCAACTCGTCGCCCGCGCGCTTCATCAAATCAGCGGCGAGCTTGTCCGTCTCGCGGCTGGCCGTGCCGTTGCCGATGGCGATCAGCGTCACGCCGTGCTTGCGGCACAGCAGCGCGAGCGTATGGAGCGAGCCTTCCCAGTCGCGGCGCGGCTCGTGCGGGAACACGGTGGCGGTCTCGACCAGCTTGCCTGTCGCGTCAACCACGGCGACCTTCACGCCGGTGCGGATGCCGGGGTCCAGCCCCATCACCACGCGCGGCCCCGCCGGCGCGGCCAGCAGCAGATCGCGCAAGTTGTCCGCGAACACCTTGATGGCGACTTTCTCTGCGTCCTCGCGCAGCCGGGTGAAGAGATCGCGCTCGGTCGACATCGACAACTTCACGCGCCACGTCCAGGCGACGCACTTGCGCAGCAAGTCGTCGGCGGGTCGGCCCAGATGGCTCCAGCCCAGGTGCATGGCGATCTTTCCCTCCGCGATGGAGGGCTTGCCCGGCTCGGGCTCCACCGGCAACGCGAGCTTCGCATCGAGGATTTCCAGCTGACGTCCACGGAACACCGCGAGCGCGCGATGCGAAGGCACGCGCCCCACCGGCTCGTCGTACTCGAAGTAGTCGCGGAACTTGGAGACGTCCGGGTTGTTCTCGTCCTTGCCCGTCGCCAGCTTCGATCTGAAGAGCCCTTCGCTCCACAGCCACTCGCGCATGTGTTGGACCAGCGCGGGGTCTTCCGCCCAGCGTTCGGAAAGAATGTCGCGCACGCCGTCCAGCACGGCCGGCACGGTGGTGAAGTCTTCGCCGCCCTCGCCCTTCTCGGCCCTCACGAAGGCCTGGGCTTCCACGGCAGGGTCCAGCTTCGGGTCTTCGAACAGCTTGTTCGCCAGGGGCTCGATGCCGGCCTCGCGCGCGATCTGCCCCTTGGTCCGGCGCTTCTGCTTGAACGGCAGGTAGAGGTCTTCCAGCTCCTGCTTCGTCGGCGCGGCTTCGATGGCCGCGATCAGCTCAGGCGTGAGCTTGCCCTGCTCCTCGATGCTCTTTCGCACCGCCTCACGCCGGTCTTCCAGCTCGCGCAGGTAGCTCAACCGCGCCTCGAGTTCGCGCAGCTGGATGTCGTCCAGCCCACCGGTGGCTTCCTTGCGGTAGCGGGCGATGAAAGGCACCGTGGCGCCCCCGTCCAGCAGGTCCACGGCGGCTTGCACCTGGTGTTCGCCGGCGCGGAGTTCGCCAGCGATCTGGCGGATGATTTTCTTCATTTGTAACGGCATCGATTGCGAGGGACGCGGGAGTTTGCCACACCCCTCGGACAGGGGGACGGCATCCCCGCTGACATCGACCGCCATCGGAAGAGTTCATAACTGGCGCAGTCGATTCAAAACGGGAGATTCCACATGCGTCCGCGCCTTGTCTTCATCGCCATCATGGCTGTCCTCATGGCCGCTTTCGCCGGCCTCAACTGGTCCGAGTTCAATCGGGCCGTGCCCCTGAGCTTCGGCCTCTTCGTCACCGACGCGTCCCTGGGCATGGTGATGCTTTTCGCGCTCGGCCTGACACTCGTCGTGTTCCTTTTGAGCAGCGCCATCCACGAATCGCGTTTCGTGATGCACACGCACAAGCACACCAAGCAGCTGGATGCGCAACGCACGCTTGCCGAGAAGGCGGAGGCCTCGCGCTTCACCGACCTGCGCGCGCAGCTGGAAACACACTTGCGCGAAACCAATCAGCGTCAGGGGATCGTTTCCGCGGAATTCGAGAAGTCCCTGCAGCAGAACCACCGCGACCTGCGCGCGCAGCTCGAACAGATGCACCGAGCGCTCGCAGCGCGGATGGTGGAGCTGGAGAATCGCATCGACGGCCGGCTCGATCGCCCGGCGCCCGTGATCGAGGTGCCGGCACGAGATCGCGTGAAGCTGTAAGAACAGTCACCATGGCGCGACCGACGGGACAAGCCCGAAGGAAAGCGCCATGATCTCCCGCATCTCCCTCCTTGCCGCCGCGATGGCGGCACTCGTCGCCGGCCAGGCGGTCGCCGCTGGACCCACGTGCAAAGCGGACTCGCCCACGTCGCTCGTCCCGGTGATCGAGCTCTACACGTCCGAAGGCTGCAGCTCCTGCCCGCCGGCCGACCGGTGGCTCTCCACACTCAAGCAGACGGCCGCATCGGGCCGTGCCGTGGTGCAGGCCTTTCACGTCGGCTACTGGGACTACATCGGCTGGGTGGATCGCTTTGCGAGTCCCGCGTACGCGCAGCGCCAGCGCGACATCGCGGCGCGCAATGGTTTGTCCAACATCTACACGCCCCAGCTCGTGCGCAACGGGCGCGACTTCAAGGACTACGCGCAAGCCATCGCCGGCGGCGAGCCCGCGCGTGCGCGTATCGCCTTGCATCGCACGGCCGATGACGCGTTCGAGGCGACGGTGTCACCGGTGGATGGCGTTGGCGCCTGGTCCGCGTATTGGACGGTGACCGAGAACGGGCACAGCAGCAAGGTGAAGGCCGGCGAGAACGCCGGTGAGTTGCTGCAGCATGACTTCGTGGTGCGGCAATACGTCGCGGCCGGTGACTATCGCGGCGAATCGAAATTGACGCTGCGCACCATCCCGCCGCTCGCGGGCCATCCCCGCCAGGTCAATCTCGTGGTGTTCGATCCGAAGTCGGGTCGGCCACTGCAAGCGCTGGGGCTGGGCTGCTGAAGCGCGCGGCGTCCGCTCGAACCCGGCCTACACTGGCCGCCATGGGGAAACTTCGCGCGCTGCTGCGCCACACCGTTGTCGCACTGCTGGCGCTGGTCCTGATCTTCGAGGAGTGGGGCTGGGAGCGGTTGGCCGCCCTCATGGCGCGACTGGGGCGATTGCCCTTGTGGGCACACATGGAGCGTTGGATCGGCGCCTTGCCGCCCTGGGCCGCGATCGCCATGTTCTTCATTCCCGCTGCCGCCTTGCTGCCGATCAAGCTGCTCGCACTCTTCCTGATCGGACGTGGCCATGCATTCGCGGGCCTGGTCGTCCTGCTGGCCGCGAAGGTGGCCGGCACCGCCATCCTCGCGCGCCTCTTCACATTGACGCAACCGGCGCTCATGCGCCTCCCCTGGTTCGCGCGCTGGTATCCGCGGTGGAAGTCGTGGAAGGATGGCGTGATGGACCAGGTGCGCCGCTCGCCGGTGTGGGTTGCGGTGCGGCGCTGGAAGAAGCTCGCCAAGGCGCGTTGGGCGGCGTTCCGGGCCGGCTTGAATTGACGACGGCGACGGCGACGGCGACTGCGTCTCGCTAATCGAACAATCCTCGCTCCGGCCCCAGCCGCGCCTTCTCGATCTGCAGCATGCGCAGCTTCGTCGCCACGCCGCCATCAGCCGAGAATCCCCCGCCGCCGTTGCGCGCCGCCAGCACGCGGTGACACGGCACGATGGGGGCGAAGGGGTTGTGGCCTAGCGCTTGACCCACCGCGCGCGCGGCGCCGGGTTCGCCGAGTTGCGCTGCGACTTCGCCATACGTCAGCGTGCGGCCGGGTGGGATGGCGCGGGTTACCGCGTACACGCGTTGGTTGAAGACAGGGACGCCGTCCATCTCGAGTGCGACGTCGAGCAGCGCATCGGGCTCCCCGTCGAGCAGCGCACGGACACGCATCACGATGCTCTCCAGGTCCGGCGGTACGGCTGATTCAATTGCGTCCGGATAGCGCCGTTGCATGCGCCTTCGCGTGCCCTCGGCATCCCCTTCCGGAAGCTGCGCGCCCACCACGACGCCTTCGCTCCATGCCAATCCGCACGGCCCGATGGCAGTGTCGAAGATGCAGAACCCGTCAGCCGCACTCACCGCGCGCGCCTCAGGTCGCCTCGGCCTTCCGCAGCACATAGCCCACACGCGGGAAGTGCACGTGCACGACCCCCGCGCGCGTGTCTTCGCGCCGAAGCGTGTAGTGCGTGCGCGTCGCCGCGAGCAGCACGCCTTCCGTCGGCTCGGGCCCGAACGTCTCGGCGGTGATCGTGACGGACGTGCCGAGCGCGATGCCATGGTCGTCCTGGAACGCGCTGTCGATCAGCAGGTTCTGTCCGGCCGGCATGGGTTCCGCGCCTCCGGCCACGGTAAGCGCATCCGCGCTGGAGAATTTGTCGGCGGCGCCGTGGCCTATGGCCGCAATGCGATCCATCCACTCGCCCACCGCGGGCGTTGCGTTCAGGATGTCCGCCATCACGGTCGCCTGAACGCGCGTGTACCAGAGCGCGTGGTACGCCGCGAAGTCGGCGACGCACGGCTCGGTGCCGAAGAGGAAGTCATGTTCCTCCGCCATGTGCGCGATCCGCCGCAGGTACGAGCGGTAGGCCGACGTCGCGTCGCCGGGACGCAGGCGGATCATGTTGCTGCTCATCGCCTTGCGGTCTTCGCCGAAGGCCTTCGCGGCTTCGGGCGGCGCCTTCGCGAACACGTGCGCCGCGCCCCGGGGCTGCAAGTTGTAGCCCATCGCCGCCCAGAACAGACTGGTGTCGGCCCACTGCGCGAAGATGCGCGCGACGCCTTTCAGGTGCGGCGGGAACAGCGTGGGCTCGGGCTGGACGTGCTCCAGCACGTCGCAGATCAAGGCGCTGTCGCAATAGATGTCCGCGCCGACCTGCAGGACCGGCGTCTTGCGGTAGCCGCCGGTGAGCGAGAGCACGTCGGGCTTGGGCAGGATGGCCGGGATGATGACCGACTTCCATGCGAGCTTCTTGTAGCCCAGCACCGCGCGGATTTTCTCGGAGAAGGGCGAGCTGGGGTAGTGGTGCAGGATCAGGTCGGGCATGGAACTTCCTTGTGTTTGCTGGCCGCGTCAGTGGGGCATCGCGCGGGCGATGATCGTGTCGAAATCCGTGGCCGCGCCCAGTGTGCCGAACGCCTGGCCCCAGTTGCCGGCGATGCGCGAATCGCAGAACGCGGCGAATACTTCGGCGGGCGCCGACTGGTACAGCAGCGCGGCTTGCACCGCGAGTGCCACGTCTTGCGCGAGGCGGCGCGCTTCGACTTCCGTGGCCATCGCTTCAACGCGCACCGGCAATGCGGCGACCAGGCGGTCAAGCGCGGAATGCGCACCACGTGCCGGAGATAGCTCGTGCGCCAGCGCGGCGCCGGCATCCGCCTTGCGCAAGGCGCGCAGCAGGTCCAACGCCATGATGTTGCCCGCGCCTTCCCAGATGGAGTTGAGCGGCATCTCGCGGTAGATGCGGGCCATGATGCCTTCGCCGCCTTCCTCCACGTAGCCGTTGCCGCCCAGGCACTCCATCGCCTCCTGCGCGAAGTGGCTGCCGCGCTTGCAGATCCAGAACTTCGCGATGGGCGTGAGCAGGCGCGCCATCGCGTCTTCATGCCGGTCGCCGCGTTTGTCGAAGGCGCGCGCCAGGCGGATCGACAGCGCCGTCGCGGCCTCCGATTCGAGCGCGAGGTCCGCCAGCACGTTGCGCATGAGCGGCTGTTCGATCAGACGCTTGCCGAATGCCTGGCGCTGCGTCGTGTGGTTGAGCGCGATGGACAGCGCCTGGCGCATGAGGCCGCTCGTACCCAAGGCGCAATCCAGGCGCGTCATCGTGCCCATCTCGAGAATCTGCGGCACGCCGCGTCCCTCTTCGCCGACCAGCCACGCGCTTGCGCCGTGGAACTCGACTTCCGAGCTGGCGTTGGCCTTGTTGCCCAGCTTGTCCTTCAGGCGCTGGATGCGGATGGCGTTCATCGAGCCGTCGGACAAGACACGCGGCAGGAAGAAACACGAAAGACCCGCGGGCGCCTGCGCGAGCACGAGGAACGCATCGCACATCGGCGCGGAGAAGAACCACTTGTGCCCGGTGATGCGGTAGCGCTTGCCCCAACCGTCTTCACCGTCCGCGCTCGCCTGCGTCGTGTTGGCGCGCACGTCCGAACCGCCCTGCTTCTCGGTCATGCCCATGCCCATCGTCAGGCCGGCCTTCTCCTGCCAGGACTTGAGGGCGGGGTCGTATTCGCGGCTCGTGAGGCGCGGTCCCCAATCGGCGTAGATCGCGGCGTTGCCGCGCAGCGCGGGCGTCACGGCATACGTCATCGAGATCGGGCACAGGACCGAAGGCTCGAGTTCGGTGAACATCATGAAGCCCGCGGCCCGCAGCACGTGCGGGCTTTCATGCCGGCCCGCCCACGCCGTCCCATGCAACCCCGCCGACACCGCCGCCTTCATCAGCACGTGATAGCCCGGATGAAACTCCACCTGGTCCAAGCGCCGGCCGAAGCGGTCATGGCTGTGCAACTGCGGTGGATGGATGTTTGCCAGGCGCGCATGCATCTGCATCTCCGCGCTGCCGGCGAGCGCGCCCAAGCGGGACAACTCGGTGGTGTCCAGTCCCGGTGCGTTGAACTTCAGCGCATCGCGCAAGGGCTGGTTGCCCTCGAAGAGGTCATAGTCCGCCAGCGGTTCCGGCTGGTTGAAGACCTCGTGCGTGGCTTCCATCGCTCGGCTCCGGCGGGCTCAGACCAGTTTCACCAACTGCTTGCCGAAGTTTTTCCCCTTGAGCAAACCAAGGAACGCTTCGGGCGCGGATTCGATGCCCTGCGCAATTGTTTCGCGCGGACGCAGCTTGCCCGTGGCGACCAGCGTGCCGAGTTCCTTCAGCGCTTCGGGCCAGACATCCATGTGCTCGCTCACGATGAAGCCTTCGAGCCGCAAGCGGTTCGTGAGCAGCAGTTGCGGATAGGCCATCGGCAGCGGCTTGCCATCGTAGCCCGCGATCATTCCGCACAACGCGATGCGGCCGAACGCGTTCATGCGGGTCATCACGGCGTCCAGCACCATGCCGCCGACGTTCTCGAAGTAACCGTCGATGCCGCCCGGACACGCTTCCTTCAGCGCCTTCGACAGCGAGCCCGCGTCGGCGTGCTGCTTGTAGTCGATGCACACGTCGAAGCCAAGCTCCTCCGTCGCGTATTTGCATTTCTCCGCACCGCCCGCGATGCCGATCGCGCGGCAGTTGCGTGCTTTCGCCAGGGCGCCGAATGCGCTTCCGACGGCTCCAGTCGCCGCGCTCACGACAACCGTCTGGCCCGCCTTGGGCTCGATGATCTTCACGAGTCCGTACCAGGCGGTGACGCCCGGCATGCCGACCGCGCCGAGGTAGTGCGACAGCGGCACGTGCGTGGTGTCAACCTTGCGCATCGCGCCGACCTGCTCGCCATTGACGACGCTGTATTCCTGCCAGCCGCCCATGCCGACGACCTTGTCGCCGACCTGGTACTTCGGCGATTTGCTCTCGACCACTTCGCCCACGGTGCCGCCCCCCATCACCTGGCCCACGGGCTGCGGAGCCGCGTAGCTCTTCGCGTCGTTCATGCGGCCGCGCATGTACGGGTCGAGGCTGAGGAAATGATGCCGCACCAGCACCTGGCCCTCCTGCAGCGCCGGCGTGTCGGCCTCCACCAGCTTGAAGTTGCTTGCCGTGGCTTCGCCATGCGGGCGGTTGTCCAGATGGATCTGCTTGTTCCTGGCCATGTGATCTCCTTGTCGGGTCTTCAGTCTCAGTCGGTCGAAATGACGTTCAGCGGGTTCGCGCTCTTCGGCCCGGTGGGCAGGCGCTTCACGTATTTGAAAGTGCCGGTCGCATGGGCGCAGGGCTTGTCGTCGGCGTCGTAGATCGTCGCCTCGGTGAATGCCATGCTCGCCGTGCGATGCATCAGCCTGCCCTTTGCCGTGAGCTTGCCGCGCGCGGCCTGCATGAAGGAGGTCTTCATCTCGATGGTGACGCAGCCCATGTCCGGCGCGACGCTGCGCGCGGCCGTGGCCATCGAAACGTCCAGCAGCGTCATCGTCGCGCCGCCGTGCACCACGTCGAAGGAGTTCAGGTGCTCGGGCTTCGGGTCGTAGTGGATCTCGGAATGGCCGTCCTCAAACTTCTGCAGGTCGAACCCGAGGTGCTGGACAAAAGGAATCTTGACGCGGAAGTCCATTCGCTAGCCTCCAGTAATGACGCTGACGCCGCCATCCACCGCGAGCCATTGCCCGGTGATGTGCTTGCCCGCATCCGAAGCGTACAGCAGCGTGATGCCCTTGAGGTCCTCGTCGTCGCCCAGACGCTTGAGGGGCGCATGCGCGGCAAGCTCATCCTCGCCCATGCGCTCGAGAGTGGCGTGAGTCATCTTGCTCGGGAAGAAACCCGGGCAGATCGCGTTCACGGTGATGTTGTACTTGCCCCATTCGCAGCCCAGCGCGCGCGTGAAATTGATCACCGCGCCCTTGGACGTGTTGTAGGCCAGCGTCTGCATCTCCGGCGGATTGCCGCCCAGCCCGGCGATGGATGCGATGTTGACGATGCGCCCGCACCTCGCCGGGATCATGCTGTGCTTGGCGATGTGCTGCGACAGGATGAAATACCCGCGCACGTTGAGGTTCATGAGCTTGTCCCACGCCTCGACCGGGTGATCCTCGGCCGGCGCGCCCCAGGCGGCCCCCGCGTTGTTGACGAGGATGTGGACGTCGCCCATGCGCTCCATCGTTTCCGTCGCGAGGCGGCGAATGTCCTCTTCCTTTCCGCAATCGGCCGCGATCCAGCGTGCGTCGATGCCCGCCGCCTGCAACTCGGCGGCGGCCTCCTCCAGATCGGAGGCCTTGCGCGAGCTGAGCATGATCTTCGCGCCCGCTTCGCCGAGCGCATGCGCCATCTGCAGGCCCAGGCCGCGCGAGCCGCCGGTGACGAGGGCCGTCTTGCCCTCGAGATTGAAGAGTTCCTGCACCTTGCGTGTCATGTTCGTTTTCCTCTTGTTTTGGAATATTTCAGGTGTCGGGTCGCATGCGCGAGCGCACATAGACCAGGACGGCGCCCGCCACGGCAACGACCGCGCCGACCACGATCAGGGACCAGCCCGTCACCGGATCGTTGGGGCGCGTGGCCAGCCCGATGACGGCCGTGAACAGCCCGCCGTAGACCAGCATCCAGATCAGGCGTTCGACCCAGAGGATGGATTTTTCGGAGGCCATCAGAAGGCCTCTTCCGGCATGCCGGCGCAGGTTGCGTCGCGGTTGGCGGCGACTTGCAGCCAGGCGCCGATCTTCGGGAGTTCGTAGTGGAAGAAGTAGCGCGCCGCGCGCAGGCGGCCTTCATCCGCGGGCGTGACTGCCGGATGCGGCACCGACAGCGCGACGTCCAGCCAGATCCACGCGATCACCGTGTGGCCGAACGCCTGCATGTACGGCACCGCGTTGGCAAGCGCCTCGGCCGGGTCGCCGGTGGACCAGGCGGCTTTCGTCGCCTCGGTCACTTGCCCGATCGCCTTGCCCAATGCGCTTGCGTGTTCCGCAAGATCGCCGCGCCCGCGGGTGCGGGCGATCGTCGCCTGCATGCGCCCCGCGAGGAGCTGCAGCCCTTGCCCGTCTTCCATGCGCACCTTGCGGCCCAGCAGGTCGGCCGCCTGGATCCCGTGCGTGCCCTCGTGGATCATGTTCAGGCGGTTGTCGCGCCAGTACTGCTCCACCGGGAAGTCGCGCGTGTAGCCGTAGCCGCCGTGG
>JAZKIF010000197.1:0-8458 GCA_040385005.1 Pseudomonadota bacterium
TTCCGCAAGGTCCACCAGTTCAACGTGTTCACCGTCAACACGCCGGTGCAGCACGGACTCGCGGCCTACATGGCCGACCCGAAGCCGCACATGGAGCTGCCCGCGTTCTACCAGCGCAAGCGCGACCTGTTCCGGGACGGCCTTGCGCGCACCAAGTTCAAACTGCTGCCGAGCGAAGGCAGTTATTTCCAGTGCGTGGACATTTCCGCGGTGAGCGATTTGCCGGAGGCGGAATTCTGCAAGTGGCTCACAACGGAGATCGGCGTCGCGGCGATCCCGCTCTCCGCGTTCTATGGCGACGGGTTCGACCAGCGCGTGGTGCGCTTCTGCTTCGCGAAGAAAGACGAGACGTTGCGCACGGCGCTGGGCCGGCTGGCGAAGCTCTAGGCTTCAGCACTTGATCGCGTTTCGGCAGTACTTGTCCAACTCCGTCACCACCGACTGGCCGCTCACGACATTGCGCGCTTTCGGCCCCACGTCCAGGCTCAGCTTCGCGCTGTACTTCCTGAAGAAATCATCGAACAGTTCGCCGCCCAGCGTCGCGTACGCGGTCAGCGTATCGGACTTGCGGTCGTGCGTGAGCAGCACCGCGCACAGCGGCTGCGTCGCCGGGCCCGACAGCACCTCGGCGCCGCGCGCGGGATCGTACTGGCTGTGGTCGGCGCAGCAGTGGATCAACCCGTCCTGCACGCCGCGCTGCGCCCGCGTCTTGCGAAAGCTGATGAAACTCACCTCGCGCGTCGGGTAGACCAGGTGATGCGCGCAGATCGCGGAGAACGCCACGATGCTGCGATTGGGACCCACGCCGCCGGGCCAGGCGTACGAGTCGCGGCTGCGCGTGCTGAGCGATTGCGGCAGCGCGGGCCGCGCGAGGTCCAGCAGGAAAACGGGCGTCGCCTCGAACGGGTACTGGAAGACGTAGTTGGTCTGCGGCCTCAGCTCGGCGGCCCTGAACGGATCGCCGGTGGGCGTGACCAACATCGCGCGTGTATAGGACTTGGGCCTGGCATCGGCGGCGAAGACGGGCATGGCCGCAACCGCCGATGCGCAGGCGGCGCCTGCAGTGCAAGACTCGATGAAACTGCGTCGGTCCATGCATGAAAGTAGACCACGCGCCCATGGGCCGGTGACCGGGTCGACTACCGAGGACCAAAGTAGCATGGCCGGATAATGAACAGCAAAATGGATTCACACATCGCGCAACCCACTCGTTCCGGCCGGGCATGGCAACAGGATCTCGCGGGAGGATTGATCGGCGGTGTGGTCGCGACGATCTTCGCGCTGTCGCACGCCGCGCTGCTGTTCCCCGGCGAATTGCGCGACTACCTGCCCTACGGCATCGGCCTGTGCCTGGTGACGAGCATGACGGGCGCGTTCTGGATGGCATGGCGCAGCCAGTTGCCGTTCGCGGTCGCCGGCTCCGACGCGAACACGACGTCGATCCTCGCGGCCGCGGCGGCAACCTTCACTTCTCTCGCGACCACCGGCAAGCCGGTGCTCGAGAACGTGTTGATGCTGCTGCTCCTCACCACGCTGCTGTGCGCGGCCGTATTCCTCGTGCTCGGCGTGGGCCGGCTGGGCTCCGCGGTGCGCTACATCCCGTTCCCCGTCATCGGCGGCTTCCTGGCTTCCACCGGCTGGCTGATCGCGGTCGGGGCGCTGCGCGTCGGCGCCGACCTTTCCTCGGACCAGGATGCACTCGGGCGCATTCCCTCGCTCCTCCTCAATCCGCAATGGCTGGTGACGTTCGCGCTTGGTTGCGTGTTCCTGCTGGTCTTCCGGCGCTGGCGGCACCCCGCCGTGCTGCCGGCGGTGCTGATGCTGGCCTCGTTGGCCCTCCTCGGCATCCTGGCCGCCGCCGGAATTTCTCCGCAGGCCGCGCGCGAATCGGGTTGGGTCTTCACCGGTTCGGCCACCGCGCGCTGGCTGCCCCCGTGGGAATTGATGCGGCACGCGGGCAGCATCGACTGGGACTGGATCGCGCGGCAATGGCTGGACATGGTGGCCGTGGCAACGGTGGGCGTGATCACCGTGCTGCTCGGCGCGACGGGCCTGGAAGTGATGTCGCGCCGGGACATTTCGCTGGACCGCGAACTGCGCACGCACGGCTGGCTGAACGTCGTCTCCTCGCTGATCGGCGGCTACGTCTCGCTGATATCGGTTTCGCGCAGCGCGGTCCTCCTCGCCTCGACGTCCAGCCGCGCAGCCGCGTTTTCCGTCGCGGCCGTCTGCGCGGCGGTCGCGCCCGTGGCGACGCCGCTGGTGGGCTGGGTGCCGCGTCCGGTGCTCGGCGGTTTCCTGCTTTCCATCGGGCTGGGCATCCTGTGGGAGTGGGTGGTCAAGTCGCGCGCACGCACCAGCCTCGCCGACTGGGCACTCATCATCGTGATCCTCGGCACGGCGGCGACGATCGGCTTCACCGTGTCGGTGATCGTCGGCATCCTCGCGAGCTGCCTGAACTTCGCGCTCAGCTACAGCCGCGTGGGCGTCGTCCAGCACGACCTCGACGGCACTGGCATCGTCAGCAGCGTGTCGCGTCCCGCTGCCCAACAGGAGTTGCTCGCGGCGCATGGCACGTCGATCCGCGTGCTCGTCCTGCGCGGCGTCATGTTCTTCGGCACGGCCAACTCACTGCTGGAACGCGTGCGTCCCTTCCTCGAAGGGAAGACGGCGGGCACCGGACTGCGCGCGCTGGTGCTGGACTTCACGCATGTGGCGAGCATCGATTCGTCGGCGGCGATGACTTTTTCCAAGATCGCACAGCTGGCGCAGCTGCACGGCACGCGGTTGATGGTGTGCGGCACCAGCGACCTCAGCGTGCTCGAAGCGGCCGGGGACGCGTCCTATGCGACGCTCGATCAGGCCCTGGACGCAGCCGAGGAGGCGATCCTTGCCGTGAGCGGCACGGACTCCACCATCGTCCGCGTGCCCATCGGGCCCTGGCTCAGCAGGGACCTCGGCGGCGAACACCACTGGCGCGCGCTCGAACCGCTCCTGCTGCGCCGCGAGGTCGCCGCGCGGGACATCCTGCTGCACCAGGGCGACAAATCCGACACGACCCTCTACCTGATCGAGTCGGGCCGCCTCGCGGTCACGCTGCGGGGACAGGAGGACGGGCAGCGCCTGGCGTGCCTGATGGCGGGCAACATCGTCGGGGAGATGGCGCTCTACTCCAACATCAACCGATCCGCGACCGTCACCGCCGAAACCGATGCCGTGGTGTGGGCGCTGCCGCGCAGCGCACTCGAAAGCCTGCAGGCGGCGTCGCCGGACACGACGCTGCGCGTCCACGCGTTCGTGATGCAGACCATGGCAAGGCGTATCCAGCGCGCCAACGCGACCATCGCCGCGCTGCACCGCGGCGCCTGACGGGCTTTCGGCCCACAAGGCTCATGCGTGGCGCCTGACGTCCGGCGGCGACGTCCTCCGGCTCAGCCGCACGTCACGGGATGCAACCATGTGTTCTCTTTCAACAGGGAGACACACCATGTCCATCTCGCTCATTCTTCTGATCGTCCTCATCCTCCTGCTCGTCGGCGCCCTGCCGTCGTGGGGCCACAGCCGCAGCTGGGGTTATGGCCCGTCGGGCGGCCTCGGACTCGTCGTGCTGATCCTGGTCGTGCTGCTCCTCATGGGCAAGATCTAGCAAGTCCCTGACCGAATACAGGCCCTTGACGGGCCTGTGCCACAATCCGCCGCGACACTTCTGACCGAGGGGAATTCATGCGGCGTGTTTGGGGCCTGGCCGGCTTGGCCTGTGCAATGGCTTTTCTGGTTTCATGCGGCGGGGGCGCAAGCGCTTCGCTACCCACGTCCGAAGTCGTGGCCGCACCGCTGCGCGCGCCGGCGAAATCGCCGCTCGCGGCGGCCCGGGCGCTCGATAACACCGCCGTGTTCACCTATGCGCAGTGGCACTACCCGCAATTGTTCTCGGGCGGCTATGCGACCGGGGTCTGGCAGGGCTACTCCTATCGCTACTACCCTTCGACGGGCCACTACCTCGGTATTGCCAATGGCCAGATTGCCCTGATGGGTCCGGGCACGAACAATGCGGTCGTGCCCGTGGGCGCCATGGCCTCCTTCGAATGCCAGGTGTTGCCGGCGAATTGCCCCGTCGCGACGCCCGCCGATCCGGCAGTGGCGCTGTCGGGTTTCTACTTTGACCCACTCGCTTATGGCGTGATGATGATCGCCGCCGACGGCACGTTCGTCGGCTACAACCCGAAGGTCGACGGGACGCGCTCCGACGTGTTTCGCGGAACCGCTCAGGCGCAACCCGGCAGCTGGACCGCGAGCAACGTCACCTTCGGCTCGATCACGCCCGGCGCGACGGGCGCCGCCCGAGGCACCGCGAACATCACCGCGACGTTCAGCGCCGGGACGTCGCTCACCGCGACGTTCAACGTCACCGGCGTGACGCCGGTGGCTACGCGCCTGGCCATGGATTTCTACCCGCAGTCCTCCTCGGCCGCGTCGCTTCAGACCGTGAGCGGTGGTTACGCGACGCCATCGGGGGGACAAACACTCACGATCGACCCGGCCAGCGGCGCCATGTCGGGGTCGCTCTTCACGGGATGTACGTTCAGCGGTTCGATCAGCGTTCCGCATCCCGATCGCAACGTGTACAAGGTCCAGGGAACGCTCACGGGCTCTGCGTGCCCGAGCCAGGGACCCGCAGACTATCTCGCGCAGTATTACGACAACGGCGTGGAGAACCAGGCGCTGCTGCTGTATGGCACCACGACCGGGGCGGACTTGAACTTCGTGTACCTGACCTTCTTTCGCAACGGCGACGGGGTTTGACCTCACCCGAGCAGGTTAGCTGTTCAACTGCCCCCAGAGCTTGTCCAGCCGCTTGACGCTGACCGGCTGGGGCGTGCGCAACTCCTGCGCGAAGAAGCTCACGCGCAACTCCTCCAGCAGCCAGCGGAATTCGCGCATGCGATCGTCCACGGCGCCTTTGCGCTCTGCGACCAGGCGCCAGTAGCGTTGCTCTTGCGGCCGCAGTTCGGCCAGGCGTGACGCATCGCGCGCGATGTCGGCGCGAATCTTGTCCAGCCGCAGCGTGATCGCCTTCAGGTACCGCGGCAAATGCTGCAACTGCGTCCACGGCGTTTCCGCGAGGAAGCGTTTGGGCATGAGGCGCTGCAGTTGCTGCGTTGCATCGCTGGTCGCTTCCGGGTGGTTGCGCGTGTCCTTGATCTTGCGCACGGCTGCCGCATAGTCGATGAGGATCGCGGCCGCGAGTCGCGCCACTTCATTGGCGATCAGCGTGAGCCGACCGCGCCCTTCTTCCACGCGCCGCTTGAAATCCGCCTCGTTCGCCGGCAGCGGATCGAGCAGGAAAGCGCGTTCCAGCGCGACGTCGATGATTTGCGCACGCAACTCCTCCATCGTGCCCAGCGGCATGAAAGCCACCGCCATCTTCTGCAGGTCGGGGATGTTCTTCTCGAGGTACTTCAGCGCGTCGCGGATCTGCAGCGCGAAGAGGCGCCGCAATCCGGCGCGGTGCTTCTCCGCGGCGACCTCGGGTTCATCGAAGACTTCGATCGCGACGGCGTCGCTCTGGTCGATGAGCGCGGGGAAGCCGATGAGGCTGGTACCGCCCTTGCGGACTTCCATCAATTCGGGGAGTTCGCCGAACGTCCAGGCGGTGTATTTCTCGGCGGGCGCAGCGCGCGTGGGCTGTGTCGCTCCCTTTCCCTCGGGGAGAGGGTTGGGGTGAGGGCTTGCCGAAGTCCGAGTGCCCTCACCCCCCCCTCTCCCAGAGGGAGAGGGAGCAAGTCCCGTCAGTCCGGCAAGCGCCTGGAACGCCCCGCGCGCCCGCGCCCCAAGCTCCGCCTTCAACCCGCCAAGGTTGCGTCCTATCCCCATCTGCCGCCCATGCTCGTCCACCACGACGAAGTTCATGAACAGGTGCGCGGGCAGCATGTCCAGCTTGAAATCCGCGCGCTTCACGTCGAGGCTGGTTGCATCGCGCACGCGCTTGAGCAGCGCATCGGTAAGCGAACCCACGCCCCACGCATTCGGCTGCGAGAGCTCCTGCGCGAGGCGCGACGCCGACTCGGGCAGCGGCACGAAGCGCGAGCGGGGCTTTTGCGGGAGGCTCTTCAAAAGCGCCTGGAGCTTGTCCTTCAGCATGCCCGGCACGAGCCACTCCGCGCGGTCCTCGCTCACCTGGTTCAAGATGAAAAGCGGCACCGTGACGGTCAGGCCATCGCGCGGATCGCCCGGCTCGTGCAGGTACGTGGCCGCGCAGTCGGCGCCGCCCAGGCGGATCGTCTTGGGGAACGCATCGGTCGTGATGCCCGCCGCCTCATGCCGCATCAATTCGTCGCGCGTCAGCTTCAAGAGCGCGGGGTCGCCGCGGCTCGCTTCCCTGAACCAGCGATCGAACGTCGCGCCGCTGAAGACGCCTTGCGGGATGAACTTGTCGTAGTACGCGTAGATCAGCTCTTCGTCGACCAGCACGTCCTGCCGGCGCGACTTGTGCTCCAGCTCCTCGACCTGCTTCACCAGCTTCTGGTTCGCGGCGAGGAACGCGTGCTTCGCTTCCCACTGGCCCGCGACCAGGCCTTCGCGGATGAAGATCTCGCGCGCGCCTTGCGCATCCACGCGCGCGAACGGCACGCGCCGGCCGCTGTAGATCACGAGGCCGTACAAGGTGGCGCGCTCCAGCGACATCACCTCCGCCGCCTTCTTCTCCCAATGCGGGTCGAGCAATTGCTTCTTGAGCAGGTGCCCCGCGACCTGCTCGATCCACAGCGGCTCGATGTTCGCGATGCCGCGGCCGAAGACGCGGGTGGTCTCGACCAGTTCCGCCGCGACGATCCAGCGCCCCGGCTTCTTCTTCAGGTGCGCGCCTGGATGCTTGTAGAACTTGATGCCGCGCGCGCCAAGGTAAACGTCCTCGTCGTCCAGCTTGTAGCCGATGTTGCCCAGCAGGCCGGACAGCATGGCCTTGTGCAGCTCCTCGTAACTCGCCGGCTGCGAATTGAGCCGCCACTTGTGCTCGGCGACCACCGTGTGCAGTTGCGAATGGATATCCCGCCATTCGCGCACGCGGCGGATGTTGACGAAGTTCTGGCGCAGCAACTGCTCGTACTGGCGGTTGGAAAGCTTGTGGTCCTTGCCGTGTCCGCCGCGCGCTTCATCCAGCCACTTCCACAAACGCAGGTACCCCGAGAACTCGCTCTTCTCGTCGTCGAACTTCGCATGCTGCTGGTCCGCCTGCGTCTGCATGTCCATCGGGCGATCTCGCACGTCCTGCACCGACAGCGCGGAGGCGATCACCAGCACCTCGTCCAACGCACCGCGTTCGCGCCCCTCCAGGATCATCCGGCCCACGCGCGGGTCGAGCGGGAGCTTGGCGAGTTCCGCGCCCATGGCCGTCAGCTCGTTCGCATCGTCGACCGCGCCCAGTTCGTTGAGCAACTGGTAGCCGTCCGCGATCGCGCGCTTCGCCGGCGCCTCGATGAACGGGAAATCCTCCACCGACCCGAGCCGCAGCGACTTCATGCGCAGGATCACGCCCGCGAGCGAGGAGCGCAGGATTTCCGGATCGGTGAAGCGCGGCCGCCCCGCGAAATCCTTCTCGTCGTACAGGCGGATGCAGATGCCGTTCGCAACCCGCCCGCAACGCCCCGCGCGCTGGTTCGCGGCCGCCTGGCTCACCGGCTCGACCAGCAACTGCTCCACCTTGCTGCGAAAGCTGTACCGCTTCACGCGCGCCGTCCCCGCGTCGATCACGTAGCGGATGCCCGGCACGGTGAGCGAGGTCTCGGCCACGTTGGTCGCGAGCACGATGCGCCGGCCGCTGTGGTTGTCGAAGACGCGGTCCTGCTCGGCCGGGGACAACCGCGCGAAGAGCGGCAGCACGTCGGCGTCGCGCGTGAGCGGCTTGTGCGCGAGATGCCCGCGCAAGTGGTCCGCGGCCTCGCGGATTTCCCGCTCGCCCGGCAGGAAGACGAGGATGTCCCCGCCCCCTCCCCCTTGCCACAGCTCGTCGACGCCATCCGCGATGGCCTCGTTCAAGCCGTAATCGCGCGACTCTTCGAATGGGCGCCACCGCTGCTCGACGGGGAACATCCGCCCCGAAACATAGATGACCGGCGCCGGGCCTTTCCTGGACGCAAAGTGCTGCGCGAACCTGTCCGCGTCGATCGTGGCGGAGGTGACGATCACCTTCAGGTCGGGGCGACGCGGGAGGATCTCGCGCAAATAGCCCAGCAGGAAATCGATGTTGAGACTGCGCTCGTGCGCCTCGTCGATGATGATCGTGTCGTAGGCCTTCAGCAGCGGATCGGTCTGCGTCTCCGCGAGCAGGATGCCGTCGGTCATCAGCTTCACGGACGCATCGCGCGAAAGCCGATCCTGGAAGCGCACCTTGAAGCCGACGACTTCGCCCAGCGGGGTGTTCAGCTCTTCGGCGATGCGCTTGGCGACGCTGGACGCGGGG
>JAZKIF010000197.1:8468-28241 GCA_040385005.1 Pseudomonadota bacterium
CGATCAGCGGGGCTTTCGGCGAAGGCGGCTCCCCATTCGGGCCGCGGTAGTTCAGCTTGCCGCGCCCCATCGCCAGCGCGATCTTGGGCAGCTGCGTGGTCTTGCCCGAGCCGGTCTCCCCGCAGACGATCACCACCTGGTTGGCCGCGATGGCGGCCATGATCTCTTCGCGCTTGCCGGAGACCGGCAGGGATTCGGGAAACGTGATGGGCAGGGACGTCAAGGGCGGCGCGTTCAAAGCCCTCGATTATCGTGCGAAGGCGGATGCGGCGCAGGGGGCTTGCCGTACACTTTGCGCCGATGTCCACCGTCTTCAATTTCACCTTCGTGCCGTGGTTCCGCTCGGTGGCCCCGTACATCCACATGCACCGGGGCAAGACCTTCGTCGTCGGGATGGCCGGGGAGGCCATCGCGGCGGGCAAGCTGCAGCACATCGCGCAGGATCTCGCCCTCATCCAGAGCATGGGCGTGAAGATCGTGCTCGTGCACGGCTTTCGCCCGCAGGTCAACGAGCAGCTCAAGGCCAAGGGCCACGAGGCGAAGTATTCGCACGGCATGCGCATCACCGATGAAGTCGCCCTCGATTCCGCGCAGGAGGCCGCCGGCCAGTTGCGCTACGAGATCGAGGCAGCCTTCAGCCAGGGCCTGCCCAACACGCCGATGGCGGGCTCCACGGTGCGCGTCATCTCCGGCAACTTCATCACGGCGCGCCCCGTGGGCGTGGTGGACGGCGTGGACTTCCGCCATTCGGGTCTCGTGCGCAAGGTGGACGTGGGCGGCATCACGCGCACGCTGGACTTCGGCGCGATGGTGCTGGTGTCCCCCTTCGGCTTCTCCCCCACCGGCGAGGCGTTCAACCTCGCGATGGAGGAAGTCGCGACCAGCATCGCCATCGCGCTGCAGGCCGACAAGCTGATCTTCCTCACCGAGATTCCCGGCATCCGCGTGCAGCCGCTCGAGCCCGAGAGCGAGGACAACCCGATCGACACCGAGCTGCCGCTCGCGGCGGCCGAGCAACTGCTTGCGAACCTGCCCTCCGCGCAGCAACCGACCGACTCCGCGTTCTACCTGCAGCACTGCGTGAAGGCCTGCAAGGCCGGCGTGGAGCGAAGCCACATCATCCCGTTCGCCACCGACGGCTCGCTGCTGCTCGAGGTGTACGTTCACGACGGCATCGGCACCATGGTGGTCGATGAGAAACTGGAGGAGTTGCGCGAGGCGACGCCGGACGACGTGGGTGGCATCCTGCAACTGATCGAACCGTTCGAGAAGGACGGCACGCTGGTCAAGCGGGACCGCACCGAGATCGAACGGGACGTCGCGAACTACTCGATCATCGAACACGACGGCGTGATCTTCGCGTGCGCGGCGCTCTATCCGTATCCCGAAGCGAAGACCGGCGAGATGGCCGCGCTCACCGTCTCGCCGCAAAGCCAGGGCCAGGGCGATGGCGAGAAGATTCTGAAGCGGGTCGAGCAGCGCGCGCGTTCCATGGGACTGCAAAGCATCTTCGTGCTCACGACGCGCACCATGCATTGGTTCTTGAAACGCGGCTTCGTGCAGGTGGACCCGGAGTGGCTGCCCGAGGCCCGCAAGCGCAAGTACAACTGGGACCGCCGCAGCATGGTGTTCGTCAAGAAGTTGGTGTAATTCGGCCATGCAATTCAGCATCAGGCGGATCGACCACATCGTGTTGCGCGTGCGCGATCTCGCGGTGATGAGGGACTTCTACATGCGCGTGCTCGGCTGTACCACGGAACGCGTGCAGGAAGCGATCGGCCTGTACCAGCTGCGGGCCGGCGAGTCCCTGATCGATCTCGTCACGGTGGACGGAAAGCTCGGCCGCGAGGGCGGGGCCGCTCCGGGTGCCGAGGGCCGCAACCTCGACCATTTCTGCCTGCGCATCGAGCCGTTCGACGTCGATGCGCTGCGTACGTGGCTGATCAGCCAGGGCGTTGCGCCCGGCGACTACGGCCAGCGGTTCGGCGCCGAGGGCGCGGGGCCTTCGCTCTACCTGAGCGACCCCGAAGGCAACGTGGTCGAGCTGAAAGGGCCGCCGGCGCCTTCCGCGGGCTAGGCGGCCTCCCTTCCCTTCCTACATCGCAAGCGACGCGGTCCGACAGCGGCCGCCGCTGCACCGGCCTTACCTTGTGGGGATGGAAGAAATCCGGTTGCCTTATCGCGACCGCCGGCAGGCGGGGCGCCTGCTGGCCGCGCGCCTGGAGGATTGGCGTGGCCGCCCGGGCCTGCTCGTCCTCGCGCTGCCGCGCGGAGGTCTGCCCGTAGCCGCGGAAGTGGCGCACGAGTTGCAGGCGCCGCTGGATATCTTCGTCGTGCGCAAGCTCGGCTTTCCGGGCCACGAAGAATACGCGATGGGCGCAATCGCCAGCGGGGGCATGCGGGTGATGAACCCGATGCCGGGCATCGAGGTGGTGCCCGAGGCGATCGCCGCCGTGGTCGCGCGCGAACAGGACGAACTCCAGCGCCGCGAGATGCTCTATCGCGGCGAGCGGCCCGCCATCGCACTGCGCGGCCGCGACGTGATCGTGGTGGACGACGGGCTCGCCACCGGCGCCACCATGCGCGCGGCCGTGCTGGGGATCCGGCAGCAGCGGCCCACGCGGATCACGGTCGCCGTGCCTGTCGGCTCCACGGACGCGTGCGAAGCGCTGCGAAGCGATGCCGATGCCGTGGTCTGCGCGGCGACGCCGAATCCTTTCTGCGCCGTGGGCGTCTGGTACCGAGAATTTCCGCAGACCGGCGACGATGAAGTGCGTCGCCTGCTGGATGAGGCGAGGCGCGAGCGCTCGTCGCTCGCGGCGCATTGAAGGCGCATCGAAGGAATCGGGCAATGGGTGCTTCCGACGCTTCGAGCATCAGTCCCAACGAGGCAATCGCCCAGCGCCTGCGCGGTCACCTGAGTCCCTTGAGCGGAGGACCTCGCGACCATGACGCCCTCCTCGCGCTGATCGGCGACGCGCATTTCGCGCTGCTCGGCGAGGCCTCGCACGGAACGCACGAGTTCTATCGCGAGCGTATCCGCATCACGCAGCGCCTCATCGCCGAACAAGGCTTCACCGCTGTCGCCGTGGAAGCCGACTGGCCCGACGCCTGGCGCGTGAACCGCTACGTTCGCGGCCTCTCCGACGATGGCGACGCGACGGCCGCGTTGTCCGGCTTCGAGCGCTTTCCGGCCTGGATGTGGCGCAACACCGAGGTGCGAGACTTCGTGGAATGGCTGCGCGAGTTCAACGCGGGCCGGCCGGGCCATTCGCAGGTGGGCTTCTACGGCATCGACCTGTACAGCATGTTCGCGTCGATGCGGGCCGTGCTGGACTATCTCGACGCAGTCGCCCCGGAAGAAGCCGCGCGAGCCCGTGCGCGGTACGCGTGCTTCGATCATGCACGGGGCGACAGCCAGGCCTACGGCTACGGCGCGAGCTACGGCCACGCGCCGAACTGCGAGGACGAGGCGGTGCAGCAGCTTCGCGCGATGAACCGCCTGGCCGCGCGGATGTCGCACGTGCCCGGGATGGAGCGCGACGAGGCGTTCTTCGCGCAGCAGAACGCGCGCCTCGTGCAGAACGCCGAGGAGTACTACCGCGCGATGTTCCGTGGCCGCGTGTCGTCGTGGAACTTGCGGGACAGCCACATGGTCGAGACGCTCCTCGCCTTGCGCAAGCACCTCGCGGGGGGCGCCGCGCCGCGCATCGCCGTGTGGGCGCACAACTCGCACCTGGGCGACGCGTCCGCCACCGAAATGGGCGAGACGGGCGAATGGAACGTCGGCCAGTTGATGCGAGAACGCCTGGCCGGTGAAGCCGTGCTGGTCGGTTTCAGCACGCACCACGGCACGGTGACCGCCGCCTCCGACTGGGACGAGCCGCCCCGGCGCCAGCGGGTGCTGGAAGGCTTGCCCGGCAGCTGGGAGGATGTGTTCCACGGCACGGGCGAGCCGAGTTTCCTGCTGCCCTTGAGTGCCGACGCGCGCCTGCGGGAACTCGTCGAGGCCAAGCGCCGGCTCCAGCGCGCCATCGGCGTGATCTACCGGCCCGATACCGAGCGGCAAAGCCACTATTTCTTCACCCGTCTGGCCCGGCAATTCGACGCCATGATCCACATCGACGAGACGCGCGCATTGGAGCCGCTGGACCGCGGCGAGGTATGGCATTCAGGCGAAGCGCCGGAAACCTATCCGTCTGCTTTGTAGATCAGCCCTGCAGCGCGGCGGCAGGCGCGCGGCGCACCAGGAGACGAGCCAGCAGCACGACGGCGACCAGCGTGAAAGCGGAAAACGAGAGGAACGACCAGTTGGCGATCGAACCACCGAGGAAGGTCCAGTCGATCTTCGTGCAATCGCCCGAACCCTTGAAGATCATCGGGATCGCGCGCTGGAGCGGGAAGGTTTCGATCATTCCGTAGAAGTCGCGTCCGCACGAGGCGAACTCCGGCGGATTCCACTGCAGCCAGCTCTGGCGCGCGGCGACGAACGCGCCGAAACCCGAGAACAGCAGCGTGAAAACGGTGCCGGCGATCAAGGGGCCACGGCGGGGAAACGCGGCCCCCAGCCCCGCGGACAACGCGACGAGCACCAGTGCATAGCGCTGCACGATGCACATCGGGCAAGGCTCCAGGCCCACCCCGTGTTGCAGGTAAAGGCCGAAGGCCAGCATCGCCACGCAGATGGCGGCCACGAGAGCCAGCACGCGCCGGGGCGCGGTGTCAAACCAGTCGATCAACTCTTGTCTTCCTTTGGGCCTGCGTCAGGCGCCTTCGACGAACACGCGGGCGCGGCGCGGCGTCACCACCAGCGTCTCGCCCTCCTTGAACCCCATCTCCTTGAACAGTTGCGCGGGGATCTGCGCTTCGATGATCGCATCCCCGCTGGCTGCGGGCTGTTGGGTTTCGTCCGCGGGAATAAGTTCCAGCCGGGCGATCGGACCGACCACGATGGCGCGGCTCAATTGAACCACGATCCCGCGCGGGCGGCCCTCGGCGTCGATGCCCTCGCCCGGCGAATAACGCTGCACGTCGAGGTCGTGGGGGCGCACGTACGCGAAGGCCTTGGCGTTCTGCGCATCCGCATGCTCGGGCGCGTCGAACTCGATGCCTTCCATGTGGACCGCGCCCTGGTGCGCGCGGCCGTGGAAGGTATTCACGTCGCCCAGGAAGCCATAGACGAACGGGCTGGCCGGGTGGTCCCACACCTGCTGCGGCGAGCCGACCTGCTCGACCTTGCCGGCGTTCATCAGAACGACGCGGTCCGCGACCTCGAGCGCCTCTTCCTGGTCGTGCGTGACGAAGATGCTGGTGACGTGCAGCTCGTCGTGCAGCCGCCTCAGCCAGCGGCGCAGTTCCTTGCGCACCTTGGCGTCGAGCGCACCGAACGGCTCGTCGAGCAGCAGCACTTTCGGCTCGACGGCAAGCGCGCGGGCCAATGCGATGCGCTGGCGCTGGCCGCCGGAGAGCTGCGACGGGAAGCGGTCGGCCAGCCAGTCCAGCTGCACGAGGCCGAGCAGGTCATGAACCTTCTTTTTGATCTGCGCTTCGCTCGGCCGTTGGCCGCGCGGCTTGACGCGCAGGCCGAAGGCGACGTTCTCGAACACCGTCATGTGCCGGAAGAGCGCGTAGTGCTGGAACACGAAGCCGACCTGGCGTTCGCGCACATGCACGTCGGTCGTGTCCTCGCCCGCGAAGAGGATGCTCCCCGCGTCGGCCGTCTCCAGCCCGGCGATGATGCGCAGCAGCGTTGTCTTGCCGCAGCCCGAGGGGCCGAGCAAGGCGATCAGCTCGCCCGACTCGATGTCCAGCGAGACATCGCGCAGCGCATGGAAGTCGCCGAATTGCTTGCTGACGTTGCGGATTTCTATGCTCATGGCGATTCCTTGACTTGGCTCCCTCTCCCCCCCGGGGAGAGGGCTGGGGTGAGGGGCAACGGTCTTTCAGGCGGCGCCTCATCCGCCGCCCGCATCTCCCGCTCCTGCTGCCACTGCGCCACCGACTTGATCGCCAGCGTCACCAGAGCCAGCAGCGCGAGCAGGGAAGCCACCGCGAACGCGGCGACCGATTGATACTCGTTGTAGAGAATCTCGACGTGAAGCGGCATCGTGTTGGTCTGGCCGCGGATGTGTCCCGACACCACCGACACGGCGCCGAATTCGCCCATCGCACGGGCGTTGCACAGGATCACGCCGTAGATCAGGCCCCACTTGATGTTGGGCAGCGTCACGTACCAGAAGGTCTGCCAGCCGTTCGCGCCCAGCACGATCGCGGCCTGCTCCTCGTCGTTGCCCTGCGCCTGCATGAGCGGGATCAGCTCCCGCGCGATGAAGGGGAACGTGACGAAGACCGTGGCCAGCACGATGCCCGGCACCGCGAAGATGATCTTGATGTCGTGCGCCGCAAGCCACGGGCCGAACCAGCCTTGCGCGCCGAACATCAGCACGTAGATCAGGCCCGCCACGACGGGGGACACCGAGAACGGCAAGTCCACCAGCGTGGTGAGGAAGGCCTTGCCGCGGAACTCGAACTTCGCGATGCACCACGCGGCCGCGACGCCGAACACGAGGTTCAGCGGCACCGCGATGGCGGCCGTGATCAGCGTGAGACGGATCGCCGCCCACGCATCGGGCTCCTTCAGCGCTTCGACATAGGCGCCCGCGCCCTTGCGCAGCGCCTCGGTGAAGACCGCGGCGAGCGGGAGTGCCAGGAACAACAGCAGGAACAGGAGCGCAATGCCGATCAGCGTGCGACGCACCCACGCGGACTCCGTCGTGATGATGCGCCGGGTTGCAAGCGACGTCATGTCCCCCCCGATCGCCGGCGCTGCCAGCCTTGCAATGCGTTGATCACCAGCAGCAGCACGAACGACATGCCGAGCATCACGACCGCGACGGCCGTTGCACCAGCGTAGTCGTACTGCTCCAGCTTGCCGATGATGACCAGCGGCGTGATCTCCGAGACCATCGGCATGTTGCCGGCGATGAAGATCACCGAGCCGTACTCGCCGATGGCGCGCGCGAACGCCATCGCGAAGCCCGTAAGCAGCGCGGGCGCAATCGCAGGGAAGATGACGCGAAGGAAAGTCTGCATCCGCGTCGCGCCCAGGCACATCGCGGCTTCCTCCAGCTCTCGCTCGTTTTCTTCGAGCACCGGCTGCACCGTGCGCACCACGAACGGCAGGCCGATGAAGATGAGCGCGATCACGACGCCGTTGGGGTTGAACGCCAGCTTGATGCCCATCGGCTCCAGGTACTGGCCGATCCATCCGTTGCCCGCCAGCAGCGCGGTGAGCGAAATGCCCGCCACGGCCGTGGGCAGCGCGAACGGCAGGTCCACGAGGGCATCGATGATCTTCTTGCCCGGGAATTCGTAGCGCACCAGCACCCATGCCACCAACAAGCCGAACACAACGTTGACGAGCGCCGCGATCAGCGACGCGCCGAACGTGAGCCGGTACGATGCCAGCACGCGCGGCG
This sequence comes from Pseudomonadota bacterium, assembly GCA_040385005.1. Taxonomy (GTDB): domain Bacteria; phylum Pseudomonadota; class Gammaproteobacteria; order Burkholderiales; family Burkholderiaceae_C; genus Ramlibacter. The sequence continues at coordinate 15,947 of JAZKIF010000197.1, forward strand.
ACGCGATCGCGGCCCAGAACTGGTCCCAGCTCAGGGTGAATGTCTTCAGCACCAGCGCCGAAAGCGGGATGAGAACGATCAGGCTGAGGTACAGCAGCGTGTAGCCCAGCGTGAGATTGAAGCCGGGCAGCACTTTGCGGTGGGTCATTTCACCGTGTAGATCTTGTCGAACCGGCCGCCGTCGTTGAAATAGACCTTCTGCGCGTCACCCAGCGATCCATACAGCTCCTGCACGGTGAACAGCTTGATCGGCTTGAACGTACTCGCGTATTTTTTCAGCACCGCGGCCGAGCGCGGGCGGATCGAATGCTTCGCGGCGATCTCCTGGCCTTCTTCGGAGTAGAGGAACTGCAGGTACGCCTTCGCAAGCTCGGCCGTGCCCTTCTTCGCGACGGTCCGCTCGACGACGGCCACGGGGTTCTCGGCCACGATGCTGATCGAGGGATAGATCACATCGACCTTGTCCGCACCGAATTCCTTGTTGACCGATTCGACTTCGGATTCGAAGGTGATCAGCACGTCGCCGGTGTTGCGTTGCAGGAAGGCCGTAGTCGCATCGCGGCCGCCGCGCGCGAGCACGGGCACGTTCTTGTACAGCTTCGACAGGAACTCCTGCTGCTGCGCCTCGGTCGCGCCCTTCTTCTTCATGTAGCCGAGCGCGGCGAGGTACGCGTAGCGGCCGTTGCCGCCGGTCTTCGGGTTCACCACCACGACGCCGACGCCGGGCTTGACCAGGTCGTCCCAGTCCTTGATGCCCTTGGGGTTGCCGTTTCGCACGAGGAACAGCATGGTGGACGTCGTCGGGGAAGCGTTGTCGGGGAAGCGCTTCGTCCAGTCCTTCGCGACGACGCCCTTTTCGGCGAGGAAGTCCACGTCGGTCGTCGTGTTCATGGTCACAACGTCCGCGTCGAGACCATCCGCCACCGCGCGCGCCTGCGCGCTGGAGCCGCCGTGCGCCTGGTCGATCTTCACGTCCTTGCCGGTGGTCTTCTTGTAGTTGGCGACGAAGGCCGCGTTGTAGTCCTTGTAGAACTCGCGCGCCACGTCGTAGGAGGCATTGAGGAGGGTTTGCGCCGAAGCGAGCCCGCTGGCGGCCAGCGCGGCGCCGGCCAGGAGGGTCTTGAGGGAGGTTTTCATTGATCGTGCCTGAGGCCCTTCTCCACATGGAAGGGAACCTCGTATTTTGGGACGGCGGCAGCTCTTCCCAACGACCGTGTTGTTGTTAGCTAATGTGAGCCGTCCTATAAGGCGTTACAACAATGGTCGCAGTTCGCGCGCGGCTTCCTGTAGCGCGTGCAGCAAGTCGCGCTGCATCCGGCGCGCCTCCAGCCGCTGCGGCGCGGCCACCACATTGAGCGCCGCCACCGTGCGGCCCTGCATGCTTCGCAGCGGAACGGCCAGCGCATGGACGCCCAGTTCGTGCTCTTCGCTGGCGACGCAGAAGTCCAGTGCGCGCACCTCGTCGATCAAGGCGCGAAAGGCGCGCGCCTCCACGATCGTGTGCGCGGTGAGCCGCGCGAGCGCCCTGCCCTTCATCCACGCGCCGAATTCGGTCCGGGTCTTCGCCGCGAGCAGCACGCGTCCTGTCGAGGTGGCGTGGGCCGGCAGACGCGCACCCAGGTGCAGGCCGTAGGCGAGCACGCGGGTGGATCCACTTCGCGCGACGATCACCACCTCGTCTCCGTCGAGCACCACGGCCGAGAAAGACTCGGTGGTTGTCGCGGCCAGGCGGTCGAGCGTGGGCTGGATCGCGCGCGGCAAGCGCGCGGAGGCGAGATAGCTGCCCGAGAACCGCAGCACCTTGGGTGCGAGCCAGAAGTGGCTGCCGTCGGTTTCGAGGTAGCCCAGGTGCGCCAGCGTGAGCAGGTGCCGGCGCGCCGCGGCGCGGGTGATGCCGGCGCGCTGCGCGGCCAGCGTCGCGTTGAGCCGCTGGCGTTCGGTGTCGAAACTCTCCAGCACCGCCATGCCCTTGGCCATGCCTTCGATGAAATCCGCTTTCGCGATCAAGAGCATCTCCCTGGGAAAATCCGTGCGCGATCATCGCGCAACGTGCGCAATGATCGCACAAAGACAGCTCGAGCCTCTTTCGGTGCGGCAGGCCGCGTCCTAAGCTGGAGGCAGGAGTACCACCATGCGCACCCAGGTCGCCATCATCGGCGCGGGCCCTTCAGGGCTGCTGCTCGGCCAGTTGCTGTCGAAGGCCGGCATCGACAATGTCATCATCGAACGGCAGAGCCCGGACTATGTGCTCGGCCGCATCCGCGCCGGCGTGCTCGAGCAGGTGACCTGCGACCTGCTGGACGAGTGCGGCATCGGCGCGCGCATGCACGCGCAAGGCTTGGTGCACGACGGCATCGAGCTGCTGTTCAAGGGCGAGCGCCACCGCATCGACATGCGAAAGCTCACCGGCGGCAAGAGCGTCACGGTATACGGCCAGACCGAGGTCACGCACGACCTGATGGATGCGCGCACGGCCGCGGGCCTGCCCACGGTCTACGACGCCGGCGACTCGGTCACGCTGCACGACTTCGACCGCGCGAGCCCGAAGGTTCGTTACGTGAAGGACGGCGTGACGCACGAGATCGAGTGCGATTTCATCGCCGGCTGCGACGGCTACCACGGTGTGAGCCGCGCGAGTGTCCCGGCTGCTGCCCTCACGACCTATGAAAAGGTTTATCCCTTCGGCTGGCTGGGCGTCCTCGCGGATGTTCCACCCGTGTCCCACGAGCTGATCTACGCGAACACCGAACGCGGCTTCGCCCTTTGCTCGATGCGCAGCCCGACGCGTAGCCGGTACTACGTGCAAGTGCCTTCGGATGAAAAAGCGGAGAACTGGTCCGACGGCGATTTCTGGAACGAGCTGCGGCTGCGGCTCGACCCGCAGGCGCGCGAGCACCTCGTCACCGGCCCGTCGCTGGAAAAAAGCATCGCGCCCCTGCGCAGCTTCGTCGCGGAGCCGATGCGCTTCGGTCGCCTCTTCCTCGCGGGTGATGCCGCGCACATCGTGCCGCCCACTGGCGCGAAGGGGTTGAACCTGGCGGCATCAGACGTGAAGTACCTGTCGTCCGCCTTCATCGAGTTCTACAAGGAACGCAACCCGTCAGGCATCGACCACTACTCGGAGAAATGCCTGCGCCGCGTCTGGAAGGCCGAGCGCTTCTCGTGGTGGTTCACCTCGCTCATGCACCGCTTCCCGGAAGCTGGCGCATTCGGGCAGAAGCTGCAGGAGGCCGAGCTGGACTACCTCGTCGGCTCGCCCGCCGCTTCGACGGCGCTGGCGGAGAACTACGTCGGCCTGCCGCTCTGACCCGCCGGCTCGCCCTGGACAAGTGACTTCTCGTATTTGACTTGCCCGTGGCCCATGTAAGTGTCATTGAACCCCGCCCAATGCAGAATGATGCCCAGGGACGTGTTCGATGCCGCCGTGTACGCAACCAGCTTGGTTGCGCCAAGCGAACGCGCCAACCCCTCTGCTTCGGGAATGAACAGCGAGGGGACGCGCTTGCCGCGCGCGCTGGGGGCCAGCACCACGGAGATTTCAGCTTCGGTCGAGCCGGTCTTGCGCCCCACGTCGCAGACCCCGACCACCCGGTCGCCATCGAAGGCGAGCACGCACTGGTTCTCGAGCAACATGGGGATCACCGTGCCCTGCATGTCGGCCTTTTTGCCACCGAACCGCTGCTGCCAGCTCTTCTCGTCGAGCTGCGAAAAGAACTCGGCGATGCTGGGCTTGTCGGCGGCAGTGGCGATGCGGGTCGCATAGCTGGCTTGAGGCACGGCGCCGGCATCCACGCCCGCCGGGCTCATGGCTGGTGAAATGGGAGCCACGAGTGACTTTTCGTACTGGATGGCCCCGTGGCCCATGGGGGTAGGGTCGAATCCCGACTTTCTGAGCAGGTGGAACACAGGCATGTTCTCTTCGGCCGCATAGGCCGTCAGTCTGGCCGCGCCACGCGAACGCGCAAGTGTCTCGGCCTCGGACAGGAGCAGCTTGGGAACCTGCTTGCCACGCGCGCTTCGGTCCAGCACCACGGAGACTTGAGCTTCGGTCCGGCCCTGCTCGTGGTCCAAATTGCAGACCCCGACAATCCGGTCGCCCTCGAACGCCAGAACGCTCGGGATTTCGAGCATCGTGGGGATCACCCGGTCCTGCATCTCGGCCTTCTCGCCACCGAACCGCTGCCGCCAGCTCTTTTCGTCGAGCTGCGAAAAGAACTCGGCGATCCTGGGCTTGTCGGCGGCAGTGGCGATGCGGGTCGCATAGCTGGCTCGAGGCCCGGCGCCGGCGTCCACGCCCGCCGGGCGCGCGGGTCGTGCCGCAAGATCGATCCCGGAGTCCCAATCCGAATGCTGCCGTGTCTGGATGCGAGGTGGCGCGGCGGCGACAAGGGGTTGACGCCGCTTCGGCGTGCCGGTCGCCGCGGTGGCGTCCCGGCGCAGGCCCGAGAAGTAGCCGCGGCGGGACGACGGTGCGACCCGGGGCGCAGCGCTGCCGCTGACGGTGGCGGCGCGACGGGGTCCGGTTGCGCGGAGGGTGCGAGCGAGAGGTCTCATGCCGGCCTCACGCGAAATGAAGGCGCGCCCGCGCGCCATCGATCAATTCAGCGATCCTGGCCGGCAGTTCCGACCCGCTGGCGTTTTCGTCCAGGTGCATGCTGGAGCGGTAGACGATCGCACCGGACTGCGGGTGGATACAGTAGCACCCCGCTTCCCTTGCATCGACGGTCATGTTCAGCTCGAGCAGTTTGCGGTGCAGCCCGGGGCTGTCCTGCGAGCCGAGTTCGATGTATACGTGCAAGGTCTGGGGCGAGGCGGCTCCGCCGTGGACGAGGCCGACCAGCGTGCCGTCGATGTCGACGTGCATGTCCTCCTCGATGGGCCAGGCAGGCATGCCCGTGGCCGCGGCCCATTCCTCGATCACGCGCTCGCAGGTGCGCCGGCTGTCTTCCATGGTGCTTCCTTCAAAAAGTTTGTCATGCGGTTTTGGGTAACCCGCACATGACAAACATTCCGGCACCGCGCGGCCCGGCCCTCAGTCCGCGAACGTCCCCGTCGCCTTGATGATCGGCCCCCACTTGTCGATCTCCGCCTTGAGCCACACGTGCAGCGACTCGGGCGTGAGCTTGTCTTCCCCGACGATCTCCGCGCCGAGATCCGTCATGCGCGCGACCACCTGCGGATCCTTCAGCGCCAGGCGGATGGCCTGGTTCATCTTGTCCAGGATCGGCTTGGGCGTGCCCTTGGGCGCGTAGATGCCGTGCCACACCACCACCTCGAAATCCTTCAGACCCTGCTCGGCGAGCGTGGGCGCGTCGGGCAGCGCCTTGATGCGGTTCTTCGTCGTCACGCCGTAGAACTTGACGTTGCCCGCCTTGATCTGCGGGATGGTCTGCGTCGTCTGGTCGCACAGGATGTCCACCTGCCCGCCGAGCAGCGCGTTCATCGCGGGCGCGGTGCCCTGGAACGGCACGGCGGTGAGCTTCACGCCCAGCGCGCGCTCGAACATCATTCCGCACAACTGCGACACGGCGCCCAGGCCCGCGTTGGCGAGATTCAGCTTCGCCTGGTTGGCCTTCACGTAGGCGGCGAACTCCTGGAAGTTGTTCGCGGGGAAGTCCTTGCGGGCCAGCATGGTCATCGGCACTTCGACGGCCTGGCTCACGTATTCGAAATCCGTCAACGGGTTGTACGAAAGCTTGCGGTACAGCGCCGTGGACGTCGCCATGCCGTTGTGATGGATGAAGAAGGTGTAGCCGTCCGGCGCTGCGCGCGCGACGGCAGCCGCCGCGACGGTGCCGCCGGCGCCGAGCTTGTTCTCGATCACGACGGTCTGACCCAGCGTCTTGCTCATCGACGCGCCGAGCGTGCGCGCGACGACGTCGGTCGGCCCGCCCGCGGCGAACGGCACGACCAGCGTGACGGCTTTCGTGGGCCAGGCCGACTGGGCCCAGGACGCGGTAGCGGCCAGCACGGTGAGCCCGGCGGCGATAAAGCAGCGGCGCAGAATCATCGAAGTCTCCTCAAAAGGGGGCATCGCGCAAAGCGGCGATTGTGGGCTCAGCGTAGCCCCGGCGTCTTTCACGACGCATCGGTATGTTCCCGACGAATGAACGTACGCGCTCTGCTAGGCTTGCCGCCAAAGCATTTCATGAATTACCCATGACGCAATCGATCGACGTACTGCGCGGAGTCCGCATCCTCAGCCTGGCGCTGAACCTGCCTGGGCCCGCCGCCCTGATGCGCTGTCGGCGCATGGGCGCGACCTGCATCAAGCTCGAGCCGCCATCGGGCGACCCGATGGCCCTGTACAACGCGGCCGGCTACGCCGAAATGCATGAAGGCGTGCGGGTAGTCGCCGCGGACCTGAAAACCGAAGAAGGACAGAAGGTGCTCCACCGCGAACTCGCGCGCACTGATGTGCTGCTCACGTCGTTCCGGCCGAGCGCGATCGAGAAACTGGGCATGGGCTGGAAGCAGTTGCACACGGCCTACCCGTCGCTATGCCACGTCGCCATCGTCGGGGCGCCCGGCGCGCGCGCCGAGGAGCCGGGGCACGACCTCACCTACCTCGCGGGCAACGGCCTCGTGCCGGGGCTGGAGTTGCCCGCGACGCTTTACGCGGACATGAGCGGCTCGCTCATGGCGAGCGAAGCGGTGTTGAAGGCCGCCCTGCTGCAAAGCGAGCGCTATGCCGGAAGCGGCGACACGCACCCGGCAGGTGTGTACATCGAGGTGGCGCTATCCGACGCGGCCGCCTACCTGTCGCTCCCGCGTCAATGGGGGCTCACGCAGCCGGACGGCTCCGTGGGCGGCGCGCATGCGGGTTATCGGGTGTATGAGTGCAGGGACGGCCGGGTCGCCGTCGCGGCGCTGGAGCCGCACTTCGCGGCGGCGCTGTGCGCGGCGGCCGGTGTCGATCCAGGCGGCCCGCGCGATACGCGGGCGATGTTCGCGCGCGAAACGCACGAATCCATCGCGGCGTTCCTCGCCTCGCGCACACGCGGGGAGCTGGACCGGCTCGCGATGGAGAAGGACATTCCGCTGCACACGATGGCCGCGGAATGATCCGGGGACTTACACGCGCGGTTCGCCGCGCTCGTTGACCTGGACGGTCTGGCCGGCCGGAGGCGCGGTCATCTGCACGCGATGCTCCATGCCACGGAAGACGTAGGTCACGTCCCAATAGGCGGGCGTGGTGCTCGCGACGTTCTGGCAACGCTGCACGTCGGCATAGGCCGGAGCGCTCGTGCTGCCGCCGCCGCTGTTCGCGCCGAGGGCCGCGCCGCCGGCGACGCCGACCGCGGTCGCCGCGTCACGGCCGGAGCCGCCGCCGATCTGGTGGCCGATGATGCCGCCCAGCAGGCCGCCCACGAGCGCACCGCCGATGTTGGCCTGGCCGCCACCGCCCTGGACTTGCTGGCGTTCGACCCAGCAGCGCTGGTTCGGGGGGCCCACCACGGCGCGCACGGACGTCACCGGTGCGTCGAAGATGCGTTCTTGCTGGCGACGGCGGAATTCATTGGAAGGAGCCGGGATCACGGCGACGGGCTCGGGGGCCTCGTTGCGATAGGCGCGGCGGTCATCGACCTTGCGCACGGAGGCGACGCGGTCGTTCATGCCCATCTGGCGCAGCGACTCGTAGTTGCCGCGGCGCAGGACCATGCAATTGCCCTCGAAACGGGGCTGGTCGCACACTTCCCAGCGGCCGCGCTGGATGACCACCGAGCTGGCCATGCCGCCAAAGCCCGCGCGGTCCATGTTGCGCACCGGCTGCTCCGTCGTGAAGGAGCGGCCTCGGTAGCCGTCATGTTCGTAGAAGGTGACCTGCGCCATCGCTTGCGATCCGAGGACCACGGCCACGGCGCCGAGCGCCGCCTTGAGTTTGAAGTTCATTGGTTTCTCCTGTTGAGACATCCCAGAGTAGGTCATTGGGACCCACTGCTGTGTAAGACATCCTCTTCAATCAACGCGGGACAGGCGTCTATGGCCTAATGTCGGGTTTGCAAATTAAGTAACCGGAGAATTCCTATGGGCAACAAGATCACCACCGAAGCGGACCGCAAGCGCACCCCCGCCCCCAAGCTGCAGGAAGGCATCGCCACCAAGAAAGCCGGCGGCGGCCAGAAGGTCAGCCTCGAGCGCGGCACCGCGACCCGCAGCAAGAAGAACCCGGGCAAGCGTCCTCATAAAGGCGGCTGAAACGAGGCGGGTGAACGAAGGCGGCTGACCGCACATCGGCTTCCAGCGCCGTCCTACAGCACCCGATGCGCATCGGCGTAGGGTGCTGGCATGGCACCCTCAAGCAACCGCACACTCTGGAAAGGCGCGATCAGTTTTGGTCTCGTCTACATCCCCGTCACGCTGCATTCGGCCACGGCCGAGCACCGCATGAAGTTCAACCTGCTGGACAAGCGCACCATGAACCCGGTGGGCAACCAGCAGGTGAACAAGGCCACCGGCGAGGCCATGCAGAAGGAGGAGGTCGTCAAGGGCTTCGAGTACGAGAAGGACCAGTACGTGGTCGTCTCGCCCGAGGAGATCAAGGCGGCCCTGCCCAAGTCGACGCAGACGATCGAGATCGAATCGTTCATCGACGCGGGGCAGATTCCCAGCGCCTACTACAACAAGCCCTACTACATCGCGCCCGCGGCCAAGGGCAGCAAGCCCTATCTGCTGCTGCTCGAGACGTTGCGCAAGACCGGCAAGGTCGGCATCGCGAGGGTCGTGATATCCACGCGCCAGCATCTCGCCGCGCTCTTTCCCGACGAAGACGGCCTCGTGCTCGAATTGCTTCGCTGGCATGACGAAGTGCGCGACACCGCGGGCCTGCCGCTGCCGAAGGACGACGATGCGACACTCAGCCCGAAGGAATTGAAGATGGCCGAGCAGCTCGTGAACGAGCTCGCGGACAAGTGGAAGCCCGAATCTTTCCACGACGAATTCCGCGAGAAGCTGGAGAAGGTCGTCGAGGAGAAGGTGAAGGCCGGCAAGGGCGAGCACGTCGTCAAGCCCATCGAAGGCGAGGAAGTGCCGGCCAGCGCCGACATCGTCGACCTCACCGAGCTGCTGCGCCGCAGCCTGCGCAAGGGGGCGGGCAAGGCTGCCGCGAACGACGAAGATGAAGAGGAAGTCGCGCCCGCGCGCAAGACATCCTCCCGCCGCAAAGCAGCGAATGACGAGGCGCCCGCGAAGAAGCGCGCCGCCGCCGCGAAGTCCACCGCGAAATCCAGCACCGCGGTGAAACCCAAACCTCGAAAGAAGGCCGCTTGATGAAGACGAGAGACGACACCCTCACCCTCCTCCTCGCATTCGCCGCCGGCGCCGCAGTCACCTACGTCGCCGGCAGGATGCTGATGCGCACGCGCGGCACGCGCCTGGTGAAAGTGTCCGCGCGGCCCGCCGACGATGCGCGCCTTCGCGAAGATGTGCGCACGCGGCTGGACGAACTCGTGAGCCATCCGCGCGCGATCGAAGTGGAAGTGCATGAGGGCATCGTGCGCGTGAGCGGTCAGGTGCTCGCGCAGGAACTCGATGGACTGCTGCTGCAATTGACGGCCGTGCCCGGCGTTCGCCGCGTTCGCAACGCGCTCTCCACGCTCAGCGATCCGAGCGGTTTCGGCGAAGTGCATGTCTCAGCCGTTTGACGCTGCGCGGCTGTAGGCGAAGCCCCACGCTCGGGCACGCGCCTTCCCTGCACGCACGACATCCGGACCGGGGTAACTTGATTTCATCAGTCACCAACCAAGGAGTTCAGCATGAACAAGGATCAAGTCAAGGGCCGTATCAAGGAAGCCGCCGGTGAAGTCCAGGAACACGTGGGCCGCGTGGTGAACAGCGAGTCGCAGGAAGCCAAGGGCCACGCCCGCGAGCAGGCCGGCAAGGTGCAGAAGAACTATGGCGACGCCAAGGACAATGTGGCCGACGCCGCCGACGACCTGAAGGACGACCTGCGCAAGAACGACAAGATCTGATGCGCAACGCGCTTCTAAGCGCGTTTTGATAAGCTAGCTGCTTGACCGCACCTGCTTCGCCTCCAACGCCGCCTTCGGGCGGCGTTTCTACGCAAACCCTTCTCGCCTGCGGCTGCTTCTTCAGCGGCGCCGCGCTGCGCATCTGCGATTCGCTCCTGCCGCGCCTCGCGCGGGACTTTTCGATGACGACCGGCGCCGCCAGCCAGGTCATCATCGCGTTCGCTGTTGCCTATGGGCTCGCGCAATTGCTGTTCGGCCCACTCGGCGACCGCTACGGCAAAGCGCGGATGGTGTGCCTGGCGCTCTTCGGCTGCGCGGCCGGCGCGGCGGCTTCCGTGGTCGCGCCTACCTTCGGTTTCCTGCTCGCGACCCGCATGGTCTGGGGCGTGGCTGCCGCGGGGGTCGTTCCCCTCTCGATGGCCTGGATCGGCGACATGGTGCCCTACGAGGAGCGGCAAACCACGCTGGCGAAACTCCTGATGGGGATCCTCGGCGGCATGACGGCGGGCCAGTTGGCCGGCGGGCTTTTCGCCGACTCGGCGCTGGGCTGGCGCGGCGCGTTCGGCGTGTTGACGATCGGCTATGTCGCGGTGGGCATTGTTCTCTTCCTGCGCGTGCGTTCGCAGCCGCCTGCCGCGGTATCCAGCCACGCGGCGCTGCCCTTCAAGACGCAGCTCGCCTCGGTGATCCGCGCGCCGTGGTCGCGCGTCGTGCTCGTCGCGGTGTTTCTCGAGGGCATGTTCCTGCTCGGGCCGCTGGCGTTCCTGCCCACCTTCCTGCACCAGGACTTCGGCATCTCTTTATCGGTGGCGTCCGCAGCCATCGCGCTGTATGCGGTGGGCGGGCTGGTCTATGCCATGACGGCCCGACGCATCGTCCAGAGGCTGGGCGAGCGGCGCATGGTCGCCTGGGGTGGCGTACTCATGGGCATGGGATTTGCGGCCTGGTGGCTCTCGCCGTGGTGGCAGACGGCCGCGCCGGTGGCGCTCATGGTCGGCTTCGGCACCTATCTCTTCCACAACACCTTGCAGACGCACGCGACGCAGATGGCGCCACGGGCGCGCGGCACGGCCGTGTCGCTTTTCGCGTTCGGCCTCTTCACGGGCCAGGCGGGCGGTGTTGCGCTGGGAGGCTGGGTGTTCGACCGGGCGGGCATCCTGCCATTGCTGGTGGTGCCCGCGGTCGTGCTGCCCTTGACGGGCTGGTGGTTCGCCCGCGCGCTGAAGCGGCGGGCGCAGGACTGAATCGCGTTACTCGCGCGATGTCGACTCGCGTTATTCGCGCAATGTCGACTCGCCTTATTCGCTCGGGCTCTCGGCGCGCTGGTGGCGCTTCTTGCCGGCGGCGCGGGCTTCCTCGCTGCTGAACTGGTGCGCGCGTCCGCTCGCGTGCGCGGCGCGGCCGCCCAGGCTGGCGATCTCACGCTTCTTCTCCGGCGACATCGCCGCGAAGCCGCGGGGACGGCGTTGTTCTGGCGCGGCAGCGGTGGTGGTGATTTCCTGCATTTGCGAACTCGCTTTTTCGATGAATGGGAGCCAGATGCTGAGCCAAGCTCAACCGTCCGCGTGTAGGACGAGGCCTTGCCGTTGTGTACGACGGCGCTCCAGCCCTGCAATAGGGGTGATCACCAGACGGAACGCCGGAGAGCGCGTGCTACCTTGGACTCATGCATACGGTGCCCTTGTTGTTCGGGATCGGCTTGATGGCCGGCTGCGCGGCGTTCGCGAGCCTCACCCAGGCGCAGACGGTGGACACCGTCACGGGGACCGTGCAGGCCTCGAGGAACGGCCGTGAAATCGCCGTTGCGGCCTCCTTCGAGATCGCGCCGCAGGACGAACTGCGCACGTCCGCGGGTTCGGAAGCGATCATCCGGTTTCCGGGCAATGGGCGGCTGCTGCTGCGCGAAGATTCGCGAGTCGAATTCAACCGCGGTCCGGCTCGCGGGCAGACGCTGCGCGGCGACCTGGTCCGCGTGATGAAAGGGCAAGTGCGATATGCCTCCTTCGAAACCGCCTCGGCGACCATCGGCATCCGAGGGACCGATATCGAGATCGCGATCACCGACGGCTCGGTGGGCACCGACCCCGCGGGGACTTACCTGAGGGTGAGGCAAGGCTTCGCGCTGCTGCGCGCGACCGACGGGTCCGAGGTCGAACTGCGCGCCGGCGAAACCGGGACGAGCGGCGAGCCGCCACTCGTCTCTCGCGGCCTGGGCGGCGCGCGGCCGCCGGCGGCTCGCGTCGCTGCACAAACCAGCCCTGACCTGTTCAAGCCAGGGCGGCTCGACGCGGCGTTCAGATGACCGGATCATTCAAGGCAGGCAT
>JAZKIF010000198.1:0-9906 GCA_040385005.1 Pseudomonadota bacterium
CTCGAAATTCCGGTTCGAGGTGGACGCGCATCGCTCGCCCGGCTGCAGCCGGTCCGGGTTCATCGCGATGCACATCGAGCAGCCGGGCTCGCGCCAGTCGAAACCCGCATCGCGCAGGACCTGCGCGATGCCCTCCTCTTCCGCCTGACGCTTCACCAGGCCCGAGCCCGGCACCACCAGCGCGTGCACATGCGCGGCGACGTGCCGGCCCGCGGCAACCGCGGCCACTTCTCGCAGGTCCTCGATGCGGCTGTTGGTGCACGAGCCGATGAACACCTTGTCGATGCGGATGTCGGCGATCTTCTGCCCGGGCCGCACGTCCATGTATTGCATCGCGGCCGCCATCGCGGCACGCGCGGCGTCGTCCTTCGCGGCATCGAGCACCGGCACCGTTCCGTCCACCGCGACCACGTCCTGCGGGCTCGTGCCCCAGGTGACCATCGGCGCGACATCGCCGGCGTCCAGGCGGACTTCGCTGTCGTAACGCGCACCGGGATCGGAGGGCAAGGTCTTCCAATAGCGGACGGCTTCTTCCCAATGTTCCTGGGAAGGCGCGCCGGGACGGCCGCGCAGGTACTCGAACGTGGTCTCGTCCGGCGCGATCAATCCCGCGCGCGCGCCGGCCTCGATCGCCATGTTCGACATCGTCATGCGCGCCTCCATCGACAGCGCGCGCACGGCCTCGCCGGCGAACTCGATGACGTGGCCGGTGGCGCCGGCGGTGCCGATCTTCCCGATGATCGCGAGCACGAGGTCCTTCGCGGTCACGCCCGCGCCGAGCTTGCCGTCCACGGTGATGCGCATGTTCTTCGAGCGCTTCTGGATCAGCGTCTGCGTCGCGAGCACGTGCTCGACTTCGGAAGTGCCGATGCCCACCGCGTACGCGCCGAACGCGCCGTGCGTGGAGGTGTGGCTGTCGCCGCACACGATCGTCATGCCCGGGTGCGTGAGGCCCTGCTCGGGACCCACGACGTGCACGATGCCCTGGCGCGGATCCTCGAAGCCGAAATAGGTCACGCCGAATTCGGCGGTGTTCTTGCGCATCAGCTGCAGCTGCAGCTTCGCCTCCGGATCCTCGCAGTCGTCGGAGCGGTCGGCGGTGGTGGGGATGTCGTGGTCCGCGACACCGAGCGTGGCATCGAGCCGGCGTACGCCGCGCCCCTCCTGCCGCAGGCTGTCGAACGGCTGCGGCGTCGTCACCTCGTGCACGAGGTGCTGGTCGATGTAGAGCAGCGCGGTGTCGGCGTCGTGCGCGTGCACGACGTGCGAATCCCAGATCTTGTCGTAAATCGTTCTCGGTCCGGAAGTAGTCATGGAATGTTCACAAGAAAATCACAACACGTGATTTTTATAATGATACATTAACGTATACAAATAGCAATCCGCTAACGTACAAGGAAGCTTATGGCCGAGCCGCTGCCCCTGAAGTCACTCGCGTCCCTGCTGGCGCAAATCCCCACCTGCACCGCCATCGACGTGCTGATGAAAGAGCACCCCGTCGAGTCGTTCATCCTGCAAGGCGTCTCGGGCATCCAGTTCGCCGAGAAGCCCATCGCCGGGCCTGCGCGCACGCTGCGCTACCTGCCCGCGCGCGCGGACCTCGCGCAGTCGGTCGCGCCGCTGCTCAACTTCAAGCTGCTCGACTCCGTGCAGCCGGGCGAAGTGCTCGTCTTCGACACCGCGCGCGGCCTCGGCGGCTCGGTGCTCGGCGACATGCTCGCGCTGCGCGCGGTGCGCCGCGGCGCTGCGGCGGTGGTGACGGACGGCGCCGTGCGCGACCTCGCGGGCCTGGCGACCACGGGGCTGCCGGTGTTCGCGAGCCGCATCTTCCCGATGCCGTTTCGCGGCAGCCTGGTGCCGCACGAGATCGATGCGCCGGTGCAATGCGGTGGCGCGCTGGTCATGCCCGGGGACATGATCCTCGCGGACCGCGACTGCGTGCTCGCGCTGCCGCCCGCGCTCGCGGCACTGGTGGTCGAGCGGGCCGGCTCGTACCTGCACGAGGAGACTTTTTCGCGCGAACTGCTGGACCGGGGTGAAGCCCTGTCTTGCGCTTACCCCATTCCCGACTCGCTGCGCACGCTCTACACGCGCTACCTGGATCACGGCGAGTTGCCGACCGCGGAGCAGGTAGCCGGCGCGCACGGGCGCTGAGTTCCGCTCAGGCGGGATCGCGCTGCGTCCCGATCCGGCACTCGACGTCGAATCCGCCCCGCACGCGCGTCCAGCGTGCGTGCACCGCGCGCCTGACAGCCCATGCGGGGGAACGCGGCAGCAGCGACACCGCGTCGTCGCGAGGTTGCACCACGGCTCCGGCCACCGCGTCGTGGACGCTGTCCACGCCGATCGCGAACGACGCGTCCGGCCCGAAGCTCATCACCATGCCGCTGGCGCCGGCGGGTCCCGCATCCATCGTCACTTTGTCCAACTCCAGTTGGTCGCCGGCAATGCGTGCGTGAAGGGTCTCGCCCGCGCCGTCGTCCGAGCGGATCACGATCGCGTCGTCCGGCGAGCGGCTCAGCAAGGTGTAGGTCTTGCGGCCTCTTGTGCTTTCCAACACCCAGATGGCGCCCGGCGAAAGCGTTTCGGGCTGCGCGACGACCTCGATGCGCCGCGTGCCGCCCACGACGATCGCCATGTGGTGCGAGAGCGTGAAGTACGCGTGGTGGCCGACGAAATGCGGCCCGGCCCGCAGCTTTTCCGGCACGAAGTAGTCGGCGCCCGCGATGCGCACGCGTGACGCCGCCGAGCCCATTGCGCTGCCGCCGCGCAGCATGACCGGCAGGCTCGAACCGCTCGCGTGATCGCCGGGATCGTTGATGCCGCCGCGGCGTTCGTCCGGCGGCGATGCGCACACCACGTCGAAGGCGATGGGCTCGTTGCGATGCGTGAGGAAACTCACATGGGCCGAAGGAAGCTTGGCTGCGATGTTCACCACGGCGTCGATGTTGCGCGCGACCGCGTCGCGGCCGCCGGCTCTTGCTTGCGCCAGGAGCTCCGGGTCGTTGACGTGGTCCACCTGCGTCTGGTCGTGCAACGTGAGCGTCGCGCGCACGCGGGGCGCGCCGCCCTCCTGGAACGCGATCATCGCTTCGACGGATTCGTAATCCAGATGCCCTGTGAAGAATGCGATGACGTGGACGTCGTCGCGCACGTAGCGCAGGTCGAAGGGGTTTGGCAGTGCCAGTGGGACGAGGATGCTCATAGGCTTCCGGATTGGAAGTACGGCTAATTGCGGGTCACGGCATCCGGGCGCGCAAGCACGGCTTCGGACACTCGCGGGACGCAATCCATCGTCCAGCTCACGAAACATCTCCGTGAGGCGAAACGACCGTCAGGTGCCACTCGAGGGCAGTTTTGCCACGCTTGCCACAATTCCATACCTTCCCTTGTCCCGGCCTTTGGTTGGCGCGTTGATGAATTCGGCATGATCTATGGTGGCACCCAGGCCCCTCAACACGGAGACCGTCTGCGCAGGCGGAAGGGAATCGTAGAAGAATGTTTGACCGAACATCGAGTCTTTGAATGCGGGATGATCCGACCCACCGACCGTGAGCATTAATCTTGCGCCGGGACGCAGGCTGCGAACGACCCTTCGAAGTATTGGTTCGAAATGCTCTCGCTTGACATAGAACAAGGAATCCCAAATCACCGCCCCGTCGTAGTCTTCATCCGGTTCGAAAGATTCCATTTCCGCCTGGATCCATCGGCCCTCGGGAAATCGTTGCCTGGCAAGCGAAAGCATGTTTTCGGCTTGGTCGACGCCGGTGAGCTCGAATCCCAGTTTCAGAAGGTGCTCCGCAATGGGGCGCCCCGTCCCGCAGCCCAGGTCAAGTATCCTGGCAGGAGGGTCCAGGCCCCGCAAAAAGCGATCGAGAAACGCCGACTCATATGGGAAGAACGCCGATCTGGCTGCATCCCATTCCTCGGAAATAGAGTTGTAGCTGCGCCTATTCATTACCGGGCCCGATGTTCCTTCCCTACCGCTTGCCGGTAATTGCACAATGCGCGCACGCGCACGGCAAGCACTGAATCGGACACCTTCCGTGCTCTTTTCGTCCCGGAGTCGCGTCCTGCCTCTACCCGTCCTGAAGCGGCAGCCACAGCGCCGACGGGCACTCCACCGAATGGAACACCTGCTGCGTCGCGCGCACGAGCGCGGTGTGCGCGCCCAGCGGCTCGCCGGTGTTGGGATTGACGTCGTACGCCGGGAACGCCGAACTCGTGATGTCCAGCCGGATACGGTGCCCGCGCTTGAAGACGTTGCTCGTCGGCGCCAACTCGATGGCCACCCGGTAAGTTTCGCCCGGCCGCACCGGCTCCGCGGTCGGCCCCTCGCTGCGGTAGCGAAGACGCAGCGCGCCTTCGGAGATCAGCAGCGCGAGGCCGTCGGGGTGCGACTCCGAGCGCGGATATTCATCGATCAGCCGCACGATGAAGTCCGTGTCGGCGGCCCAGGTGCTCACCCACAACTCGCAATGCACGTCACCCGTCACTTCCGTGTCCGTTTCCAGCGGCGCGCAGCGGAAGGCGAGCACATCGGCGCGCTCGCACAGGTCGCCGGTTGCACCGCGGCTCGCAGCGAACGCCGGACGGTTGCGCTGGTCCCGCGGCCCCTCCAGGATGAATTCCGGGAGGTCCCGCGTCTGCTGGTTGTTGCCGCCGATGGAAGGACAAGGGTCGGACGGGTCGTAGACGTAGCACGAACTCGAGCCGCTTTCGTCCGGCGGTTCTTCGCCGAGCGTCCTGCCTGGCTGCAAATGGAGCGCAGTGAGCCGCGTGCCCGGAAGCGGCCAGCTCGTCGCCTGCCGCCACTCGCCGCCATGGAAGTAGCGGCCCTCGGCCGTGACATGCCCGTCGCCGGTACCCATGACGAAGTAGCTCAGGCGCGGCAGGATCGCGGGCTGGCCGGGCTCGATCGTCGCGTGCAGCCAGCGCAGCCACAACTCCTGCGTCGGACCCATGGCGCGTGCCGCCAGCCCGAAGTCCACTTCGCCCGCCGACGTTTCGTCCAGCATGAGCGGCCCGTGGATCCAGGGACCGACGATGAGGCACACCGGCTCGCTCGAGCGCGCGCCCAGCTCGCGCAGCTTGTCGAAGTTGGCCGCCGCGTGGTGCGCGAACCAGCCCGAGATCATGAGGATCGCGACGTCACGCGGGTACTCGTCCCAGCGTCCGTCCAGGCGCGCCGTGGGGTTGTGCCAGTACGGCGTGTCGTCGGAGGTCTCCAGCATCGTGAAGTAGATGCTCTCGTATTCCGGCGCCAGCGCCAGCGGTGTCTTGCCCGGCTGCAGGGGCAGCGCGGCGGTCCACCGGCCGAGGTTCGCACGCATGTCCTCGAGCGCCGAGGCGGACGCGTCGTCGCCGTGATCGCGAGCGCTTTGCGCGGCTTGCGCGAGCACCCACGGCAGCACCATGCCGACATTGAACAGGCCGTGGAAGCGAAGCATCCGGCGGTAATAGTTCGTGCCCGAGTCGCGCAGGATTTGCGTGCGCAAGCCGCGTGGCCTGCGCAGCGCCAGCGCCTGCTGGTTCGCCGCGCTGAACGAGCCGCCCACGGTGGCGATGCGCCGGTCGCACCACGGCCGCGAAAGAATCCACTCCACGGTATCGCGCCCGTCCTCGCCTTCGTCCGGCAAGTTGGTGAGCATGTGGAAATGGCCGTCCGATGCGCCGCGTCCGCGCACGTCCTGCGCGACGAACACCTGGCCGCGCCGCGCGCATTCCGCGCCGAACGCCGCGAGGCGCGGGTTCGCGCGGTCGTACGGCGTGCGCTCGACGACGACCGGCCACGGCCCGGGCAACGGCGCGCCGCCGCTTGCGGGCAGGTACACGTCCATCACGAGCTTCACGCCGTCGCCGGTGTGCAGGAAGGCGGTTTGCTTCTCGAAGTCGTGAACGGTCATCCCACCGCTCACGCGAACGCCTGCAGCGGCTCGTTCAGCCGCGCGAAGTCCGGCCGCGGCTGCCGCAAGCCGTCGATGCCGGCGAACGCATCCTGCATCGCGGACGCGACGGCGAGCGTGCGCTTGTCCTGGAAGTTCTGCCCGACGACCTGGATGCCGAACGGCATGCGCCCTTCATCGAGGCCGCAGGGAATGGTGGTGATGGGATTGCCCACCACGGTCAATGCCGAGGTCATGCCGACCCAGCCGACGTAGGTCTCCGACGGCATGCCGTCGATCTGCCTCGGGAAGAGATCGCGCCACGGGAACGGCGGGATCGAAACGCAAGGGCAGACGATCACGTCGAACTGAGCCAGCACATCCTGCACGCGCTGGTACAGGTCCATCTGCATCCGGTGCGCCTCGGCCACTTCCTTGATGCCCATGCGCAGCGCCGCCTCGCAGTTGCTGCGGATGTTCGGGTTGAAGTCCGCGTCCCAGCCGGCGATCTCGCGCGAGTACTGCGCGATGAAGACAATGCTGCGCAGTTTCCAGAAGACGTCCATCGCCTCGCCCAGCTTCGGGTCGTGCCATTCGCACGCACCGAAGAGAGGGCCGAACGCGCGCACCTTGCTCTCGAAAGTCCGGCGGATCGTCGCCGACACCGGCACACCGCCAAGATCGGGCGTCACCGCGACCTTCAGGCCTGCGAGGTCCACGCGCTCGACATCGATGAACTGCGCGGGATCGAGCGGATACGACATCGGGTCGCGCGAGTTGCGCTTCGCCATGGCGGCGAGCAGCAGCGACGCATCGCTCGCCGAGCGCGCCATCGGCCCTTGCATGCCGTAGTAGGTCTGCGCCATCGTGCGCTTGGGATGCGCGACCACGCCGGCGCTCGGACGGTGCGCTACCACCCCGCAAAACGACGCCGGCAATCGCAGGCTGCCGCCGGTGTCGGAGCCGGTCGCAAGCGGCGCCATGCCCGCCGCCAGCGCCACGGCCGAGCCGCCCGACGAGCCGCCGCACGTCAATGACGGATCGAAGGGATTGCCGGTCGCCCCGAACAGGCGGTTCACGGTGTTGCCGCCGATGCTCATCTCCGGGATGTTGGTCTTGCCGATGACAATGCCGCCCGCGTCGCGGATGGCGGCCACGGCATGTTCGTCCTCGTCGGGCACTTGGTCCTTGAAGTGCGGCGAGCCCATGGTGGTGCGGATGCCCTCGGTCGCGTGCGAATCCTTCACCGCGATCGGCAGGCCATGCAGGATTCCAAGCTGCAGCCCCTGCATCACCTGCCGCTCGGCGGCGCGCGCCTCGACGCGCGCGCGCTCGAACGACGTGGTCACCATCGCGTTGAGCGCCGGGTTGATGCGCTCGATGCGCGCGATGCAGGAGTCGAGCAGTTCGACGGGGGAAAGCGCCTTGCTTTCGATGAGGGCGCGCGCCTGGCGCGCGGACAACTCGCAGGGTTCGGTCATGTTCGAATGGATCGTGGTTAGCGTTCGGCTTCCCTCGGATCGAGCGCGAGCGACAGCCCTTCCTGGAACAGGTTGAGGCCGAACACCAGCAGCACGATCGCGCAGCCGGGGAAGATCACCATGTGCGGCGCGAGCAGCACGTAGTTGCGGCCGTTCGCGAGCATGGCGCCCCACTCCGGGCTGGGCGGCTGCGCCCCCAGGCCGAGGAAACTCAGACCCGAGGCGGTAAGGATCGCGATGGCGATGCGCAGCGCGGCCATCACGAGGATCGGCCGCGCGATGTTCGGCAGCACGTGCCGCACCAGGATGCGCGTGTGGGTGAGGCCGGTCGCGCGGCACGCTTCGATGTACGGCTCCTCCTTCACCGACAGCGTCGACGCGCGCGCGAGGCGCGTGAAGATCGGGACCGTGTAGATGGCCACGGCGATCATCGCGTTCATCAGGCTCGCGCCCAGGATGCTGATGATCACCACCGCGAGCAGCACGCCCGGGAACGCCATCAGCACATCGACCAGCCGCATGACCACCATGTCCCAGCGCCCGCCCACGTAACCCGACACGAGGCCGATCGGCACGCCGATCGCGAGCGCCAGGCCGACGGCGACCAGCCCTTCGGCCAGCGACAGGCGCGCGCCGTAGATCACGCGGGAAAACACATCGCGCCCCAGTTCGTCGGTGCCGAACCAGTTCTGCGTGCTCGGCGGCAGCAGCGTCGCGGAGAGGTTCGCCTGCAGCGGGTCGTGCGTCGCGACCCAGGGCGCGGCCACGGCGAGCAGGATGTAGAGCAACACCACCAGCCCGCCGGGAATGGCGAGTCGGGAGCGCCGGAGCGTGCGCCAGAAGCGCGAAGGCGCGGGGCGCACGGACTCGGGTGCGGCGCCTTGTTCGGGCCGCTGCTGTGCAAGGGCGGTCATGATGCGCTGATCCGTGGGTCGAGGAAGCCGTAGAGGATGTCGGTGATCATGTTCACGGCGACGAAGGTCACGGCCAGCACGAGCACCGCGGCCTGCACGACCGGGAAGTCGCGCGCCGAGATGGCCTGCACCGTGAGGCGCCCGAGCCCGGGCCATGCGAACACGGTCTCGACGATGACGGCGCCGCCCAGCATGTAGCCCATCTGCAGGCCGATCACGGTGGTGACCGGGATGAGCGCGTTGCGAAAGGCGTGGCGCCACACCACCGAAGAGTCCTTCGCGCCCTTCGCGCGCGCGGTGCGCACGTAGTCGCTGCCGAGCACGTCGATCATGCTGGAGCGGGTGATGCGCGCGATGACGGCGGCCGTGGGCAACCCGAGGGTGATGGCCGGCAGCACCAGGTGCAGCGGCGTGTCGGCGCCCGCCAGCGGCAGCCAGCCGAGCTGCACCGACATGACCAGCATCAGCAGCAGCCCGAGGAAGAATGTCGGCATCGACACCCCGAGCAGCGAGATCGCGAGGCAGAGGTTGTCGACCCACGAGAATTTCCAGACCGCCGACGCGATACCCAGCGGCACGCCCAGCGCGATCGCGAAAACCATCCCGGCGACGCCGAGGATCATGGTGTTGCCATAGCCGGCGGCGACTTCCCCGGACACCGGCCGCTTCGTGCGGTAGGAAGTCCCGAGGTCGCCGCGCACGTAGCGCCCCACGAAGTCCGCGTACTGTGTCGGCAGCGGCCGGTCGAGCCCGAGCGAATTGCGCACCGTCTCCACGTCCTGCGCCGACGCTTCCTGGCCCGCGATGATGCGGGCCGGATCGCCCGGCACCAGGTGGAGCATGAGGAACACGGCGATGGAGACGCCGATGAGGACCGGGATCAGCGCGCCAGCGCGCTTCGCGAGAAACCACTTCATGGGCCGGCTCAGTTCTTCCTGGCGTCGCTGAACAGGATGGCTTCGTTCGCCTGCAGGCGCACGCCGCTCACGTTGGCGCGGGCGCCGTAGATCTGCGCGTCGTAGAACAGGACGATCGCCGGGATGTCGTCATAGAAGCGCTGCTGGATCGCGTACAGGATCTCGTTGCGCTTCTTCACGTCGGTGGTGACGCGCTGCTCGCCGATCATGCGGTCGATGTCCGCGCTCTTCCAGTTGTAGAAGTTCATCTGGCCCGTCGAGTGCGCGACCAGTTGCAGCGGCAGGTCCAAGTCGCCGGCCGGGTTGCCCTTGCTCGAGATGAAGAGCGGCGCTTCCTTGCCCGACAGGATCTTGTTGAAGGTCGGCCAGTCCGGCGCTTCGATCTTGATGTTGATGCCGACCTCCTTGGCCTGCGCCTGGATCGCCTCGGCCAGCTGCCGGTCGTTGAGGATCCGGCCCGTGGGCGTCAGGAGCGTGGTGCTGAAGCCGTTGGCATACCCCGCTTCGGCGAGCAGCTTGCGGGCCTTGGCCGGATCGAACGCATAAGGCTGCAGGTCGTTGCGCGCGCCGGGAATCTCCGGCGCCTCGATGCCGCCGCCGCGCTTGGGGATGCCGCCGAGCACACCCGTGACGAGCGCCTTGGTGTCGATGGCGTGCGCGAGCGCCTGGCGCACCCGGATGTCGTCGAACGGCTTGACCTTGTGATTGA
>JAZKIF010000198.1:9916-27420 GCA_040385005.1 Pseudomonadota bacterium
TGCGCATCGGCACCGGACAGCGGGGTAACCGTGTACTCGTAGGGCGAGTCACCGCCTGCCATGAGGCTGTTGAGTTGGGTGACGTTGTCCTCATTGTCGACGACCTTGGCGTAAGCCTCCTGCAGCACCTTCACGGCCGAGAGCGACTTCAACTTGGGGATCATCACGGGCGGGACGTTGGCGATGACATCCACCTCGCCGCCCAGCAACTGCAGCACGCGCGCGGAGTCCTCGGGGACCACCTTGAATTCCAGGTGCTGCATCGCGGGCTTCCGGCCCCAATACGCATCGTTGCGAGCCAGCACGACCTTCTCGCCCGGCTTCCAGCTCTCCAGCTTGAACGGCCCGGTGCCGGCGGGATTGCGGCCGTAGTCCTTGCCGAATTTCTTCAGCGCGGCCGGGCTCAGGATCGGCAGGTTGAACACCGAGAGCTGCGCGATCACCGGCGCGAACGGCTTCTCTGTGGTGATCGCGACGGTGTTCTCGTCGATCACCTTCGCTTCCTTGATGAAGCTCGCGATCGAGCGGCGCGGCGAAGCGGTGGCCGGATCGAGGATGCGGTCGAACGTCGTCTTCACGGCCTCGGCGTCGAACTTCGCGCCGTCGTGGAACTTCACGCCCTTGCGCAGCTTGAACGTCCAGGTGAGCTTGTCGGGCGACACGCTCCACGACTCGGCGAGTTCGGGCACGAGCTGCCCCTTCTCGTCGAAGCGCACGAGGTTCTCGTGGATGTGCATGGAGACACGCACGTCCGGGCGCTCGAGGATGAAATGCGGATCGAGCGTGGCCGCGTCGTTGCCCGAGGCGAAGACGAGCGTGCCGGGCGGCGTCGCCGCCTGCGCGGCGTTGCCTCCGGCGAGCAGCGAGAGAGCGAGCGCGAGCGAAGTGGATAGACGGGAAATCATGGCTCTTCCTTCAGGTTGAACGGGACTGCTGGGTCACGAGGTGGCACGCCACCGAACGGTGCTGGTCGACGCTGTCCAGCGGCGGGGGCGCCTCCGCGCAGCGCTTCTCGCGCTGCGGGCAGCGCGCGTAATAGGCGCACCCCTGTCCCGCCGGTCCGGCGCCGTCGCGCTCTTCGCTGATGCGCGGGCGGCGGGCCGAGGGGTCCAGCGACAGCACGGCCGAGAGCAGCGCCTTCGTGTAGGGATGGAGCGGCCGGGCGATGAGGTCCTCGGTCGGCCCGCTCTCGACGATGCGACCGGCGAACATCACCGCGATGCGCTCGCTCACCTGCTCCACCACCGCGATGTCGTGCGCGACGAAGATCATGCTGAGCGCGTGCTGCTCCTGCACGTCGGACAGCAGGTTCAACACCTGCGCCTGCACCGACACGTCGAGCGCGGAGACCGGTTCGTCGGCGATGACCATGAGCGGGCGCAGGATGAGCGCGCGCGCGATGCCGATGCGCTGGCGCTGCCCGCCGGACAGCTCGTGCGGAAAGCGCGCCGCGAAATCCTGGCGCAGGCCGACATTCTTCAACGCGTCGGCGACGCGCTGCGCGCGCTCGTGACGATCCTCGACACCATGGACCACGAGGCATTCGTCGAGCACGCCGCCGACGGACATGCGCGGATCGAGGGACGCATACGGGTCCTGGAACACCAGCTGCATCCGGCGCCGCGCCTTGCGCAGGCCCACGCGCGAGAGCCCGCGCACGTCGTCGCCGTCGAAGCGGATCTCGCCGCCGTCGGCCTCGACCAGCCGCAGGATGAGGCGCGCGGCGGTCGACTTGCCGCAGCCGCTTTCGCCGACGAGGCCGAGTGTTTCACCGCGCCGCAGATCGAGGCTGAGTCCGTCCACGGCCTTGTGGCTGCTCGCGGGCCGTCCCTGCGATGCGCGCCGCACGAAGGTCTTCTCGAGGCCCCGCACGCGCAGGATTTCCTGGCCCGGCGTCGTCATGCGGACGGCCTTCCGTTGACGATGCAGCGCACGCGGTGCCCGGCATCCACGGTGAGCAACGGCGGGCGCGCGCGCGTGCAGTCAGCGACGCGCAGTGGGCAGCGCGGCGCGAACGCGCAGCCTTCCCGGGGCTTCGATACATCGGGCTGCATGCCGGGGATTTCCGACAGGCGCGGCGGGCGACCGCCCTTGCGCACGCCCAGCCGGGGCACCGAGGCGAGCAGGCCCTGCGTATAGGGATGGCGCGCGCCATCGAGGAGCTTCGCGGCGGAGGCTTCCTCCACGATTTCGCCGGCATACATCACGGCGACGCGGTCTGCCTTCTGCGCGATGATGCCGAAGTTGTGCGTGATCATGAGCACGGCGGTGCGCTCCTGACGCCGCAGCTCGTCGATCAGGTCCAGCACCTGCGCCTGGATCGTCACGTCCAGCGCCGTGGTCGGCTCGTCCGCGATCAGCAGGCGGGGCTTGCAGGCCATCGCCATCGCGATCATCGCGCGCTGGCGCATGCCGCCCGAGAGGCGGTGCGGGTAGTCGGCGGCCGTGCGCTCCGGGTTGGCGATGCCCACGCGCCGCAGCAGCGCGACGGCGCGATCCTGGGCTTCGCTTCGTGAAGCGCCGCGATGGATCCGCAGGGCCTCACCGATCTGGAAGCCGACCTTCAGCACAGGGTTGAGCGATGTCATCGGCTCCTGGAAGATCATCGCCATCGCGTCGCCGCGCAGGCCGCGTCGCGTCTCGGCGTCGGCCTTTGCGAGGTCGGCGCCGTCGAAGTGGATCGTGCCGCGCGCGACGCGTCCGGCCGGCTGCGGCAGCAAACCCATGATCGCCAGCGCGGTCATGCTCTTGCCGCTTCCGCTCTCCCCCACCACGCCGAAGATCTCGCCCGGCCGGATGCTGAAGCTGAGGTCGTCCACGACCCTGATGCGCCCGGCGCTGACCTTCAGGTCGACGTCGAGATCCCTGACGTCGATTACGGCGTCCTGCGTATTCGGCGGCGCGGCCGCGAGTGGTGACAGCACTTCTGTATTTCTATATGTATTCTGATAAATAGATGATAGTGTGTACGCCACGTGATGCGCAAGGGGTTATCCCTGAAAAAATGGCGGACGTTCGTCCGCCGGGGGGAATGGCTTCGCAGCCGTCGACAGGTGCCGGACGCCGATGTCGATGCGCTCGCAGCGCGGCGGTGTCGCTGTCGCTCTCCGGATGAACGCAAGGTGGCCAGCAAGGATTTCCGGGCTGAATCCGCGCCAGCAGCGCGACCCCGTGGACGCGTCAGGTCAGCGTGTCAAGCGTTTACTGCCCAGTTAGCCCTCTCTCCCATTGCGCAACTCCCCGGACCAAAACCAGTATGCGAGGGCCCAAGCCGCCCCCGCGAGGATGAGATGCGGGACAACGTTCGCCCAAAATCCGACAGGGTTTTCACTCAGACGATGCAAGACGCCCTGACCGCTCTTCGCGACCGCGCGAATTTCCCCTCGCATGACAGCGTCGGCTATTCCCCAGGACAGGACCGCAGCAATTCCAACGACAACAAGTAACGCGGCCCACGAAACGGCGCGCCAAAGTAGGTTGCTCATCGCGAGGGCGAACGAAGCTGTGCAAAAACGCGTCGCATGCGTGGCGACCAATCAATTTCCAGCAATTCCGGCATCTCGATTACTTTGCGTCGTCCAAAGTCTTTAACAGCTCGTATGCACGCACTCTGGCACCCTTGCACGGTCTTGGGAATGGGCCTTCTTCGCCTCCTCGCCCTGGACTCAAGATTTTTGCTGCGCGTACACAAGGCACTTCCAACGGATGGCCCCCAAACCTGGCGCGTGCTGGGCGTGATTCTGCGCCGGAAGAACGTGCCCTTTTGCGATGCCGATTTCGTCACCGCAACTAACGCAAGCGTAGATCCCGGCGTAGGGGGCCTCAGTCCCAGGGCTGTGCTCGGACTCGAAGGCATTCCCCGTCCCAACGACGACATTCGTGCCAGCTTTGTAAATCGCCATGTCGGCTCCCGTATTGGATTGATGTCTTGAGTGCGTGAAACCTCACGACTTCACATTGGACAAGTTGCACGTAACCATCGCGAGGGCGCAATGCGTCTTGCTTCAAGCCGTTTCGGCCAGCCAGCCTGAACGCGACCAGCGCTCCAAATGCTCAGGAGGTTGCGGACGCTAGCGACATGGGGCGAAGAAGCGGTCGTACGTTACGACCGACGGGCGCCAACGGTACCGCTCCGCGAGCGCGGCGCATCTTGAGCGCGTCCGAATGTCGCTGCTGGAACCGACACGTTGACAGTTGGCGCGCTGGCCCCGGTAAAGGCATGAGATCGCTACACTTGTCCGCTCGTTTTCGCAGCAGGACAGCCCATCATGAGCATTCGCGTCGGCATTGTCGGGATCAGCGGTTTTGGCGGCGCCGAGGCGCTGCGCCTGGTCGCGCAGCACCCTTCCTTCGAACTCGTCTACGCCGCGGGCGAGAGCAGCGCCGGCACGCGTCTGGTGGACCGCTTCCCGGGCGTGTCGGCCAAACTGGCCGAGTTGGTGATCGAGAAATGGGACCCGGCCAAACTGCCGAAGCTCGACGTGCTGTTCGCCTCGCTGCCCACCGGCGCATCGGCCGACGCCCTGGCGCGCGTGCCCAGGGATGTGAAGATCGTCGACATCGGCGGCGACCACCGCTGGGTCGAGGGATGGATGTATGGCCTGGCCGACGTCTGGCCAGCGCGGATCGAAGGCCAGACGCGCATCGCCAATCCCGGCTGCGGCCCCGCCGCGACGCTCAACGCGTTGGCGCCGTTGCTCGCGGACAAGCTCATCGAGCCCGGCAACATCGTGATCGACGTCAAGACCGGCATCTCCGGCGCCGGCCGCGGCGGCGGCGGCGGCGACAGCAAATTCGGCTACGCGGAGACCAACGAGGATCTGGTGCCTTACAGCCTCCTGAAGCACGTTCACATGCCGGAGATCGCCAGGACCATCGAGCGGCTGACCGGCGGCGGGAGCGCGGCCGGGCTGGTGTTCACGCCGCATCTCGCGCCGATGACCCGCGGACTCCTCGCCACCATCTACTGCCGCGGCCGCGCCACCACCGAACAATGCCTGGATGCGGCCCGGCGGTTCTATGCGGGTCGGGCATTCGTCCGAGTCACCGACAAGCCGCCGCACACCAAATGGGCGACGGGCTCGAACCTCTCGTTCGTCAGTTACGCGGCCGACCCGGAGCGCAACCTCGTCATTGCAATGGGCGTGGTCGACAACCTTGGCAAGGGCGCGGCGGGCCAGGCGGTGCAGAACGCGAACCTTATCTGCGGCCTGCCGGAAACCGCGGGTCTGGACGGCGCGCCGCTATGGCCTTGACAGTGCATCAACCGGGACCGCGAAGCGCACAAGTGGATGCCGGGTCGAGCCCGGCATGACAACCTGCCTTCTGTCGTCCGGTCCTAGGCGGCGCGAGCCTTCAGCGCCTCGAACGTCATCAGCTCCCCCGCGAGCGCGCTCGCGGCCACGCTTGACGGACTCGCCAGCCACACACCGCCCGGCCCGGAGCGCCCGGGAAAGTTGCGGTTGATCGCGCTCACCGTCACCTGGTCGGCGCGCGTGGAAGAGCCCGGCCCGCAGTTCGCGCAGGCGCCGCAGCCCGGCATCAGCATCTCGGCGCCCACCGACTCGAACACGGCGGACATGCCCAGGCTCTCGCAATACGCGCGCACGTCCACGGTGCCGAATTGCAGGAAGAGGCTCACATGCGCGGGCACCCGCATGCCGCGCGCATGCGCCCAGCTGAAGACCTCGAAGTATTCGTCGAAGTCCGCTCGCTTGCCCGCCGTGCATGAACCACCGTAAGCGATGTCGATGCGCACTGGCCGGCCGATCGCGCTGAACGGCACGCCGTTGCCCGGGTCGCCTGGCGCGGCGAACATCGGCTCGAGCTGGCCGCAATCGACGTCGAGCGTTGCGTCGTACGCGGCGCCGTCGTCGCTGCGCATCCAGTCCTCGATGCGAAACTCCAGGCCGCGCCGCTCCTTGAGGAAGCGCTGCGTTTGCGCATCGGGTGCGACGATACCGGTGAAGCCGCCCATCTCCGCCACCATGTTGGTCAAGGTGGCGCGCTCGTCGGTCGCCATGCGTTCGACCACGGGCCCCGCGAACTCGAACACCATGCCGATGCCGTGCCCCTCGGCGATGAAAGGCCGCCGCAGCAGTTCCAGCACCACGTCCTTGGCCGCGACGCCGGGCTGCAGCCGGCCGCGCAGCATGACCTTGCAGATCTTCGGCAGTCTCGTCCTCACGACGCCGGTGACCCAGGCGTTGGCGATGTCCGTCGCGCCCGCGCCGAATGCGAGCGCGCCGAGCGCGCCCGAATGCGGCGTGTGTGAATCGGTCCCCGCGACCACTTGCCCCGGCTCGACGTAGCGCTCGGCCATCATCGCGTGGCAGATGCCTTCGGAGCCTTCCCGCGTGTCCAGCACGCCATGCGCCTTGACGCCGTAGGCAGCCACGAAATCGTCGTGGCCCTTCGCCAGCTCGCGCACGCCGGGCATCAGGTTCAGTTGCCGATGCACTTCGCTGCGGTGCGAATAGCTCAGGTGGTCGCGAAAAGCGACGATGCTGTCCTTGCGCAGCAGCGGCGCCGGCGCTCCGAACGCGCCGTGCATCAAATGCGCCGCCATGCCGGTGAAGTATTCGTGCGAGAACCGCCAGTCGCACCGCAACAGGACGCCGTCGCCGGCCTGTGGCTCCGCGCCGACCTGCAGAACACCCGGGACGCTCACCAGCGCGCGGTCGATGAGCTTGCGCGCATAGGACGCCGGTCGCGCCGGCTGCGCGGTCGATGCCGCGTGCGTGGCGGGTGTGGGATGCGCGTCGCGCATCGCCTGCAAGTGACGCCGCGACAGGGCCAGCAGCCCGCCCGCCTCGATGATCCGGCGCGTGAGATCGTCGTGGCCCCGCGTGAACTCCGCCAGCGGGATGCGCTCACCGCGCGCGATGCGCTCGATGAGGCCGAAGTCCGTGGACGTCAGCAGCCCGAGGTTCTGCGCGTTCTGGCGGTAGATGCGCTCGAAGCTGCGCGCGATGACAAGCCGGATCCCGGCGCTGATTTCGGCCAGCGGGCTCGACTCGCGCGACGACCCCTTGCCGTAGCGGTTGCCCGCGACCACCACGGCGAAGCCGCCCTTCTTCACGTCGCCTTTCGCGACGGGCATCACGCCGCCCACGCGAAGGCCCACGTAGGGATAGTCGCCCAGCCGCTCGTCGAAGGACGTCATCACGGTGGTCGGCGTGATCTCGTCGGTCGAGACGTTGTCGCGCAGCGCGGCGGTGTTGCCGGGCACGAGGTCGTCTCCGCCAAGCTGCGCGGAGATGACTTCCGGATCGTCCGTGAGGTACAGGAAACGGCCGCGGATTTCAACGGAAGAATCGGCCTCGACAGCGGACTGAATTTGCGCATTCATTTCAGTATTATTTTACGTATTTTATTGCGTTCGATAATACGGTAAACTGTGTGGATGCGCAACACAGACTCCAAGCCCACCGCCAGCACTTCCGTGTATGAGGTCCTGCGCCAGCGGATCATGAACAACTTGCTGCCCGGCGGCAGCCAGCTGCTCGAGGAAGCCGTGTCGGCGGAGCTCGAAGTGAGCCGCACGCCGGTGCGTGAAGCGCTGTCGCGCCTCGAATCGGACGGGCTCGTGCAGCCGGTGCGCCGCCACGGCTACACGGTCACGCCGATCACGATCAAGGACATCGACGAGATCTACCAGGTGCTCTCGCCGCTGGAGACCGTGGCGGCCGAGCTGCTCGCCGCGAAGAAGCCCAACGACGTCGAAGTGAAAGCGCTGCAGGACTGCGTCGACAAGATGGCGTCCTCGCTCGCAAAGGACGACCTGAACGGCTGGGCCGCCGCCGACGAACTGTTTCACGTGCGCCTCGTCGAGCTGTGCGGCAACAAGCGGCTCGCGAAGGCCGCCAAGTTGCTGTTCGCGCAGTCGCACCGCGTGCGCCTCTTCACGCTGCGGCTGCGGGAAAAGCCCACCAGTTCGGCCAAGAACCACGGCGCGCTGGTCGAGGCGATCCGCAAGCACAAGCCCGAACAGGCGCGCGAGATCCACAGCGCCCATCGCGACAAGTGGACCAACACGATGGGCAAGCTGCTCACGTCGCTGAACATCCATCAGCTCTAGCGCTGCCGCTCCAGCTTCACCGCCACGAACTCGATCGCGGCGGAGGTGACCGCCCAGGCGTTGTCCCGCCACAGCCGCTCGCGGCAAGCGGCCACGAGCCGATCCATCCAGAGGTCCGGCGTATTGCGCCGCTTCGCTTTCGCGTTGCGCCGCATCGCATCGATCAGCTCGGACAGGCCGTCCCGCCCGCCCGCGAGGGGCTGCGCACCGGACTCGTGGCACACGCGATGGATCCAGAAGCCCGCGGCATCCAGCGCGACCGCCACGCCCGCCGCGTGGAACCGCCGCGGCGGCGCCAGGCCCAGGGCGAGCATCGCGTCCGTGATGGCCGCATCGGCCCACAACTCCGCGAGATGATCGGCCGCGCTCAGCGCACCCATCACCCGGCCGCCCGGTCGTAGCCATGAATGGAGCCGGCGGAAGAACGGCTCCATGCGGGGCGGGGGCTCGAACTCCTGCGCGATCAGGATGACGTCGAACAGCTGCGCCCCGTTGCCGGGCCGCGCGAGCTTCGTGCAATCGCTCACCCGCACGACGTCCGCCTTGCAATCCATCGGCAGCACCGTCGCGCAGTGCGGCGCCGCGAGTTCCAGGATGCGGCGCTCGCCATCCAGCGATTCGAGGGGGTGCGCGCCCGGAGCCTGCGCATCGACGCCGAGCGCACAGCCGAAGAGTTCATCCCGCAGGCCCGCAAATATCGCTTCCCCTTCTCTCATCGTTTATTGTACATTTATCCGTATCCACAATTCAATACGGAAAATGCACGAATTCGATTTGGGCCTGAAGGGCAAGGTCGCCCTCATCACCGGCGGCGCGGGCGCGATCGCCGCAGCGACGGCACGTCTCTTCCTCGCGCATGGCGCGGCGGTGTTCCTCACGGACCGCGACGGCGAAACGCTGGCAGCCCTGCGCGAGGAACTCGCGCCGGCTGGCGGCGCCGGCGTCTTCGTCGCGGACATCACCGACTCGCGGCAGGTCGCGCAGGCGATCGACCGCTGCGCGTCCACGCACGGCGGCATCGACTGCCTCGTCAATGCGGCCGGCATCTTTCCGGAGCAGCGCTTCGACAGGATGGACGACGAGCAATGGCGCCGCGTGCACGCCGTCAATCTCGACGGCACCTTCTATGCCTGCCGCGCGGCCGTGCCGCACCTGCGCGAAGGCGGCAGCATCGTGAACATCACGTCCATCGCGGCGCACCGCGGCAGCGTGCGCCACGCGCACTACGCCTCTTCGAAGGCGGGCGTGCTCGGCCTCTCGCGCAGCCTGGCGCAGGAGCTCGCGCCGCGCATCCGCGTGAACTGCGTCTCGCCCGGACCAGTGGACACGCCCATGATCCGCGAGCTGTGGGACGCCGCTTCCGAAAAGATCCTCGCGGCCACGCCGTTGCGGCGCATCTGCACGCCGCAGGAAGTGGCAACCGCCGTGGGCTTCCTTGCGAGCAACTGGGCCTCGTTCATCTCGGCTGAAACCTTGCATGTCAATGGCGGGCACTACATCTATGGGTGACATGGCCGCGATGGCATCGCTCGAGGCGTCGCCGGTGAACGTGGCCCGCCTGTGCGAGTTTCTCGGCGCGCGGTCCGGCGTGCCGGTGGTCGCCGAAGGTTGCACCCGGCTCACCGGCGGCGCCATCCAGCAGAACTGGAAGGTCGACCTGCGCTTCGGCGCGGGCGCAAATGCACCGTGGACGTCGGGCGCCTATGTCCTGCGCACCGACTCCGCCTCGACCATCAGCGCCAGCCTGTCCCGCGCCACGGAGTTCTCGGTCCTGCGGCTCGCGCATCGCGCGGGCGTGGCGTGCCCCGAGCCCATCGCGTTCAGCGACGACCGCTCGATCATCGGCGCGCCCTTCTTCATCATGCGCTGGTCGCCCGGCGTCGCGGCCGGGCACCGGCTCGTCAGGGACGACGCGCTCGTGCCGGACCGCCGGCTGCTCGTGCGCCAGATCGCGCAGTCCATGGCGCGGCTGCACGGCGTGCGGCCGGACACCGCGCGCATCGAAGGCTTCGTGCACAGCGCCGACCCGACGCGCCGCCTCATCGCCGATCTTCGCGCCTACCTCGACACGCTCGCGATCTGCTTTCCCGCTCTGGAGTGGGGCCTGCGGTGCGCCGAGAAAGCACTGCCCGCGCGGGAGCGCAGCACGCTCGTGCATCGCGACCTGCGCACCGGCAACTACCTGGTCCACCAGGGCGGCCTGTCCGCCATCCTGGATTGGGAATTCGCGGCCTGGGCCAATCCCATGGAAGACCTTGGCTGGTTCACGGCGCGCTGCTGGCGCTTCGGCGCGTTCGAGCGCGAGGCCGGCGGCGTCGGCCTGCTGGGCGATTTCCTGCACGCTTACGAGGAGAGCGGCGGCGAACATATGGAGCGCGAGCACCTCACCTTGTGGCAGCTGATCGCGCACCTGCGCTGGGCCGTCATCGCGCTGCAGCAGGCACAGCGGCACATCACGGGCACGGAGCGGTCGATGGAGCTGGCGCTGACCGGCCGGCTGGTGCCGGAACTCGAGCAGGAAGTGATCCTGCTGGCGGACCAGTTGTGATCTACCTCCCCTACGCGGCCGACCTGCTCGGCGAAGCCCACCGCGTGCTGTCGCGCGCCACCGCGTCCCCCGAAGGCGTGACCGATCGCTACGGCCGGCTCATGGCGATGAACGCCATCGCCATCGCGCAGCGCGAGATCGGCCAGGCCCAGGACGCCAACCAGCGCCTGATCGATCACCTGCATCGGCTGACCGACACGCCTACCGACCGCGCGGCGCCGTCGCTGCATGGGGACGAACAGGTCACCGCGATCCTCGCCATGGGCAAGTCCCTGAAGCACCGCATCCGCAACGGGTACTTCGACAGCGGCGAGCGGCGCGAGGAGCTCGTGCGCGCCTTGTCCGGCCACGCGCGCGCCAGCCTCGCGATCAGCAACCCGAAGGCGGTGCGCCTGTGAATGCGCTCGCCGGAAAGATCGCGCTCGTCACCGGCGGCTTCAGCGGGCTGGGCCGGCACTTCGCGCGAACATTGGCACGCGAGGGCGCGCACGTGATCGTGGCCGGACGGCGCATCGACGAAGGCCAGGCGCTGGCACAGGGCTGGCGCGACGAAGGCCTGCACACGACGGCCATCGGGCTCGACGTGACGCGACACGAGTCCGTTCAGCAGGCCTTCGCGAGCATCCAGGCGGCATACGGCGGGCTCGACATCGTCATCAACAATGCCGGCGTGGCGGCCACCGCGCCCGCGCTCGAAACGTCGGAGGACGACTGGGCGCGCGTCCTGGAGACGAATCTGTCCGGCGTCTGGCGCGTCGCGCAGGCCGGCGCGCGCCTCATGGCACAGGCGGGCGGCGGAAGCATCGTCAACATCGCCTCGATCCTGGGCTTGCGCGTGGCGCAGCAGGTGCCGGCCTATGCGAGTTCCAAGGCGGGCGTGATCCAGCTCACCCGCGCTCTCGCGCTCGAATGGGCGCGGCTGGGAATCCGCGTCAACGCCCTCGCGCCCGGCTATTTCGAGACCGAACTCAACGATGAATTCTTCCGCTCGGAGGCGGGCCAGGCGCTCGTCAAGCGGATCCCGCAGCGCCGCCTTGGCCGCGTCGAGGAGCTCGACGCGCCTTTGTTGCTCCTGGTCTCGGACCAGTCGTCTTACATGACCGGCTGCGTCATCCCCGTGGATGGCGGCCACCTCGTCAACACTCTTTAACCACCTCATGGACTTTCACATTTCGGAGCGCGCGCGGAGTTTCCAGGCACGCATTCGCCAATTCGTCGACACCCACCTCATCCCGGCGGAAAGCGTGGCTGAATCGTTCGACGCGCACGAGAACATCCGCGAGGACGCGCTGCGCGCATTCCGCGCCCTTGCCCGCGCGCAAGGACTGTGGTGCCTGCAGATGCCCGCGGAGATCGGCGGGCAGGGGCTGGACATCCGCGACATGGCGGTCGCGTACGAGGAGATGAACCGCTCGATCTTCGGCCCGGTCGTGTTCAACAGCGCGGCGCCCGACGACGGCAACATGATCCTGCTGAACAAGGTGGCGACACCGGCCCAGAAAGAGCGCTGGCTCCGGCCGATCGTCGACGGGCGCGTGCGCTCCGCATTCGCGATGACCGAACCGATGCCGGGCGGCGGCTCCGACCCCACGATGATCCGCACCACGGCGACGAAGAAGGGCGACCGCTGGATCGTCGAAGGCCGCAAGTGGTTCATCACCGGCGCGGGCGCCGCGCAGCACTTCATCCTCATCGCAAGGACCTCGGACGATCCGCGCCGCGGCCTCACGGCCTTCCTCTTCGACCGGGACGACCCGGGCTGGAAGATCGAGCGCCGCATCCCCATCCTCGGCCCGGAAGAACACGGCGGGCACTGCGAGATCTCCTTCCACGGCCTGGAGATCCCGGACGAAAACCGCCTCATGGAAGTGGGCGACGGCCTCAAGGCGACGCAGATCCGCCTGGGCACCGCGCGGCTCACGCATTGCATGCGCTGGTCGGGCCTCGCGCGCCGCTCGCTCGAGATCGCCGGCGACTATGTGCGCACGCGCACGAGCGGCGGCTCCGTCCTCGCGTCGCGCGAAGGCGTGCAGTGGCTGCTCGGCGAGGCCGCGATGCAGGTGGACATCGGGCGGCTCCTGACCATGCGTGCGGCGGCCGCGCTCGATCGCGGCGAATTCGCGCGCACCGAAATCTCGATGGCCAAGATCGTGGTGTCGGAGGGATTGCACAAGGCCGTCGACACGGCCATCCAGCTCAACGGCGCGCGCGGCTATTCGAAGGACACGCCGCTCGAATGGATCTACCGCTACGCGCGGCAGGCGCGCCTCGTGGACGGCGCGTCCGAGGTGCACAAGATGGTGATCGCAAGAAGCCTGCTCGATGCGCAGGACGGATTTTTCGAATGGCCCACCGCGGCCGGGAGCAATCAATGAACGAACAGGCAGTTTTCCTTTCCGCGACGCGCACCGCCATCGGCGATTTCGGCGGCGCGTTGCGCGACATGCCGCCCACCGCGCTGGCCGCCCTCGTCACGCGCGAGGCCGTGGAGCGCAGCGGCGTGCCCGCCACGAGCGTCGAGTCCAGCGTCTTCGGCCACGTGATCAACACCGAGCCGCGCGACATGTACCTGGCGCGCGTCGCGGCCATCGACGCGGGCCTGCCACACACCACCGCGGCGCTCACCGTGAACCGGCTGTGCGGCAGCGGCCTGCAGGCCATCGTCTCGGCCGCGCAGCAGGTCATGCTGGGCGACGCGGAGGTCGCGGTGGCGGGCGGCGCGGAAGTGATGAGCCGTTCTCCGCACCTGCTGAGCCCTCTGCGCTGGGGCGCCCGCATGGGCGACGCGACCGCCACCGACATGATGACGGGCGCGCTGCGCGACCCGTTCCACCACATCGCCATGGGCGTGACGGCGGAGAACGTGGCGAAGCGCGTGGGCATCGCGCGCCAGGAACAGGACGCATTGGCCCTCGAGAGCCACCGCCGTGCGGTGCGCGCGCAGGAGCTCGGCCTGTTCGACTCCCAGATCGTGCCGGTACAGGTGAAGGGCCGCAAGGGCACGACGACGGTGGCGCGCGACGAACACCCGCGCGCCGATCTCACGCTGGAGCGACTCGCTAGCCTGCGCCCCGCCTTCGATGCCGAAGGGACCGTGACGGCGGGCTCGGCCTCGGCGATCAACGACGGCGCCGCGGCCGTCGTCATGGCAAGCGCTTCGTATGCGGCACGCCATGGCCACAAGCCGCTCGGCAAGCTGGTGGGCTATGCGCACTCCGGCGTCGACCCGCTGTACATGGGACTCGGTCCGGTGCCGGCCGTGCAGCGTCTGCTGGAAAAGCTGAAGCTGCGCATTGGCGACATCGACCTCGTCGAAGCCAACGAAGCGTTCGCGGCGCAAGCCATCGCGGTGGCGCGCGCACTGAAGTTCGATCCGGAGAAGACAAACCCCAACGGCAGCGGCATCTCGCTGGGCCACCCCATCGGCGCGACCGGTGCGATCCTCGTCGTGAAGATGCTCCACGAACTCCAACGCACCGGCAAGCGCCTCGGGCTGGTCACCATGTGCATCGGCGGCGGCCAGGGTATCGCCGCCCTCATCGAGAGGAGCGAGTGATGGGCGCCGCATTCAAGGGCGAGTCTCTGCGCGAGGTCTCGCTCGACGACAAGTACACGGCCGACAAGGGCCACGTCCTGCTCTCCGGCGTGCAGGCGCTGGTGCGGTTGCCGCTCATGCAGAAGCAGGCGGACCGGCAGCGCGGCTGGAACACCGCGGGCTACATCTCCGGCTATCGCGGCTCGCCGCTGGGCACCTACGACGACCAGCTCGCCAAGGCCTCGAAGCTGCTGCGCGCGCACGACATCGTGTTCCAGCCCGGCGTCAACGAGGACCTGGCGGCGACGGCTGTCTGGGGCTCGCAGCAGGCGCAGGCCCTGGGCGAAGGAAAGTTCGACGGCGTGTTCTCCGTCTGGTACGGCAAAGGCCCCGGTGTAGACCGTTCCGGCGACGCGTTCCGCCACGCCAACCTGGCCGGCACCGCCGACAAGGGCGGCGTGCTGCTGCTCATGGGCGACGACCACACCTGCGAATCATCGACCACCTGCCACCAGAGCGAGTTCGCGCTCGTCGACGCGATGATCCCGGTGCTGAGCCCGGCCGGCGTGCAGGAAGTGCTCCACTTCGGCCTGGCGGGCTGGGCGATGTCCCGCTACTCGGGCCTGTGGGTGGGACTGAAGTGCGTCAAGGACGTTGCCGACGCCACCGCCGTGGTGGATCTCGGCGGGATGCCCGCGCTCAGCGAGCCGGACAAGAGCGCCTTTCCCGCCGACGGCCTGAACCTGCGCCAGCCGGACACGCCGCATGCGCAGGAATTCCGCCTGCATAACTTCAAGCTCGATGCGGCGCGCAAGTTCTGCCGCGAGAACAAGCTCGACCGGACCGTGGTGAACCCTCAGGCCGCGTGGCTCGGCATCGCGACGCACGGCAAAAGCTATCTGGACGTGATGCAGGCGCTCGACGACCTCGGGCTGTCGTCGCGCGACCTGCACGACTTCGGCGTTCGCCTCTGCAAGGTCGGCATGGTGTGGCCGCTGGAGACCACGCATGCGCTGGCCTTCGCCGAGGGGCTGGAGAAGATCATGGTGGTCGAGGAGAAGCGCAGCCTGGTCGAGTCGCAGCTGCGCGAAGCGCTGTATGGACTGCAGGCGCGGCCGCAGATCGTCGGCAAGAAGGACGAAGCCGGCGGGAAGCTTTTCCAGGCCGAACTCGCGCTCGACTCCGTGCAGATCGCCATCGCGATCGGCAAGCGGCTGCTCGAACGTTTCGACGACGGGCGCCTGCGGGAGCGGCTCGCGCGGCTCGAGTCCCGGCGCGCCCCGCTGGGCGTGGTGGACATCATGCAGCGCAGCTTCTACTTCTGCAGCGGCTGCCCGCACAACACGTCCACGGTCATCCCCGACGGCAGCCGCGCGTACGCGGGCATCGGCTGCAGCTGGATGGCGCAGAGCATGGGCCGCTCCACCATGGGCTACACGCAGATGGGAGCCGAAGGCATGTCGTGGGTCGGCGAGGCGCCGTTCTCGAAGCGCGGCCACGTCTTCCAGAACATCGGCGACGGCACCTACTTCCACTCCGGCCTGCTGTCGATCCGCGCGGCGGTCGCGGCGAAGACGAACATCACCTTCAAGGTGCTGTTCAACGATGCGGTCGCGATGACCGGCGGCCAGCGGCACGACGGCCCCCTCACGCCGCAGACGATCAGCTGGCAGGTCTTCGCCGAGGGCGTTTCGCGCATCGCGGTGGTCACCGACGATCCGCAGAAGTACCGCAACGGCGCCGCGCAGGCGGTGGCCGACCTGAGTGCGTTGCCCGAAGCGTTGCGCGCGAACGAGGCGTTGAGCGGCTTCGCCCCCGGCGTCACCATCGCCCACCGGGACACGCTCGACGCGGTCCAGAAAATGCTGCGCGAGATTCCGGGCACCACGGTGCTCATCTACGACCAGACCTGCGCCGCCGAAAAGCGCCGCCGCCGCAAGCGGGGCACCATGGTCGATCCGGCCAAGCGCCTCTTCATCAACGACCTGGTGTGCGAAGGCTGCGGCGACTGCGGCGTTCAATCCAACTGCGTATCGCTGCAACCGCTGGAGACCGAGTTCGGCCGCAAGCGGACCATCGACCAGTCCTCGTGCAACAAGGACTATTCCTGCGTGAAGGGCTTTTGCCCCAGCTTCGTCACGGTGAAAGGCGGCACCTACAAACCCGGCGCCAAGGCGGGCAATGTGGCGGGCATGCCCGACGCGCCGGTACCCGAGCCGGTGCTGCCCGCGGTGGATGGCACCTACAGCCTCATCGTCACGGGCGTCGGCGGCACGGGCGTCGTCACCATCGGCGCGATCCTGGGCATGGCGGCGCACCTGGAAGGCAAGGGCTGCGGCATGCTCGACATGGCCGGTCTCGCCCAGAAAGGCGGTTCGGTCTGGAGCCACCTGCGCATCGCGCCGCGGCCGGAAGACGTCAAGGCGATCCGCGTCGGCCCGGGCGGCGCTGACGCCGTGGTGGGCTGCGACCTGATCGTCACCGCGGGCGCAAGGACCCTGGCGCTGATGAATCGGGCCACGCGCGTCGCGGTGAACATCCACCAGGCCATGCCGGGACAGTTCGCGCAGAACCCCGACATGCAGTTCGCGGGCGATCCGCTGTTTCGCAATATCGGGCGCACAGTGGGCGCCGGCAACGTCTTCCCGGTGCAGGCCACGGAGTTCGCGACGGCCCATCTCGGCGACGCGATCGGCGCCAACATGTTCATGCTCGGCTTCGCTTACCAGAATGGGTTGATCCCGATTTCCGCAGGCGCGATCCTGCGGGCGATCGAGCTCAACGGCGCATCGGTCGCGATGAACCAGCGCGCGTTCGCCATGGGACGCGCCGTGGCGTCCGATCCCTCGGCGGTGGCCGCGCGCGAAGAAGCGCCCGCGACGGAAACGCTGGAGGAAATGGTGGAACGCCGCAGCGGTTTCCTCGCCGACTACCAGGGCCGCGCCTATGCGAAGCGATACACCGATCTGGTCGCCTCCACGCGGGCCTTCGAAACTGCACGCGCGCCCGGCTCGACTGCGCTGACCGAAGCCGTCGCACGCTACTTCTTCAAGCTGCTGGCGGTGAAGGACGAATACGAAGTGGCGCGGCTGTACAGCGACACGTCGTTCCTCGCCGACATCCGGAAGAACTTCGAGGGGCCTGTGTCGCTCGAGTTCAACCTGGCCCCCCCGATTTTCGCGAAGACCGACGACAAGGGCATCGCCCGCAAGATGGCGTTCGGCGGGTGGATGCGCCACGCGTTCTTCCTGCTGGCGCGCCTGCGGCGCATTCGCGGCACGCCGCTGGATATCTT
The DNA here is from genome assembly GCA_040385005.1 of Pseudomonadota bacterium. Taxonomy (GTDB): domain Bacteria; phylum Pseudomonadota; class Gammaproteobacteria; order Burkholderiales; family Burkholderiaceae_C; genus Ramlibacter. The sequence goes on from JAZKIF010000198.1 coordinate 27,375, forward strand.
CGGCTACACCGCCGAGAGAAGGCAGGAGCGCGAGCTGATCGCGCGT
>JAZKIF010000198.1:27446-39767 GCA_040385005.1 Pseudomonadota bacterium
CGGTGGAATTCGCGGGCCTGCCCGAACTGGTACGCGGCTTCGGGCACGTGAAGGAACGACACCTCCAGGCAGCGATGCCGAGATGGCTGGCGCTGGAGCGGGAGTTCGAAGGGCCCGCACCCGCAACCCCCTGAGTCAGCGCAGGAGTTCGCGCCTCAAGTGACCTCGTTCGCGTAGACGATGAACCCCTGATGCTTCGCGACTTTGTCGTAGAGCGTCCGGGCGGCCGTGTTGCCCGCCTGGGTTTGCCAGTACACCCGATTCGCACCTGCGGCGCGCGCCTGGGCATAGACCCCCAGGATCAGCGCCCGTCCCACCCCGAGCCCGCGCTGCTCGGCTGTCGTGAACAAGTCCTGGAGATAGCAAACCGGCTCGAGCCTGGTGGTGCTACGGTGGAACAGGTAGTGGGTGATGCCCACGAGACGGCCGTTCGACTCCGCCACGAGACCGAACACAGGCTCGACCGGGTTGAAGAAGCGCTCCCAGGTCGTGGCGGTAATCGTCTCGGGGAGAGCCGTTGCCGCCACCCGGCCATAGAAGGCGTTGTAGCCATCCCAGAGGGGACGCCATTGCGCAAGGTCCTCGCGCGCAATGGGACGGATTTCGACGGGAAGGGGCATGAGTGGGGCCTCGGCAAGGGTGGAACTTCGACTCACGGAATTTGATCCATCGCGAATCGGCCGGATGTTCATGGGGCCGGAGTCTACGCAACTCAGTAGCCAAGGACGTTGCCGACGAACTTGAGGACGACCCCGACAACGACCAGAACAAGGAAAACGGCCGCCACCCGCCCCGGCCATCCGGGATAGGCGCGCCAATACCTGGCCGCCGCACCGATCAAGGTTGTCCGCTCGTTGGACGGCAAGGGCGGCAAAGGGAATCGCTTGTCGAACCAGCCAATCGCCCCGATGAGCAGCACGAGCGCGCCGAACACCGCGGCTGCGATGGCCGGCTGATACGCGCCGAGCTGTAGCGCACGCAACGCCACGGCGAAAAAACCGCCGGCGATGATGACGACGAAGGCGCTGGTGAACTTGCCCATCGGTGCCTGGGCCTCCTACCGCTTCGGCGCGGGTCGCCCACCGGGAAGTATGTCGTACGGATCGGCCCAGCCGGGCATCGCCTTCATTCGCGATAGCCAGGCGTGGATGTGCGGATACCGGCCTTCGATCGCATAGCCGCTCTCCTCGACCGGAAAGGACAAGTAGCCGCACAGCGAAATGTCGGCGATGGTGAGTGCGTTGCCGACCATGAACGTCCGATCCGACAGGTGTCGGTCGACAACGCCGAACGCGGCGTCCATCTTGCCGCGCAGCCAGTTCAGCACGACCGGGTCCGGCACTTCATCGCTCAGCGCCTTCATGAACCGGTAGGTCGCGAAATAGCTCGTGAACTTGTGGTTGTCGAAGAGCAGCCAGCGGAGCACCTCGTCGCGCTCGGCTTCCGTCTCTCCGCCGTAAGCACCATGCTTGCGTGCCAGGTAGGTGAGCATGAGGCCGGATTGCGTGAGGCGCCGCGAACCATCTTCGAGGACAGGGATCTCGCCCATTTCGTTCATGGACCCGCGCCAACCTTCGCCCTTCGTCACTCCCTGCAGATAGTCGACGAACACCGGCTCCCACGCCTGGTTCAGGGTGCGAAGAAGGAACGCCACCTTGAAGCAATTCCCCGACTGGGCGAATCCGTGAAGTTTGTATGTCGTCGATGTACTCATGCTTTCTCCTGGAACGGGAGCTGGTTGGACGATATCGCGCCGGGTCCCATGTACTGCATTCCCGGCGCGTCTTGGGGACGGGGCTCGAAACCATGGCGTCCATAGAACGCGGCCTTGCCCCTCGCGCAAAACAACTGGATGTCGGTCACGCCGGCGTCGCGGCAAGCCTCGAGCGCGCGGACGAGGAGCGACGACCCGACGCCTTGCCCCTGGAAGTCGGGATGCACGATCATCTCCGTGATGAACGCGTGCAGGCGCCCGTCGGAGATGATGCGAATGACACCGACGAGCATCGTGCCGCAGTACGCGCATCGCACGCGCCAGGTTCCGCTCAAAGCATCTCCGTAGAACGCGGGCTCGAGCGCTACGGGACCCCAGCCCGCCGTGTCGTAGAGCGATTTGAATTCCGCGGCGGTCGGCGGGTGCGATGAATACTGGAGCTGTTGCATCGATCAGGAAGTGCGGGCCGACACGGGTTGCGAGGCCGGTCGTGGAAGCCGCGCAACCGGCGCGGGCTGGCGCGGCGTCAAGGCGCTGCGCAGGAAATCCGCGAGGCGGGCTTCGCAGCAGTGCGCCGCATTGAATCGCAGGAAGTCCGCATGGCTTCCGGTCGGCGAGAACATGCTGCCCTTGGCCAGCAGGATGCCTTCGCCCAGCGCCCGCTTCACCAGCTCGTCCGGCGCTTCAAGGCCGGGCACGCGGCCCCAGATGAACAAGCCTTCCGACACCGGCCGCGCGATCTCGACGCCCGCGCCTTGCAGCATCGCATGGGCGCGTTGGCGGAAGCGCCGCAGCTGGGAGCGCACCTGCTTCGTGTGGCGCTGGTACCTGCCCGACGCGAGAACCTCCTCGACCACGCGCTCGGTGAAACTCGGCGTTCCCAGCACGCTCAGGATTTTCTCTTCGACCAACTTGTCGACGCAGTCCCGTGGAACCGCGACGTAGCCCACGCGCAGCGCGGGGCTCAGCAGCTTGGTGAAGCTGCCCACATAGAAGACGCGCCGAAGTTCGTCGAGCGCGGCCAGTCGCGTCACGCCGTCGGCGGCCAGGTCGCCCAGCGCATCGTCCTCGACGATGCGGAAGTCCAGCCGTTCGGCCATCAGCAGCAGCTTGTGGCACCTCGCGGCCGACGTCGAGGTGCCGGTGGGGTTGTGCAGCAGGGTCTGCGTGAAAAAGAGCTTGGGCTTGTGCAGCCTGGCCGCCTCCTCGAGGGCGTCCAGGTCGGGACCATCGGCCAGCCGGGGAATGGCGACCAGCCGCAGCCCATGCGATTTCAATTGCGAGAGCAGCACAAGGTAGCCGGGGTCTTCCACGGCCACCGTGTCGCCGGGCTGAAGCACGCTGCGCACGATCAGGTCGAACGCGTGCGACGCGCCCAAGGTGGTGACGACCTGTCCCGCGACCGCGGCGACGCCCCAGCCCTGCAGGCGCTCCGCCAGCTGGCGCCGCAAGCCGGTGAGGCCTTGCGCGGGGGCCGGCAGCGTGAGCGCGAACTGCGCCCTGGCAACCCTGGACACGAGCGCGGGCGGCACGACTTCGGCCAGCCACTGCTGGGGCAAAAACCCCGAGCCGGCCTTGATCGCGGTGTGGCCCGCGTCCAGGCTTTGCAGCGTGAAGCCCACGGCCTCGGATGGATTGCCCTGCGTGCTTTCGATTTCGGACAGCTCCATGAGCTGGTTGCGCGCCGCCACGTAGTAGCCGGACCCGTGGCGCGCGACGAGACTGTTTTTCGCGACCAGCTTGTCGTACGCCGCGATCACGGTGAACGGGCTCACGGACAGCCGCTTCGCCATCTGCCGCACCGATGGAAGGCGCGCGCCGCCGAGCAACTCACCGCGCTCGATCAATCCCATCAACGCGGCCGCGATCTGGTCGGCGAGGCCGACGGCGCTCGTGCGATCGAGTTCGATCATGCCGCATCGCCTTCCGAACTGTGCAGGGACACCGGGACGAACACTATGAGCCGGTGCGCGCATGGCGAGCCGGGACAAAGCGCAAGCGCCCCGCTACTGTCGCAAGTCCGCCAACCCGCATCCCGAGCGAACGCACCCATGACGACATACCTCACATCGAAGATTTCACAGTCCATCAAGAGCTCGCATGTGCGCGACCTGCTGCAGATGGCGTTGCGCCCCGACATGATCTCCATGGCGGGAGGCCTGCCCGCCGCCGAACTGTTCGATGTCGAGGGCATCCAGCAGGCCGCGCAACTCGCGCTCGCCGAATCCCCGTCCGCCTGCCTGCAATACGGGATGACCGAAGGCCAGCAGCGGCTGAAGGACGCGCTGGTGCGCCACCTCGCGGCGAAAGGCGTGCACGCGACGAACGACACGCTGGTCGTCACCACCGGCTCCCAGCAGGCGCTCGACCTCATGGGCCGCACCATGCTCGACCCCGGCGACCGCATCGCCGTCGAGCGGCCCACGTACCTGTCGGCGCTGCAGGCGTTCAATCTCTACAGCCCCGAGTTCGTGTCGATCGCTGTGGACCGCGACGGCGGCTGCGTCGAGCAGCTCGAACGCCTCACGCCCGGGCAGATGCCCAAGCTGGTCTACGTCGTCACGAACTTCGCCAACCCGTCGGGCGCGTCGATGTCGCTCGAGCGCCGCGCGTGGCTCGCGCGCTGGGCCGTGCGCAACAAGGTGTTCGTGCTGGAAGACGACCCGTATGGCGACCTTTACTTCGGCAGCTCGCCCTTGCCGCCACTCGCCGCCATCGCTCGCGATATTCCCGGCGCCACGGAGTGGTGCGGCTACACCTCCACGCTGTCGAAGTGCGTGGCGCCCGGGCTGCGGATCGGCTGGCTGGTGTTGCCGGCGGAACTCGCACGCGCGGTGGCGAAGGTGAAGCAGGCGATCGACCTGCACACATCCTCCTTCGCGCAGGAAGTCGCGGCGCGTTACCTCGAGTCGGGTCGCCTGCCCGGACGGCTCGACACGATCCGCAAGGAATACCGCACGAGGCGAGACGCGTTGCAGGCTGCGCTGCAGTCGAGGTTCGGCGCGAAGCTCACGTTCAACACACCCGAGGGCGGCCTCTTCCTGTGGGCGAAATTCAACGATGGAACGCAGTCGGGCGAGCTGCTGCGGCACGCGCTCGAGCGCAATGTGATCTTCGTTCCCGGCGACCTGTTCTTCGCCGACACGCCCGATCTTTCCACGCTGCGCATCAATTTCAGCGGCGCGACCGCGGAGAAGATCGCCACCGGCGTCGACCGGATGTTCGAAGCTCATGCGGCGTACCGCAGGGAAACGGATGGCTTCGCGCTGCTCGCGGCCACGGCGTGAGGCGCGATCAACCGGACCATGGAAGCAGCCTCAACCCGAGGCCGCCCAGCACGGCGGCCACGACCTGGTCGGCGGGCCGTTTGGCCCGCATGTAAACGCGGCGGGTCCCGGGGGCGGACAGCACGAAAGCGACAAAGGTGTACCACGACACCTCGAGCAGGAAGATGCCGGCCAGGAGCGTGGCCCAAGGGGCTTGGGAAGGCGGCAGCATCGCGCTGAAGATGACGCCGTACTGCACTGCCGCTTTCGGGTTGCCGAGCATGGTCCCCGCGCCGGACACCATGAACCGGAGCACGCTCCCGGATGCGACCGGGGCAAGCGAGTCGACGCGGATGGGAGCCCCGGCATTCGCCCAGGTGGCGGCGGCGAGATACAGCAAGTAGCCGCTCCCCGCGATCTTCAGCACGAGGTACGCCGTGGGCAATTGCTCGAACAAGGCCGTCAGGCCCGCTAGCGGCGCCGTCGCCAGCAGCACGGCGGCCGCCGCCATCCCGAATGCGCAAGCCACCGCGGCGGTGCGCGAAACGGCCACCGCCGTGCGCGCGACCACGAGAAAGCTGGGTCCCGGGCTGACGATGCCGATCGCGAGCACTGCGAGCACGGGCGCCGCAGCCGCCGCCCCGCTCAATCGGCGCTCCCGCCCGCACGCTCGACGCACAAGTCGCCGCAAGGCAGCCCGGTCGCGGTCGCCTCCTGGCCCGGACTCAGCACGACCCGGTAGCCCGGGTAGAGGATCCAGTCCTTCACGCTGCCGCGCACCGTGACCCACAGGACACCGTGGGTGCAACGGAGGTCGACATGCTGGTGCGCGACAAGGCGGATCACCACGCGGTGATCCTGGCCGGCAGTGCCCAATGAGATCCCCGAACGTTCGGAGATGGCGTGCCTGCTTTGGACGGCGCCCGTGGTTTCGCAAGCCAGTTCCAGGGACGCCAGTTCCTTTCGCGGCGTGGCGGGCTGCGATGATTCGTCGCCGGTGCGCATCCGCTGGAGCAGCGCGAAGCGCAACGGCGTCAACCTGAGCGCGACTTGCGTCTGCAGACCCAGCAGATCATCGATCAGCGAATTCATCTTGCGCCTGGCGGAACTTGCGACATGCATTGCCGGTTATAGAAGACGCGCGATCGTCATGGCGTGAGCAAATTTCCCGGTGTGCATGACTGCCGCTCCGCACAAGAGAGCACGAACGTTCAGGAGCCCTTGGTGCGCCCGCGCGCCGCTTGCACCTGCGGCCACAGCATGTTGATGGCCAACCCGCTGAGAACGAGCACGAAGGCCCCCGCCTTCCAGGGGGGAAACGGCTCGCCCAGCCAGGCGGCCGAGGCGCCGAGACCGAAGACCGGGACCAGCAGCGCCGTGGGGACCACCATCGCCGCGGGATGCCTCGCCAGCAACCAGGTCCACGCGGCGAAGCCGAACAAGGTGTTGGCCCACGACTGCCAGGCCACCACCGCCCAGGTGCCCAGGTCGGCGTTCGCGACACCGGCCTGCATCGCGGACCAGCCTTCCGTCGCGAGCGACAGCGCGAAGAGCAGCGGGATCGCAAATGCGCTCGACCACACGACATACGCGAGCATGTTGATGCTGCCGACCTGCTTGGAAAGCATGTTCGCGCACGCCCACGACAGCGCCGCCCCGAGAACCAGAAGCAGGCCCGGCAACGTGATCGAGCCGTCCAGGTGTCCGGCGACCACCAGGAGGCCAGAGGTTGCCACGACAAGCGCGACGGATTGATACGGCTTCAGGCGCTCGCGCGAAATCCACATGGCAAGGCCGACAGTGAAAAGCACCTGGCTCTGGACCACCAGCGATGCCAGCCCCGGCGGGAACTTCGCCTTGATCGCGAGGTAGAGCAGCCCGAACTGGCCAGCGCAACCGAAGAGCCCATAGGCTGCGAGCTGCCCCACGTGGATGGGCGGACGCCTCACGAAAAAGATCGCGGGAAACACCGCGAGCGTGAACCGGAGGGTCGCGAAGAGAAGGGGCGGCAGATGATCGAGGCCGCCTTTGATGACCACGAAGTTGGTGCCCCAGATGCCCACCACCGCGAGCGCGAGGAGGAAGTGCTTCAGCGGCATCGGGGCGCTGTCGCTGCGCGAAGTCCTGCCGTCACGGCTTCAACAGAAACGCGCTGTCCCGCAGGACCTCGCAAACCTGCACGCGGTAGTCGAGGTAGAAACCCGTGCGTCCCTTTTTCTTCGCCTCGATGTGTTCCGGATGCATCGACCAGGCACGCAGTGTCTCGGCCGATTCGAATTCCGCGATCGTCACCCGTTCGCCGTCATCGGCGCCGAAGGTCTTCACGGAAACGAAGCCCGGCATGCCTTGCGCCAGCTCATTCATGCGCGCGGCCCAGCGGGCATATTCCTCCTGCGTCGAAGGATCGGGATTCAGGCGTGAACGAAAGATCGTGGCGATCATGGGTTTCTCCTCATGCATCGATCGTAGTGGCTGGAGGTCGCGCTCGAATGAATAGTCGTCACCAACGGCGCGCCGCGAGAGAATGCATGCGCGCGGGCAGCCCGCGCAATTCAGGTGCGGCGAATGTAGGCGGGCGCCTTCTCGTGCGAGGTGTACTCACCATAGGTCCGCGCGGACGGATAGTACTCGGCGGAAAACTGGACTTTCCCCGCGGCATCGTCACCGGCCGCATGCGCGATGTATGCAAGCATCAGGTCGATACCGGCCGACACCCCGGCTGACGACCATACCTTGCCATCCTGCACAAAACGCTCCTGGATCACCTGCACATCGCCCAATGCCCGCAGGCGCTCCAGCGATCCCCAGTGCGTTGTCGCGCGCTTGCCCTGGAGAATGCCCGCGGCATGGAGGATGAAGGCGCCCGTACACACGGACAGGACCGACAGGCAGGCCGCCGACTGCCTCGCGACGAAGTCGACGAGCACGCGGTTGCCGACTTCGGTTCGCGTCCCCTGGCCACCCGGCACCAGCAGCGCGTCCAGCTGCGGACAGGTCTCGAACGAATGATGCGGATTGACGCTCATGCCTTTCGCGCACTCCACGGGTGACCCGGTCTCGGACACGAGCACGCAGGTCCCGGGTCCGTCGGCAACCTGTTTCCACATCGTCAGCATTTCCCAGGGGCCGACGAAGTCCAATTCCTCGACGGAAGGAAACAGCAAAATCCCGAACTTCGCGATTCGATCCATCGACACTCCAGCTTCAAGTCGAAGCCCTTGTTTACCACGATTCCTCGCGACGCGCCGACTGTCGCCCATCCCATATCCGGTGGACGAAGTTAATTCCGCATTGCCGCAATGGCAATTCGGGCGCAGCAGCATCCAGGATAATGAATAGAAATGATCGAACGCCCGCTCGACCTGGACGCCGTCCAGGCCTTCATCCGCATCGCCGAGCTCGCCAGCTTCACGCGCGCGGCCGAGGCGATGCAGACGACGCAGGCGGCGGTGAGCCTGAAGCTGCAGCGGCTGGAAGAGCGGCTGGGGTACCGGCTGATCGATCGCACGCCGCGGTATGTGCAGTTGTCGGCGCGGGGCGCGGCGTTCCTCGAGCTCGCGCGCGAACTCATCGAAGTCCACGATCGCGCGGTGTCCCGGCACAAGGGGTCGCGCCAGCGCCTGACGATCGGCATCAGCGACCACGTCGCGGGGCCTGAGCTGCCCGCGCTCATCGCGCGGATGAACTCGCAGGATCCGCAGCTGCTGATCGAGGTCCGTATCGCCTCATCCGGCGACCTCCTGCAGAGTTTCGACCGGCGCGAGCTCGACACGGTGATCGTGCGCCTGCATGCGGACCGCAGCGACGGTGAGGTCCTGACCGAGGAGCAGTTCGGCTGGTATGCGTCGCCTGCCTGGCAGCATCGGGAGGGCGAGCCGCTTCCGATCGCGACGCTTGCCGAACCCTGCGGAGTGCGCGCGCTCGCGGCGCAGATGCTGGATGCGGCGGGCATGCCGTGGACCGAGATCTTCGTCGGGGGGGGCGTGGCAACGGTCGCCGCCGCGGTCACGGCCGGTCTTGGCGTTGCCGCGCTATCTCCACGCATGCTTCCGTTCGGCGCCGTGGACGTCGGTCCCCGCCTCGGCCTTCCCGCGCTGCCGATGCTGCCGATCCTTCTTCACACCCGCAAGAAGGATGGCCCGGCGCGCCACGCGCTCGACGCGCTGTCCGCCGCGTTCCGCAGCGCGGTGCAGGGCTAAGGCCCGCGGAAGATGTGCTCCACGATCAGCGGGGCCACGCGATCCGCCATGGCATACGCGAGATCGTGCTTGCCGCCGGGCAAGACGTGCAGGCTCGCATTCGGCAACAGGGCCTGGAGGCGCCCACCCACGGAGACGGGGCTGAGCGGATCGTCGTCTCCCCACAGCAGCAAGGTCGGCGCCTTGACGGCGGGCAGGCGCCGCGACAGATCGGCGCTGAAATCCAGCAGCCATCGCGGCAGTTGAGGATAGGCTGCGGCGAAGTCGGTCCGCCAGTCCTTCGCGCCGAGTGCCTTCGTATCGATGCCACCCGACGTGACGGTAAGGACCAGGTGCGTGATCAGCAGCGGCGATTCAAGGGCCGCCGCAAGGGCCAGCACGCCCCCGATGGATTGCGCCACGAGCGCCGTCGGCTTGTCGATCCGCGCGACGACATGGTCCACCAGGTCGTCGAAGCTGTCGACGGCCGGGTCCGCTGGAGTCGCGCCGAAGCCCGCATACGTCATCAGCACGGGCGTCGCCCGGTGCGAAAGCAGACTCGCTACCGGTTGCCAGAAGCCGGAGTTTCCAGTGGCGCCAGGGAGAAAAAGGAGCTGCGCGGGGATCATGGGTGCGGACGATCCGCGAATGCCTCCCCGCGTCCGAGCGACCAGTCGGCGCGCGAGTTCTCGGTGAGCGCGACCATGATGTCGTCGGCGCGAAACCCCGCCTCCACGGCCCGCTCGGCGATGTATCGAAACAGCTTGCGCTTCTGATCGTCCGTTCGACCCGACAGGAAGGTCACTTCGATGATGCACGCGTCGCGCGATCGCGTGACGCCGCCGAAGTGGGGGTCGAGGATGATGTCCTGCGCCGCGTACCGCGTGATGAGCTGGAACAAATCGTCCGCCGGCACATTGCATGCCTTGACGAGGCCCTGCTGCGCGGCATCCGCGAGAGCTTGCAGCTTCTCGCGCGGAAGGTGACTGGGTGCGGCGATACGCGTGAGCGGCATGGGTGGTCCTCCGGTTGGGTTGCGCGACTATGCACGCAATGCCGAAAGCACGCTGCCCGTGTCGACGACGGTCGCGAACTCCCCATGCAGGCTCGCCAGTGCGCTCTCGTGCATCTGCTGCGCGGTGAAATGCTTGCCGTCGGGACCCTTGCGTTCGAAGGTCGCGGTGGCGTCGGAGACGATGAAGGTCGTGAAGCCAAGGTTGCCCGCCATCCGCGTGGTCGTCGAGACGCAGTGATCGGTCGTGATGCCGACGATGACGAGCGCCTGCGCCCCCATGGCGCGCAGGCGCTGCTCCAGGTCGGTTCCGATGAACGAGCTGTTCACGTCCTTGTAGATCACTGGTTCCCCCGCGAGCGGCAGCGCCTCGGGCTTGACCTGGAATCCCGGGCGATCGGGATGGAACAGGCTGGCTGGCCGCGGCGAGCGGTGGTGGACGTGAATCAACGGACGTTCCTGCGTTCTCCACTCGGCCACCAGTGCCCCGATGCGGGCTTCGGCGTCGGGGTTGTTGCGTTGGCCCCAGCTGGGATCGTTGAACGCCTGTTGGACGTCGATGACGATGAGGACGGTGTCTTTGGGCAGCGAGTTCATTCCGCTCTTCTTTCGGTGGATCGGGAAAATCGATATTGCTGTACGCTCCCGGCCGGCGCAACCGATGACACAGATCGGTGGCCCGCATCCATGAATCATTTCGATCGCGCGAATGGACAGACCCAAACTCAACCAGCTTGAAATGCTTGTCGCCGTCGCGGACTCCGGCGGCTTCGGCCGCGCCGCCGCACAACTCGGTTGCACGCAGTCGCGCGTGAGCCATGCCATCACCGAGCTGGAAGGAGCGCTGCGAACGAGGTTGCTGCTGCGCTCGCGATCCGGATGCGTGCCCACCGATGCGGGTCACCGCGTGATCGCCAGGGCCCGCACGATCCTCGCCCTCGCCGACACGCTGCTGGAAGAAGCCGGCGCCCGGACTGTCTCTGGCAGCGTACGCATCGCCTGCTTTCGCAGCGTCAGCACGCACTTGCTGCCGCGCGCGCTGGAAGCAGTCGCCGCCGCGTACCCGGACATCCGCGTGGACATCGACGACGGCTGCGAAGAGCGGGAGGAAGTCACTCGGGCCGTCAAGGACGGGCGCGCGGACATCGGCGTCGCGCAACTCCCGGTCGCGTCCGGCCTGCTGGTGCGGCCCTATGTCTCGGACTCGTACGTCGTCGTGGCGCCGGCGTCGGTGGAACTGCGCGCGCCAGTGTCGTGGGCCGACTTGTCGGGGCTGCCGTACATCCAGCTGAATTGCTCGGGGGCATTGGCCATCCTGGAGCAATGCCGGATCGCCGGATTCGACGCGCGCCCCTCGCGAACCCTCGCGACCGACACCAGCGTGGTCGCGATGGTCGCCCACGGCATCGGCTTCTCGATCCTTCCGCATCTCGCGGTGTTCCCCGCGCCCGACGGCATCCAGGTGCTCGAGTTGCCCATCCCCGCAAGGCGCCGGTTCGCGGTGGTTTCGCTGGCCGGTGCTGCTTCGCCGGAGCCCGTGGAGGCCGTGACCCGCATCATCCTGCGCGACCAGGTCGTCACGCGCAGCGACGCGTTCCGCGCGGGGATTGTCGGCTGGTAGCGCGAAGGCAGATCATTTCAATTGTTGTTGCCGGATGGGTTGGGCGTCAATCAACGCGCTCTGGACATCTCGATAGACTGCCCCACCCATGAACAAGAACGGCACGACAACAGGCACCGCGGGGACGACATGGGCGCTGGTCACCATGGTCTTCTGGGCGAGTTCTTTTCCGGCGATCAAGATCGCCTTGGTATCGTTCTCGCCCCTCGAGCTGGCGGCGGTGCGCTTCGCCATCGCAGCTCTCGTGCTGGGGGGCATCCTGCTCGCAACGCGTACCGCGGCGCTCCCGCGCTCACGCATCGGCCGCGTGTTCGCGTCCGCCATGCTGGGGGTGTTCGCGTACCAGGCGTTTCTCAATTTCGGACAGCAGACAGTGTCCGCCGGTGCGGCCAGTTTCATCGTCAACACGGCTCCAGCGATCACCGCGTTGCTCGCCATCTTCATCCTCGGGGAAAAGTTTGCCGCGCGCGCCTGGGTGGGAACGGGCATCAGCTTCGTGGGCATCGCCATCATCGCGAGCGCGCAGCCCG
>JAZKIF010000199.1:0-927 GCA_040385005.1 Pseudomonadota bacterium
CAGACCTCCGCACAGGCCACACCGAGCGCGGCGCCGGGCAGTTTGAGCAGGGGTGTTTTCACCAGAAATGCTGGCTGGTCCTTGCGGGTGCGACGTACGGCGCTATCAATTTCGGAACGATCAAACATGGCGGTTACTTTTAGAAAACGAAAAACGATGGGAAATGGTAAGACCGGTTCAAGTTTAGCGACCTGGCGTACGAAACAAGGGTTAGTCTTCACGGCACGCCTTTGCTCAAGGAGAGCCCGCATGTTTTTTGTCTACGGAACCGCAGGCCGGGTCTTCAGCGGGAATCTGGAAAAGCTCGCACAGGTGGCCGGCGTTTACCGGACCGGCCGCGTGCGCGCCTTCAACCCCACTGAAGGGGAGCGTGAATTCGAATTGCCGGCCAAGCCCAGCGGCGCGGGGCGGGAGGCCGTCGCGGCCTATGCGCAGGCACGCCAAAGCGCGCCCGAGCGCCAGCCGCTGACGCGCGTGCAGCACGTGATGCGCGAGAAGGTGATTACCGTAGCCGCCGACGCAACCGCGGAGGAAGGCTGGCAGTTATTGGCGCGCCATCAGATCGCGCAGGCGCCGGTGCTCGATGCGCACGGCACGCTGGTCGGGTTGTTGATCCGCGCCGATTTGCTGCAACCCGAGCTGCTGCCTTCGCGGAGTTGATGCATACGCCGGTGCCCGCCGTGGCGCCGGACACCGATATTCGCCGCGTGGCGCAGGCGCTACTGGACACCGGCTTGCCGGGCCTGCCCGTCACCGACGAGCACGGCGCAGTCATCGGCTTCGTCTCGCGCTCAGACATCCTGCGTGCCGTGGTGGCAGATCCGCCGCTGGATCTGTGGAGCTGAATCCATCCCCTTGCGCGGAGGCGTCAATCGTTCTCTTCGCGCGGCGTGCCGCCGACCGCCGCGTCGAGTTTGAGCCCCTTGG
>JAZKIF010000199.1:960-18240 GCA_040385005.1 Pseudomonadota bacterium
AGAGACCGCGCCCAGCGCCTTGATGCGATCGATCACCTGCTTGACCAGTATCTCCGGCGCGGAGGCGCCCGCCGTCAGACCGACACGCATCTTGCCTTCGAACCAGGCCGGCTGCAGTTCTTCGGCGCTGTCGACCATGTAGCTTTCGGTGCCGAGCTTCTGCGCGAGTTCGCGCAGACGGTTGCTGTTGGAACTGGTCGGGCTGCCGACGACGATCAAGATGTCCACCTGCGGGCTCAGGATCTTGACCGCATCCTGCCGGTTCTGCGTGGCATAGCAGATGTCCTGCTGCTTGGGACTGCGCACCTGCGGAAAGCGCGCCTTGACGGCGGCGGTAATGTCGGCGGCGTCGTCCACGCTCAAGGTGGTCTGCGTGACCACGGCCAGCTTTTGAGTCTGCGCCGGCTGCACGCGGGCCACGTCGGCCACGTCTTCCACGAGGTGGATGCCGCTGTCCAATTGGCCCATCGTGCCCTCGACCTCGGGATGCCCCTTGTGGCCGATCATGATGAACTCGTAGCCTTCCTTGTGCAGCTTGGCCACCTCCACATGCACCTTGGTCACCAGCGGGCAGGTGGCGTCGAACACGCCGAAGCCGCGCGCTTGCGCCTCGGCCTGCACCGCCTTGCTCACGCCATGGGCGCTGAACACCAGCGTGGCGCCGGGCGGCACGTCGGCCAGGTCTTCGATGAAGATCGCGCCCTTGGCTTTCAGGTCGTTGACCACATAGGTGTTATGCACGATCTCATGCCGCACGTAGATCGGCGCGCCGAATTTCTGCAGCGCACGCTCGACAATTTCGATCGCACGGTCCACGCCCGCGCAAAAACCGCGCGGCTCGGCCAGCAGGATCTCTTCGGGCTGCGCGGGCGCTCTCATAAGAACACCTCCGTGCTGCGCACTGCGGTGCGAACGTCTTCGGGCGACCGGGCGACGCTCATAGCACCCCAATCACTTGAACTTCAAACGTCACGGGCTGACCGGCCAGGGGGTGGTTGAAGTCGAACAGCACTGCATCGGCGCTCTCGGCATTGCCGACCTGCTGCACCGCGCCCGCGTAGCTGCCGCGGCCGTCGGGCGTGGGGAACTGCACCACGTCGCCGACCTGGTACTGCTCGTGGGGATCGCCCATCTGATTGAGCAGCTTGCGCGCGACCCACTGCACCATGTCGGGGTTGCGCTCGCCGAACGCTTCGCCGGCCAGAAGATCGAAACTGGCGCGATCGCCTTCGGCCAGGCCCAGCATGCGCTGCTCCACCGCCGGCGAAATCTGCGGCACCCAGGTGTTCGACGACTCGCTGGTCTTGACGGCGGTGCACTTCGAGCACACGCGATTCCACAGCGTCCAGGTCGATTTGCGCGAGACGCCCGACAGCTACCAGGCGGGCGAGAGCATCGCGCGGGCGATGCCTGCATCGCTCACCGATGAGCAAACCGGCCGGGAGGAAAAACTCGCCCACGTGCTGGTGCTCACCGACGGCCTCAAGGTCAACGGCAGCGACTTCGTCGCCGGCCTCATGAAGCACCTGCCCGAGGGCATCACGCTGACGGGCGGGATGGCCGGCGACGGCGCGCGTTTCGACAAGACGCTGGTGTTCCACGATGGCGTTCCCCGCGAAGACAGCATCGCCGCCCTGGGCCTGTACGGCCACCGGCTGAAGGTGGGCTTCGGCTCGCTCGGGGGCTGGGATTCGTTCGGCCCCGACCGGCTGGTCACGAAGTCGAAGGCGAACGTCCTGTACGAGCTCGACGGGCAGTCCGCGCTCGGCTTGTACAAGCAGTACCTGGGCGAACACGCCAAGGGGCTCCCGGCGACGGGGTTGCTTTTTCCCCTGAGCGTTCGCAGCCAGCCGGGCGAGACGCCGGTGGTCCGCACCATCCTGTCCGTCGACGAAGCCGCGCAAAGCATGACCTTCGCGGGCGACATCCCGGAGGGCTCGTACGCCCGCCTGATGAAGGCGAACTTCGACCGCCTGGTCGACGGCGCCAGCGGGGCGGCACGCACCAGCTACGAGGCCATCGGCTCGCGCAACGCCGAGCTGGCCCTGCTGATCAGCTGCGTGGGCCGCAAGCTGGTGCTCAAGCAGCGCATCGAGGAGGAGGTCGAAGCCGTGCGTGAAGTGCTGGGCGCGGGCGCCTCGCTCGCGGGCTTTTATTCTTATGGCGAAATCTCCCCCTTCACGCCCGGGGCCCGGTGCGAATTGCACAACCAGACGATGACGATCACGGCGCTGTCCGAACACTGAAGGCGCGGGCAGTGCATTCCCTGCTGAAGCGCCAGCTCAAACGCCAGTTCGGCGAATCTTTCGCGATCCCGCCGCAGTGGCAGCCCTTCATCGACCGGGTCGACGAGGCGTACCAGGAATTCGACGCCGACCGGAAGATGCTCGAGCATTCGCTCGAACTGAGCTCCCAGGAATTGATCGACGCGAATTCCGAGATGCGTGCGGTGTTCCAGGCCATTCCCGACCTGGTGTTCCGCATCGACCAGGAAGGCACCATCCTCGACATCAAGGCCGGCGCGGCGGCGGACCTCCTGATCGAGCGGCAGGGCCTGATCGGCAAACGCGTGCAGTCGATCCCGCTCGCGGACGTGGCGCGGCAGTTCGCGCAGGCCATCGCCGCGGTGGTCTCCCACAACAAGCTCGTGGACATCGAGTACGCGGCCGTGATGCACGGCCAGGAGTCGCACTACGAGGCGCGCCTCGTGCCCCTGCCCGACCGGCAGATCGCCGTCATCATCCGCAACGTGACCGAACGCAAGCAATCGCTGCGGCTTCTCGGGTCCGCCGTCGAGCAGTCGACCGAATCGATCATGATCACCGACGCGCAAGCGGAAGACTCGGCGCGCCGCATCCTGTTCGTCAACCCGGCCTTCACCCGGATGACCGGCTACACCGCGGCGGAGGCGGTGGGGCAGTCGCCCGCGATGCTGCTGGGCCCCAAGTCCGACCCCGCGGCGTGGGTCGACCTGGTGACGGCGCTGCGCGAGGGCCGGAGCTTCTTCGGCGAAACGATCAACTACCGCAAGGACGGGACGTACTTCCCCGTCGAGTCGCAGATGGTGCCGATCCGCAATTCCTCCGGCACCATCACGCATGTCCTGGGCATCCGCCGGGACCTGAGCGAGCGAAAGCGCGCCGAAGCCGAGCTCGCCAAGGCGCACCGGGAACTGGTGGACGCGTCGCGGCAGGCCGGCATGGCGGAGATCGCGAGCAACGTGCTGCACAACGTGGGCAACATCCTCAACAGCGTGAATGTGTCGGCGGGGCTGATCGGGGGCATGCTGCACAAGTCACGCGTGAGCGCGCTGGTTCGCGCGGCGGACCTGCTGCAAGCGCACGCGGGGGACGTCGGCGACTTTCTCGCGAACGACCCCAAGGGCCAACTGCTTCCGGGCTACCTGCAGCGCGTGACGAACGCCGTGGCCGATGAGCACCGGCGCATGGCGGCCGAGCTGGCCCACCTGAACAAGAGCATCGACCACATCAAGAGCGTGGTGGCCACGCAGCAATCGTTCGCGCGCACCGTCAACCTCGTCGAGCCGGTGCAGGTCTGCGACCTGGCGGAGGACGCGCTGCGGATGAATGGCGGCGAATTGGCCCGCCTGCGCGTGGCCGTGGAAAAGCGGTTCGAGCCGGTCCCGATCGTGAACCTCGACCGGCCGCGCACGCTGCAGATCCTGGTGAACCTGATCAACAACGCGAGCCAGGCGATGGAGAACGTGGCGGATGATTCGCGCCGGATCACATTGCACGTGGGCACGATCAACGGCCACAGCCTGCGCATCGCGGTGCAGGACCAGGGCGAAGGCATCCCCGCCGAGAATCTCACGCGGATCTTCGCGCACGGATTCACGACGCGCGCGACGGGCCACGGTTTCGGCCTGCACAGCTGCGCCCTGGCGGCGCGGCAGATGGGCGGCACGCTCAGCGCGCACAGCGACGGCCCCGGCCGGGGTGCGACCTTCACGCTGGACTTGCCGATCGACGGCGTGCGGCGCGAGTCATGAATCCCGCCAACCGCCGCATCCTCCTGGTCGACGACATGCCGTCGATCCACGACGATTTCCGCAAGATCTTCGCCCCGCAATCGGCCCGCCCCGAGCTGAACGAGGCCGAAGACGCGATGTTCGGCGAGGCTGCATCGAAGCCTTGCGGCAACTTCGAACTCGATTGCGCGTACCAGGGCCAGGAAGGCGCGGCGAAGGTCGAGGCGTCGCTGCAGGCCGGCCTTCCCTACGCCATGGCGTTCGTGGACATGCGGATGCCGCCGGGCTGGAACGGCGTGGAGACAATCGAGCGCCTGTGGCAGATCGATCCGCGCTTGCAAGTCGTCATCTGCACCGCGCATGCCGACCAGCCCTGGGAGGAAATCCTGGAGCGGCTGGATGTGCGCGACCGCCTGCTGATCGTGAAGAAGCCGTTCGACATGATCGAGGTGAGCCAGCTGGCCCGGTCGTTGACGGCCAAGTGGGCGCTGGCACGGCAGGCCGAATCGCAGGTGCAGGGCTTGGAGCAGGCGGTGCGCGAACTCAAGGCGACCGAATCGGCCCTGCGCCAGTCCAACGAGGAACTCGAGGTGTTCGCCCATTCGCTGTCGCACGACTTGCGCTCTCCGCTGGGCATCGTGCGCTCGTTCAGCGGCCTGCTGGCGAGCGAGCTCGAAGGCGACATCAGCGACAAGGCCCGCCACTACCTGGCTCGCATCCAGGCCAGCGCGGCTTTGGGCGAACGGCTGATCGAGGGACTGCTGGTGCTGGACCGCGTCTCGCGCGCGCCGCTGTCCATCGAGCCGCTGGACCTGAGCGCGATGGCGCGCCGCGTGCTGGACGAATTGCGCCGCGCGGATCCGCAGCGCGATGTCGCCATCGCCGTGCAGGAGGGGCTGAGCGCACAGGGCGACCGGCGCCTCGTCCAGATCGCCATGAGGGAGTTGCTGGACAACGCATGGAAGTTCACCTCCCGGCGAGAGGAGGCGCTCATCGAAGTGGGCTCCCAAGCCGGCGATAACGGCGAGCCCGTCTACTTTGTCCGCGACAATGGGTGCGGATTCGACATGGCCTACGCCGACAAACTGTTCCGCCCTTTCCAGCGCCTGCATCCCGTGCATGAATATCCCGGGACCGGCGTGGGACTCATCACGGCCAGCCGCGCGCTGGACCGGTATGGCGGCCGGTGCTGGGCCGACACCCGTCCCGGCGAGGGCGCCACGTTTCATTTCACTTTGCCCTCGGCGCCATCCCCGCAGTTGGCCCGCCGCAACCGCGACTCCGCACCAGAGGCGGACTCATGAACACGAACACGCGAGGCAATCGGCGCATCCTGTTGATCGACGACGTGCCGTCGATCCACGACGACTTCCGCAAGATCCTCGCGCCGCCGCACGAAGCGCAGGACGAGGACGAAGAGGCGCTGTTCGGCGGCGGCGCGGTGCGCCCCGCGCCGACCGATTTCGAACTGGCGTCGGCCTACCAGGGGCGCGAGGGCGCGGCGCTGCTCGCGGCGTCGCTCGAGCAAGGCCGCCCTTTCGCGATGGCCTTCGTGGACATGCGCATGCCGCCGGGCTGGGACGGGGTGGAAACGATCGAGCAACTGTGGCTGATCGATCCACGCCTGCAGGTCGTGATCTGCACTGCGCATACCGACCACCCCTGGGACGAGGTGATGGCGCGGCTGGACGTGCGCGACCGGCTGCTGGTCGTGAAGAAGCCCTTCGACATGATCGAGGTGAGCCAGCTGGCCCACGCGCTGACCGCCAAGTGGGACCTCGCGCGGCAGGCGGCTTCGCGCGTCGATGAGCTGGAGCAGGCGGTGCGGGATCGCACGCGCGAGCTGGAACGCGCCAGGCTCGCCGCCGAAGGCGCCAACCAGGCCAAGAGCGAGTTCCTGGCGAACATGAGCCATGAGCTCAGGACGCCGATGAACGGCATCCTGGGACTGTCGCACCTGGCCCTGCGGACCGACCTCACCGATCGCCAGCGCGACTACCTCGTGAAGATCCAGTCGTCGGGCCAGCACCTGCTCGGCCTCATCAACGACATCCTGCTATTTGCCCGCGACGACGCCGGCACGCTGGACCTCGACGCGAACGCATTCGACCTGCGGGGCGCGCTGGAGCGCGCGCTGGCCCCATGGGTCGACAAGGGCCGCGCCAAAAAGCTGGAGGTGCTGCTGGACATCGCGAGCGATGTGCCGGACCGCCTGGTGGGCGACCCGACGCACCTGATGCACATCGTCGGCAACTACGTCGACAACGCGGTGAAGTTCACGGAAGAAGGCCGCGTGGACATCGCGGTGCGGGCCGGCGAGCTCACGCGCAACGACCTCACGCTGCTCTTCGAGGTGACCGACACGGGCATCGGCATGGCGCCGGAGTTGATCCCCCAGCTGTTCCGGCCGTTCAAACAGGGCGACTCGTCGAGCACGCGCAAGTTCGGCGGCGCGGGCCTGGGGCTGGCCATCTGCAAGAAACTCGCGGGGCACATGGACGGCGAGGTGGGCGTGGAAAGCACGGAAGGTCGGGGTAGCAAGTTCTGGTTCACCGCGAAGCTGGGGCTGCCTGGTGATGCGGGTTTGGAATCCTGACCGCGTTGTCCCTCAGTCCACCTTCCCGCCCGATTTGCGCAAGATCGCCGAGAACCTGGGAATCAGCCGATTTATCGTGTCGCCGTAAGCCTGCGGCGATCCGGCGTTACCGGTCAGCCCCATCGCGTCCATGCGCTCGCGCACCTGCGGCAGGGCCAGCGCCTGGTTGTAGGCCGCATTGATCTTCGCCACGACATCGGCGGGTGTGCCTGCGGGCGCAAGGACGCCGGTCACGCCTTCGACGACGAATTCCTTGTAGCCGGCCTCGGCGAACGTGGGCACATCCGGCATCCCGGCAAAGCGGGACTTGCTCGCCACTGCGAGCGCCCGCACCCTGCCGTCGCGCACGTAGTCGGCCGTGCCCGTCACCGCCTCGAAGGTCACCTTGACGTGGCCGCCCAGCATGTCCGTCATCGCCGGTGCGGTCCCCTTGTAAGGCACGTGGACCATCTTCGCGCCGCTTTCGGCGAGGAAGAGCTCCATGCCCAGGTGCTGCAAGGTGCCGTTTCCGGCCGATGCATAGGGCACCGGCTGCGGCGAGGCCTTGAGCCAGGCGACGAGCTCCGGCACGGTCTTGACCGGCAAACTCGGGTCGACCAGCAGCCAGTACCTCGACGACGCGATCTGGGCCACCGGCGTGAAGTCCTTGACCGGGTCGTACTTCACCTTGAACAGCTCGTGGTTGGTGGTGTGGTTCGCGATCGCCCACAGCAGGATGTAGCCGTCCGCCTTCTCGCGCGCGACGTTTTCGGTCGCGATTGTGCCGCTGGCGCCGACCCGGTTGTCGATGACGATGGGCTGCTTGAGGATGTTCGATGCTTCGGTGCTCACGATGCGCGCGAGCGTGTCCGATGCGCCGCCCGCCGGCCACGGCACGACCAGGCGGATGGGTTTGTCGGGGAACGCGGCGTTCGCGAGTTGCGTGAAGACGAGGAACGCGAGGCTGAGCAGGATCCGCATGATTCAGTGGCTTTCGGTGAAGTGGATGACATTGCCGCATGCGAAGTCGGGGCGAACATAGACCCCGCCCTCCTCGCAGCGCTGGAAGGGAATGCCGTTGCGATCCAGCTGGTCGACAGCGGACTCGAGTGAGGAGGTGCGCACGACAAAGCCCACGGGCCGAGGCGTGCGCGGCGCAGGAGCTGCGGGGAACATGCGCTCCCATGCCTCGGGGGTCACGATGCGAAGCGAGCTGCTCTCGAGACGGAATGCGATCAGCCCGGGCCCCACCGTTTCCGCGGGAACCTGCAGCACGCCGGCAAGCCTGTCCGCCAACCCCTGTGCGTCGCTCGCGCAGATGTAGACGCACTGCAGCGCCTGCGCCCGGTTCGGGTGGGCCAACAGGTGGGGCTGCCAGATCACATCGGGGGTCAGGTGCTGCGTGTACAGAAACGTCGCTTCCGGAAAGACGGCCGGGCGGAATTTCACGTTGATGAATTCAGCGCGGCGCCGCTCCAGCCCCTTGGGCCCGAAGTCGACTTCCCGTCCCAGCTCGCGCGGAGCATCGAGCGCGCCGCCGCCGCGGGCCAGCGCGCGCAGCCGGTCGATCGAGCCGGGCTTGAGGCCCACGATGTGCAGGCCCTCGTAACGGTCGAGGTATTGCTGCGCCGGGGTCGGCAGTGTGCGGTCGAAGATTCCCAGGACCTCCAGATAGCCCTGCTCCAGCATCGCGCAGTGGTTGCCCTGCCCGAACAGCTCCACCGGGCCGCCGGGCGCCGCCGCACCGCGATGCTGGCTGCGCGGCGTCATGCGGAAGCCCAACTTCTCGAATGCGAGCCGGCCCGCGTCGAGATCTTCCACCGCAGTACCCAGGTGATCGAGATTGATCGCAAGCGCCTCCATGCAAGTCTCCTCAGGCCAGTGCCGCGTCCACGATGGAGACGGCATGCAGGCGGGTCGTGTCAAAAGTCGGAACCGGCATCTCGACGCCGAGCATCAGGATGGGCAGTTCGGTGCAGCCCAGGATGACACCTTGCGCGCCACGCGCGACGAGTTCCGCACTGGCGCGCTGGACAGCATCGCGCGCCTGCCGCGAGAACACGCCCGCGGCCATCTCGCCGAAGATGAAGCGGTCGATCTCGCTGCACACAGGCGCGTCGGGCACCAGCACCTCGAGACCGTGCTTCCGGACCAGCCGTTGCCGCAGGAAGGGCTCCGTCATCGTGCGGGCAGTGCCCAGCAACCCGACGCTCGACAAGTCCGCGGCGCGCACGGCGTCACCGATCGCGTCGCCGATCTGCACCAGGGGATGCCCCAGCCGTTCTTCCAGCCGGTCCGCGCGGCGATGGGCGGTGTTCGCGCACAACGCGATGACATCCGCGCCGGAGCGCCTGAGCGACAGGGCCGCGGCCAGAAAGCGTGCAAAGACCTCGTCCTCCCGCTCCTGCGCGCCAAGCCTCGTGATTTCCTCGAAGTCCAGCGACTCGATCGCCAGGGCCGCGCTGCGCACTCCTCCGAGCCGCCGGCCGGTCTCCAGGTTGATTTCCCGGTAGTACTCGATCGTCGAGTGCCAGGTGATCCCGCCGACAAGGCCGATCTTCTTCATCACCGCAGGTTTCATGCTAAGCTTCTGTTCACTGAGTGAACACCTGTTCGCTCAGTGAATGAATCTTTGCACGGGAGGAAAGCCATGTCAAGCAAGGCAACGGAAAGCGAGGCAGCGGCGGGTGCCGGTCCGCGCCGCAACGACCAGTTCGTGGAGGCCTTCGCGAAGGGCCTGGAAGTGATACGCGCGTTTCCGCTCCAGCGGCCGACGGCAACGCTCGCGGAGATCGCCCAGAACGCGGACCTGCCGCGCGCCACGGTGCGCCGCATGCTGCTGACCCTGGTGGAACTCGGCTATGCGACGCTGGATGTCGACCGCTTCTCGCTCACGCCCAAGTTGCTGGACCTGGGCTTCGTCTACCTGAATTCGATTCCCATCTACCGGTGCGCGCAGGACGTGCTGGAGACCCTCGCCCGGGAATTGAACGAGCTGTGTTCGCTCTCCATCCTCGACGGAACGGAAGCGGTGTATCTCGTGCGCGTGCAGGGGCGCGACTTCCTCAGCCGCGGCATGGGCGTGGGCACCCGGCTGCCCGCTTACGCCACGTCCGTCGGCCGTGTGCTGCTATCGGCGCTCGAGCCGAAGCAGCGGCAGCAACTTCTCAAGGGCAGCTCAGTGAAGAAGCTGACGCCCAACACCCTCACCGACCTGCCGGCACTGACGCGCGCGATCGAGGCCGCAGGCCGCGACGGCTACAGCCTCGTGGTGGAAGAACTCGTCCTGGGCGTCATCGGCCTGTCGGTCCCGGTGCGCGACCGGCGCGGCAAGGTCGTTGCGGCTGCCGGGATCAGCTTCAATCCCGCGCGCTTCAAGAAGCGCGAAGCCATCGACTTCTACTTGCCGCACCTGCGGCGGGCGGCGGACGAGATTGCGTTGAACCTGGCGTAGGTGGGCGACGCGCGACTTGCTATTTACGCGTGAGTGACTGCGCATCGCGAAGCAAACGCTTCGCATCGCGCAGCTCCTGGTCGACCTTCTTGCCTTCCGCTTGCGCCAGTCGTTTGTCCTGTGCCGATACACCGACGCGGCTCACGACGGAAACCACCGCGGCATGCCTGTCGCTGGCGAGCTTCACTCGGGCAAGGGCCTCTTGCAGCTTTGTCTCGGCATCGGCCTCCTTCAAAGGCTTTCCCGGCTCGGACTTGTTGACCATCTATGCATTCCTTCAATGTTTGCGTTGAAAGAATTCCGACGAAGTCGGTCAGTTGCTTCCAGCTCGCGTTGATTAGATCACGCGCTTTGCGGGCGACAGCTCGGCAGTTTGGCGATCGGTCACGCTGACGCGGCCTGTCCACGCACGGCGAGTCTCGTCGGCGCGAACATGCTTCGCCCCAACCAGCGCCACAGGGTCTGGCCCCCGCGCCCGGCGCCCTGCACCACCAGCGATCCCGCGCCGATCTCCTGCTTCGGGTCACTGTCGCCGGTCCAGATCCCGGTCAGCGAGCGGACCGTGGATTCCACGATCACCGTCACGTCGTGACCCGGATCGTCCCGGCACAGATCTGCGCTGCCATCTTCCACCACCAGCCACCACAGGCGCTCGGCAGCCGGTGCGTCGCGAAAGCGGAAATGCACGACGGTGCGCTGTCCCTCGGGGAACTCGTCGATATGCGCGAAACGCCGGATGTCCCACATCAGGAAGCCGGCATCGAGCTGCTCTTTTCGCAGCCGGCTGCCGATCCACCGCGCACCCCAGTGGCCGAGCGCGACCACGATCGGTCGCAGCTCCTCGCCCGCGGGCGTGAGCTTGTACTCCCAGTTCCTGCCTGCCCGCACCCGCTCGATCACCCCGATCGACTCCAGCTTGCGCAGCCGCTGCGTGAGGAGCGTCGCGGACATGCGCGGCACACCACGGTGGATGTCGTTGAAGCGGCAACTGCCGCAGAGCAGCTCCCGCACCACCAGCGGCGTCCACAGCTCGCCCAGCACCTCGGCGCCGCGGGCCACCGTGCAGAACTGCATGTAGTCGATCATGGACACAGTCTATGCCGCGTCACCCGGTTTGTGGGCTCCAGAATCTGGACTTGAAGCAAGCGCGCGGGCGGCATACCTTGACGCCAGTCGACGCATGTCGCGCCGGCACCGCCCGCAAGGAGAGCCGTCATGGTTGAAGCAATTCAGACCCCCACCGCCGCCGCCACGTTCGATCCCGACAAGTTTCGCGCGACCACCCGCACCCAGTGGGAGACAGCAGCGCAAGCGTGGGACCGCTGGTCTCCCCTGCTCGCACGCTGGCTGGGCCCGGCGACCGAAGCGATGCTGGATGCGGCCGGCATCGGGCCGGGCGCACGCGTGCTCGACATCGCCGCGGGGGCCGGCGAACAGACGCTGGTCGCCGCGCGCCGTACCGGTCCGTCCGGCTACGTCCTGGCCACCGACATTTCGCCCACCATCCTGAGTTACGCCAAGGCGGCCGCGCAGAAGGCCGGCCTCGTCAATGTCGAGACGCGGGAGCTCGACGGCGAGCGTCACGACCTGTTGCCGCCAGCTTCGTTCGACGCCGCGATCTCGCGCGTCGGGCTGATCTATTTCCCCGACCAGCAGCGCGCGCTCGCCGGCATCCGGCACGCCTTGCGGCCCGGCGGCAGCTTCGCCGCGGTGGTGTATTCCACGCCGGAGAAGAATCCGTTCTTTGCCCTGCCGGTCGGCATCATTCGCCGTCGCGCGCAGTTGCCTGCGCCCTTGCCGGGCCAGCCGGGGCCGTTCTCGCTGGGCGGCGAAGGCGCGCTCGCCCGAACGCTGGAGCAGGCGGGCTTTCGCGACGTGCGAGTGCGCAAGGTCGACTCGCCGCTGCGCGTGCCGACGGCTGCGGAGTGCGTGCGCTTCGAGCGCGAGTCCTTCGGCGCGCTGCTGCAGATGATGTCCGGCATGCACGAGGACGAACGCGCCGCGACGTGGGCCGAGATCGAAACCACGCTGGCCCGGTTCGAGACGAGCGAGGAAGGCTTCGTCGGCCCTTGCGAAATGCTCGTGGGTAGCGGCACGCGCTGAGGTGGACTGAGTGAACGCGTCATTTTGCTATCGCCGTGCGTTGGGCTGTCGCACCCCGATTGCCGCTGTGTCTCCTTCGGATGACAGCGCCGCAGGACTGGCGCCCTGCCCAACGTGCGCACTTTCCTCATCGCGACGCGACCTCGCCCGAATACGCTGTGTCCTTCGCAATCAAGGAGCAACGATATGGACAAGGACAAAGACATCACCACCGGCAAGAAGGCAGCAGGCACGGGCGTCGGCGCACTCGGCGGCGCGGCCCTGGGCGGCGTGGCGGGTGGCGCAACAGCCGGTGCATTGGCCGGCGGCGTGACGGGCCCGGTGGGTGCGGCCATCGGCGCGGCGGTCGGTGCCGTTGCCGGCGCCATGATGGGCAGGAAGACCGCCGACCCGGCGATCGAAGACAAGTACTGGCGCGAGAACCATTCGAGCCGTCCGTACGCCCGCAAGGACGTCGCCTTCGACGACTACCAGCCCGCGTACCGCGCCGGCGTCGATTCGTGGAACAAGAATCCGGACCGCAAGTTCGAGGACATCGAGCCGGAACTGGGCCGCGACTGGAACCGCGCGCGCGGCAGCTCGTCGCTCGAATGGGAGCATGCCCGCCCCGCCGCCCGCGATGCATGGGACCGCGCGAGCAACGCGGTGGAGCGCGCGATCCCCGGCGACTCGGACAAGGACGGGCGTTGATCGCTCCATCCTGAGGAATCGGCGGAGTCCTCCGTCGGGTAACCCCGATGCGCGACCGCAAAGCCTTCCCAGGCTTTGCGGTCGCGCGCTTTCTGGCGCGGCCTAAACGTTCCTAAATCTTGTTGCGGGATATTGCTAGGGAGAAGGGACCCGTTCAGAATCGGCCGGAATCACGGAGGAGTACCCATGCACAACCTGGGATGCATCACACAGGGCGGCGGTTCGGACTCCGTCAGTTCCGGCCTCAATCTCTGGCTCAGGCTGAAAGAGCCCCGGCAGATGGAGGAACTCCTCGGCAAGATCAACGCTTCGCGCAAGCAGATCTATGCGGCCCTCCAGAATCTCCACTACGTCCATTTCGCGCGGTTCGTCCCGACGCCGGACATGGCGGCATTGCAGGTCATCACTTCCTTCGACGGCGAATTCGACGCGTACGTGATGGACTTCGTATTGGCGATCGGCGATCAGTTCGACTCGATCCTGGGCTACATCGAGGACCATCCCCCGCTGTCCGTCAAGGACCATCCCGCGGAGTTTCTCGACTTCATCTGCCGGCACAACCTCGGGCTGAAAGGCCTCGGGGGCGGCGGCATCGGCATGTACTCTGCCTACGAGCAGAGCACGGTGATCGACATCACGGGCGCGTCCGGCATCGGGCCCGTCATGGCCGACCCCGTCCCCGTGAGCGTCACGCGCGCGGACGTGCAAGCCAACATCCTGCGGGGCGTGGATGCGGCGTTCGTCTGGCATGCGGGGTTTCGCATCGAGTCACCTCCGGGAGCGCGCGCTTTCCTGGCCCAGTTGCTTAAACCGGAGAGCGAACTGCGCATCGGCAGCGACGCGACCTGGGCGATTCGCCCGCCTTACTTCCTGAACGTGGGCTTCACTTTTCAGGGCCTTTGCGAAATCGGGGTCGGCGAGGAAGATCAGGCGGCTTTCGGGCTGGGGCACAAGGCCTTCACCCGGGGTCCCGACGACCCGGACGCGGCGGACCGCAACGGCGACGTCGACGACAGCGATCCGACCTACTGGGAGTTCGGCGGCTCGAATGCCATCCATCTGGTCGTGTCGATCCACGCGGACAGCGAGGAGCAACGGGCCAACTGGAGCGAAAAGCTCCTCGTGCTGGCGCGCGCGAATCGACTCGCACTGGTCAACAAGGCCTTGCTCGGCAACGCGCTTGCCGCACCCAGCTCGCCCGATCGGCGCGTCGTGCACTTCGGCTACGCCGACGGGCTCTCGCACCCGGTCATTGCAACGACCGATGCGCCCCCCAGAGCGGACGACGAGACGCTGCCGCGCGCCAACGTCGGCGAGTTCCTTCTCGGGTCCGGCTACCGCAACGTCTTCGGTGGCCACGACTCCCTGGGCGGGCTCTCGCCCGCGCTGGGCCAGAACGCGACCTTCGCGGCATTCAAGATCCTCCAGCAGGACGTGGCCGCATTCGAGACGCTGCTGGCCGAAGCTGCGAAGAAGTACGGCATGCCCGCCGAGTGGTTCGCGGCCAAGATCATGGGCCGCTGGCGTGACGGCACGCCGGTCTCGAAGTCACCCGGCCAGCAAGCGCCCAAGGCGCCGGAGCCGGGCAACGACTTCGACTACCTGCCGACCGATGATCGCAAGGGAACGCCGGATGACTCGCATGGCCTGCGTTGCCCGATCGGCGCCCATGTTCGCCGCATGAATCCGCGCAGCTCCATCGTGGCCGGGCGCCCGCACAGCCGGCGCCTGCTGCGCAGGGGCATGCCATACGGACTGCCGTTCGATCCGAACCATCCCGACGACGGCGTTGCGCGCGGGCTGATCGGCATCTTCATGTGCGCCGACCTCGACCGGCAGTTCGAGTTCATCCTGCGGCAGTGGGCCCAGGGCGACCGTGCGACCACCGGCATAGTCGGGCAGCAGGATCCGGTTCTCGGATCGCAGCGGACCGCGGGCGGCATGACGGGTCAATACCGCATCCCGCTGCCGAACGGGGGCGAAGCCGTCCTCGACATGCCGCGCCTCGTGCAGACGATCGGCTGCGTCTACCTCTTCATGCCGGGACTCGCGGCATTGGCCCTGCTGGCCGCGGATGTGGGCGAGGAGAAGCCGTCCACGCGACCCTTCATCAAGCAGCTCGATCTCTGGCTCGCAGGCGACCCCATCGCGCCCGACCCTGAGACGTTCGATCCCCGGGTCAAGGAATTCCGGGACGAACCCTTCAAGTACTACGAGTGGTTCCGGGACCACGCGCCGGTCGTGGCGCTGCCCAAAATGAAGAGCACCTGGGTTTTCAGCCACCGGCACGTGGCCGAGGTCGCGAACAGCCTCACCAAATTCCGCAAGCGCAAGAGCACCAGCGACAAGCCGTCGGGCCTGCTCAACATGGACCCGGATCCGCACACGCACTGCCGCGCGGAGATCGGTGCGCTGTTCCAGCAGGCGCTGACCGCCACGGCGCCGGGCATCGGGCCTCTCGTCGCAAGCACCTATGCGAGCTGCCGCAACCAGGGCCAGGCCAAGCCGCTGGACTGGATGAGCGCCTTCGCCAAGCCGGTCGCGCGCGGTGCGTTCTTCGAGTTGATGGGACTGCCCCAGGATCCGAAGATCGTCGCGGGGATCGAGAAATGCCTGGAGATCGCCACGCCGATACCGTCGCTCTCGGTCGATCTCCAGCTGGCGGTCAAGTTCGTCGAGCTGGCCAGGCTGCTGATCGACGAGTTCGCCTCGCAAGCCGTGCCGGGAAGGCTGTACCACGGCATCCAGCAGATGGCGAGGGTGCATGACGAAACCAGCAACAAGCCCCTGTACAACTACAGCGCGCTGCAGGTCGAGCAGACCGCCAACGCGCTGACGGTGGCGATGGCGGGCTTCCTTCCGCTGCAGTGGTTCATCGCGCTCGTCACCTGGCGGCTGCTGAGGGACGATGGCGCGCTGCTGCAGCAACTCAGGACCGATGCATCGATCAGCAACAAGGACGTCGTGGACGAGCTGTTGCGCGTCGACATGTCGGCGCCCTTGTCCGACCGTTACGTCATCGACGACGCAACTGTGCTGGGCGGGATCACGCTGAACAAGGACGACCGCATCACCTTGTCGTTCACCTCCGCCAACCACGATCCGCTTGAATACGGTCCTGACGCCGACCAGGTCAACTTCAAGCGGCAGAAGAAGGGACCCGGCTTCGGGCTCGGCTACCCGAACGAGCACAACTGCCTCGGACGCGACCTCGTCTACCTGGTGATGGAGCCGGTGATCGAGTTGCTGCGCACGGCCGATCCGGTGCCGCGGCTCAAGCAGGGGTTCTCGCCCGCCTGGGGTGCGCCGGGGCAGTTCGCGATGTTCCGCGCCATGGGCAAGCTCGACATCCACTGCTGACATCGCCATGCCCGCAATCGACGCGCTGTACTTCGAGGGTTTCACCATCCTGCCGGCGGAGCGCCGCCTGCTGGTGAACGGGGCGCCCGCCAAGGTCGGCGCCCGCGCGTTCGACCTGCTCATGGTGCTGGTGGCCGCCCGCGATCGTGTCGTCGGCAAGGACGAACTGCTGGAGCGCGTCTGGCCCGGCTTGGTCGTCGAGGAAAACAACCTCTCGGTCCACGTCTCGCAGTTGCGCAAGCTGTGCGGCTCGCAATCGCTCGCCACCGTCCCCGGCCGGGGCTACCAGTTCACCGCATCCAGCGTCGACGCCGGCGCACCGTCGAAGCCGGCAGCTGCCAGCGAGTCCGTGGAGGCCGGGCGTGACCTGTCCGATGCGCGGCGCGGCAACCTGCCCATGGAACTGCCGCCGCTCATCGGGCGCGAGGCGGAGCTCGCCGAGGTGCGCGAGATGCTGCGCGGCCATCGCTGGGTGACCGTGACCGGCGCCGGCGGCATGGGCAAGACGCGGCTGGCCGAGGCGGCGGGCAAGGAGATCGCGGCGCACGTCCCGGTGTGGATCGTGGAACTCGCGTCGGTCAGCGACCCGCGCTTCGTCTCCAACGCGGTGGCGCAGGTCCTGGGCACGACCATCGTGGACACCGAGCGTCCGCTCGACGCCATCGTGGCCGCGCTGCACGGCCAGGCCGCCGTGCTGATCCTGGACAACTGCGAGCACCTCGTGGGGGCCGTCAACGCGCTGTGCGGGCAACTCCTGCGCGAACTGCCGCTCGTGCGCGTGCTGGTGACCAGCCAGGAACTGCTGCGCAATCCCGAGGAGGCCGTCTACAAGCTGGGGCCCCTCACCTTGCCGGGTCCGGGAGACATGGGGCGCGCCAGTGAAGCGGGCGCCGTGCGCCTGCTCAAGGCGCGCGTGCAGGCGCTGGCACGGCACTTCGACATCACGCCCGACAACGTGGAGGACGCCACGGTGATCTGCCAGCAGCTGGACGGGCTGCCACTGGCGATCGAGCTCGCGGCCGGACGCGTTCCCATGCTCGGCCTGGCGGGCGTGCGCAACCGGCTGGGCGAGTTGTTCCGGCTGCTCACGGGCGACATGCGCGTGCG